>JANNGD010000081.1:0-7357 GCA_031380515.1 Ferruginibacter sp. | reverse complement strand
TCTACAAATATTCCATTTTATCGAAAATGTTTTATTCAATATTTAAAAACTGCAAAAAGAAATACATTGATTTTACAAAATGAATTATTTTCAAAAGAAACTGAAGCATCGATTAAAGAGATTAAAAGTTCAGATTTACATAAAATGTTGAAAAAATTTTCTCCAATTTTACCTAATTATATGAATGAAAATTTACAAATGGTAGATGTAGATGAAACTGAAATAACCAATATGATTGCGGCACTGTCACATATTTAAATAAAACAACAAGCTACTTATGCGAAACATGCTCTTTTTGCTTTTACTCATTTCTGGGAACATCTTTGGGCAGTACCTTGATATTAATTTAAATAAAAACTGGCATTTTTCTAGGGCAGATAAAATTCATTGGTATAAAGCTAATGTGCCAGGTACAGTACATACCGACTTGCTCGGAAATAAACTTATACCTGACCCATTTTTTTCAGACAATGAAAAACGTTTACAATGGGTAAATACCTGCGACTGGATTTATAAAACTACATTTAATCTGGAGAAAGAAATAATAGATAATCGTTACGCAGAATTGACTTTTGAAGGATTGGATACCTACGCAACTGTATATTTAAATGGCAAAATAATATTGGAAGCCAACAATATGTTTAGGGGCTGGAAAGTAAACATAAACCCATTTACAAAACAAGGTAAAAATGAATTGAAAATATTTTTTCATTCTGCAAAAAATGTTACCGACAGTATTGCAAAAGCAAGACTACCCTTGGTATTACCAGATAATAATCGGGTGTATGCTCGCAAAGCACAGTTTCAGTTTGGTTGGGATTGGGGGCCAATTTTTATTGGCTGTGGTATTTGGAAAAAGATACATTTATTCTCTGGCAATTTTAAAAACGTAGTATTTGAAAATATGTTTTTACCAATTGCAGCAAAACTCATTCAGAAAAAAGACAGAATTGGTGAAAGCTTTTATTTTGAAAAAGATGGAAAGCCTCTTTATGTAAAAGGTGCTAATTGGGTACCTGCCAATATTTTCTTGCCGAGTGTACAAAAATATGATTACATAAAACTATTAAGAAAAGCAAAAGAAGCTAATATGAACATGCTGCGTGTATGGGGCGGTGGCGTGTACGAAGATGATTATTTTTATACACTCTGTGATAGTTTAGGCATAATGGTTTGGCAAGATTTTATGTTTGCTGGTGGTATGTATCCTGCTGATAAAGATTTTTTACAAAATGTAAAAGCTGAAGTAGTCTATCAAATAAACAGGTTAAAAAAGCATTCATGCATTGTACTTTGGTGTGGCAACAATGAGGTAGATGAAGCATGGCAGCATTGGGGTTGGCAAAATCAATACAATTTGCATGGGGCAGATTCTGCAAAAGTTTGGAACGATTATAAAACACTTTTTGAAGATAGTTTAAAAGCATGGGTAAATGAATTTGATGGAAGAAGACCCTATATTGCTTCGTCTCCAAAATTTGGATGGGGCAATAAAAAAAGTTATACCGATGGAGACAGCCATTATTGGGGGCTTTGGTGGGGGCTAGAAGGCTGGGAAGCATTTAGCGACCATACCGGCAGGTTTGTGAGCGAATATGGAATGCAGGCCATGCCCAATTATGAAACAATAAAAACATATGCCAGCGTAAATGAATTAAACATAAAATCCAAAGCCATACAGGCACACCAAAAAGCGAGCAATGGTTTTATGAAATTAAATTTTTATCTGGATAAATACTTTTTAGACTCTAGCAAACTCAACAGATTTTCGTTGGAAGAATATACTTACCTCACCCAATGTTTGCAATACTATATTTTAAAAAATTCCATTGCTATGCATCGGCAAAAAGAGCCATACAATATGGGAACGTTGCTTTGGCAATTAAATGATTGTTGGCCTGTAACCAGTTGGAGCATTACAGATTTTAGCAGGCAACCAAAAGCAGCTTGGTATGCAGTAAAAGAAGCTTACAGAGAAGATATAAGACCATTAATAGACAGCATTTATCCAAAAAACCTTGTACTACAAAAACCAACTTTCAGCATTAGTGCGGCTGGTGAAAATACGTTTTATATTGAAAGTAATGCAGATGCTAAATATGTTTTTATAAATATTGGCAAGGGAAGCGAAAATATTTCTGAAAACTATTTTGATTTAAAAGCGGGCGTAAAAAAAAGGCTTTCACTTTCTGACAGGTATTTTTCTAATGGTTTAAAAAATAAAATGAATATAATATCACTTTACGATATTTTTAATAAACAATGAATCTGCGAGCAGAAGTAATAAAAAAATACAACAAGGCCCAATGCCAAACTATTGTAAATTGGGTAGGAAATAATCAACAACGATTCGATGAATTGTTTGCATTGTTTGTTTCCAACGAATATAGAGTAGCACAACAAAGTGCTTGGCCAATGAGTTATTGTGTGGAGGCTTATCCCAAATTGATTAAAAAACATTTTGCTACGCTTATAAAAAATTTACAAGAACAACAGCAACACAATGCCATCAAAAGAAATACCATTAGGATTTTACAATTTGCCAGCATTCCAAAAAAATACCACGGCATTATCATGAATATTTGTTTTGAATTTATACAAGATGTAAAAGAAAAACCTGCCGTAAAGGCTTTTTCGCTCACGGTTCTTGACAATTTATCTAAAGAATACCCCGAAATAAAAGCAGAACTAAACCTAGTTATAGAAGAACAACTGCCTCACGAAACAGCCGCTTTTATTAGTAGAGGAAAGAAAATTTTAAAGCGCAATAAAATTATTACATGAAATATGCTGTAGCCATTTTGTCCATCCTATTGATTGCACTATTTGTTTCCAAAAACAAATCTTGCAATAAGAAAATAGATGCATTGGCTTTAAAACGTAATCCGGTTATCATTTACATTCAACCATTCAAAGGAATATCTAGTGCAGAAACAAACTATGTTTATACTGAATTAAAAAAATATTATCCAACCGTACAATTAAAAGAAGCTATTGACTTACCATCATTTGCATTTTACCCAGCAAGAAATAGATACAGAGCAGATTCTTTGATAAGCTACTTATCTAAAACTACTGCAAATGGATATGTAACCATTGGACTGACCAACAAAGACATAAGCACCAATAAAGATGCAAACAAAGATTGGGGTGTGATGGGTTTGGGCTATTGCCCCGGAAAATCATGTATTGCTTCTAGTTTTAGGTTACCTAAAAATGAAAAGCTAACGCAATTGTTCAAAGTTTCCATTCATGAATTTGGGCACACACAAGGGTTGCAGCATTGTGCCATAAAATCTTGCTTTATGCGGGATGCAGAAGGTAGAAATCCTACAAATGAAGAAACGGCATTTTGCCCAAGTTGTAAAGCAATACTAGCAAATAGGTATTTTATTTTTTAAATTTTTCTTTCCCTATAATTTACTTTAAAAATTAAGCGCAGGTTTTGGTCTTTGGTAAAGTAATTATAAAACCAGTTGAAGAATACAGACAACCTGTTTTTTACACCAAGAATAAGCATAAGGTGCAAAAACATCCAAACCAACCAAGCCAAAAATCCGCCAAAATGTAATTTGGGTTTGGGCATGTCTACAACTGCCAATTTTCTACCCACGGTAGCCATAGCCCCTTTGTCGTTGTATTTAAAAGTTAGCATGCGATCTGCATTGCTTTTCATATTTATAAGTCTCAAATTATTTACCAGCATATCTGCTTGTTGTATGGCTACGGGCGCTACTTGCGGGTGTCCATTGGAATATGCTATATCAGTATCCATGTAAGCCACATCGCCTATCGCATATACATTTGTAAAGCCATTTACCAAACATTGGTTGTTTACTTTTATACGATTGCCTCTTGCTACAATGGTTTGGTCTAACCCAGGTATTATATTGCCTTTAATGCCTGCAGCCCAAATTACCAATGCAGTTTCAATGTTAGTGCCATCTTGTAATGTAGCCGTTTTACCATTGTACCCTTTTAAAAGTGCATTGGTTTTTACTAGTACGCCCAATTTTTCTAAATAATGCTGAGATTGTTCACTGCTTTTCTCACTCATGGTGGCTAGTGTTTTTCCAGTACCTTCTAGCAAGGTTATTTTCATGGTAGAAAAATCCAACTCTGGGTAATCTTTTGGCAGTACAAATCTCCTCATATCTGCAATAGCACCACTAAGCTCCACACCTGTTGGCCCACCTCCCACCACCACCACATGCATCAAACGTTGCAATTCCAATGGGTCTTTGCAAGCAGCCGCATCTTCAAAGTTTTTAAGTATCCGGTGTCGCAGTTCAATGGCTTCTACTGTACTTTTCATAGGCATAGCATTGGCTTGCATCATTTCATTGCCAAAGAAATTTGTGTCAGCTCCTGTAGCAATAACCAGTTGATCGTATTCAAATTCGCCGATATCGGTTATTACTTTATTTTGTGTATGCACAATTTCTTTTACATCTGCCATACAAAAACGTACATTTTTGCTGTGATGAAAAACCTTGCGTAGTGGAAAAGAAATATTACTTGCATCGAGCCCTGCAGTGGCTACTTGATAAAAAAGTGGTTGAAATTGATGGTAATTAAACCGATCTAGTAGTGTTATTTCAAAACCTGCCCTGTTGCTTAATTCTCTAGCAAGCCTTAAACCTCCAAAACCTCCGCCAATTATTACTAGTTTCATGATAATCGATTTAGGCAGTAAAGGTAAGTAATTTTCAATAATTATTGAAAATTCAGAATATTATTTATTTTCCAAGATAAAAGGTAGATTGGGTCTTTTTGTTAGAAATCATTAAAGACATTCCAATACTATCTTGCCGAAAGTATGTAGAATAGATGGTATCTAAAAAGAGGGAATTAGAATCCAATTTATTATTGATTATTTTTAAGACTCCTTTTTTCAAATCCCAGATAAATGACTCTAGAGCCAAAGTTTCATTGCCTACATTTCCAGTTCCATTTGTATTGAAATGTACTGTTTGACAAACATTATATTGGATCATTTTATTATTACTAGAAGTTGCACACATACCCCAACTTCCATAAATATCTTCATTATCTGTGCAACAAATAGCATCAATAATAGATTTTGTTGATTCATCTGTTGTTTGTTTACAGGAGCTAAAAAAAACAAAAAATGCAATAAAATATTTCATTTACCCTTTAATTTCATTTTCAATACAACACCCGCACTTTCCTTGTTCCCTTTACTTCTTTCAATAATTCCATCGCATTTTTGCTAAGGCTCTTGTCTAAATCCAACACCACATAACCGATATTATCATTGGTTTTCAAATATTGCCCAAGTATATTGATTTTATTTTTGCTAAGCAATGTATTGATGCTACTAAGCACACCAGGCACATTGTTGTGTATGTGTAGTATGCGATGTGCACCTTCTTGCGGTGGTAATGCAAGCGCAGGAATACTATGAGATCCTGTACTGATTCCTTTCTCTAGATAATTAAACAGTTTTGCACTTACATCTAACCCAATGTTATTTTGTGCCTCCAGTGTGCTACCGCCTATATGTGGTGTGAGAATTACATTGGGTAAATCTTGCATAGGGGAGTCAAATGCATCGCCATTTTTTTCTGGCTCCACTGGAAAAACATCTATAGCAGCCCCACCAATATGTCCGCTAAGAATAGCCTTGCGCAAGGCTGGCAAGTCTACAACGGTTCCCCTTGCATAATTTATAATGATGGCTCCTTGCTTACACAATGCCAGCGTAGTTTTATTAATTAAATTTTGTGTAGTTATAATTTCAGGTACATGCAATGTTACTATATCAGATTTTTGCAACAATTCCTTCAATGTTTTACTATCTGAAGCATTGCCCAACGGGAGTTTTGTTTCTGTATCAAAAAAGATCACCTTTAATCCCAGCGATTCTGCCAGCACACTCACTTGGCTGCCAATATTGCCATAACCAATAATACCCATCGTTTTGCCCCTCAGTTCGTGGCTGCCCGAGGCATCTTTCATCCATTTTCCTTCGTGTGCTGCTTTATTTTTGTCTACAATCTTTCTAATAAGCATAATGGAAGCACCAATAACCAATTCGGCGACACTTCTGGTATTGCTGTAAGGAGCATTAAATACTGCCACGCCATTTGCAGATGCAGCATCTAAATTTACCTGATTTACGCCTATGCAAAAACAGCCTATTGCTTGTAACTTAGTAGCAGCAGCCAATACAGCTTCGGTAACCTGTGTTTTGCTGCGTATACCCAATATGTGCACATTCTTTATTTCTTTAATCAAATCTGCTTCACTTATTGCACCCGAAAGTTTTTTTACCGAAGTATAACCAGTATTAGTAAACTGCTCCACAGCAGCGTTACTTATATTTTCTAAAAAAAGAATATTTATTTTTTCTTTGGGATAACTTGTAATTTTTTTATCTGGCATAGCTTAAACTGCTTATTTTGCACAAATATATCTTTAAACATTGTTTTTAGAGGGCTGTATGGCCAAATAAATAAGAATAAATTCGAATATTGAATATGAAAAGAATAAATGTAGGGTTGTTTGTAGGCATTTTAATATTGACTTTGCTTATTAATTCTTGTGCGCAAAATGACAAGAAAAAAAAAGCTGATGTGTCGGCGGAAAATGAAACAATAGCACCATACAAAATTCCTGAGCCAAAACCAATTTCGGCCATAGAAAAACAATCCATTATTGTGCAATGTCAATTGTTTTACGATACAACTCTTTTCCCATCGGGGTTTAATGGTGGTATTATTGTTGCAAAAGGCGGCAATATTGTTTTTGAAAAATACAAAGGTTATGTAAACCTAGATAGCGTAGATCCAATTAATTCCAACACGCCACTACATATTGCATCTGTAACAAAAACTTTTACTGCCATGGCAATTTTAAAATTGCAAGAACAAGGCAAATTAAATATTACTGATTCGCTTACTCAATATTTCCCTGGTTTTAATTACCCAGGCGTAACAATAAAAACTTTGTTGGATCATAGAAGCGGCTTACCAAATTATCTTTATTATATGGATTATCTTGGGTGGAACAAAGATTCCATCATTCAAAACAAAGACGTGTTGGCGTGGCTTATAGCAAATAAATCGCAAATGAAAGATAGCACGAAAGCTGATACAAAGTTTACCTATTGCAATACCAATTATGCTTTGCTGGCGCTCATTATAGAAAAAATAACTGGTAAGTCCTACCCCGATTTTATGAAAAAAAATATTTTCGATCCGCTTGGTATGACGAACACTTTTGTGCATCACAAAGGAGACACAATGGTACGTTCTAAAAGTTTTGATTGGAAAGGAAGAGAAATTCCAGACAATTATTTAGACGAAGTTTATGGCGATAAAAATATTTATAG
>JANNGD010000031.1:0-9190 GCA_031380515.1 Ferruginibacter sp. | reverse complement strand
ACTACACCTTTGTGTAACAATGCTAGTCCTGTTTCTCCAACTTGGGGTACATTGTCAGGTGTTGCTGGTGTATATACAATTGCGCCTGCAGCTGGTTTACCTATCAATGCTGCTACTGGTGTTATAACTCCTAATGGTGCAACTCCAGGTAGCTATACAGTTACCTATACTGTTGCTGCAAGTGGTAACTGTAATGTAGTTACTGCTACAAGCAATGCAATTGTAATTACAGCATTGCCTACTATTGCTAATTTTGATTATCCTGGTGATAATACATATTGTGCAGGTGAAGGTGTTCAAACACCAACATCAACGGTAACTAATCCTAATAACAATGCAATTAGTTATAGTTCAACAACTGGTTTAACATTAAATACAACTACTGGTGCAATAGATCCTGCAACAAGTACACCTGGTGTGTATGTTGTTACAATGACTATAGCTGCAGGTGGTGGTTGTGCTGCTGTTATAGCAACATCAACTGTTGAGATTTTGGCACGTCCTACGGCTGTTATTTCTTATACTGGTAATCCTTTCTGTCAAACAGTTGCTTCAACTACGCAAGCTGTAACAATAGGAGCAACTACTGGTGGTCCATTAACAACAGTTGATTGGACAGCAACACCTGCTGGTTTAACTATTAGCAGCACAACTGGTGCTATTAATTTAAACAGCACAGTGGGTGTTTATACCGTTAAGTATAGATTTACTGGTGCAAATGGTTGCTTAGATAGTTCTTCTACTTCAGTAACTATTAAGGCTCGTCCTACTTCTACTATTACTTATGCTGGTCCAGCAATAATTTGCAGCAACATTAGCCCAGTAGTGGGAGGTAATGTTACAGCAGTTGGAGCATGGACATTAACGTTGAGTAATGGACAAACAACAACAGGAACAGGTAGCGGACCTTGGAGTATCACGGTAAATACGATGAACCCAGGAGATGTAGCTACGTTTACAGTTACGGCACTAATAGATGCTAATAACTGTCCTGCTGCTTCTATAGACAGACCAGGTTCTGTAACTATTACAAAACGTACCATTACATCTGGAACTATACCTAGCGCTGCTAACACAAGAGTGTGCGAAGGTCAAGATGCAAGTATCAATGTAGTATTAACAAGTATGGCTAACTGTGCACCTAACCCAAGATTCAGTGGCGTATTTGCTATTGAATATTTTGATGGTTCAGGCTGGCAGCCACACCCAACCAATCCTACATTTGCATGGACAAGCAATGCTGGTGCATCTACCACAGGTACAGCAACAGCCATTTCTATCCCTGCAAATATTTTAACCAACCCTAACTCATATACTTTACAGTATAGAATTAGCTGGGTTTCTTTGGTAGATTGTAACGGATGTGTTGCAGATCCATTAACAGGAAATGTAATAGTAGAGATCGTTCCAAATCCGTTGTTAATTGTTACAGCTGCACCTACAGGCGATATTTGCCCAGGTACAGTGGTTCCATTTACAGTAACACAAGCGGCAAACAGTTATGTATTGCCTCAGTTTGCATTGTATAACTGGATAGCTACTGCTACTACAACAGGTGGAGTAACTACAACTATTGGCCAAGGTCAAAACGTTTCTTTAGGTAGTATCAATGTTACTACCCCTTCTTGTCCTTTCAATGGTACAGTAACTGTAAGGTTTACACCATTAAATACAAGTTGTTGCAATTGTTTATACACGCCTATAGTACGTACATTCACTGTAAGAGATATCCTTGCTCCAACATGGACAACAGCTCCTACAGCATTGAATCAAACATTGCAGTGTAGCAATACAGCAGGAATAGCAGCCGCTCAGGCATTGTTCCCTGTAGCTACTGATAATTGTGATAATAATGTAACCAATATTGTAGAAGTATCAGGTGCGTTTGTACCAAGCCAAACTTGCCCACAAGCAGGTAGTTATACAAATACTTGGACAGTTACAGATGACTGCGGAAACGTAAGTGCAGTATTTACGCAAGTAATAACAATAGTAGATACGCAAGCACCAACATGGACAACTGCACCTGCAGCATTGAACCAAACATTGCAGTGTAGCAATACAGCTGGAATAGCAGCCGCTCAGGCATTGTTCCCAGTAGCGGTTGATAACTGTGATGCAAGCGTAACAAACCTTGTAAAAGTATCAGGTGCGTTTGTAGCAAGTGCTACTTGCCCACAAGCGGGTAGTTATACAAATACTTGGACAGTTGCTGATGACTGCGGAAACGTAAGTGCAGTATTTACACAAGTAATAACAATAATAGATACACAAGCGCCAACATGGGTTACTGCTCCTACAGCATTGAACCAAACATTGCAGTGTAGCAATACAGCTGGAATAGCTGCTGCACAGGCATTGTTCCCAGTAGCGGTTGATAACTGCGATGCAAGTGTTACAAACCTTGTAAAAGTAAGTGGTGCATTTGTTCCTAATCAAAACTGCCCACAAGCAGGTACATTTACCAATACATGGACAGTGAGAGATGATTGTCAAAATTTAAGTGCAGTATTTACGCAAGTAATAACTGTAATAGACAATACAGCTCCAGTATTAACAGGTGTATTGCCATTAGGTCAAACAGGAATAAACGGTTGTATAGGTAGTGCCCCTGCAGGCCCAACTGCTGCGCAGATAGCACTTTTATACACTGACAATTGTGGTACGGTAGTAGTTACAAAATCAGGTGCGCCAACAGGCACAAACTGTAATTGGACAGCTGCTTACACTTACACAATTGCTGATAACTGTGGTAATGCATTACCAAATGTAGTTATCACTTATAGCGGTAGCGATCAAAGCGCTCCAGTGTTTGCAGGTATAGTACCAACGCAAATATTAAACGTAGGTGCATTTGCAAATTGTATGACAACTATTCCTGATTACAGAGGATTGGTAAGTGTTACAGATTGCGGCACATTTACATTGGCTCAATTAGCACCAAATGCAATAGGTACATCCGTATCAGGTTGGGGCGGTTATAGAGACATTGTAATTGAAGCAACAGATGCTTGTGGTAATAAGAGTCAAACTACATTTAGGGTAGAGTTGAAAGACCTTACCGCTCCTACAGCAATTTGTAAGCCTTTCACATTAGTGTTAAACGCTGCTGGTACAGGAACAATAGTTGTTGCTAATGTAAACAACGGTAGTTTTGATAATTGTGCTAGTGCCTCTCAGTTAACGTATAGCTTAAGCCAAACTAGCTTTAATTGTAGTAATACAGGTACAAATACAGTTACATTATCTGTAACAGATCAGTGTCAGAACACGAGCACTTGTACAGCAATAGTAACAGTGGTAGATAACACGCCACCAGTGGTAACTTGCTTTGGCGATACTACAGTAAACAAAGATGCAAACTGTACGTATACAATGCCAAATATGACAAACAGGATTATAGCTACAGATGCTTGCGGAATAAACACCGTAACACAAAACATACCTGTAGGTCATGTATTTGCTGCCTCACAAACAAGTACAGTAGTTACTTTAACTGCTAGAGACAACAATGGCAATACAACAAGTTGCACATTTACGGTGAACTTTGTAGATGTAACGCCTCCAGTAATTACTGGTTGTCCGGCAAACATAACTGTATTTACAGGTTTAGGAAGAACAACATGTAATCAAGTAGCTACATGGATACCTCCAGTTGCTACAGATGCTTGTACTCCATGTTGCCAACCTGGAACACCACAACAAACTATTTCTGGAAACTTTGAACCTGGTGCAACTTTCCCTGTAGGGGTAACTACGGTTACGTATACAGCTACAGATTTGTCTGGTAATACGTCTACTTGTGTGTTTACAGTTACAGTAATAGATAATACCAAGCCGCTAGTAGTAGCTTGCCCAGCCAACGTTCTTGTGAACACGGGTGTTGGTAGAACAACATGTGATCAAACAGCTACATGGACAGAACCAACAGCTACAGACAATTGTACAGCTGCAGGAAGTTTGGTAAGATATAGAAGCCATGCTCCAGGTTCTGTATTCCCAGTAGGTGTTACCAATGTTAAATATGCATTTACGGATGCAGCGGGTAATACCTCAGATACATGTAGATTTACAGTAACTGTTGTAGATAACACGCTACCAACAATTACTTGTCCTGGTAACATAGCAAACCCACCAATCAACACAGCGGGTTGTTTAGCTACAGTAACTACAGCTAATCCAACATTTGCTGATAACTGTGGTGTTGTTAAATTAACTTGGGCAATAACAGGTGCAGGTATTACACCGGTTGCTACGTCGCCTGCTACAGGTATTAATTACCTTGGTACACGTACGTTTAATTTTGGTGTAACTACGGTTACTTATACTGCTACCGATGCTGCTGGAAATAGCGCATCATGCTCTTATACTGTTACAGTTACAAGACCATTTACAGCTGCCATATCTGGCACAAGTACAGTAGCGCAAAATAATACGGGTACATCCAATGTGTTGTTTACATCACAACTAGGTACAGCGCCTTACACCATTGTTTATTCAACAACGGCAGGAGGATTCCCTAGTGCAGGTACACATACCATCGTAACCACTACAGGCGGAGGAGGTAACTCTAGTACTATTGGAGGTAATCCAAACTGGTTGGTAACAACAGTACCACAATCTAGTGCTACACCGGGTGTGTATACGTATACTTTGGTAAGCGTTACAGATGCGTTTGGTTGTGTTGTAACACCTAACACTACTGCGGTAGTAACGGTTGTTTCTACCAACTACCCAGCACCAGATTTAACACCAAGTATCGCTAGTAATGGTTCTCTATTATTACAGCCTACAGCAACAAGAACTGGTTATATTGATTTGTACAACGTTGCACCAAATCCTACCACAGGATTGGTAACAGTACAAGTGTATACTCCAGCAAACTTTGTGTTGAACATAGGAGCAACAACATCAGTTGTTGGTTCCGAAGCTGTACAAAATGGAGATTTTGATATTGTATCTTACCCAGGTATCGGTTATGTAATAACCAGTAAACCAGGAGTAGTAATAGGGGCAGATGCTGGCTTAAAAGTTGGCTTCACACTTACCGCTACAGGAAACAATCAAACAAAAGGTAAACTAGGTGTCGTATTGGTTAATAAAACCGGTGGTATCATTACAGTAGTTGGAGATAATAATAACTCTAATAACGGTGGTGCTGAAACCTATTCTATAATCAATTAAAAACTAATAATATGAAAAAATTAATTTTATTGATGAGTCTGGTCGTAGGTTTAACAGCCCAGTTATTGGCTCAGTCATTCCCATGCGATATTACATCTACGGGAATAGAACTAAGAAGCACCACTGGCGCACCTATTCCCAGCATTTATCAAACAGGAGTTGGTATTGCTAAGTTTGTAATTACCAACCAAGGGGTAGGCCAAAGCAATGGCGATCCTTGTGCTTATGCTGTAGGAAAGGTAAAAGTGAGTGTTGCATTTATTCCATCTACTTTTGCCAGCTACTTCTTTAAGTACAACGGCCCAGCTACTTTTACAACAGCAAAATATGCTTGGACTTACGACGTAAGTTCAGATATCTTGCGAGGTGTAAATACGGCTGCAATCCCAAATGATTTTAGCGGAGCTGAAATCGTGGAAGTGCCAATTGCAGGTGTTGCAGCAGGAACTACATTGCTACCAGTAACTATGCAAATAGTAAATTCTGCTAGCGGTGATAATACAGCCAACAATGCCTTCGATATGCCAGTTACAGTGCTAGGTGGTTCAGGCGGCCCTTTACCAATCACACTAAGTGAGTTTGATGGTAATGCCGAAAACTGTTCTACTAATGTAAGATGGAAAACAAGCAGCGAAACAAATCTCAATAAATTTGAGATTGAAGTGAGCAGCGATGGAAACATTTTCACAGTAGCAGGAGTTGTAAAACCTTCCGCTTCAAATACAAGTGGTATCTACCAGTTTAACTGGAAGCAAGGTAATGGCAAGGCTTATTATAGGTTGAAAATAATTGACAACGACGGGTCATTTACCTATAGTAAAATAATTCCAATTGCGTCTAATTGTAATGAGAAGAAATTTGTAAAAGTATTCCCTAATCCGGTAATTGCAAATCAGCTTCTTAAAGTAAATATTACAGGATATGATGTAAGTATAAAAGGAGATCTGTACTCGGCTACAGGGCAATTTGTTAAATCATTCGTACTTAAAAATGGTACCAATGAGTTGGCGGTTGACAATTTATCTCAAGGCTTTTACACTTTAAAGGTTTCTGAAAATGGAAACCAAACAGAAGTGATTAAATTAAGCATACTAAGGTAGATTTATTTAATGGAGGCTTGATTAACCCCCTTTTCGTTTAGTTAAAAACCTCTCAGTTAATTCTGAGAGGTTTTTTTCTTTATGAATTTTCTTTTTGATTCGATTTATAATCTGATCTATGACTGCTAATTGAAACAGCATTTTTAATATCTTCTTATTGAGTGTGTTGTAAAACCTATTTGAATATTTCAACAAGTATTCCAATCTTTTTATTTATTTGGATCGTACTCGCCATTTACTGGTGATCATTTTGTGTTAGAATTTCCACACTGCAACGGAGATACTTTCCAAGCGTTTATTGAAGAGCTGTCCGTTTTCAAAAAAGAGGAATTTAAAATACCCATGCTTGATGATCGTGTATTTTATAAAAGAGCAGATTTAGTCATTCCGGAGAATATAGCATTATTATTTATGCCTCCTTTTAGCCTTGAACTAAATCCAGCAGAAAAAATATGATGCCAAATGAAAAGAGATTTTACAGGTAAACTCCATAAATCATTAGAAGATGTAAGCGCTTTTATTGATAAACAAGTAAAAGAATTCACAAATACTTTTGTAGAAAATACATGTAAATTTGAGTTTATTATTGCATGCAAATTTTGGACTAATTTGTATTATATATTAGTATTAATAATGGCAGGTGGCAAATCACCAACCATCGCTTCATTATTATCAAAATAGCAATAAAATATTGTGAATTACCCAAATTTTAGGTTGATCATTGGTAATAAGTTTTTTTAAGTAAAATCCCAGCAAATAGCCTCAATAGCGTTGTTTAAAACGAACTAGATAGGAAAATAAAGTACGAAAATAACAAGTAAATTTATTATATTATTGAATATAAACTACTTATCTCTGTCGTAAAAAAACTACAAGGAAGAATAAAAGTTTAGAAATCTAGGTAGTAAATTTACCCAAATATATTATAAAATATTTTAATATAATTCGGAATTTACGGAAACCTGATAAAGTTATCCACATTTTAAGTGAAATGTGCGGTAAATAGAAAAAAATAGATGGATTTTGTTTTTTTTTATATTATTTGTTATAATATTGTAAAAGAATGCCAAACTACTGATTATATAATTAGGCTTTCAATTTATCCCCCCAAATAAATTGAATCTATTTTTTGGTCTTTAGATATTCAAAATTGTTTAAAAGCGAACTTCTTTAAAATCCAACCCGTCTAACCAGCATAAACTGTAATTATTTATTACTATGCCACAGAATGGCATATATATAATTTTTTCATGAAAATGAAGAGCCAAATTTTATTGCCCAAACCGAGCGAAACTTGTACTAATAAAAAAAGAATGTATGATAAGATATTACAATCAATTATTAACAATCAAAACCCATTTATAAATAAATAAAGTTCTTAAATACCCATAAGATACTCTTGAAGTAGGACCAAACACTATTTCTGAAATAACTTAGCTACATCCCAATTCTATAAAATTCTACAAAAGAATGCATGGTATCTTAATTACCCCAAATAGATCCACTTGTATTCGAAATAATTATTCCAACATTAATTGAAAGCTAATAAGGCGTGAAATCCTTATTAATATAAGCTAAGATTAAAAAATTATTTATGTACAATTTTATACTTAATCGCTTAAGTAATCACAGGGCCAACGCCTTAACTCCTCTATTAGCATTATTACTGCTTTCTCACACTCGCTATATGCTAGGGTTTCTTAATGCCCCTAATAAAAAAGCATATCAATTACTGCTTATTACCTGTATTAAAAACAAATATTTTGAAAGAACAGCTTTTACACCAAGGTTATTCTTTTCAAGTTCGTAAAATTCCGAATTAGTACAATCATCCAAACATGAACCAATCAATTAAACAAAAGTTTTAATCAATCAAAAAACTTAAAAAAATGGAAAAAATTAAACAAATTTTTATGCCACTGCTACTGATGTTACTCGTCGGGCTTGGCATATCGCCCCATTCAATGGGGCAAGCGGGAAGTCCTCAAGTGGGGAGCAGTTCTTCCAGTTACACATCTACAACTGAGATGGGTAATGTAGCCGCTAGACCTTCGGTAGCTAGACCAAATGTTAGTGGTCCTGTTGTTGCAAGTTTAGCGGGGAACTCTTATTACATCCGCTATAGCGGAGGTGAGAATTGGGGTTCATCCGATAACGTAAATGCAATGACTGCTGTTTTTGGTGCGGGTAATTTTACAGTTACAAATTTTGTAGCTGCAGTACCTGCAACAATATTCTCGGCCGCTACTGGTTTTGTATTTATGGAAGGGGGCAACAGTGGTGCCACTGAATTAAACAATTTTCTTACAGCTAATATTACCCAAATACAGAATTGGGTTGCTGCTGGAGGGCGGCTTTATATTAAAGCTGCTCCAAATGTAGGAGGCAATATCAATTTAGGATTCGGTGGTGTGGTATTAAATTACAGTGCTGGACCATTTTCATCAACTGCAACGGCTACCCTTCCTGGGCATCCAATTTTTGCAGGGCCGTATACACCTGTAGTAACTAATTATACAGGAAACTTCTTTGCTCATGGTACTTTATCGGGCGGAGCATTTACCAATATTATGAATGGTAATGCACCAGGCTGTGTACTAGGTGGTCAATCATGGGGTAGTGGTTATGTAATGTTTGGTACTGGTACACTTGTAGGCTCTCCGGGGCAAGAGCCGGCAGCCCAAGCTCAAAACTTATTACAGAATACACTTTCTTTTGTTGCTAATGCAGCAACTATTCAATGCAGTTATACTTCATCGGGCACTTTAATTGTACCTCCGGGCGTTACTTCTGGTACGTACAAATTATGGGGTGCAGGTGGTGGTTCTGGCCTAACTTCTGGAAGCGATGCCTCTGGTGGCGGTGGCGGTGGTGGATACACACAAGTAAATAGAATTAATTTAATA
>JANNGD010000024.1:0-6376 GCA_031380515.1 Ferruginibacter sp. | reverse complement strand
AATATTATAGCATTAAAATTAACCGATGAAACCATTGCTTACGAAAGTGATGATATGTCGCTATCTGATTTTTTTATACAACATTTTGATGCATATAATGTAACACTTAAGCATATCTCTAAAGATGATAAACAAAGACTTGTATTCCTTGGCTTGAATGATACCGATACCATTATCAACAAAGGAAAAATAAGTGCCGCAGATGGCTTGCAATTTGCTTTAGAAGAAAAATTGGTACTATCTCCTACAGATAAAGATATGATTGTTATGCAGCACGAAATAGCCTACGAATTATCAGGCAAACAAAATGAAATCATCTCTTCACTTATTGTATGTGGAAAAGACAGTGTGCATACTGCTATGGCAAAAACAGTGGGACTACCTTTGGGCATTGCAGCAAAATTAATTTTAAATGGTCGTATACAATTATCGGGTATACATTTACCTATCATCAAAGAAATATATGAACCTGTGTTGAAAGAATTGGAGGCAAATGGAATAATTTTTATAGAAGAATTAAAATAACCTTTATCTAAAAAATTAAATTTTAGATGCGATGGTGGCTTCTAAAAAATCTTGTCGTATTTCATGCAATCTTGCCCTCCTATACTCTTTTACAGCTTTTACTTTTTTGTTATGAAAGTAAAAATAGTACAATGGTATAAATTGTAATAGCAAACCCGTGGGATAAAAAAATCTACTAATCATATTACAAACAAAATTGGTAATACCAAATATAAATAAAATAGTCCCACTAAAAATTATACCTGTGTGCATAGGTGTAGGTTACAGCATTTGATCTCAGTTGTTGTTTTGTATAAAGTTTTTATGCTTATGCCACTTGCAGCGGCAAGCATACGTCTTGTATACATCGCTCCACTTGCCTGCCTGCCGGCAGGTTCACTGCACGTGTCCCGTACATTTTTGTGGTGAGCCGTTAAGTAGTAAATTATTTTTCTCCAAAGTAGTCCAGCGGGCAATATTAAAAAAAATATCAATACCGAATTAAATTTTTCCTTGACACATTTATTTTAAATACCATTTAACAGCCTTATGTACCATTTATAAAATTGCTAAAAAATAAAAGTTTTTACTAGTAAGAATTGTAACTAATACAAATTCAATAAAATATAAAAGCAATTAGTACTATAATATAAGCCATTACTAAATTTACTACACTACTTTGTTTTGCATAGTACTAAAATGTTTATATCTTTGTGTTATCAAAATAAGAAAAGCATTTAAAAACAAATAAAAACAAAAATCATGAACACGCAACAAAACAACTTACTAGTAAATTTAAGTAAAACAGAAACAACAAAACTTACAACTGTAGTAAACGAAACTTTAGCAACTGGTTTGCAACATTCAAAATCTTTTACTGCTGCAGATTTATGGAATATACAACGCCAAAGAAATAGCAGCTTTCAAAGAAGACATAATGCATAATTAGAAATGATCTATCCACTTAAGTAGCGGCTGGGCTTTCACATCATTCGTTTCTGGTACAAAAAAGTACCAACGTGAAGCCCTGCCGAAGCAAAAGGTAAGAAGATTTCGACGTTTTGAAAAGAGGATTTTAAATAGAATGGTATAAAAGGGTGGATAATCTCCTTACTCCTTCTGTGGCTGTCCCTTCAAGTGGAATTATATTTCTAAAACGGCTTACCTCAGGTATTTTTTTATCAATTATGTATTTCGGTACTTCGTCACCCACAACATCTATTAAACCAGCTGCAGGATATACTTGTAAAGAGGTACCTATCAAAACAAAAATATCTGCTGTTCGCATTATTTCTACAGCTGTTTCAATCATGGGTACAGGCTCTTCAAACCATACAATGTGTGGACGAAGTTGGCTTCCATCTTTACCTACATCGCCCACATTAATATCGCCATCTATTGTTAATACTTCATGAGGTGAATGCTGGCTATGCATTTTAAAAATTTCTCCATGCAAATGCAAAATATTGGTAGAGCCACCTCTTTCGTGCAAATCATCTATATTTTGTGTTATGATGGTTACTTTAAAATCTTTTTCTAAAGCAGCCAATCCTTTGTGCGCTTCATTAGGTTCAGCAGCCTTTACATTTTTTCTTCGTTGGTTATAAAAATCTAAAACGAGTGCAGGGTCTTTTGCAAACCCTCTCGGCGTGGCTACGTCTTCAATGTTGTGACCCATCCAAAGACCATCACTGTCTCTAAATGTTTGTAGACCACTCTCTGCGCTTATGCCAGCGCCAGTAAGAATTACAATGTGTTTTGCCATTTAAGAAATTTAATATAATTCCACAGCACAAGCAAATTAGCGCATCTGCTAATTAGCTTTTTTGCTCGGCCATTTCCGTTATCAACTCCCACTCTTCTTGTTTTACCGGCTGTACACTTAGCCTAAAAGATTTTATGAGTGCCATATCTTGCAAAGCTGGTACCGCTTTTATTTCAGCAAGTGTAATGGGTCTTTTAAGTTTTTTTACAGGTGCCACATCTACTACTACCCAAGCATCTTCTGTGGTTGTTGGATCTTGATAAAATTCTTTTACAATTTTGGCTATGCCCACAATTTCCAATCCTTCGTTGCTATGGTAAAAAAACAACTTATCACCTTTTTTCATAGCTTTCAAAAAATTACGGGCAGTGTAATTTCGTACACCGTCCCAAAAAGTAACTTTATCTGCTACAAATTTATCCCAACTGTATTTTACGGGTTCCGATTTTATAAGCCAATAGTTCATTGTTGAAGGTTGTTGAAGGTTGTTGAATGGTTTAGGGGTTTGTAAATATAGAAGTTTAGGTGTTTAGAAGTTTAGAAAACAAAATTTTCTTCTCGCCAAAACATTTAAGTTCAAAATATCATTAACTAATCTCAATACTAAAATCTCAATACTAAAATATCAATACTAACTTCTCAATACTAACATCTTTCTTTTACCACCCACTTGCCAGCACATCTGCCAAATGCATTGTTTCCATTGATAAGTTTTTATTTTTTATTACACCACTTATCTGCATCATACAACTACAATCTGTAGAAATAATACAAGATGCTCCTGTAGCCATCGCATTGGTAACTTTTTGGTCTGCCATAGCAGTAGAGATGCCTTCAAATTTTACAGAAAATGTACCACCAAAACCACAACAAGTTTCCACATCTTTCATTTCTACCAACTCCAATCCTTTTACATGGCTTAACAATCTTCTAGGCCCCTCTTTTATTTTGCACTCACGCAAGGCTGCACAACTATCATGGTAGGTAGCTTTGGCATGTAGGGAAGCACCAAAATCTTCTATTTTTAAGATATCTGTTAGAAATTCGCTAAACTCAAATGTTCTTTTACCCAAGTCTTTTACTTTGTTATGCGAAATGGTATTGTCAAATAAATCGGGATAATAATTTCTAATAAAACCCACACAACTTGCACTTGGAGCCACCACATAATCGGCATTGTCAAAATCTTTTAAAAATTTATCAGCCACCGTGCGAGCCTCATCACAAAAACCAGCGTTAAATGCAGGTTGCCCACAACAAGTTTGGTTTGTATTATAAGCTACTTCACAACCCGCTTTCTCCAACACTTTTACCATATTAAAAGCGGTGTTTGGATACAGTTGATCTACAAAGCAGGGTATGAATAATTGTATTTTCATTTTTAATTATTGTATTCACTTCGCATCTTAATAACGTAAAATATTAAAAATACTATTGAAGGATGACTTAATTGTTGTGTTAATTATTTTCGTCAAATGATTCTGATAGGGCTATCATTTTTATAGCAGCGGCCGCTGCTTCTTCACCTTTATGACCATGCCTCCCTCCCATTCTTTCATCTGCTTGTATTTGACTATTTACTGTCAACAAACCATAAATAACGGGAACTGGCAATGTAATATTCAATTGAGCTATACCTTGCGTAACGCCGGCACAAACATAATCAAAATGTGGAGTATCTCCTTTTATTACACAGCCAAGTGCAATAAATGCATCTGGATATTTTATTTCTTTTATTGCAGCTTGTGTTTTCTTTGTTTCAAAAAAATCGGGCTCAGCATCCATCAATGATTGCCAGTATTTGTTTACTGCAAAAGGAATTTCAAAAGCACCAGGTACAATAACTGTTTTATAGTTTACACCGTTTCCTTTCAATATTCTTATGCATCCTTCTTCCAATACATCTACCACATGTGCATTCCATTCTGTTTTTACAATAACAACAAAGGCATCCTTTAATTGGATGCCCGTTGTATCAGTTAGTTTATCTGTACTTACTGCCATTAATATTTTTATTTATTTTGTTACACCAAGTTTTGCAAGGTATTTATCAACTTCACCATTTTTTACAGCTTCAAAAGTAGGGTAATTGTCTCTTGCATTTTCATACAAATCAATAGCATCCTTTGTTTTACCTAGTGTTTCTGCATAAGCACCTGCTATCATTAATGCATCAGCAGTTAATGCCTCATCTTTTGTATTTATAGAAGCTGCTTTTTTGTAGGCACTAAAAGCTTCATCCGTTTTTTTTAACTCCGCATAAGCATGACCAAGCATGATGTTCTTCTTGATTTCTGTTTGATATGCACCGTTGGCATCAAACTCCTTCAGATACTTTACAGCTTTGTCAAATTCCTTTATTTGTAAGTAAGAGGCTCCCACAAGATAGCTTGCTCTGTTTGCAGAAGGAGAACCACCGAATTTACTAATAATGCTTAAAAGACCCGTAACTTTTGCGCCATCCATTGAACCCCCATTTAATACAATGTTTACGGAGTCTTTATTAAAACCAGTGGTTGCCATTTTACCAAAAAGATTTTCTGCAAGAAAAATAGCCTCAGCAGCTTCTTTTTCTTTTGGCTCTTTTATTAATTTTTTATAGCCATACCAACCCCCAAATAAAAGCACCAAAGCGGTAGCTGCGTATATAATTGGTTTGCTATAGGTAGTTAAAAAATCTTTTTTTATTATTCCAGTTTCAGATTCTGTTATGATTTCTGTTTTTTCAACTGTTACTTTCTTCTCTGCCATGTTGTTTGTTGTTGTTTATGTAATAATGCCCAAGGGGCAAAGTTTTTAATCTGTTATATAAGGGTAATCTTCTTGTATGTACACATCTTTGAATAATTCATCCTCATCGGGCCATGGGCTATCTTCAGCAAATTGCACTGCTTCTTCCACTTCTAGTTTTACCCTGTCATTTATTGCTTCTATTGCTTCTTCGGTTATTGCGAAATCTGTTTTCAATACTTTCAATACATGATCAATCGGATCTTTTTCTTTGTACTCTTCTACCTCATCTTTACTGCGGTATTTTTGAGGGTCGCTCATGCTATGCCCTTTGTAGCGGTAAGTTTTTATTTCTAATAAAGTTGGTCCGCCTTTTTCTCTTGCCCTGTTGGCAGCCCTTAGTACTGCATTGTGTACATCTTCGGGGCTCATACCATCAACGGCATCGGCAGGCATATCATAAGCATCGGCTAATTTATAAATATCCAGTGTTTTACTGGTACGGGCAACAGAGGTGCCCATTGCATAATGATTGTTTTCGCAAATAAATACCACAGGCAAATCCCAAAGCATTGCCATGTTAAAAACTTCATGCAGCATTCCCTGGCGGGCAGCACCATCTCCAAAAAAACCAACATCAACACCAAATAAGTGCATACTTCCACCCTTTCCTTTACTACATCCTGTGGCTTTGCCATACAACTCGGCCATACTCGATTTTGGTGTAACGCCTTTTGCTATTGCCAAAGCATGACACCGGTAAGCCGTTATAAATTTATCATCGGGGTTAGTTGCAGTCATACATCCGGCAGCAACTGCTTCCTGACCAATGTATAAATGACAAAAGCCACGGATCTTTTGCATACCATACAACTGACCTACTTTTTCTTCGAAACGGCGCAGGAGCAGCATTAATTCGTACCAGTATAAATAAGTTTCTTTTGAAAACTTTGTAGCCAATGGGTTTTAATTTTAGTCGGCAAAGATAAGGGAGAAAAGGGAAAAAGTAATTAGGGATTGGGAATTAGGATATAGAGACTTTCCTGGGCTTACAGACATAAATTGTGTGCATTTAATTTTTGTAGTATTGTTACCGAATTAATAAAACTGTTCCCTTACTTTCAGACTGCCAGACAAAAAAATAATACTGTTTAATCCGGCGAATATAGTGCCCGGGAAAATGTCGGAAATAAATATAGTGTTTTCTTTGCAGATCAGGAATTTAATTCCTAATTTGCAAAGATGATCAAACGAAAAGCAGAAACAGTTTATTTTACCCCCCATGAATAATCGCACCTGATGGTCTCACTGTCGCTCCGTCCGCTCGCATACGCGAGTACACGCAGGAGACGCAGACATGGAGCCCGTTGCCCTCTC
>JANNGD010000236.1:0-5878 GCA_031380515.1 Ferruginibacter sp. | reverse complement strand
TACAACGGCTATTCAAATAGTGGTACAAAAAAGTGGCGTTCAAATAGGTACAGGTTTTAGTTTTACTTACCTGTATACGCAAGTGCTAAAATCGCTCACCAATGGTTCAATAGGTTTTTTAGACGGGCCCTTTGGTACAGCAAAAATGGAAGAGATAAAAGGAATAACCATCGACTCCAGTGGCAATGTGTATAGTGCACAGTTTACAAACCCACGTGTAAGAAAGTTTGGTGTAGATGGACAGGTAACCACTATGGCGGGCAATGGTACAGTAGGCAGTACAGATGGCAACGGTGCTGCGGCATTACTAATACAGCATGATTATATTACAAGCGACTTGGTTGGTAATATTTATGTAGCGCAATCAAATGGTATAATAAGAAAAATAGATCCCTCAAAAAATGTAACAACTATTGGAGATGCAAACGGTCCCCTACAAGGCATTAGGTTATCTAAAACGGGTATGCTTTATTTTCATACAGGCAATAAAGTAGGCAAGATGCCAGTAACGGGTGGCACACCTACATGGATTACAATAAGTGCAGGATTTGGCGATGTGGATGGAAGTTTGACCATCGCTAAATTTTTTCTGTATGGTGGGCTTGATATAAGTGAGGATGAAAAAATGATTTATGTGAGCGATAACTATAACGGACTGAATAGCGGCAATAAAGTAAAACTTATAAACCTGAATACAAATACCATTACTACCATTGCAGGCAAAACAGGACTTAGCGGCGGCGATGGTGCAGCGCTTAATGTGGGCTTTAAAATAATGGGCGATTTGTTGTTAGACAACACGGGCGGATTGTATATAACAGATATTTTTAACAATGCAGTAAAGTATTTAAAGAATGGTCAGGTAACTACAATAGTGGGTGGTACAAGCGGAGATGTGGATGGACCTTTGTCTCAGGCAAGGTTAAATTACCCAATTGGGCTTGCCATCAATAAATACGGAGAAATTTTTATTAGCAATACAATTTCTACAAATCCAAAATTGAAAAAAATAACAACGGAGTAGCTGTATGGTAGTTTTTTTATTGTACAAAAGGAATTCTATTAATATGAAAAAAGTTCTAATATTCACTTTATTTTCGTTTTCGTTTTTTGCAACTACAGCACAAAAAACAAACAGAGAGGTTTTTGAGTATCGCTATACGCATATACCCGAAAAACTTATTTACGACCAAATAAAAACCTACGGTACTTATGTAAACGTCTTGCCGTCCAATGGCTTTACGTTGGATTATAATTTTGCTACAAATAGCGCAGGTGTTTTTAATGCATATACAAAAGTGCCATACGAAAATGCCGATATGCAAATAAAGATTAACTACGGGCCATATTCGGCATTGGAAGAAAAAACAATTTCGGCATCTGTTTCGGAAGAAGTAAACGGGGTAAAAGTATCTAAAACGAAATACAAGCGCAGGTTGACTTTTAGATTTCCAATGAACTATACGATTACCAATAGAAAAAATGGAGTGCAATTATATTACCATGAGCAGTACGACCCCAATGCACGCAGCATCGAAACTGGAGAGTATAATACAGAGCAAGAGGCAATAAATTATTTTGATCAAACCAGGGCAAGCAGTTTACAAAATAACATAAACCAACAGGTGCAATCGTATTGTAATGGTATAAATGCAGCTGCAAGAGATTTATTTGACTTTTATCCTACGATGGGTTATGGGGCCATTTTTAAATTTAAAAAATGGGATAAAGCGGATGAATACAACGACCATGTGAAGAATGTAATAAATACTTTTAAGTTGATGACAGCAGATGAAAATGCAGCACCTTACTTGCAAAAGTTAAGTGGCGATATAAATTACTTTAAACAGTTTGAAGGGAAATTTAAACCCAATGATAAGGATGAGGACATATTATATTTTGGCAATTATTACAACCTAGCTTCTATTTTTACTTTTTTAGATGATTATAAAAATGCAGCATATTATTTACAAAAATTAGACTCTAGTAAAAAAGAGAAAGGCATAACAGGTAGTCTGCAAAACATCCTAGATAGGATAAACAGAAGGAATGCAAAACATTTTTTAACCAATACACATATAAACTACAATCCAGTGTCTGATTACAGGTTGTTGGACAAAAAGATTGAGAGTGACGCTTTAAGCAGTGCTGAGTTGATGACACAATCTGTATCTGGCGGAACTGTAGATGCCGCAAATGAATTGATAACGACAGAGGGTATTACACGAAAAGGTAAAATATTTTTTGAAAAGGAAACAGGTTTTTTAAAAATGATACCTGTAGACAAAACATCATCTGCCATTTTAGTTACGCCAGCAAACACTGTTTCTTTTACTATAGAAAATGTAAACTATGTAGGGGCAAAAGCTACTATCAACGGGGGACTGAATAAGAACTTTTATAGGGTAGAATATAAATCTGATAAGATACAATTGTTGCAATTAATAAAAAATGATTTATCGATTGAACAAGATTACCTAGGGTTATTAAGGCCTAATGAAGATTTGGTCAATATTTTGTTGGGCCTTAGTGTAAAAAAGAACTTGGGTAAATATTTTAACGATTGCCCTGCCGTAAGCGACAAAGCAAAAGATGGCGATTATGGAGGAAGCATTTATGGCACAAAAGATAGGGTGGGTAAATTTATAGAAATGTGTAAACAATACACTGCATGTAAATGATGATATATAAAGAATCTAATTGATAAAATATGTATTTTTTCTATAACAATTAAAAACAAAAAGTATGAAACAAAAATTGCTTTTTTTACTGGTTACACTTTTTAGCAGCTATTTTATTTTTGCTCAGGCGCCTATTTTGAGTAATGATGACAATACGATTACCATTGATTATCCCTGGGGTTGTATTCCTACTGGGGCTCCCTCAAACGGACCATTGACATCAGGTAATTATATTGTGCGGGTTGAATGGACGGATCCATTTAATAATGGTAACCCTGAATCTTACCAAAGCACCACTTTGGGAGATTATTTGAATGTAACAAACCTTGGTACAGCTTCTCAAAGTATAAGAATTGATGCATTTAATTATGGTGGATATTCTACAAGTATGCTCAATGGGAGTTTGCAATACTTTCCAGATGCAGTTAATGAAACCTACTCCTTAGCTGATATTCCAGATGCAACTACCATTACAATAAAAACATTGGATCTTTCTACAACATGGATCATTAAATTTAGTTTTGGGCAGAAAATAGAAGAGTGTTTGGTAGTGCCTGTAACGTTGTTAAGTTTTACTGGACAAAAAGTTGGTAATACAGCAAAGTTAGTTTGGCAAACAGCCAGTGAGTCTAACATGAGCAGATATGAAATAGAAAGAAGTACAGACGGTTTATATTTTCAAACAATTGGCGGCATTGTACCATCAGTAAACAGCTCCAATGTATATACCTATTCATACACAGATAATATTCCTGCTGCTGCCAGACAATATTATCGCTTAAGAATGGTTGATATAGATGGTAAAAGAAAATACTCCAATATAATTTATGTGCAAGGGTTTACTGCAGTTGCTCAACCAGGCAGTATTACATGCAATTACACAATGGCAGGTACCAATGGTCTTTGCGCTCCAAGCACTGGCACATATTCCCTTAGTACTTATCCGGATTTTTCCAATGTAACATGGACTGCGACACCTTTTTATGCTATTCCCAACTCATATAGGTTGTATGCAAACAATTATCTTCCTGATGGTGCTAAATTAACTGTACTTAATGCAAATGTAATTACACTTACTGCAACGGTGAGTAGATGTAGTAGTGGAGGTACCATTGTAAAATACATTTTTAAAGGTAAACCAGCTATTAATACAAATGTTGTTTCTCAAACTACAACAGACCCTTGTTCGGTTGCTGTAATTTCCAATTCAAAAACGATTACAGTCGTTCCATTTCCTGGTACTGCTGCGTCAAATTATGAATGGTATTTAAATAATGGATATGTAGGAACTGGATTAACAAACAGCTTCACCAATTCAAGTAATCAAATATATAATTACGAGGTGAGATTTAATGGACCATGCGGAGTTTCTTTAGCTTCGGGTTCAATTGCCGCAGTAACTACAGGGGCTTGCACACCACCAAGCATTGTTGTTACCAATACCTTTCAATCAACACCTAGTGGGTGTGGCGGGGGTACAACTACATCACAGAAAGTAACCATTATTCCTTTTGCTTGTACAACTGGTTCGAATTATGCATGGTATATCAATGGGGCTTATAACGGTACTGGATTATCGAGAACATTTAATACTACAAATGGTCAATCATATTCTTTCGAAATCAGGTATTATGGTCCATGTGGGCTTTCTACTTTTACTGGTTATATAGGATTAATTGCGTATAAAAAGGCGGATATGTTTTCTAAAGTTGCACCAAACCCGGTTGTTAAGACATTGACCATAGAGCGTGTATTACCTTGTGAAATACTTCCTAAAATGGATCCCAGCAGTCCTTTTATAAGCAATAAAGTACCTGGTTTAATTACCAGCATTGAAATATTTGATTACAGTGGAAACTTGGTAAAGGCTCAAAAATTTAGAACACAGTCTATTAGCGTTCAGGTAGATGTTCAAAATATAAAGAGAGGTAACTATAGGTTGAAAATTAATTATGGAGAAATGTCAGAAGTGATGCAGATAAAATTGGTTGATTAATAAAAATTGCTAAGAAGGCTAGTACTTTAACTAGCTTTCTTAGCTTTAAAAAATAGAATGAGTGATGATAATTTTTAAAAAAAATAGTACAATAATTTGCTTGAATTTCCTAATGCTACTTTTAATATGTAGTATTAAAATGCAAGCACAACAAAAACGCTTGCCTCTTTTTTCCACTAATTCAGGAGCCAAAAATTTGTTAGATAAGCAAGCTATGGCATTGCTGAATAAGAAGTTTAAAGTGTTTGTAATCGCTTCTTTTCCTACACAAGCACTCGATAATTTTTTGCAGCAAAATAAAAATATTGAAAGCGAATTTCAATTGGCACTTGGTAAAGATAATTTTAATTTGAAATTGCAAACTGTCCAATTGGTAAGTTCAAATTATAGATTTACCATACAAGAGCCTACAGGTATGCGCACCCTAAACGAAGTGCCAGAAAATATTTTTTATAAAGGATATGCTAATAATGACAGGGCAAATATTGTAAGGCTTACATTAAAAGAAGGTTTGGTAAGTGGTTTTATACAGCAAGATGGTAAAGAAATTTTTGTAGAGTCGCTCACAAATTATATACCCAATGCAGATCCAAATGATGTAATCATATATAATACGGTAGATGTAATATTAAATGAGAATAGTAATTGTGGCGTAACTGAAAGGGCTACAATGTTAAATAGGGCGAATACAGAGAGACTTCAAGGAACAGGTATAGCACAAGGAACAGATGCCATGATATGCAAAAAATTGAAATTTGTATTTATTACAGATTACAGCATGTACCAATATTTTAATGGAGATGTAGTTGCTATGCAAAATAAACTGCTTGCCACATTAAATAATGCACAAGGCGTTTATACAGCTTTAAACTTTGGTACAGATACCACTGTGGATGTGGGTACGGATGAATTGAATTTTGAAATGACAAATTTTCATGTAAGTAGTTGTGCTAAATGCGATGTAATAAATGAGAACGAAATCTTTTTGCAAGGGAGTTCAATTGCAACTATTAGACGCTGGGCAAGAACATATGCTGATACCACTTCGCCAATAGTAACTTACTATTGGACAAGAAAGCAGATGTATTTAGTTAATACTATAAATACGGCAATTGTAGGGATTATGTTTGATGGTTTTTCTAATTGTACCCCAACAAGGTGGGCGCTAATTGGTTGTATGTATAGGCCAGATGATGGCTAC
>JANNGD010000159.1:0-60770 GCA_031380515.1 Ferruginibacter sp. | reverse complement strand
CTAGAAGAAGATCTTGGTGTAAGCCAACAATCTGATGAAACCATGAATGGATATGTAAACGATAAGTTTGGCATGTTTCTTCATTGGGGAGTTTATGCTGATATGCCCGAAGGTAATGAGTGGGTAAGGCATCAAGAAGGTTGGGGGCAAGATTATTATCAACGCAGGGCTAGAGAAAGTGCTAAAGGATTTACTGCTGCAAAAATTAATCCAACTGAGTGGGCCTCTATGGCCAAAAAAGCTGGCATGAAATACACTGTTCTTACTGCTCGTCACCACGATGGATTTGCTTTGTTTGATAGTAAACATCCTGCAAGTTGGACAAGCCAAAAAGATATAGGCAGAGATCTAATTAAAGAATATACCGATGCAGTAAGAGCTGCTGGACTTCGTGTTGGTTTATATTATTCACCTATGAGTTGGCGTTATCCGGGATATTACGATGTTTTTGGTAACGATGTTAAACCTAATACTTGGGGCTACAAAACGGCTAAATGGCATAAAGAAGATGCAAGAGTAATGAAAGAAGAAGTATACGAACAAGTTACCAAACTATTGAAAGATTATGGAAAAATAAGCTATATGTTTTGGGATGGTGCATGGCTGGCACAAACTGTAAACAGACCATTGGATAGAAAATTTTGGAACCCAGGAAAATATCAAGATACAACTAATGAATGGACAATTAATGAAAGATATATTACCAAAGAAGAAGGAAGTGGCAAAGCTTTAGGTATAATGGGTGTTGTACGTAAATACCAGCCCGAAATGATTGTTAATACTCGTTTTTCTTGGATAGGTGATGTATTTTCTGAAGAAGGTGGTGGCTATACATCTGGTAATGTTCGTACAAAAGAATTTACAGAAAAATGTGTGAGCTTACAAAAGGGTGGCTGGGGCTACAGACCCAATTCTAAAGTATTTAGCTTTGAAGAAATTGTACAATACTTATCTAATTGTGTGGTGAGAAATGTCAATTTTCTTTTAAATGTTGCACCCGATAGAGAAGGTGTCATTTCACAAAACCAACAAGAAGTTTTGCTAAAAATGGGTGCTTGGCTTAGTAAAGTGGGTAATGGTATTTACAATACAAGAGGCGGCCCTTGGCAACCATTATTTGGAGAATATGGTTTTACATATAAAAACAATAAAATATATTGCCATATTTATCAGGGCTACAGAGATTTAAAAACAAACCAGTTTCTTACACGTTGTATTGGGAAGAAAAATGTACATAAAGTAATTAATTTGTTTGATGGCAAAGAATTAAAATGGGTGAAGAATAAAGACAATACCGTTTTAATTACTGGAGTAGACTATACGCAAAACCCTGCAACAACCATTTTGGAAATTTCGCTAAATGAGAATGTATATGAAGCTATTTGAATTATTTTAACAACAGAAGGTTTTTAAAATCAAGTTATTTTTTACAAATTAAATGATACTAATGTGAAGTATATATATGTAATATATGGTATGTTGTGCATGCCTGTTTTTGCAAATGCCCAAAACGCATTAATTGAAGCCAGCCAAGCAGGAGCAATGCCTTTGTTATTTGATGTTCAACCTAGCTTTGCTGTAAATGCAATTGATGAATTTAAATCAGACAAAGAATTTTTTTTACGCAATGGGCTACCCAATTTTTTTAATAAAATAAATCGGAAAAATCCAACAATGCATATTGCTTTTTTGGGTGGCAGCATCACAAAAGCCGAAGACCAGTACCGCAATCAAACCATGGCTTTTATACAAAGCTTAAACCCCGGTGCAAAGTTGAAAGGAATTAATGCCGGTGTATCTGGCACAGGAACCGAGCTGGGTGCTTGCCGTGTAAAAGAACAGGTTTTAAAATATAAACCCGATCTGGTTTTTGTAGAATTTGCCGTAAACGGAGGCAGCAACCAAGCCGTAGAAGGCATTGTACGGCAAATCATAAGAAACAATCCGCAAACTGATATTTGCTTTATTTACACAATTGCCGGCGAACAATATCAACAATATGCCAAAAATGAAATACCTGCAAAAATTGAGGGTTTTGAAAAAGTAGCCAATCATTATCAAATCCCTTCCATTCATCTAGGTTTGTATCCATCATTATTGGCTTCTCAGGGAAAACTAATTTGGAAAAGCAGTTCAGCTATTGCCGATAAAATAGTTTTTTCAAAAGATGGTACACACCCTGCAAGAGCAGGTGGCGATTTATATGCACAAGCCATTGCAAGAGCATTTAATGAATTTAAAGCCGCAGCACTAGTTCGTAACCACGAATTAATTAGCCCTTTGTATGAAGATAATTGGGAAGATGCTGGCATGTATTCCCCATTAGAAGTAGCAACCTTTAGTAAAGGTTGGGAAACAATCAATCCTTTGAATTATGGCAATCTGAAAACATTTGCACCCTGGTTTTCAACCGTATCAAAAACAGCAGAAGCCAATGCAACTTGTACGTTTACATTTAAAGGAACTGTTTTTGGTTTCTTTGATATTGGCGGCCCAGAAGTAGGCCAGGTACTGGTAGAAATAGATGGGAACTGTGTTGAACTTAAAAGAAAAGCTGGTAATGTATCTGTTAAAATTCCCAACGAAAGTAGCTATATATGCCTAATGAATCGTTTTAATACCAATTGTAATAATCGATACAGAGGTCAGTTTGAAATGATGGGGGTACCTGATGGAATGCATGAAGTGAAAATTACTTTATCATCTATACAAACAAATAAATTAGCCATTTTAAAAGGACAAGATTTATCAGATATAGAGCAAAACCCTGATAAATATAACCAGCAAGTTTTTTATTTGGGTAAAATCTTGGTCAAGGGTAATTTGCTAAAATAATAAGATTTATTGCGTGAGGTATTTACAGTGAAAAGCTTTAATTGAATCCTCTATTTTTACCGAACTTCCTTTGCTAAGCCAATTCCCATTTCTTTGCAAAAAAAAATTACAAAACTAATTTTGTTGATTTGTTTTTACAATTTGAAGTTCTTCTATCATCGCTGGCTTTGGTTTTAAAAAAATAATTATTTTAGTAGCCCACCCACCACCCTCCCCACCACTTCATACTCATACCCTTTGCCTACCAAATAATTTTGCAGTTTGTTTTTTTTTGCAAACACATTTACTTCTTTGCCCAGGGTTTTTAGTTTTTCTGCTGCCAATTTATGCAACGTTTTTTCATAATCTTCATCCAAAATACTAGCCAAGGCCTTTTTTATACAGTAATCACTCACCTGTTTTTGCTTCAATTCGTACTTTATTTTGGTCTTTCCCCAATGGTTTATACGAAACTTGCCACCGGCAAAAGCAATGGCAAAACGCTCTTCATTTAAGTAGTTTTCCTCTATCAGTTTACTAAGCAATTCTTCCACCTCATTCTTGTACAACCCATACCCATAAAGCTTTTTCTTTACTTCTGCATGGTTTCTTTCCTGGTAGGCACAATAATGTTTTATCTTCTGAAAAGCCTGCTCTATTCCTATATTTTTGGATTCAAATGCCATTTCTACGTAAAATGTGAATTTAATTAGGGTAAAACTTAAATATTTTCTCCTTTCATTCTTTTATCTTTGGCAATATTAAATAAGTTATATGAAGTTTATCGTTTCTTCTTCAGCCCTGCTGAAACAACTCCAACAAATAAGTGGTGTTATTAATGCAAATACCGTTTTGCCCATCTTGGAAGATTTTTTGTTTGAAATAGACAAAGGCAAACTAACTGTAACGGCTACAGATTTGGAAACCGTTATGAAAGTACATTTGGATATTGAAGCAAAAGACAATGGGAAAGTATGTATCCCTGCAAAAATTTTGATGGATTCGCTTAAAAACATACCGGAGCAACCACTTACATTTAATATTGATAAGAATTTTGCTGTAGAGCTTACCAGCGACAACGGCAAGTACAAAGTAATGGGCGAAAACCCCGATAACTTTCCCAAAGAGCCAGCGGCAGACGATGCCAATAGTTTTACCATGACATCTTCTGGATTGGTAACGGCTATCAACAAAACCCTTTTTGCGGTAAGCAGCGATGATCTTCGTCCTGCCATGACGGGTGTTTTCTTTGAGCTAGATAAAACAGGAATTAGCTTTGTAGCTACCGACGCACATCGTTTGGTAAAATATACCCGTACAGATGTAAGCTGCCCTCAAAAAGACACTTTCATTGTGCCAAAAAAACCATTGAATCTTTTAAAATCTGCTTTGCCTGATAATGAAGATGAATTAACGCTATCCTACAACACAAACCATTTGTTTGTAAAACATGGCGGCACAGAATTGGTTTGTCGTTTAATAGATGCACGCTTTCCAGATTATAAAGTAGTAATACCAGTAGATAATCCATATGTTTTATCGGTGAACCGCAGCGATTTTCAAGGCGCTCTTCGCAGGGTAAGTGTATTTAGCAACAAGAGTACAAACCAAGTGGCACTTACCATTAGTGGGAACGAATTGCAATTGGCTAGCCAAGATGTAGATTTTAGTTTTGAAGGAAACGAGCGCATGTCATGCACATACGATGGGGAAGATTTAGCCATTGCATTTAATGCAAAATTTTTAATAGAAATGCTAAACGGTGCAGAAACAGCAGATATAAATATGGAGCTAAGCACCCCTACAAAAGCGGGTATTATTAAACCAACCGAACAAGAGCCAAACGAAGAGTTGTTGATGTTGGTAATGCCATTGATGTTGAATAATTAAAATGTTGGCTGTGTCTGACAGCTAAGAATATTGTTAAAAATGTATTAGACAGTTACCAGGTGTCTGACACATTTTTAAAATCCGCAAAGCATTTTGTTTTGCGGATTTTTTTGTGCGGTGCATTTAAAATTGTCGCTTATTAATTCACCGCAGAGAAATGAGTTAAAAGAGACTTCGCAGAGAATCTTTGCGTACTCTCTCTGCTCTCCTTTCTCTGCAATTATTTTTGTACCGCTATTATCTACTTTTGAGTGCGACAATTTTAAATACATCCTTTTTTTTGCCATTAGCTCGCTCCTATACAAAATAAAAATGCTAAATTGCTTATACAAAAATAAATTTATGGCACGCATTGCTGGAGTAGCTACTCAAAAAAATACAAAAGGAGAAATCACACATCTTACCATTGATGTAAAAAAGCACAAGGAATTTGTAGCACCTTTGCTAGCACAATTAGGAGCAAAAGAAAAAACCAAATTTGAAAAAGATTGGGAAAGAGGAATAAGTATAGAAGAAGCTAGAAAAAATACACATGAATTTATTCGTAAAATGTGGAAGAAATAATTTTATTACCAGAAGTAATTTCCAAATTAAATCAGTTAGTAAATACGCTGTATGAAAAGGAGTATTTTGGATTTATAGATTCAGCATTTAATTATGCAAATAACATTTATGATTTTATTATACCATCCCACCACAACGATACAAACTAACCGCAAACAAAAAATTGGGAACCTATTATTGTAGTTTTAAAGCAAACAGAAATACAACTTGGTATATTACGTTCGATAAGCAGGATAATCGATATCTCATTCAAGATATTACCAACAACCATTGCGCAGACTATGCCTATTTTATCTCTACCATCAAATAATTCCATAATAGTAACAAAATTTGCAGAACTTACATTTCTAAAAACTTAACCATGCTCCTCATCATTTTAGGAATACTCATCATTGTAGCTTCTATTACTTTTTTATCTAAGGATATACGATTTGCAAAATTCAAATCGTTGGGCAGGCTTATAGGTTTACTTTTTATTGTGCTTGGAGTATTTACCTCTTGCTTTGTACAAATAAATGCTGGCAACATTGGCATCAAATCGCTTTTTGGAAATATCAAAAACGATGTATTGGGCAGCGGCTTGCATTTTGTAAACCCCTTGTACATTATAGATAAGATAGATGTAAAAACACAAAACTACACCATGAGCGGCGTACACGATGAAGGTACAAAAGAAGGAGACGATGCCATACGAGTACTCACCAGCGATGGGCTAGAAGTAACAATAGACCTTACTGTTTTGTATAGGGTTGTAGCTACAGATGCACCCAAATTATTGAGAGAAACAGGTAACGATTATAGAGATAAAATTGTACGCCCCATTACCCGCACAAAAATAAGAGACAATGCTGTTTATTACCAAGCGGTAGATTTATTTGGTGTAAAAAGAGATGAGTTTCAGCAGCGTATTTATAAAACTATTGAAGACGATTTTAAGAAAAGAGGATTAATGCTAGAGCAATTATTGGTGAGAAACATCACGCTGCCAAACTCTGTAAAAGCCTCTATAGAATCTAAAATAAATGCCGAGCAAGATGCCAAGAAAATGGAATTTGTATTGCTAAAGGAAAAACAAGAAGCAGAAAGAAAAAGAGTATAAGCACAAGGTATTGCTGATTATCAACGTATCATAAACACAGGCCTTACCGACCAACAATTGCAGTATGAACAAATAAAGGCCATGAAAGAATTGGCCCTAAGCACCAACGCTAAAGTGATTGTAATGGGAAAAGGCGGAGCACCAATGATAATTGATACAAAGTGATAAGGCAAAAAAAACAATAAAAAAAACCTATGATTTTTAAACAAATAGCTTCTTTCGATAATTTTATGGTGGCAAATATGACACTGGGCATGCTAGAAGAAAATGATATAAACTGTCATTTAAAAGACGAAAATATTGTAACAATCGATCCATTACTAAACCCCGCTGTAGGTGGTATAAAACTAATGGTGGCCGATGTGCAGTATGAACGTGCTGTAGCGATAATGAAAGATGCAGAAACTATTTACATACAACAAGTGCCTTGCAAAATTTGTAAAAAGAATGCGTTGGTTTTAGAGGAAAAAATAAATAAGCCTACAACTTTTTGGGGTAAACTGATAAACCAAATTAAATACGGGCAAACAGAAACCTATCAAAAATTATATCGTTGTAATAATTGCAATAATTTATTTACAGAACTACCGCTTACATTCTAAAATTTATACTTTCATTGGCAAAGAATAAACTCATGAGAACCATTGCAATGATACCGGCCCGCTATGCGGCTACAAGGTTTCCTTATAAATTGATGCAGCCCTTGGGCAATAAAACGGTTATACGCACCACGTACGAAAACACCGTTGCTACCAATTTGTTTGATGACGTATTTGTAGTAACAGATCATCAAATTATTTTTGATGAAATAACTGCCCATGGAGGAAAAGCAATTATGAGTATTGCACAGCATGAAAGTGGAAGCGATCGTATTGCAGAAGCCATTGCATACATGGAAGTAGATTTAGTTTTAAACGTACAAGGTGATGAACCATTTGTAAGTAACGATATTTTAGAAAAATTAATAGCAGTTTTTGCAAAAGACGAGGAGCAAAAAATAAAAATAGCTTCCCCTATTAGAAAAATAACTGACCCGGCACAAATTTCAAATCCTAATATCGTAAAAGTAACAGTAGATAAAAATATGAATTCATTGTTATTTAGTCGCAGTGTAATTCCTTATCATAGAGACCAAGATACTACGCCAACTTACTACGAGCATGTAGGGGTATATGCTTACAGAAAAGAGGCACTTATACAATTTACCAAATGGGAAATGACGCCACTAGAAGCGGCAGAAAAAATAGAATGTTTGCGCTATTTAGAAAACGGTATGCAGCTTCGGATGGTAGAAATAGAAGGAGAAATTGTAAAAATAGATGTACCCGAAGATTTAGCCAGGGCAGAAGCATATTTGAAATATATTTCGTAATATTAGTTCTTAATAATTAAGTATGAAAAATTTACTTGACATTGAAACCCACAACGAACTTACAGCTAGAATTCAAAAACTAGAACCCGAAAGCAAAGCTGTGTGGGGCAAAATGAATGTGTCTCAAATGATGGCACATGTTTCTGAAGCGTATAAAGTACCCCTCAGCAAGCAACCAATACCAAGGATGCTTATTGGAAGGTTAATCGGCTGGGCTTTTAAACCAGTTTTGTATAACGACAAACCTTGGAAACAAAACTTACCAACAGCACCCAATTTTATTATAAAGAATGAACGGGATTTTAATAAAGAACAACTTAATCTTTTAAACTTGGTAGATACTTTTCACAATGCTGGCGCCGAAAATATTGGTCGCTTTCCACATCCCATGTTTGGAAAATTTACAACCGAACAATGGGGCATGGCTATGTACAAGCATTTGGACCATCATTTAAGACAATTTGGGGTATAAGTAATTATTTTTTATAAGGAAAATCTACTGCGGCCATTTTTAGCATTCTTCTGAGAATACCAAAAATATCCTCTTCAGTTTTTCCAAGTGGTAGATACTCTTTTTGCCATAAAACGACTGGACTAAATTTTTCTACAATGCCCATTTGAGTAACAACTTTAAATTTGCTTCCTACAAAAAGTAAGCCAACACCAAAAGCTAAATAAGTATTGTATTCCTTTTCGCTGTATTTTTTTGACAAGTTAACATTACAAAACACAACTGCATCTACTCCTAAAATTTTTGCTAATGTATCTTTAGAAAGTTGTTTAAATTGTCCAAAAGTCATCCCTTTCGAAAACAGCATTTCATTAGTTTTCTTAATATCAAGCAATGTAATTTGATACTGCTTTTTATTTTTTTGAAACCACTTGTACAATTCATCTTGAATCATAAAACTCAGCTTCACTTCTGAGTCATCAATTTGTTCTTTGGGAATTATTTCTTTATCATCAGTATTTAATATGAATCTTGCATCAGCAGGTAATAAGGCTAGTACTTTATGTTTTGAAGCAATTTTTGTAAAATTAGTAACCTGTTTTGTTTCTGTGCAACTTGCTATAAATAGAATAAAGAAAGTCCATCTTAATCTTTTCATACCTTATAATTTAATCAATTTTTCTACAGCACTTTCCAACGTGCTTTCTTTTTTGGCAAAACAAAAACGCAGCACTTTATTTTCTATCGGAGTTTTATAAAATGAACTTACTGGTATTGTGGCAACCCCGTAATCTTTTACCAATCGAACTGCCATATCAAACTCATCCTCATCACTAATATTTTTGTAACTATAAATTTGAAAATAACTTCCATGACTTGGCAGTGGTTCAAACTTTGTTTGTTTCATCAATTCATTTAAGTAATCTCTTTTTTGCTGAAGCATTTTACCCAATGATAAATATTCATTTTCATTTTGCAAAAAATCTGCCAAAGCATATTGTACAGGCCCAAAAACGGAGAATGCATTAAACTGATGAACCTTTCTAAATTCTTTTGTAAGCAATGGAGGTGCTATGCAATAACCCGTTTTCCATCCTGTACAATTGTATGTTTTACCAAAAGAAAAACACACAAAACTACGTTCATATAATTCAGGGTATTTTAAAATGGATAGATGTTTTTTATCATCAAATATTAAATGCTCATACACTTCATCGCTTATAATAAATATGCCCGTATCTGTTGTTATTTCTTTCAAGAAATCAATATCAGTCTCATCCAACACTGCGCCAGACGGGTTGTGCGGAGAGTTTATAATAATGGCTTTTGTTTTTGCCGTTATTTTTGTTCGGGTATGTTCTTTATCAATTTTATATTCATTTGCTGTGAGTGGTATCGTAATTGCTACAGCGCCGTTTAGCTCAATTGTAGGAATATAACAATCATAAGCAGGCTCAAAAACAATTACTTCATCGCCAGGCTGCAAAATGGTAGTAAGTGCTGTGTAAAGTGCATATGTGCCGCCGGGTGTTATGGTTATTTCTTGGTCTGGGTCTATATTGGTTGCATACAATTTATACACTTTCTCAGCAATTCTTTCCTTCAATATTGGCAATCCATTTGCATGTACATACTGGTTGTTGCCATTTTTCATTGCTTTATTCAACAATTCGGGAAGTTCCATATTCATACTGAAATCTGGAAACCCTTGCCCAAGATTTATGGCTTTATGCTCATTGGCCAATGAGCTCATTACTGTAAAAATAGTAGGACCTACATTTGGTAGTTTACTTTGTATGTTTGCTGTCATTAAGTGAAATAAGTAGTTAAAAAAAAATAGATTGGATGTTTTCAAAATTCTATGTTGTAAATTACAGTATGAAAAAGTTAATATTGTTTTTTGTGTGTACTTTATTTTTAAATTTTTGCATAGCGCAAAAAAAATGTAGTGTTTTAAATGGGATGGCTTATGTAACTACTATCTTACCTGGCAATATACCGGTAGATGAAAATGGCAACCCCCGTAAACTAAAGGAAAACAAAATGAGGGAAATATATTTAGTTACCAATTGTGATGTATTGCCACAAATCAAAGCAATAAAATATGGAAACAGAGCAGCAAAATTCCAGATAACTAAATGGACAAAAAACTCGCTGCAAGCTGGTATAGACCTTCAGGGAGAAAAAGTTATTATGTGTGAGGCTACGGATGGATATTTATGGAAAATTGATTTGAATTCCGAGTCTTTACAATCCTTTGTTTATACAAATCAAAAAATATATATTGAGGGCAATATTAAAAAAAGACCATTTAAATTAATCATAAAAAAAGAAACAGCCTTGCAAGGAATGCCAACCTATTAGTACTGTTTTTTATTTTTCTAGAAATCCAATCGCACCCCAAGTTTTAGACCGCCAGTATGAAACTTTTGTTTAAAAGTGAGGTCTGGTTTTGTTATGGGCGAAAGGCTATATCGCAAGTATGGTTCAGCCAAAATATGTACATTTTCATTTAGCTTATAGTAAAAAGATACGCTTCCCAAAAAGCTAACGCCTGCACTTGTTTTATATTGATATATGGAAGATGATTTTCCCGATGAAATATCTACAGGATTGCCATTTACATCTAAGGCCAATCCAGATTGTTTACTAAAAACATTCACACTGGCACCTGCGCTAATATTTGTATGTAATCTACCATTGCCAAACTCCACTCCCATTAATAATGGAACATCGATACTTCTGTAAACATTTTTACTTCTATTAAATTGAGAAGTACTCCTAGTAAAAGTTCCTGTTGTATCTCCTGCGTTATTTACAGTATAAACACGTTCCACAATAAAACCATTTTTTGAAATAAAGTTTTCGGAAATATGACTATAATTTATACCAGTTCGTATACTAACGCCATTCTTAAATACCCTTGTGTAACGCAAGCCCAAACTGTAGGCAGCATTTATTCCTGTACTGGCTTTTCTTTGTTGTAAATAAGCAGAATTTGCTGTATCATCATAGCTTGTAATTATATAATCTGGTCCACCATACAATTCTACATATCTTTTATTACCTGCAGTATTTCTTTCGGCTTCGGGGCAAGGAATAGTAGCGGTTTTAGGCAATAGCTTCTTCGCTATTACCGAGCTAAAATTACGGTTGGTTTCCAACGATTGAGGACTCAATATTTCCGTCATAGATAAATAATTTCTTACTATCTCCATTTCAATTGTTTCTACTGCTCCATTTTTTATAGCTAAGGTATTATTGCTAGATTTATCCCTAGTCCTTTCTGTAGCATTTATCCTTTTAACGAAAGGATTATCGAAATTTTCAACTACAGGCTTGCTTACCTCTCCAGCATTTGGCTTTGCAAGATTAGCTGATGGTGAAGAGGCAATATCTTCTAAACCTATTTCTTTTTTTGAAGAAACAGTATTGGATGAGGTACTACCAATGCTATTCGTTGCAGGATTGGAGTTAGGATTGATATTTTTTTCTGCAACGGAAGGAATAATTTCTGATGGCTTTTGTTTTTTATTGTTGAAAAAGTAAAGTCCGGTAGCAATGGCTATACATAAAACTGCAGCGGCTACTTTCACTTTCGCATTATTAAACCAATAGGCAAAAGGCTTTTTATTGTCTTTTTGAGAGACGATTTTTTCCCATACATGCGCAGGCACATCTGGTCTGTAATTACCAAGCTGGTCTTTTATAACATCATCAAACTTATTATCATTCATACTGCAACCTTTTGGGTTTGTAATATTTCTTTTTGCAATAGGTTTCTTGCTTTTACCAATTGACTTCTACTTGTACCAGGTTGTATTCCCAACATATTTGCAATTTCGTCGTGCTGATACCCTTCTATAACATACAAATTAAAAACAATTCTATACCCATCTGGCAAGTTGTTTATGAGTATAAGTAAATCTTTTTCTTTTAAGTGATTAAAGGCTGGTGCATCCCCATAGTCAATTTCTGTTGATTCTTTTACATTTTCTACCGTAATTTCCTTATTGTACCTGCTAACAGTATATTTTTTCAATGCCGTATTCACTACTATTCTCCTTAACCAACCTTCAAATGAACCATCCCCTTTGTATTGCTCTATTTTCTTAAAAACCTTTATAAACGCATCTTGCAAAATATCTTCGGCATCTTCATTGTTTCTTGCATACCGCTGGCTTACCCCCAAAAGAGTACTAGCATAGCGATTGAAGAGGCTTTTTTGGCAATGAGCATCCTCCTTTATGCAGCCTTTTATGAGTTCAGCATCCGTCAATATTGTAGGGTTAGATGACCTCAAATTTATAGAATAGATACGTTAAAAACAGCATATGCTGCCTAGCATAAATATACAATTATTATTAGTTTTGTCAATATTGGCAATTTTTCAACTAAGGTTCTTACATTTAGGTTAATGGAATACGAAAAAAAAATACAATTATTGCTTTCAGAAAATGAGTTTTTGCAACAGCAATTAGAAGATTTGAATAATGAAATAAGAAAGAAAGAGGAGGAAATATCCATACTGGGCGATATGTCTGAAAGCGAATCCTCTCTTAGAAGTCGAATAGATAATAACCTGATAGAGATAGAACAACTAAAATACAATAGCGAGCAGGCTGCACAAAAAAGTATAGCTATAGAAATGATGAACGGGGAACTTGAGGTGAATTTATTAAAGGAAATCAAAGGACGCCACAAAGAACAAGCTGTTATAAAGGAACTTAGCTCCGTGAATATCAATATTGAAATCTTAAACGAAGAATTAAATGAAGCTGCAGCACTATACAAAAAAGTGCAATCGCTAAAAAAAGAATTGGCAGAAGCAAAAAGCATCGCTGAAATAAAAACGTTGGAAAATAATCAACTTGTGGAGGAAATAGCGGAATTGAAGGCATTGCTAAAAGTACTGAGGACAAAGAAAAACACCCAATAAAATAATTGGACATATATAGATAAAACCTTATTTTACATACTTAAAACCTAAATTATGAATTTAATTGAAAGAGTTAAAAACATTTTGGTAACTCCCAAAACAGAATGGGAAGTAATTAATGGTGAAACGGCTACTCCCATGTCGTTGCTTACGAGTTATGTTATACCAATGGCTTTAATTGGAACAATAGCATCATTCATTGGTTATGGTCTCATTGGAATAAATATTTTTGGTGTAAAAATTGGTGGTATCAGTTGGGGGGTAGCACAAGCAGCTACCGTATTTATTACTGCTATTGCAAGTTATTTTATATGCAGTTATGTGATAGATGCGCTTGCCCCAAGTTTTTCTTCCGAAAAAGACATCAATAAATCTGCACAATTAGTAGCCTACGCCTCCACTGCTTCATCCGTTGCTGCTGTTTTTAGTATTCTGCCTGTTCTTAGTATTTTAGCTTTCTTAGGCTTATACTCAGTATATTTATTTTATGTTGGTGTTCCAGTAATGAAAAAAACACCTGAGGATAAAAAAATAGTTTACATGATTGTAAGTGCCTTGGTTATTATAGTTTGTTCGATAGTAATAAATATGATACTCGTAAGAATTGTTTACTCAATTTTAGGAAATCCATATTCGATAGGAATAAATAGTATTTTTTAACTGATAAAAAGCTTAAATAAATATTTTTAAAAGCATCTTTGCATAAAAGATGCTTTTTTTATTTTAAAAATTTGACAAAATGAGTTCAATAGCAGACATTAGAAAAGATTACCAGTTACAATCATTATCGGAAGAAGATGTTACATCAAATCCTATGGATCAATTTACAAAATGGTGGGACGATGCCCTTGCAAGTAATATTGATGAAGTAAATGCTATGACACTGGCAACAGCCAATAAAGAAGGCAAACCATCTGCAAGGATTGTTTTGCTAAAAGGGATGAACAATGATGGTTTTGAATTTTTTGGAAATTACAAAAGCCACAAGGCTAAGGACATGTCCGAAAATGAAAATGTAGCCCTTGTTTTTTATTGGAAAGAAATAGAAAGGCAAATTAGAATTGAAGGGACTGTTTCAAAATTACAAGAAACGGCAAATGATGTATATTTTTTAAGTAGACCACAAGAAAGTAAAATTGGTGCATGGTCATCTCCACAAAGCAGTATTATAGAAAACAGGGCAATTTTAGATGAAAATGTGTTGCGTACCAGAGCCACATTTAAAGATACAGCTGTAACAAGACCAGCATTTTGGGGAGGCTATCTTGTTAAACCATCACTGATAGAATTTTGGCAAGGTCGCCCCAATAGGCTACACGATAGGCTACAATACACATTGGAAAAAGGGCATTGGGTATTAAACAGGCTTGCACCTTAACAAGACAGAAAGAAAAGGGCTGGTTTTTATTTCAGCCCTTCCATTTATTTTGCCTCTTTAGGAGCTGCTGCTTTTTTAGGTGCTGCTTTTTTAGGTGCAGCGTCTTTCACTTCTACGTCCTTTGACGCTGCTGCAACTTTAGGTGCGGCTGTCTTTTTTGCAACTTTTGCTGGTCTAATTTTACCAAAAGATCCTGCTTTGGTTTTTCCTTTTTTAGTTTTAATATCTCCTCGTCCCATATTATTTATTTTTTATTTTGTTTAAAGTTATAAAAAAAGCAAGACACCATTGCATCTTGCTTTTAAAAAATTTTTTTGAAGCTTAGATTTTTGCAGATAAATCTTTTCCTGCTTTAAATTTAGCAACTTTTTTAGCTTTGATTTTAATAACTGCACCTGTTTGAGGATTACGGCCGTTGCGTGCTGCTCTTTTAGAAACAGAGAAAGTACCAAAACCTACCAAAGTAACTTTGTCACCTTTCTTTAAAGTTTTTGTAACTGCATCTACAAATGCATCTATAGTTGCATTTGCTTGTGTTTTAGTAATACCTGCGTCTTCTGCAATTTTTGCGATTAATTCTGCTTTGTTCATAATTAGTTTTTTGAATAATTTATAGTAGGCAAATATAGAAGGTTTTTGATAGCAACAAAATATTTTTAAAGCTTTTTTTTTATAAAAAATGGCTACAACCCTCTACACACATGTATTACAGGCGCATATCGTGTTTACAAAAAACATAAAAATATAAAGCAGTATCTATGAAAGTCAATGCAGTAAAGGGTTTTGACATAAATTAAGCCCAAAAACTAGCAATAGAAAGTACTTGAGCGTACACAATTTCTCATAAAAAGAAGGATAAATCGTTTTGCACAATTAGTCCACAATCTGCATTACAGAGCGAAAAGCAATAAATTTATCCCCCCATTTTGCAAAAGAGCGGTTTCTCATTTCACTAGCAAATTTCTCAACATAATTATTATAAAGGGATTTACTTTCAGCAAAATATTGTACAGCATAAGTTGGCCCATCGGTATCATCTATTTCCAATAGCTTCATTATACGGTATTGGGAGAAGCAGTTGGTCTGCATGATGTCTAATACATGTTCTTCCTTTAGCCACTGCAACCAATCGTTGTGTATGGTATTGTGTACTTTTATGGTTACGTTATAAATTATCATAGGCTTGCTTTTTATTTAGTTCTTTAATCATTTGTTTGGTAAGTAATAATAAAATTATTAAGCCTGCAATTAGTGCTGTCCAAAGAATCCATTTATTGTTATTTTCATTTTTTTTTATTTCTTCTTGTGGGAAAGCTAATATATTTTTAACAGATAATATAGTTGCGCTATCTTTTAAACCAATATTGAGCTTTGCTATATCATAGTTAGGTGCTACAGCAATTTTGTTACTCATTAACAATCTGTAGCTATTTCCTTTTTCCAAATATGTTTTAATGTATCGCTCGTTTAAGCTTGTAGAAATTTCATTTACCTTTAAAGGCAAATTATCCTCATTGTTAATGTGTATATAGAATACGCTGGCTTTGATAATAGGCAATCGAAAACTTAAATTGCTAGTATTTGAAAATATATACGATTGCACCATACGCCCCGGATTAGAAAAAGAATTATTCTCATCAACTGGTTCAAAAATATCTAAACTTCGAACATAATATTTTATACCACTAATTTTAAGGCTTATTCTATCAAAATGATACGCTTGTTGTTGCGTTACCTTTAGATAAGTAACCTTGCCGCTGTCTTTTTGTACAATAGTTGTTATCGGGTTTTTAATTACTTTATTATTGGTAAAAAATGACTCATCACCAATAGCAATAGAAGTGATTCCATTTACCTCCATTGGATCTTTATTACTGTTTATGATTACAATTTTATAATACTTGTAACTGCTTAGCGGAAAATTAATTCTAAAAGTATTCAACGTTTTAGTTTCTGTAGGTATTGGGTTTATTAAAATACTATCATTAATAACAAACCAATTTAATTCATCATCACTCCCACTCAATGAACAGAATCTTTCTGCAGCAGTATTTCTTATACCGAATACAATATTATTAAGCTGCAAATTTTGAGCATTTACTTTCAATACAGTGTTTAATTTATTATTTGCGATTACTGAATATTTTAAATCCCAATTTACTACTTCCCTACTAATCTCATTGGATGGCAAATGCAATGCATGCGGTACCCATTTACCCTCAGCATTAACAATACGTACATCGCTATAATCTGTTTTTAAATGTGCATTTATTGTTGGCAATAAAACAATATTATAAAACCCAGATTTCTCAATGCTATCTAGTGGTGCATAAAACTTATAACCTTCTACTTGTGCATTACTACTAATAGAAACTGCACAACAAATAAAAATATTAATCAGTTTTCTTTTCATCATCAATAATAATTTTTTTCAAACGCTGGTACATAAACGAAACTACTAAAAGCAAAACGCCCAAACAAAAGAACGCTGCAATCTTTCCTCCCGCCGGAATATCTCTTATATCAAAAACAAAAAGTTTAAACAGCGTGAGCGAAAATAAACTAAGTGAAATAATTCTAAGCGTACGAAATTTGTAATGCATGCCCAGCCACATAAAAGCAAAGGAACAAATACCCCACAATATAGGTAATCCCGTTTTTATATATACTCGCTCTATTTCATACAATGAATTGTAATTGCTATAAAAGAAACTCCTTAATATCAGGTGTACATCTATACTCACAATAGTCACTATTGCAGCACATAAAAGCCATACAAAAAGCCCAGCTATTTCTTTTACATTTTTTACTTTGCTTATTATAAGCTGTGTGATTTTATAAATAACAAAACTTAAAAGTATTACACTTAGCCAATGCGCAACAAAATGAATACCATTTTTATTTTCGGTAAGCATTTCACTTTGCAAGTTATAAGCTTGCAATTCACAAAAAAGATATATTACAACCAATCCCGAAAGTAAGACAGCAATTAAACCCTGCGGCAGCTTAAGTTTTTGAACTTTTTCTGCAATAAGGATAAGCGTAATAATAAATACTTGCAAATATAAAATCAAGTATAAAATTGCCATATCGGTATTGGGGTAATAATACGTAAACTGATAATTTATTTCCAAATAACCAGCAAAAAACAATAATACAATTGCGGCAATTCTAAACACATTTTTATTGGAAACCAATAATTCCTTTTCATTATTAACAAAAGCATTATTGGTGATCACAAACATCAAATAAGTACCCATTGCTGCAAAAACAGTTGTAATAAAACCTTTGTTTAAAATAATATTTAACGCTGGAGAATCATAAGTAACATAAACATTCATCCAATCTAACAATAGGCTTACAAGCATTAGAAGCCATACTATCAAAGATGAATACTGAATAATACTAATTTTCGACTTAAAGTATAACCAGTATAACAACACTGCTTCACTAGCCCAAAACAACGTAATATAATTGCCATGTAATTGAAGCGGAGCTGTAATAGAAATAAAAGTGAGTGTTATGCCTATAAGTAAATACAAAATATTGCTGTCCATTTTCTGTTTACGAAAAAGGAAATAGGAAGCGGCCAAATTAAAAACACCCATACATGCACTAAACAATCCTTTATATTCCATTGCACCCATATTGCTTAAACAATAGATACCTGCACCAAAAAACAAAGCAGTATTGGCCAATAAAATACCAAAGTCGGATGCAATAAATTTTTTCTTTTCGCTTACGTTGTATGCAATATTGATTGCAAAATATAAAAGATAAAAAATTACAGCAAATAAAAAACCGTTGGCATACTTTGCTTTTGGAGCATCGTAAGGCAAAAACAAAAGCCAACTTCCAAACAAAATAATCGTAAAAATAAAACTAAGCAAATTGAGTAAGCGCCAGGATTTATAATATGCAATTACCAACAGTCCGCTATTTAAAACGATTAAGTAAACAAATAAAGTAATGTAGTTGCCCGTGCCAGTACTTACAAGGAATGGTGCGATAAAACCACCAACTAAAGCTATTATGGCCAGTTCCTGCTTATCGTATAAAATGGATAGTAAAACTGCAAATACCGTTATTATTAGCATTATTATGAAAGCAGTAGTTTGTCCAAATAAACTAAATTGTTTATAAGCCAGCGTTATGGTAAAATAAAAAACAGCGAGTCCTCCTCCAGCAAGTACAGAACTAAAACTTTTATAACTATTGCGCAATTTATGTGCAATGCCAATTAGAATTCCGCCACACAAAATACCTATGGTAACTCGGCCAATAGGGCCAACCCAATTTTGGTCGATTGCATATTTTACAAAAAAACCAATGGCCAATACTAAAATGGCAATACCGATTTTGTTTATTAAGTTTTCACCAATAAACTTCTCCATGTCGGGATGGCGCTCAAAGAATGTTGGGGCGAGTGTGGGTTGAATTAATTTTTCTCTCACTGGTGGAACAGCGTAATTAGGAATTGATTCTTCCAAAACTTTACCCTCTTCCTTATCAGTATTTTTTTGAAGTACGCTTTCTTTTTCTATTACAGATATTGGCTCTATTGTACTGGATACTTGAAAATTTGATTCAATATCTGTTCTTTCTTCTCCACTAAAAATACTTTCGTATGGCTTTTGTTCATCAGTTGAAATTACAGGTGCTTTTGTAACTGGCTCCTCTATTGGTGGAAACGGCTTTGAAACATTATCTAAAATAATTTTGCTTAGCTGCTTCTGCAATAACTTTATTTCGCCTTCTAGTTTAGATAAGTAATTTCTAAGGTTATTATTTTGTACTACTACAATAATGATTAAGACTAAGAGTAAAAGTGTAGATATCCCTTCCATGAAATAAAGCGTTAGTTAGACACCAAATATAGACAGTAGCTATTTGTAAATAACTATTTGTCGTATAAAGTATTCTTAAATTATTGTTCAAAGAGTTGCTACACGTCATTTATTAGCTTATATTTTTAACTCCAAAAATATTGGACAATGATCGCTGTGTTTTACATCTGGAAAAATGGCAGCGTTTACCAATTGCTTTTTTAGTGGTTCCGTTACAGTAATATAGTCTATCCTCCAACCTTTATTGTTTAAACGCACGCTGGGAAAACGCTGGCTCCACCAACTGTAATGATGGGGCTCTTTGTTAAAAACCCTGAAAGTATCTATCCATCCACTTTTCAAAAATTCATCCATCCAACCACGTTCTTCCAGCAAAAAGCCCGAAGATTTTTTATTCCCTTTTGGGTCATGTATATCTATTTCGTTGTGGGCAATATTGTAATCGCCACAAAGAATAATTTTAGGATTTTTCTTTTTTAACTCATCTAAATACGCTTGCATTTCTGCTAGCCACACATATTTGTAGGCTTGTCTTTCATCGCCACTAGTTCCGCTTGGGAAATAGGCATTTATCAATCTTACATCGCCAAATTGTAATTGAATTACACGCCCTTCAAAATCGCTCATCTCATGGCCTGTACCTACAATAACTTTATCGGGTTTTATTTTGGTAAAAATGGCTACGCTGCTATATCCTTTTTTTTGTGCACTAAACCAATGATGATAAAATCCTAAATCCTCCAATTCTTTTACATCAATATCTGTAAAGGCAGCTTTCGTTTCTTGCAGGCATATAACATCAGCTGGGTTTGTTTTGAGCCAATCTATAAATCCTTTTTTTATAGCTGCCCTTATTCCGTTTAGGTTGTAGGAGATGATGCGCATGGTGCTTTTTTTTGTAAATGTAAATACATAGATTCTATAACTGAAAATAATTAATTCGAATTTTTCATATACATTTATGTAAACGAATAACAAATGGAAAATCAAGAAACACAGCCAATACTTCCTTCAGAACACGAAGAATCATCTATTTTTTCAGAAGACGATTTTTCAGTCGGTATTTATGACAAACACATAAGGCAAGCAAGAAATGCAATATTTGTAACTGCAGGATTAATACTTTTAAGTGTTATCATATTAATGTTCAACCTACCCGAAGTTTATGAATATTTGTGGGTTGATTTACTTTTTTACGGCACTTTTATCGGTGGCTTTGTTGCGCTAGGTTTTTGGACAAAAAAGAAACCCTATAATGCCATAATAGGAGCACTAATTTTATATGGTGCGTATATTGCAATAAACGCATATTTGGACATTAAAACTTTATATTCAGGAATAATTTTGAAGATTATCATTATCTCTTTATTAGTTAAAGGTCTTTCAGATGCTAAAGCAGCACAAGAAATGCAACTATTAAAAAGATGATTATTCCAATATCGGTCTTAACCATCTTTCCATTTCATCTTTAGTCATTTTTTTACGAGCTGTGTAATCATCAAACTGGTCCTGCTCTATTTTACCCACACCAAAGTATTTGCTTTGTGGGTGTGCAATGTACCATCCACAAACGGATGATGCAGGATACATAGCAAGCGATTCTGTTAAATGTATGCCAGTTGCTTCTTCGCCTCCAAGTAGTTCAAACAATTTGTATTTTTCTGTATGGTCGGGGCAAGCAGGATAACCAGGTGCTGGGCGTATACCACTGTATTCTTCTTTTATCAATTGCTCGTTTGTAAGCTGCTCATCTTTTTCATAACCCCAATAATCCGTTCTGGTTTTTTTGTGTAACAGTTCTGCAAATGCTTCTGCAAAACGATCTGCCAATGCTTGCAAAATTATTTTGTTGTAATCATCTTGTGCATCGTCAAATTTTTTGATGTGTGGTTCAATGCCTTCTATGGTTACTGAGAAGGCGCCCATGAAATCAGAAGCCCCCTGTCCCCCGAAGGGGAAACTTAGATTGTTAGTTTCTTTAAGACTTGGTTGTACTTTTAAAATTAAACTTATTTTCTCTATTGTATTATCGGTATTTAATAAAACATCATCATTTGTAAATCGTATTACTTTAAATCCTTTGTTATTCAACCATTCAGTTCTTACTTCATCTGATTCTTTGTTCTCTGGCAACTGATGTATCAATCCATCAATTTCAATAACCAATCTTCTATCTAAGCAAACTAAGTCGGTTATGTAATTTCCAATGATATGTTGCCTTCTAAATTTATAACCATCTAATTTTTTTGACTTTACCAACTCCCACAAAGCAGCTTCTGCATCTGTTGGTTTGTTTCTGTGATTCAGTGCATACTCTTTCAATAAAGGATAAATTATTGGGTCTGCCCACTGATATCCGAAGCCAATACTTTCATCCCCTTCCCTTCGGAAAGGGGCTTTAGTTGTAGCGTCAATATTTGAAATGGTTGTTGGGGATGGGCATATAAAATCAGCCAACGATAAATTCGGTTGCCCTTCCGCCTTTTTTATTTGTTGCCTCAAAAATTGCAATTCAATATTTTCATTTACCAAAACGCTATCTGCCTCCGTTCTTTCTGCTTCCCAATAACCAATCACACCCTTTGCATTCAACCATTTTTCATCAATAATTTGTTTCAATAAAACTTTTGCATCCTTGTACAATTCGGTAGCTTGTTTGCCTACCACTTCATCTGTTAATATTTGTGGAAACTTGCCATGCAATTCCCACGCTATAAAAAATGGTTGCCAATCTATGTACTCGGCTATTTCTGCCAGATCATAATTATTAAAAATCTTTGTACCAGTAAATGTAGGTGGCACAGGCCTATAATTTTCCCAATCTATTTTTGCGCCATTATTTTTTGCTTCAGCATATTTTTGAAATTGCTTGGCTGTGCGTTTGTTTGCAAAATCTGTTTTAAGCGTCTCGTATTCGGCTTTTATATTGCCTAAGAAATCAATTTTAGTTTCTTTATTGAGTAAGCTGCCGGCTACAGTCACACTTCGGCTCGCATCTAACACATGCACAACGCCATGTTCATACTCAGGAGCTATCTTTACGGCAGTATGCATACGACTGGTTGTAGCACCCCCAATCAACAATGGAATATCCATTTTCAATCTGGTCATTTCTTTTCCTATATGCACCATCTCATCTAGCGACGGTGTTATCAATCCGCTTAAGCCAATAATATCTACGTTGTGTTTTTTTGCTTCGCTCAATATTTTATCAGCCGATACCATCACCCCCAAATCAATAATATCATACCCATTACAACCAAGTACAACGCCCACAATATTTTTTCCAATATCGTGTACATCGCCTTTTACAGTGGCCAATAATATTTTTGCAGCCCCTGCACTTTCTTCATTTACTGTACCTGCTGCTAGATGCGCATTTTTCCTATCTTCTTTCTCTTGCTCAATAAATGGCGTCAACACTGCCACCGCTTTCTTCATCACCCTAGCACTTTTTACTACCTGTGGTAAAAACATTTTTCCTGCACCAAACAAATCACCTACTATATTCATACCATCCATCAGCGGACCTTCTATCACTTCAAGCGGACGAGGATATTTTAACCTAGCTTCTTCTGTATCTGCATCTATGTAATCTGTAATGCCATTTACAAGCGAGTGGGCCAGTCTTTTTTCTACCGATTCATCTCGCCACTTTTCATCTTTTACAATCTCTTTTCCTTTGGCTTTTACGGTTTCTGCAAAATTTATTAATGCTTCAGTTGCTTCATTGTTGTCATTGTTTTTATTGAGCAATACATCTTCGCAAAGTTGTTTTAGTGTTGGTTCTATATCGTCGTAAATAACCAATTGCCCTGCGTTTACAATGCCCATATCCATGCCTGCTTGTATGGCATGATACAAAAAAACACTGTGTATCGCTTCACGTACATGGTCGTTTCCTCTAAAAGAAAACGATACATTACTTACACCACCACTTACTTTCACAAGCGGCATTAATCTTTTTATTTCTCTAGTGCCTTCTATAAAATCTACTGCGTAATTATTGTGTTCTTCTATACCCGTAGCTACAGCAAAAATATTGGGATCAAAAATTATTTCTTGCGGAGCATACCCAACTTGCTCTGTTAATATTTTATAGGCCCTATGGCAAATTTCTACTTTTCGTTCTTTGGTATCTGCTTGTCCTTTTTCATCAAAGGCCATCACAATTACTGCCGCACCATAACTTCTACAAATATGGGCTTGCTCTATAAATTTCTCCTCCCCTTCCTTCATCGAAATAGAATTCACAATACATTTTCCCTGTACACATTTTAGCCCCGCTTCTATAATTTCAAATTTAGACGAGTCTATCATTATCGGAATTTTTGCGATATCCGGCTCTGCTTGCACAAGGTTTAAAAAAGTGCGCATAGCTTCCACGCCTTCCAGCATGGCATCATCCATATTAATGTCAATAATTTGTGCCCCGCCTTCTACTTGTTGGCGTGCCACAGAAAGTGCCTCTTCGTACAAACCATCTTTTATAAGACGGGCAAATTTTTTGCTACCTGTTACGTTTGTTCTTTCACCAACGTTTATAAAATTTGTTTCGGGGCGTACAATTAGGGGTTCAAGCCCTGATAATCGTAAGTAAGGTTTAATTATGTTCATCAATTTATTTTTTACCACAAAGCCCACAAAGTTTTTTCACTAAGTTCACAATGTTCCATTTATTACTCTTTTTACTCCATTTTTAAAAAGGACTGTATTAAAATTTATTAATAACCCAAGTTTACAACCTGATAATTTTAGGTATGTAAGAATTTGAGCCATGTGAATATCAGCCAATACCTCAACTGCTTTTACTTCAACTATTAATTTATTCTCAACAATTAAATCAATTCTATACCCAATGTCTAATTTTACTTCATTATAAACTAAGGGCAATCCTTTTTGTTTTTCTATAAAAATTCCTGTTTTTGCAATCTCATAATACAAACATTCTTCGTAAGCACTTTCTAACAAACCTGCTCCTAATGCTCTATGCACTTTGAGGCCACATTCAAAAACGATTTTAGACAACTCATTTTCTGTCATAATATTTTAGTGCTCTTTGTGAAAACCTTTGTGTCCTTTGTGGTTAAATAACTTCCAACTCAGGCATTACCCTTGGCTTAAAGTTCTTCACCGCATCTGCAATATGTTTTATATGCTCAGGCGTTGTTCCGCAGCAACCACCAACAATATTAAGCCAGCCTTCTTTTGCCCACTCTTCAATAATATGAGCCGTTTCGTGTGGTTGTTCATCGTACTCTCCAAAAGCATTTGGCAAACCTGCATTCGGATATGCAGATGTAAAGCACCCTGCAATTTGCGAAAGCTCTTCCACATGCGGCCGCATTTCTTGAGCCCCCAACGCACAGTTAAGCCCAACGCTAAGTGGCGCTGCATGCATCACAGAAATATAAAATGATTCCAACGTTTGCCCACTTAATGTGCGACCCGAAGCATCGGTAATGGTTCCCGAAATCATAATAGGAAGTTCGGCAGCCCCTCCTATCCTCACCGAAGGGGAGAGAGAAGTAGAAGATTTTAGCGAATATTGTTTCTGTATTTCCTTTCTTTTTTCGATAATATCGTCGAGATTTCCTCCCCCTTCGGAAGAGAGAGAGGGGGCCCTAAAATAGTTCTTTATAGCATAAATAGCTGCCTTTGCATTCAGCGTATCAAAAATTGTTTCTATCAAAATAATGTCCACACCACCGTCTACCAAGCCGCTAATTTGTTCTGTATATGCTGCTGCTACTTCATCAAAAGTTACTGCCCTAAAACCTGGGTTGTTTACATCTGGCGAAAGGGAAAGCGTTTTGTTTAATGGCCCAATTGCTCCTGCAACAAAGCGAGGTTTATCGGGATTCATTGCTGTATATTTATCTGCAGCCGCTCTTGCACATTTGGCAGATGCTACGTTTAATTCATACGCAAATGATTGCATATCATAATCTGCTTGTGCAATAGTAGTGCTGCTAAATGTATTTGTTTCTATAATATCTGCGCCTGCTTCCAAATACAATTCGTGTATGCTTTGTATAATGTTGGGTTGTGTAATACTTAGCAAATCATTATTGCCTTTTACATCGGTATGCCAATCATTAAATCGTACGCCACGATAATCGGCTTCTTCCAATTTGTGGCGCTGTATCATGGTGCCCATAGCACCATCAATGATGAGTATTCGTTCCTTTAATATCTCTCTAATATCCATATACAAATTTTCTATTCTTAAATAAATAGTTACGCAAAATAAAAGATTGTGTATTGAAACGATTTGCAAATCTGCACGAAGGTATTTTTGGCAGAAAATGTATTTCGTTTATTAGTTCAATCTTTTAAAATGTGCGAAGGTGAACAATAAACAAATCTTGCATCGCACACTGCAAAAGTAAGCCATGAAAGGGTTATAACAAAATGAATTTTATACTGCCGCAAATGCACGAATAATAAAAGGTATAAACTATTAGTGCATTCGTGGGATAATTAACTATGAGGTAATTATATAATTCTCTACAGGAATGCGATTGCTAATGCTTTTTGCCAATGTCATTTCATCGGCATACTCCAATTCTCCACCAAAGGCAATGCCGCGGGCAATGGTAGTAATTTTTACTTGCACACCTTTAAGTTTTCTACCAATGTAGTAAATGGTTGTATCACCCTGTATATTGGGGCTTAGGGCAAAAATAACTTCTTCTATGGCTTCGTCTTTTATACGCTGCACTAGAGCGTCTATGGTAAGTTGGTCTGGCCCAACACCATCCAGTGGAGAAATGATACCTCCTAAAACATGGTATAATCCATTAAATTGCTGTGTACTCTCTATAGCTATTACATCTCTAATGCTTTCTACAACACATATAAAATTTTGCTTACGGCTTGTGTTTATACAAATATTACAAGTTTCAGTATCTGATACATTGAAGCATCTTTTGCAAAACTTTATTTCATTCCTCATTTTGGAAATAAGATGGCTAAACATATCTACTTCTTGCGTTTGTTGTTTTACCAGATGCAATACAAGCCGTAGCGCTGTTTTTTTGCCAATGCCTGGTAGCTTGGCAAATTCATTTACCGCATTTTCTATAAGTTGAGAGGAAAATTGCATGGTTGCAAAATTAGTTTATTTTAAAAGAGAAAAACAAGGCAGGTTTTTATAAATTTATATCTCTCTCATTATCCCAATCTGCCCTTACTGATAACTTTTGAGGGAGGGTAACAGCTTTTTCGGGTTGCTTTTTATTTTTATAATCGCCTGCTGTCCATTTACCGTTTTTATCATTATCATATAAAATTCTTATCCCATATTCTCCAGGAGGAAAAAGGTTATTTGTCCATTCTGTGCTTGTAAGTACATAAGAAAACTTTACTTCCTCACCAGAAAGAAATTGCAACACGGGGTTTCTCTTCAAGTCAAGTTCCTTAAATCTCAATATAAGTTTACCATAATCCTCTATACGTTTTGTTGTAAACCTAATGGTATCATTTTTAGCAATTTTAAGTCCTGAAGAATCTTTTGCAGCAGCAGTATCCATAATAAAAATGAGTGGCTGTTCCGCTTGCCATTTTGAGGAAATTGTTATAATTTTTGCATTACTGTCTATGGCATATTTTACGTCATTTATTTTTTTATAAAATGTATCTACAATATACATTTTCGTACTGTCAAATATAGCCAGCGCATTATTGAATCTTAACTCTATTGGTTCTAGTAAGTCTTTTGTGGCAGCTATATTTGATGTGTAGCGCAGTTTTTTGTCTATCGCTTTTTTAGAAGTGGCCACTGTATTTGTATTACTGGATTCTTCCTTTTTTTCTGCAAAGGCAAACAGGGTTATTGATTCGTTTTTTGCTGCAGAAATATCTGCATCAGCAAAGGCAAATAATTCAGATGTGGAATTATATGTTTTTCCACCGTCACCATCTTTTAAAGCATATATTTTAAAATCCGTTGCTGGTAAATTTTTAAATTCAAAACTCCCATCGCTTTTCAACTTTGTAATATAGTTTGGCTTCTTTTTGGTCACTGTGCTATCTACCGCATCCCTGTATAACATAACAAACAATGTACTATCTACATTTCCCGTTTCTGCTATTATAACTTTACCCGAAATGGTTGAAGAGTCCAACGTATTTCCCGTTGAAAAGGTATAAGATAAATTTTTAAGGATATTGCTTTCATTTATATCCCTTACCGCATCTCCAAAATCTATGGTGTAAGTCGTATTGGGCAACAATGTATCTCTAAATTTGAGGGTAATACTCCTTGGATTGGCGGTAATAGAAGGATTCTTATTTTGCAACGGGGAAATAATAAGATTTTGGGTCAAATCCTGTACATCAATATATTCATCAAATTCAAACACAATCTTATTGGAGCTTACATTCCTACTACCCTCTACAGGGCTTGTTTTTACCAATTTTGGTGCTATCGAATCCTTTGGACCGCCAGCAGGTAGTCCAATCTGTGCACAGCCCCCTGTAAACATTGAAACACTGATAAAAAACGCCGCAATAACAAAGTAGAAAATATTTACACCTAATCTCATTATATTTGAAAATAATTTTGTTCAAAATTAACGTGTTAATGTCAACTGTTTAAAATAATATTGTAATAGAATGTTATAATAATTGTTAATGAACAGAACGATTCTCAGAAACTTTTATGATTTTAATTTCGTCTTTATAAAAAAACTACCATGAAAAAGATTATTTTTTTGGCTCTTTCCGTGTTATTCTACCAATTGTCTACTGCCCAAGCTTATGAAGGGCTAATAGATTATAATAAGAAAAGCCAACCTGCTGTTTTGATAGATTACAAATACCCACAAGAAACAGTAGAAAAAATTTTAAAAGACAAATTGGAGCGACTTGGCTTAAAGGTAAAAAGCAGCAAAGGCTTTTTGATAGTATACAATGCAGTCATCTCCAGTATCAGTAGTACCGCTATGGATTATGCTTTTCAAGTAGATAGAAAAAGCAAAAGAGAGAAAGACATTATCGTAATTTCCATGTTAATGAATGTAAGCGAAGCTAGCACTACCGCAGAAAACAGTACAAATGCAAAAACCTTTTTGAATGAACTTGCCCCTGCTATTGAAGGTTTAAATACCGACAATATGATCAACGAACAGTATCAATCTTTATCTAAAGCGCAAAAGAAATACAAAAATTTACAAGATGACCAAGCTAGTTTAGAAAAGAAAATACGCAACTTACAAGATGAACTTAGTAAGAATGGTAGAGATCAAATAGAACAACTAAATGAAGTAAAACGACAAGAAGAAATTTTGGAAACACTAAAGGCTAAGAAAGCGGGCAAATAAAATACTACTTTATATAACTAAAAATCCCACTTAAAACAAGTGGGATTTTTAGTTATTCAATATTTAAAATTCATTGTTATTCTGCTGCTACAAACTTCATTGAAATAGAATTTACACAATGCCTCGTATTTTTTTCTGTAAATCTTTCTCCAGTAAATACATGACCTAAATGCCCCCCGCAGTTGGCACATACAATTTCTACCCTACTTCCATCTGCATCAGGCACTCGATTTACAGCACCTGCAATTTCATCATCAAAACTTGGCCAACCGCAGTGGCTATCAAACTTACTTTCTGATGTGTACAATGGCGCATCGCATTGGCGGCATATATAAGTGCCTGCGCTTTTATTGTTGGTATATTCTCCTATAAAAGGACGTTCCGTTCCTTTTTGGAGTATTACGTATTCTTCTTGTGGGGTGAGTTTGTTTAATTGCATGGTACGAATTTAATGTATTTTTTTGCTTGCAGATTTCAATACTATTTGCAAATTGTTCTATATATACAATTTTTTGGAGGCAATGGATTTTGTTGAAATTTGCACAACTTATTTTTGAAGCAATTGTAAACTGCACCTAACGCAAAATTCTTGAATAGAAAATATTTTTTGTAGAAAAGGCTACACTAGCTTAGTCCAAAATCTTTTTTACCTTCCTTTGAGGCAAAAAAGACCTGCCTTTGATGTAAGGCAAGTTGTAGATGGGCAGCGAAAAAATAGGGCTGTGAAAGTTCACAGCCCCAAATGTTGTTATAAAAAAATATGAAAACTATCTTCTGCCGCTATATCCACTGCTGTACTCTCTAGCTTCTCTACCGCCGCCTTGTTTTGGCCTGCCCGTGTTTCCACCAGCACTTCTTCCTCCCCCGCTGTTACCACCAAAAGTACGTTGTGGTCTTTGTGGTCGCTGCTGTTGTTTTGGCCTGCCCATAATCCCATTAAAAGTTACATGATAAGGATGATTGCTGGTTACAGGAATTTGTTTTCCTATCAATTTATGAATATCCCTTAGGCATTCTGTTTCTTCTGCTTCGCAAAAAGAAAACGAAATACCACTAGCACCTGCACGACCTGTACGCCCAATACGGTGCACATACGTTTCTGCAATATCTGGCAACTCGTAATTGATTACATGGGTAAGGTCGTCTACATCTATACCACGTGCTGCAATATCGGTAGCCACCAAAATACGGGTACTTCTGTTTTTAAAATTACTCAATGCACGTTGTCTTGCATTTTGCGATTTATTGCCATGTATAGCTTCGGCACTAATACCAAGCTTTACCAAATCTTTTACTACTTTATCTGCACCATGTTTGGTACGGGTAAATACTAAGGCTGTTTCAATAGATTTATCCGATAAAATAAATGCCAATAAAGATGCCTTGTTTTGCTTTTCAACATAATACAAAGATTGCGTTATTGTTTCTGCCGTAGATGATACGGGTGTAACTTCTACTTTCTCCGGATTTGTTAAAATACTATTTGCCAATGATTGTATTTCGTTTGGCATGGTTGCAGAAAAAAACAAGGTTTGCCTTTTTACCGGCAACTTGGTAATCACTCTTTTTACATCATGCACAAAACCCATATCAAGCATACGATCAGCTTCATCCAATACAAAAATTTCTACATCTCTTAGGTTGATAAACCCTTGGTTCATCAAATCCAATAAACGGCCTGGTGTAGCAACCAAAATATCTACTCCTCTGCGTAACTCACTCACCTGAGGGCCCTGGTTTACACCGCCAAAAATCACTAAATTTCTCAAGCGAATGTTTGCACCATAGGAATTAAAACTTTCTTGAATTTGAATAGCCAACTCACGTGTAGGTGTAAGTATGAGTGCACGTATGGGACGCTGGCCAGCACTTTGCATTGTTTTTGGTTTTGCCAATAATTGCAGCATGGGTATGGCAAACGCTGCGGTTTTTCCAGTACCTGTTTGCGCACAACCTAGCAAATCTCTTCCTGCTAAAATGTGTGGTATAGCACCTTGTTGAATGGGGGTGGGCTTTGTGTAGCCTTCTGTTTCAAGCGCATCGAGGATGGGCTTAATTAAATTTAAGTCTGTAAATAACAAAATATGTTTATTTAAAATTTGAGTGCGGAAATGAAGCTAAACTTCATCACTAAAAAATTGGAGGAATGCTTTTGTTCGTAAAGCATCTTATTGGGGAAATGGTAAAAAATCTACAATAAATATCCGGGCTTTTAACGCCGCTTGTTAATGAACTAGCGCAAAGGTAGGGGTTTTGATTGACTTAGAAGCAATTAATCTTATAGGATAAGTTAAAAAGGCTTGTTGACCAGATAAGGTTATTCCCAAATATCAGAAAAATCAACCTTTGTTTTGCATCCATCTTCTAAAATAAAAGTAAAACTTTTTGGGGATGTTGTTTTCAAAACATATTCATTGTTTAATAACTCGAACACTTCATTCTTTTTTGTATGTGGGTTTAATATCAGAAAATATTTTACTCCTTGCGAAAGATAAATTTGCTTTTTTACATTTCTATCTTTTAATGCAGTTGATGGAGATAAAATTTCAACAACAAGTATTGGAGTAAAGTCTAAAAATTTTTTTTCAATTGGTTTGCATACTATCAACAGGTCAGGCTGTAGAATAGTATTTTCAGCAATTTTCCAATCTATTGGTATGTATACTTTACACTTACCACCTGCTTTTTTTAAAGCCTTCTTAAAATTTCCATGAAGATTGGCATTTACATTTTGATGGGTAGGAGTAGGCAAAGGTGACATTGCATAAGGAATACCTACAATCAATTCCCATTGACCCTCCCATTGGCAATAATCTTTGTATGTATATTTAGGTAAATATTTTTGTGCGATAGTCATAACATAAAATTAAATATTTTTTTCAAAATAGAAACAAGTTTATTTTAACAATTCCACAGCATTACTTTCTTTAATTTCATTTTGCTAAAACTTGGTTATGAGAATTATTGTTCTATTCTTAATTTTTATCCTTTCACAAAATTTATTTGCCCAAATACCCTATACCGATTTTATACAAAACGATACCAGCATACAATGGGCTGCCGAATATGATCAAATACTAAATATTACACCGAGGGTAACAAAATATGGCATAAGAAATATTATTCACGCAAAATTATTAAGAGGCGAGTGTATTGATAATTATACTTCAAATAATGATGGTGCTTTAAAAAAAAGTTTTTGTTTGAAGGATACAGGTTTTGGTAATTCTACTTTTACTAGTAACATCAATCCATATAAATTTTACAATGGCTTTAATGCTAAACAAGATTATAACAAAAGTGAAATGTACGATTCGTATGAGGAGAATTTAATGAATAATAAATTTCACATTTATAAAGTAAAGCAAATTTTATACTACAAAAACGATAAGTTGTATATCAACAATGCCTTAGTCACCAGCTTGTTTCTGAGGAATATAGTTGACAGCAATAATATTAAATTTGCCTGGACATCCTCTTTTACTTCTTGCTTTAATAGCAGTAACGATAAATTTACCGCTTCCATTAAAAAACATTCGGTCGATTTAGGCATAATGGAAACCAATTATAATATATTAAATGGCGAAGACCACGAAAATGAACTAAAAATATTTACAAAATCAAATCCTAGTTTTTCTCATCATCTATTTGAAGCTATTTTTTCAAATAAAGTGACTGTCGTAGATGAAAAAGAAAATCAAATACAGAATAAGAAAGTATTTGAAATAAATAATCCTCCAATTGACGTGCCTGTATTTGATGATGATGGCAATATTAAAGTCTATAAAAAAATGCGCAACGAAATAAATGTAGATAGCTTTTACAATTTCTCCATCAACCAACATTTTTATTACGACTCATCAAAAAGTATTCTATACTCAAATGTAAATTTTATCGACGTTTATAAAAGATTTATTACAAGTTCTGGAGTAGACCTAGGTATTGGATTTCACTTTCGCATCTTTTTCATTAAACCTTCCTTGTACAAAAACGCCTTTCAAAAAGATTTTTGAACTAAAAAATACAAATTATAAGCACAAAAGCTATTTATATCCAACAATTTAACAATATAACAATACAACCATTTTCCTCATTCCCTTGGTTTACGGCATTAAAGCCGTACTTTTGCGCCCTCAAAAACAACCTCACAAATAATTGTGGGGAATAAATAACAATAATGAATATTCGCAACATCGCAATTATTGCACACGTAGATCACGGAAAAACAACCCTGGTTGACAAAATTTTACACTCCACAAAAGTGTTTAGAGACAATCAGGATACTGGTGAATTGATAATGGATAGCAACGATCTTGAAAGAGAGCGTGGTATTACCATTTTTAGTAAAAACGCAGCGGTAGTATATAAAGACCATAAAATAAACGTAATAGACACCCCAGGCCATAGTGACTTTGGCGGTGAGGTAGAGCGTGTACTTAAAATGGCTGATGGTGTTGTATTGTTGGTAGATGCATTTGAAGGACCAATGCCGCAAACCCGTTTTGTATTGCAAAAAGCATTGGCATTGGGTTTAAAGCCTATTGTTGTAATCAATAAAGTAGACAAGGAAAACTGCCGTCCAGATGAAGTACATGATGCAGTATTCGAATTATTCTTCAACCTAGATGCTACCGAAGAGCAATTGGATTTCCCCACTTTTTATGGTTCAGGAAAAAATGGTTGGTTCAACGACTCCCTTACACAAATAGACAATATTTTTCCATTGTTAGATGGTGTTATCAAATATGTACCAGAGCCAAAAGTAAACGAAGGGTATTTGCAAATGCAAATCACTTCATTGGATTACTCTTCATTCCTTGGCCGTATTGCTGTAGGTAAAGTAGCTCGTGGTGTTATAAAAGAGAACCAACAAATAGCGTTGATGCAAGCCGATGGCAGCATCAAAAAAATGAAAATAAAAGAGCTGTATGTTTTTGAAGGCATGGGCAAAAAGAAAGTAACAGAAGTTATAGCTGGAGATATTTGTGCAGTTGTAGGGTTAGATGAATTTAACATTGGCGATACCATTGCAGATGTAGAAAATCCAGAAGCATTGCCCGTTATAAGCGTTGACGAGCCTACCATGAGTATGTTGTTCAGCATCAACAACTCTCCTTTCTTTGGTAAAGAAGGTAAGTTTGTAACGAGTCGTCACCTTAGAGATAGGTTGATGAAAGAAACAGAAAAAAACCTTGCCCTTAGGGTAGAAGATACAGATGGTGCAGATAGTTTCTTGGTATTTGGCCGTGGTATCCTTCACTTAGGTATCCTTATAGAAACCATGCGTAGAGAAGGCTTTGAATTGACTGTTGGACAACCGCAGGTATTGGTAAAACATATCAACGGTGCCAAAAACGAACCATATGAAAATTTGGTGGTAGATGTACCGGCAGAATACAGTGGTAAAGTAATAGACCTTGTAACTCAGCGCAAGGGCGAAATGTTGATCATGGAAACCAAAGGCGAAATGCAACATTTGGAGTTTGATATCCCATCTCGTGGATTAATCGGATTGCGTAGCACTATGCTTACAGGTACTGCAGGTGAAGCTGTAATGGCACATCGCTTTACAGAATACAGGCCATGGAAAGGCCCAATACCTGGGCGCAACAATGGTGTATTGCTTAGCAAAACAACCGAAAAAACAACCGGCTACTCTGTAGATAAATTACAAGATCGTGGACGCTTTTTTGTAGATCCAGGAGAAGATGTGTACACAGGGCAAATAATAGCCGAGCATATTAAGCCAGGCGATTTGGTGGTAAATGCAACAGAGCCTAAAAAACTGACCAACCACCGTGCTAGTGGAAGCGATGATGCCAGCAAGGCGGCACCAAAAATCTTAATGAGCTTAGAAGAATGTATGGAGTACATACAAGCAGATGAGTGTATAGAAGTAACACCAAAAAGCATTCGTCTTCGCAAAACTATATTAGATGAAGATGCACGTAAGCGTGTAAGCAAAAGCATGAGTTCAGAAATGGCTTAAGTTTTTATAATAAATTTTAAAATCCCGAATGTTGTAATAATGTTCGGGATTTTTTTTGTGCAATAGTGAACACATCTTTGATGTGCCAGAGATGACATCTTTTTAAAAGATGTCATCTCTATGAGAAAAACCCGAATGTTGTAATGATGTTCGGGTTTTTTTATTTTTAAGCCACGAATGCACAAATTAGAAAAATATTTTTTTCCAAAAGACATGGTTCATATCACACAAAACGTTCGCTAAATTCTACTTATTTAAAATTGCTTTTGGGACTTGTCCGCCGAAGGAGGAGCGTGGGCTAAAGAACATTAATGAACATTTGTACAGGGCTATTCACTACAACCTGCGTGCCGGCAAAGGCAGGTCTTTTTTTCTCCCGCCAAACGGCGGGACTCAAAAAAGGATTTTCGCTCCTATTCCTGCTATGCTCAGCAGAAAATCTCTTTTCAACTTTTATTTAAGCGAGGATTTTAGAGAACGTTTCGAGAAGACTCGAAACGAGGCAAAGCGGATAATAGCCCCGTTCAATAACCCTTTCCCGCCATCTAATCATCCAATCATTTTACCTTGATGGTGCCGCCTTAATTTACTGATACTAAAAACAAACAGCAAAATGTTACAAAAAATAGTAAAATGTTGCATACTTTATATGGTAACGTGTGCCACAGTAAATGCACAGCATGTGGGTATTGGAAATAATAACCCTCAGATGCGGCTGCATATTTCGAATGTGGACAGTGCCTCACTATTGATTGACAATGAAGAAGTCCTTGCAGCGGGCATTTCCAACGGATTGTATTTTAAAACGGGCAATTATTTTAATGGTGCTGTAAAAACAATTGGTGATGGTACACTTTCGGCGAGACTGGGATTTTTTACTGGGGCAGGCACTAGCACAATGGAATTGGTTGAACGGCTTAGCGTGGATAATAATGGTTGGATAGGCATTGGTATCAATCAGCCGCTGGCACAGTTACATATAGCTGCGCTTGGCACAGGTTTGCTAATTGGAGATGGTACCAACAGCTTTACAGCAGGCAACAGTGCCGAGGGTTCAGTGCTGGGATCGTCGGGTCCGCTGCACTTGTTTGCAAATAGTACGGTTAACGGGCTGTCATTGTCGCCAAATGGAAATGTAAGCATAGAGGGGGCGGTTTATCCCAATTTCCCGGCTGCACCCAATGCAAGACTTTACCTTAAAGGTCCAAGCGGAGTGGATGGTACATTGGCCATTGCAGGCACTCAGCAAGTTTCGCATTTCCATTACGGCAACAATGAAGATACTTACATCAGGGGCGGCAAAAATAGTTCGCTGGTTAATATCAACGATGCCGGAGGCAATGTGGGTATCGGTACATCGGCCAATATCAACAGCAAACTCACCGTTGCCACAAGTTCTTCCGTATCGGGCATTGAGCATACCAATGGCACAGTAAGGCTGGGAAGCTATGCCGGTTTTGGGGCTTCGCAAAACGCTTATTGGGGCACGTTAAGTAACCACCCCTTGTACATCATGACTAATGGTGTGGGCAATACTGTTTTTTACAATGGCATGCTGGGCGTAAGCACTACCAATTTCCCCACTCGCCCAATGCACGTTTTTCAAAACTTTGACAAAGCACTGGGCATCACCAATTTTGCTGGAACCAATACTTGGGACATGGTGCATGGTACCGTATTCACTACTATCCCTGCGTTGGTTTATTTATTCAATAATACGGTAAAGTCTGGCATTCGCTCCGATGATGGGTCGTTTTTTACAGTGTCTGACCGAGGAGCCAAAAGGGATATCGAATCAATGAGCCCCGTATTGGAAAAACTCATGCAATTGTCTTCTTACCGTTATCACATTCAAGAAGACCCAAAGCAGTGGCGCACCGGATTTATTTCGCAAGAGGTACAACCACTTTTCCCCGAGATGGTAGGCTTGCTGGAAACGCCAGCCGATAGCATTGGTTTAGGTAAAAAATCATTGTTGGCTATTAACTATGCCGGTTTTTCCGTTATTGCTATCAAGGCCATACAAGAGCAGCAGCAAACAATTGAAGCTTTGAAAGTAAAAGTAGACAGGTTGCTGTTGTTGGAACAACGACTAGAGGAACTAGAAAAGAAACGTTAGGTATTTTTTTTGGGTGGGGCATTCGCAAACCAATCATACCATTTACGAAAAAGCTTTTTGCAAACCTCGACCATTAATAATTTTTGAATTTTTAGCCCGTAATATATTGTAGTTTTTTCTACATCGGGTTTTCACAGAATGCCACATACAGCTCACAGTTTGGCTAGTGAAAACCCCGCTGGTACGGCTTATTTTGCACTTGTATCAAACCCGATCCCATCATAAATTACCTGCAACGGCAAATTAAAACCCAGTCTATCAAAATCTATTACTTCCTTTAGGCGGGGTTTTCGTAAACTGAATTCAAAAATTATACAGAAACTTTTATTGCGAAACCCCGACCTTTTATAAATTTCTAATTTTTAGTCTACAATATTTTATTGATATTTTCTGCACCGGAGTTTCACAGCAAATTCTTTTATTATACAAAGTTTATGATTGTACTCACCGTTGAAACGCAAAACCTAGCTAGAGTACAAAATTAATTTCTATTAATATCATGAATGAGAAATATCTCATCAAATATAAAAGAGAAAATAAGTTCACAGGAAGTTTAATCTATTCAATTACGAAATATTAGAACTGAATACTTGTTTTTAGTAACAAATATCTTGGTACAAGTTCAAAACTACTTATACTTTGATTGAAAAAAGTGTTTTGGTTAATTGTAAACTGCTTATAGTTGAAAACATTGTGCAAAAGTAATTCGGCTTTTATATTTTTCTTCTTAGACACATATCCAATACTCACATGGTGCAAATAAATTGGCAAAGCATTATTAAACTTGAAAAATTTGAAAGTATTACCCATCATCATTTTTTTTGTAATAGGGTACAAATTTTTAATTAAATAGCTAAGATTTTTTACAGTAAAAGTGTTATCGAAATTTGTTTGCTTTATAAAATTATCGTTATATAAAAATTGCGCCTCAAAATTTGTAAATTTTTTGAAATTTGTAACCGCCTTTAGTGTAAATGAATTTGATAAAATTTTGAAATTTGCCTTTATATTATTTTGCAATTGGTTAACTGATGAATACCCAGAATTGGCTTCAAAAAATATTTTTGACTTAAACAAAAAACTGTATCTCTCAATATTGAGACCTAAATTGCTACCGTAATTATCTTTTATAATTATAAGCTGATTTTGAAACAACCCGTTTACAAAAGTAGAGCCACTTGATACACTTGTAGGGTTATAAAAGAACAGAGCATTAATAGAGTATGAGCCCTTGATTAGGTTTCGCTTGTTTATTCCTATGAAAAGAGAATTTTCTTTCAACAACGTATTAAGGAAACTAGCATAATTAATTTGTTTAATATTTGACAAATAAGTAAGGTTAGTTAGCGAGAAGATTTCTGGTAAATGTGCTTTAATATTTAATGAAACCTGTACCGATAATTTCAATTTTTCCTTTGTTTGAAACCTCGTGCTTAATCCATATATAAATTTGTTAATAAAAATATTATTTGAGTTATCTGTTTTAAAATTCGTAATTCCCACACCCCCATCCAAATATAAGTTATAGTTTCTTGAAAAGTCTATTGTAGACTTATAAAAAGTAGAAAGTTGTGAGAGATTTAAACGATCTGTAGTATTTCGTTTAAATCTATTTTGAAAGTAAATTGAATCATTTGGATTAAATGATATATTTTCCAAATAACATCCGATATTATAATTTACTTTTTTTGAGTTAATTACATTTATAGTATACAGATTATTCCTTAACGCATGTGTGATATTTTGCATAATAGGGTTAATTTCCCTATTTGCAACATTAAAAAAACTATTTAACCGATTAGTCTTTCCCGATAAGTTTTCTTCAATTTTTGAAAATGAATTTTTACTAGATAGTAGTAATACATTGCTTTTTGCTAATTTGTAAGTTATATAATTAGTAACTTCAAACTCATCTTTCTTTTGGTATACAAATTCCACTAACGAATCTGAAAAGGCTCCGCTAGTTAAATCGATAAATGCCGATGCGTTATTAACATTTCTATATTTAAAGTAGGATCTAATTATCACTTTTCTTTTACTATCATAATCTAAATCAATCTGGTACTTATTCAATTTATTACTTAAAGAACTTTCCTTTATAGTTGATATTTTTTGTTCTTGCAAATTGGGTATTGTAAATACCTCTTGACCATTTGCGAAATTTACATTAGAATTTTTAGTATGTGTTACTTCTCCGTTTAGTGTTGCATTTTTAGATATCTTGTAAGTAATAAAATTTATATTAGAATTATCTTTGTTATTATCAATATATTTTACTGGAAGCAACGGCTTACTAATTGTGCTGGCATTTAAAAAATAGGGCTTCTGTAATACCGTTGAATTATTATTTGTTATGGCATTTTCTTCTGGTGTAGCTGTATTAGCTTTTTCGTCATAATCTTTCAACAAAAACTTTTCAGCGATTGTATTATTATTGTAGACTGAAAAAATCTTAAGCTTTCTAAAAAGGCCCAATGCATTTAAATTAAGTTGATATCTATCTTTATTGGCAAGGGCAAAATCTACATTTGGATTAATTTTAGGAGTTTGTTTTTTTAAAACTAAATTAATAGCTACATCTGAACTTTTTTCTACATTTGCCAAAATTCTATTGTTATTTTCATTTTTAATAACCTGAACCTCTTCTAAAGTCTTACTACTCAAGTTTTTTGTGATAAGAGTGTAATTATCGCCTGACAGATTATCACCATTTACCAAAACCTTACTAATTGGTTTATTATTATAAAAAATCCTCCCATCTTCATCTATTTTAAACCCTTCAATATTTGAAATTAAATCTTCCGTTTTAAACGTAGTTTGGGTATTATACTTTTGAGCTTTAAAAGTAATAGTATCATTGTTAGAAATTTTTTTTCCTTGTATAACTACTAAAGGCAATTCAATATTTTTTTCCCTTGTTTTGGCAATTATTGAAACATCATAATTTCTATTTTTTTCTGTAATATTTAAATATATTGTATCAGAAATAAAATCAATCCCTTGAGCAAAAATTTTTATTGCAGCGTTAGTATTTGTATTTACGTTAAATGTTTCTTGGTATGGGTAAGAAATAATCTTGAAATTTATTATATTATTGCCTCCATTTTTATCAATAATATAGACTCCTATTGGAGTTTTACTAACCGTGCCAATAAAAGTAATTTTTACGTTTACCTTTGTAGTATCAGTTGCTATAGATTTTGAAAAAATGAGTAATAGAAAATATAATGTTGATAATTGTTTTCTTCTTAAAAGAGAACTTTTTTTAAAAAATATTTTATTAGTTCTATAGTTACAATCCCTCATAAAGCGACAATTCTATCCCAGCAGTTAGATTAAAATTTGATTTTGTATTAGAACCACAAGTAGTACACTCTGAATTGATGCTGGTTTTAGCATTTAACAATTCTTGAAGTTTCAATATTCCTTTTTTTAGTTTCGCTTTATACTCTTCGAATAAAATAAATGAATCGGGTTTTGTTATATTGTAATCCCCATCTTCTTTGAGAATTCTAGTACATATATATTTATAAATATTTTCAGTGTCATAAATTTCCATTATCAAGCCAGGCAATCCACAAAATTTGTATGGTCCATCAAATATTGCTATTGTTGGAGCATACCAAGCAATATAATCTCTTCCTCTCCAATTTAACTTTGCCATCTTACATTTTTCATTTGAAACCGTTTTAATTGTGTCATTTATTAATTTCCACTCAAATGTATTCAAAGTATCTTTTACTGTGCTAGTATCTTTAAAGTAAATAGACCATGCAGTAAAAAATAATTTAGAATTAACAAAATCCTTTGTAACGGTAGTCCCTTGTCCAATTATCTTTTTATATTTTGCAGCTTTTTCTCTTTCAACACTATCTGCAATTGACGATATATAGCTAGTGTCTTTTTGAGTATTTACTATTTGCCCATCCTTTTTATAAATAGTCGTTTTTCTCAACTCTATTTTATAATCTAACAAGTTTTCTTTGAAAAAATATGAATTTGAACTATTTGCCAACAGAGCGTGAGCTTGCGTTTTAATTTCATTACCATTTGAAATGAAATCATAAGATATTCTGTAGCTATTCTGTGAATACGTTTTTGAATAAAATAAAAACCCTAAAGCTAGAAATAAAATTTTCATAGATCATTCTAATTTATAATCTGTTGCTATTTATAATTAAATAGCAACAGATTGATAATTTATTAACAGTTACAACTAAGGTGCAGGACAAAGAACTGCATATTGACCCACACAACTTGCTGCTTGTAACTCAGCCATTGCAGCAGCATTCTGTCCATATATATGTGAACTGGCACATGCAGTACAACTGCCATATCCACTACCATTTGGAGATTCTGGACAAACATAAGTAACAGTTACGCAAACATCATTTTCGTCAAATAATATGATTTTATTTGGCGCTTTATTTTCTGTTAAATCTATATCGCTACTATTTGTTGATTTGTCATAAGCATTTGCAAATAATCCCATACTTACAAATGCCAGCATAAACATCATTTTTTTCATTTTACTAAATTTGAAGTTAATTTAAAATTGTTAATCCCTTTGACATTTTTTGGTTTCGACTAAAGGGTAAGTTGAACCTCAGTTGTTTTGGCCAAACAATAAATAAATATACAAAGTATAGTTTTACTATACAAAATATATTTTTGTTAAATATTTCATATTCAATGCCTCTAATTGCAGTGTATATGCATATAGGCAAGGCAATAAAAAATTTAAGGCAATTGGCAGAGCTAACTCAACAGCAGCTTGCAAATGAAATTGGCAAAACAAAAGGCCTTATTTCACAAATAGAAAAAACGGGTAAAATAAATTATTACACACTTGCTAAAATCGCAAAAAGTTTAAAAACAACCCCAGAAAAGATTGAACAATATAAACAAAGTTTATCCAACCCAACTAAATTAAATACAAACTCCCCCACGCAAAACAAACTACCCGAATTAGATTATCTAAGGTTAGAAAATCAATATTTAAAGGAACAAATAATATTGTTAAAAAAGAATATTGTTTTGCTAGAAAGTAAAATATAGTGAAAGTAATGTTTAAAATTATTAAGATTCAACCTCAAACCCGATCCCATCATAAATTACCTGCAACGGCAAATTAAAACCCAGTCTATCAAAATCTATTACTTCCTCCGGGGTTTCAAAAGTTTGGTATTTCCAAATTTGGGTATCGTCTATTCGAGCATATACCTCTACCATGGTTTCTTTTTGCGAAACCAGCACATAATACAAAAGACTTGGTATGCGCTTGTAATATTTTATTTCTTTATCGTATAAAGCGGTGGAGTCGGATAGTACTTCAAAAATGATACTGGGATTTTTTTTGTAAAGATTGTTTGTTTTATCATCTTCATCACAGGTAACAAACAAATCTGGATATAAATAAAAATCCTCTTCTGCTATTTCTAATCTAACCCCTTCAAGGCTTACAAAACAACCTCTTGGTTTAAATTTATTAATCAAAGGCGTATTTATATTTTGACATATTTGGTGATGGGTAGCAGTGGCTCCCGCCATTGCAAATATTTCTCCATGATAAAAATCATGACGCTATTTACTCGTCTCTTCCATTTTTATGTACTCGGCAAAGCTGTATTTTTTATCGCCTTTTGCTGCTAAATGATTCATACAACATAAATTTATAGGCTAAAGTTACAAAATAAATTTTGATGCATTTTTGGCCAGGCGGGGTTTTGGTAAACCGAATTCATGAATTATAGAGAAAGTTTTGCTGACACCCGCCTTATTGCGTTACATTAGCTAAGGTTAATTTTTATCTTGAAACTGCAAAGGGAAGAATCTCTCTCATAAGATAGCTAACCTTATTTCCATTTTGCATTGCAGGTAACCAGGGTGGGCTATTTTTAATAGCTCGGATTGCTTCCTCTTCCATTCCATACCCATTTAGGCTCTCTTTTTTCACATCTGTTATATTACCGTTAGCATCTACAACAAAATTTATGATTGCCAAATAACGACCAATGGGAGCTCCTCTTAGCGAAGGAATATTCTTATCACTATTTTGAATTAAATATTCCTGAAATGTTTGCTTTCCGGGAAAAACAGGCTGCACATCAACACGGTTATAAATTTTTCCTTCTTTTACTTCGTTGCCTTTTTCATCAAAGAAAACCAACAACTTTTCATTTCCTAGACTATCTTTTACACTCTTGCGATTTATTTTACCTTTATAGTAATTATATTCTGTAAAAGAAATCTGTTTTCCTTTCTCAAATGACACCGAAACAGTTTTAAAACCGGTACTATCCCACAAAGACCAATCTCCTTGCTGATTCCCATTTACATAATAACCTTCCTGTTTTAATTTTCCTGAAGCATAATAATCCTTGTACAAACCTTCAAAGTCACTCAATAAGGAATCTGCAAAGTGAACTGATATTGAAAGTTTACCGGTACTAATTTCATAACAATCAACCAAAAAAAATGCGCTGTCCTTTAACCCTTTTCCAATGTATAGAGCATTAGCCTTATCAACAGGCAGAAGGTCCTTATCCAAATGGTATAAATATTTATATGCTTGTCCCATTACATTAGAAAACAAAAGAACCATGAAACAAATTGAAAATAATTTTTTTTTCATAAAATATCAAAATAGGTACTTTTAATTTGGAAGACACCTCTATAGGACGAAAGTAATAAAAAGTAATAAATAGTTCTATATTTTCCAGCGCCTTGGGTCGAGTCTTCTCCACAACTTTTCGGAACGTTTTATTATTCAACTTTTAATCCCGAAGGGATGCAATTAATATAGTAAACACAAAACGTCTTTAATAAACCCCGAAGGGGTGATATTAGTAATAATGTCATCCCTTCGGGATTTCGGCATTATAACATTGGTTGAATTCTATATTAATACCAGCCTTTCAGGCTTAACTTATTATTTTAATTTGGTACTTTCTAGTCTTCCGAACACTTTGGGAGTTTTCTCGAACATTACGCTTCGTTCTTCTCCATACTTAAAGATGCCAAAAGTGATACTGATGAATGGAGCGACGCCACCGAAGATGCCCATTGATGTTTTGCTTGTTCAAAAAAATCCTCATTCACCTCACCACAGGTGAGGTGCTACAACACAGGTGAGGTGCTACTTGTGAAAACCCGCTGGGACATAAGTCAACACAATCTTCAAGTTGAGCCCCTCCTGTGGAGAGCCTGTTCCGATTATGTCGGAAGGTTTGGGGAGGCCCCTACCTCCTACTCGCTATCAATAAATTTAAATCTGTAAACTTTAAATTGAACCGCTCGCTGAGGTGAAAGTTTGTGAGGGCGCCTTTGAATAAATAAATACCACTACGGATGTTTATTTTGTACCAAATAACATTGTCCATACCACCATCGTCGGCGGTTTCTAACAACAATGGCATGAGTACATTGCTTATGGCATGCGAGGCAGTACGAGCAAAACCACTGGGAATATTGGGCACGCAATAGTGTATTACATCGTATTTTGTAAAAGTTGGTTTTTTGTGCGTCGTTACCATGCTGGTTTCAAAACATCCGCCGTGGTCTATGCTTACATCTACAATCACACTTCCTTTGCGCATATTACTTACCATTTGCTCGGTAACTACCATAGGCGTTCGCCCACCTTCGTTGCTCAATGCTCCTACAGCTACATCGCAAGTTTTTAGTTGCTTGCTAAGAATTTTTGGTTCTATAACAGAGGTCCATAAGCGGCCTCCTATATTGTTTTGTAATCTTTTTAAACGGTAAATACTGTTATCAAAAATCTTTACGCTGGCTCCCATGGCAAGGGCTGTACGTGCAGCATATTCTCCAACTATACCAGCTCCAATGATAATAACTTTTGTGGGTGGTATGCCGCTAATACCCCCTACCAACACTCCTTTACCATTATTGGCATTGCTAAGGTATTGCCCGGCTATAAGCATTACAGCAGAGCCGGCTATTTCGCTCATACTTCGTACTATTGGGTTGTGCCCGGTATCGTCTTTTAAATTTTCGAAACTAAGTGCCGTTATTTTTTTGGCCATCATCTTTGCCAAAATTTCTTTTTTCATTTCTGCCAAATGTATGGGCGAAATAATATATTGGTTCAACTTGAGTAACTCACATTCTTCTAAACTTACGGGTGCGCTTTTTACCAAAATATCTGCTTCAAAAACCTGCTTTTTATCGTAGCATATTTTTGCCCCTGCTTCGCTGTAATCATTATCGGTAAAATTGGCTCCTTCCCCTGCATTGGTTTCTACGCTCACTTCGTGCCCATTGGCTACAATCACACTCACGGCATCTGGCGTAAGGGCTATCCTATTTTCGTTAAAAGAATCTTCTTTTGGTATGCCTATATGTAAGGATTCACGCCTTGGCTTTACATCTAATTTTTCTTCCAGCGTTTCGTACGTGAGCGAGGGCGATACGAAAGGTTTTGTTGTTGCCATGTGTTGGTTGATTTGTTAATTAGTCGAATAGTTGATTTTAACCACTCTATTACTTTGTACTATTGTTAAAATTTATTGTTGTTTCTATCAAAGAAGTACAATTTAAACAAAACTTCTCAATCACCTAATAACTAGTTTTCTTTCATTTTCTCCTAAAACAGATAAATAACAATGTACTGTATCATCTGGAAACAATGCTGGTGTAATCTCTGGCCACTCTACCAAACAAAGATTACCACTGTACAAACAATCCTCCACCCCAGCGTTAATGGCTTCTTGTTCATCTTTTAACCTATATAAATCTAAGTGATAAATTACTTCCCTTGTTTCGGCTTTGTATTCATTAATAATAGAAAATGTGGGACTGCTTATGGCACCACTAACTCCTAACACTTGGCAGATAGCATGTACAAAAGTAGTTTTGCCGGCTCCCATTTCTCCGTGTAAGGCAACAACTTTTCGGTTATCTATGGCTTTTATAAATTGGCTAGCCGCTGTATTTATATTTTCTAAAGTAAAACTTACATCCATGTTGCAAAGATAAATTTCATATTTAGTAAAACTATACCATAATTGCAAGATAATTTTGCAATATGCAAACAACAGAGTGGAAAGTAGAAGGAATGACCTGTAGCAACTGTGCACTTAGTGTTACAAACTACCTTAAAAAAGAAGGCCTTGGCAATGTGCAGGTAAACCCTATAACTGGCGAAGTGAGTTTTACATCTGATTTTGAGGTAGAAAAAATAAAATTACAAGCCGGAATAAAAAAACTCGGCTATACCGTTGCAGATGAAAATGGTATAGCTGCTACAAAAAAAATGCGTTTTTTATCTACCAACAGACAACGCTTTCTTTTTACTCTTCCGTTTACATTAGTGCTCATGCTGCACATGCTACCTGCAAGCATACACCCGCATTGGCTCATGAACCCTTGGATACAATTAGCCATTTGCCTACCGGTGTTTTTAGTGGGCATGTATTTTTTTGGAAGAAGTGCCCTAAAAAGCTTGCTACACGGAGTGCCTAATATGAATGTACTGATTGCCGTGGGTGCATTGGCTTCTTTTGTATACAGCCTTACTGGTGCTATTTTACATTTAGGAGAACATTATTTTTTCTTTGAAACAACTGCTTCCATTATCAGCTTGGTTTTCTTGGGTAATTATTTAGAAGAAGCATCTATTCAGTCTACACAAAAAGCAGTACGCACACTTACCGCATCGCAAAAAGTAATGGCCAATATGATTGCTTTTGATGATGAGCACAAAGAACAAATTTTTCCGCTCGAAAATATTTATTTAAAAACAGGCGATTTGGTTTTGATAAAAAATGGCGAGCAAGTACCTGCAGATTGTAAAATTTTGTGGGGCGATTGCATGGTAAACGAAGCCATTATCACGGGCGAAAGTTTGCCATTGGCAAAACAAAAAAAAGATTTTCTTATTGGTGGTAGTGTACTAGCAGATGGATTGGTAAAAGCACAAGTAACAGCAGCAGGCAAAGATACCGTACTATCTGGCATTGTAAAAATGGTGCAAAATGCACAAGCAGAAAAACCACCCATGCAAAAATTGGCCGATAAAATTAGTGCCATTTTTGTACCCATAGTAATCGTGCTTGCGGTTATTACTTTTATTGCAAATTTTTTCATTTTTAATATTGGCAGTGGTGATTCTTTAATGAGAGCTGTAGCTGTTTTGGTTATTTCTTGCCCATGTGCCATGGGGCTTGCTACACCGGCTGCTATTGCTGTAGGGCTTGGTAGAGCAGCTAAGCAGGGCATTCTTTTTAAAAATGCTTCTGCATTGGAATCTTTCAAACATATTGAACAAGTGGTGTTCGATAAAACGGGTACACTCACTACTGGCAATTTTGTAATAACCAATTTTGAAACCAGTATAAATGAAGCAGAATTTAAACGAATTGTTTACTCACTTGAAAAATTTTCCAACCACCCTATAGCAAAAACAATTGCAAGGGATTGGAAGATGAATAACCCTATTACTTGGAAAAAAACAGAAGAAATAAAAGGGGTTGGTATAAATGCTACAGATGCTGATGGAGATTTATATGAAGCGGGTTCATTTAAATTACACCCCTCAAAAGATACAGTAGAAGAACACAATATTTTTGTTTTTAAAAATGGAGAAGCTATAGGCTGGATAGATGTACAAGATGAAATAAGACCAGAAGCAAAATCGGTGATTGAATGGCTTCATCAAAAAAATATAAAAACAATTTTACTAAGTGGCGATAGGGTAAATAAATGTGAGCAGATTGCAGCACAACTTGGAATAGATGAAGCGATAGCTGAGCAAACACCAGCACAAAAAATGGAAATAATAGCATCGCTAAATGCTACTAAGCCTACTGCTATGGTGGGAGATGGAATAAATGATGCTCCTGCATTGGCCAAAGCTACATTGGGCATTTCATTGAGCGATGCTTCGCATATAGCCATGCAAAGTGCAGATGTAATTTTGATGAATAGTGGCATTAAGAATTTACCATTGGCACTTGGGTTGGGTAAGCACACATACATAACCATTAAGCAAAATTTATTTTGGGCTTTCATCTACAATATTGTTGCATTACCCATTGCAGCATTTGGATTGCTTACGCCTACGCTTGCAGCCATGGCTATGGGTTTTAGCGATATTGTGTTGGCTGTAAATTCGGTAAGATTGTTCATAAAAAAGGTTATATGAAAATGCGTATATTTGAAACTTAATATACAGCAATATTTACTAAAATGGCAACCATTACAAATTTTAATAAGCTGGATTTGAACGGATCTTATACCTATGCAGATTATCTAACTTGGAACTTTAAAGAAAGATTGGAATTATTTAGAGGTAAGATTTTTAAAATGAGCCCGGCTCCTAATAGGTATCATCAAACTATTTCCGCAAGAATTCATATAATTTTTGCAAATTCTTTGAAGAAAAATTTATGCAACGTTTATTATGCTCCATTTGATGTAAGGCTTGTAAAAACAAAAACAAAAGACGAAAAAGTTCTAACAGTCGTTCAACCCGACCTTTGTATTATTTGCGACGAAGAAAAATTGGACGACCGAGGCTGTAATGGAGCCCCAGATTTAATTGTAGAAATTTTAAGCCCCGGCAATACAAAAAAAGAAATGGGCATTAAATTTGATTTGTATGAAGAAAACGAAGTGAAAGAATATTGGCTAGTAGATCCATCAGAAAAAACCGTACTGATTTATACACTACAGAATAAAAAATATTTTGGGTTGAAACCTTTTATTGTTGACGACATTATTAAAAGCCCCTTATTCCCCAAACTTAAATTCAAGATAAAGGATATTTTCTCTAGTAAGTAAACCAACTTTTAACACTTACTTAAATTGTAAAATGTCTCCAAATCAAATTCTAAAAAAATATTATGGTTACGATAACTTTCGACCTTTACAGGAAGAAATAATCAATTCTATTTTGGCCCAAAAAGATACGCTTGCTTTATTACCAACAGGCGGAGGAAAATCCATTTGTTTTCAAGTACCAGCTTTAATGAACGAGGGCATTTGTTTGGTAATAAGTCCACTCATTGCATTGATAAAAGACCAGGTAGAAAATTTAAAAAAAAAAGGCATAGGTGCATTGGCAATTTACTCAGGAATGTCATTTGCAGAAGTAAGACAAACTTTACAAAATGCATCTTTTGGTCATTATAAATTCCTGTATGTTTCACCAGAAAGATTAGAGACAAAATTATTTTTAGAATATTTGCCAGCCCTCAAACCAACACTTATTGCGGTAGATGAAGCGCATTGTATATCGCAGTGGGGGTACGACTTTAGGCCTTCCTATATGCGCATTGCCAACCTGCGTGAAGAGATCCCAAACGTGCCGATTATTGCACTTACTGCATCTGCAACTTTACCGGTACAAGATGATATTTGTAAAAATTTATTATTTAGAAAAGATAGCAACAGGTTTCAACAATCATTTGTTAGGGCAAATCTTTCTTACAGTGTTTTTAAGCCAGCATCCAAAGAAAACAAGCTTCAAGAAATTTTACAAAATGTAAAAGGCTCGTCCATTGTTTATTGTAAAAGTAGAAAGCAAACTACTGTTGTTGCAGAACTTTTACGCATGCATAAAATAGAGGCAGATTTTTATCATGCTGGACTATCGTCGGAAAAAAGAGCGAAGAAACAAGATGATTGGATAAATAACAAGATACGAACCATTGTTTGTACTAATGCATTTGGAATGGGAATAGACAAGCCTGATGTAAGGGTAGTGGTACATTACGAAGTGCCAGATTGTTTAGAAAATTATTATCAAGAAGCAGGCCGAGCTGGTAGGGATGGGAAGCGAGCTTATGCGGTTTTGCTTCATAATACAAAAGAAACGGAAGATCTTTTATATAAATTGGAAACCCGTTATCCGAGTGCAGACAAATTGAAAACGATTTATATGGCGCTGATGAACTATTTACAAGTAGCAGCCGGAACAGGTGAGGGATTAAGTTTTGATATGGATATTGCTGAATTTGCACAGCGCTTTAAGCTTAATATTTTAGAAGCTACTTACGGTATCCAAGCATTAGGGCAAGAAGGTTTACTTAGTTTCAATGAAATGATGTTTAAGCAAAGTACTGTTGGGTTCTTAATAAGTAAAATAGATCTGGAGGAATTTGAACAACAACATCCAGCGCTTGAGCCCGTATTAAAAGGATTACTGCGCTCTTACGAAGGCATCTTCGACTATCCTTGTACTATTTATGAAAACTTATTAGCAAAATTCATAAAGATAACTACAGATGAATTATTCAAATCTTTGCAAGTACTGCAGCAATACAAAATAATAGCATACAAGCCTGCAACCGAAAAACCCCAAATCTTTTTGCTAAAAAACAGAATGTATACGGACGACTTTATAATAGACAATAAATCTATTTTATTAAGAAAAGAAGAAGCAAAAAAAAGAGTATTAGCAATAAATGGATATATAAATAATGCGATACTTTGTAGAAGTAAAATAATTGCCGCTTATTTTGCAGATAATGAAGTGCCAGATTGTGGCATTTGTGATAACTGCATTAATAATACAGAGGCCACTTTAGCGCCGGAGGCATTTAAAAAAGTAGCCGATACCATAATAGAATTAGCAAAAACAGAAAAACTTACCTCTGCAGAAATGCTGAAAAGGCTAAAACCTGTACGACAAAGATCTGTTTGGCTGGTTATTTCCTTTTTGTTGGCAGAAGAAATTATAGAAACAAATAATAAAAATCTTATTACATTAAAATCTAATAATAAGCCCAGAAATTAGATTACAAAAAAGTAAAATCCAAAAAAAAGGGACCAAGATAAAAATCTAGTCCCGCTTTAAAATCCAATATCCTATGAAAAACCGGAGTAAAGATAGGAAGCTATAGTTTAATAAACAAGCTTTTTTGCAAACTTTTTTTAGAAATTCTTCTACAAATTACATAATTTAATTAATATAATATTATAACTATTTGTAAATACACTGATTATGAATAAAATACCAAAAACATAATTAAACAATTTGACAGATATTTTTTTAAAATATTTTTAAAACCAACTCTTTTTCTTGGAAGACGACGACCTACCCCCCAGTCCAAGTGCTCCTAATAATGAGCGAACTATCCCATTTCCTGCCGTTCTTACCATGCTTTTTACTACAGAATTATTGGCAATTTTCTCAAATGTTGAAGGTTCTTCCTTTGTCTGTTTGGTTTTACTCGTTTCTTGTACATTATTTGTTGTCCTTTCTTCGGCTTCCTGCAATTTAGCTGTAAGCATTTCATAAGCACTTTCAGTATCAATTTCCTCGCTGTATTTTGCTACCAACTTACTTTTTGCATTAATAGCATCTACTTCAGATTCAGATAGAATATCCATCCTGCTTCGTGGGCTACACAACATGGTGTGCGCTAGAGGCGTAGGAATCCCTTTTTCGCTCAATAAAGTAACCAATGCTTCTCCAATACCTAATTGCGTAATGAGGTCTTCCGTTTTATAATAAGCTGTTTCAGGATAATTATCAGCGGTTTGCTTTATGGTCTTTCTATCTGCAGCTGTAAAAGCCCTTAAGGCATGTTGTATTTTTAGACCCAATTGCCCAAGCACCGATGCTGGAATATCCATAGGGTTTTGTGTGCAAAAGAAAATGCCAATACCCTTAGAACGAATTAATTTGATGATGGTTTCTATTTGCTGCACTAATTCATTGCTTGCTTCTTGAAAAATAAGATGGGCCTCATCTATAAAAATGATCAGTTTTGGTTTGTCTAAATCTCCTTCTTCCGGCGATGATGCATACAATTCTGCCAGCATTTGCAACATAAAAGTGGAGAAAAGTTTAGGCCTATCCTGTATATCCATTACACGCAAAATATTGATTACCCCTTGGCCTTTATCGTTTATGCGCATCAAATCCTCTACTTCAAAGCTTTTTTCACCAAAGAAAATATCTGCACCCTGTTGTTGTAATTCTATTACTTTACGCAATATAGTACCTGTAGATGTTGTAGAGATTTTCCCATACAATTTTTCAATTTCGGCTTTGCCTTCATCGCCTATAAATTGTAATACCTTTATAAAATCTTTCAAATCAAGCAAAGGCAATTTATTGTCGTCGCAGTATTTAAAAATCAACGCTACAACGCCACCTTGTGTGTCATTTAAATCTAAAATCTTACTTAGTAATACTGGACCAAATTCGCTTACTGTTGCCCTAAGTTTCACCCCATTTTTTCCTGTTAGGGTAAGCAACTCTGCAGGAAAGTTGGCGGGCGTGTAACCAATCTTCATTTTTTGATACCTGTCTTTCACTTTCTCATTTTCGGCGCCCAATGCAGCTATACCACTTAAATCTCCTTTGATATCCATTAGCAATACCGGCACACTGGCATCGCTCAAAAACTCACTTATCATTTGCAAGGTTTTTGTTTTACCTGTACCTGTTGCACCGGCTATCAAGCCATGGCGATTCATTGTTTTTAACGGCAAGAATACCTTTGCTTCGGGTATTACTTCACCGTCTAATACGGCAGCACCAATTTGTACAGATTCTCCTTTGAAGCTGTAACCAGTTGTTATGGCTTGTATAAATTCTTCTTTACTAGGCATGGGATAAATTTTGTGGGAAGTTACAAATATTAAATATTTAATAGTTAAAAAAGCAAACGTATTTTTGTAATATGAAATTTGCAATTATTATCATACTGGTTTCATTCATTTTTTTGGGGTTCAATAGTTTTATTAGCATACCAATTGAGGCAAATCTACCCACCAAAGCTTCCCTTGGCAAAAAACTTTTTTCCGAAAAAATGCTTTCCAAAGATTCGTCTGTAAGCTGTGCAAGTTGCCACAACCCCAAACTAGCATTTGCAGATACGCTTGCATATAGTATAGGAATAGATGGCAAAGAAACCAAACGAAATGTACCTTCTGTTTTAAACATGAAGAACCGTCCCTATTTTTTTTATGATGGGCGTGCTGCCACTTTGGAAGAACAATCCCTAATGCCAATTGCCAATCCGGATGAAATGGGACTCCCCATTGTAGAAGCAGTACAAAGGCTCAATAACAATGAAACGTATAAAAAATTATTTTTTCAAGTGTTCAAACAAAAGCCATCGGCTAAAAATTTATCTGCAGCATTTGCAGCCTTCGAACAAACATTGGAAACTGTAAACAGCAAATATGATGATTGGGCAAACGATAAAGTAAAATTTACGCCTGCCGAAGAAAGAGGCAAAGAACTATTTATAGGTAATAAAGCCAAATGTTTTGATTGCCATTTTGCAGATGATTTTACGGGTGATGAATTTAAAAACATTGGGTTATTTAATGGGAATTATCTTACCGATAGTGGTAGATATAGCATTACAAAAAAAGAAGAAGATTTGGGTAAATTTAAAGTGCCAAGCCTACGTAACGTAGCGGTAACAGCTCCCTACATGCACAATGGTATTTTTGCAACATTAGAAGAAGTGCTTCGTTATTACAACGAGCCAAGTGGCTTCTTCCCGCATCAAATAAATTTGGACCCTACTTTTAAAAAAGGGCTTGGCCTTACCCAAAAAGAACAGGCTGACATAATAGCATTTCTCAAAACATTAACAGATAGAGCGTATATAAGAAAATAGCTTAACAAAAAATTAGGCATTATATTAGCAGTATCGTTTAACAATTAATTTTATTTGTAAATAAATTAAAATAACATGGAAGCAATTAAACCAAAAATTCTATTATGCGAGGATGATGCAAACCTAGGCATGGTATTAAAAAATTATCTCGAATTGAATGACTATGATGTAACCCTAGAAAGAGATGGCAGGCTCGGCCTGGCTGCTTTTCAGCGTGAAAAATTTGATATATGCTTGCTAGATGTAATGATGCCCAACATGGATGGCTTTACAGCAGCAGAAGAAATACGAGATGTAAATCCCGATGTGCCTTTGTTTTTCTTGAGCGCAAAAACAATGAAAGATGATATTATACAGGGTTACAAACTTGGGGCAGACGATTATATTACCAAGCCTTTTGATAGTGATGTATTGTTACATAAAATAAAAGCCATTCTTAAGCGCAACGAAGAAATGCACAAAGATGAAGTGAATGCAGAATTTGATTTGGGTAAATATCATTTTAATCCAAAGCTAAGAGAATTGATTGTAAATGGTAAAACACAAACCCTTTCGCCCAAAGAAAACGAATTGTTAAAAATGTTAAGCGAGTACAAGAATGATTTGCTTTCTCGTGAGGCAGCCCTTAAAAAAATATGGGGCAGCGATACCTATTTTAATGGCAGAAGCATGGATGTGTACATTGCCAAATTGCGTAAATATTTAAAAGAAGATCCAAAATTGGAAATCGTAAATATTCATGGCAATGGATTTAGATTGGTGGAAACGGATTAGATGTTAGACATAAGATGTTAGATTTTAGATATGAGAAAGGGCTTCGTTTATTGCGAAGCCCTTTCTTTTTCATATATTTTATTTAAAGAAGTTATTCATAATTTCCATGAAGCTAGAATTGTCCTCCGTTTTCAATAATTTAGTTCTTAATTGGCCATTGTCATATCTATAAAGAATAGCGTTGTAGTTATCTTCATAAATAGAATCAATAACTTTTTGTTCTATATGCTCGTATCGAAATTTATTTGTTGAACCAAAGTAGTTTGAATCAGCATAAATTCTTATTCCCAAATTTTTTTGTTCTTTAAAATTAACTGAATTTAAAAAGCTTGTAACACATCCGCAATAATTAAAAGATAATATAATTCCTTTATCTGATGTTAAATTATTTTTATAGTTTTTAAAGTTTAATTTAGAATTACTAGAACAGGAAAAAAGAGTAAGTGGTATTAATAAAACATAAGCCAAATTGTATCTATTCATAATAATAACCTATTTTTTTTGATTCGTCAGCAATAAAAAATCCATCTTTATAAGGCATAGAATAATTTGGTAAAATAGCTTTTTCAAATTTATTAAAGGCTAAAACTTCAAGACTATTGTTAAGCAAATAATAGACATAAGTACTACTATCATTAATATTTTCTTTCCTTAGCCTTTTTATTATTAAAATTCTTCTTGCCTTTTCATTTATTATTATATTCTCATTTAATTCATCGGTTAATTCAAATCTTCTTACATAACCTAAGTCTTTTGATTTCTTTCGAATAAAATCTCTATAATTTGAATTATTTGAGAAGTCAATCCTTTTTGTTAAAGCATTAGATTTTTTATTATAAATGTATAAAGAGTCATACGCACCAAAACCATATAACAACAAACTGTCATTTATAACTTTTAAAAATGTATTTGCAGAATAATTATTGTATTTTTTATAACGGTCAGGGATTGGTAAATCAGGTATAAATTCATTTAATAAAGAATCATACATATTCACTAATAAGTATGCATTATCATCAAGAAAATTATTTTCCACTGCATTATTTATACTATAACAAATAAACAGATTTGAATCATTTATAACGAACGGATCTTTTACAGTAAACCTTATAGATCTACTTTTCGAAAAATCAAGTTCGAGCTTATCTGGTATAATATAATATTTCTCAAGTACTGCTTTTTGAGTTTTATAATTTAATTTATAGAATATTACAACTTTTTTTTCGCCATCTAATATATATAGGTTTGTTTTGTCAATTTTTGCTACTAGAAATTCGGAAAAACCTAAAAAAATTTCGGAACAGTTTAGAGTAAATGATTTACTTGAATCAAATAAATTTTCGAAACGGAATTTGTTAGCTGCAAAACTAACAAAGAAACTACCATCCTCATTTGATACATTTTGTATACCAAAATAAACGTCAGTTTTCCTATTTAAGAGATTGCGTTGGAGGTTAATAGTTTCTTTTACTGAAATATTGTTAAAAAACTTTACATGTTTCTTAGGAGAATAACAACTAAACTGGCATATCACTATTAGTAGAAATATGCCAGTTAAATACTTTAAAGTCATTTCTTAAATATTGTCATAATTTACAAAAACCATAAATATAATGTTTTCGTCAGATACCGAATTATTTTTATATATAGCTATAGTTCTGTCATCAAGCATTGATGCTTTATAAGTTCCGTCGATTAATAATTGTTTAACATCAGAGGCTGCTTCACCATTAACTAAACTAGGAAAAAGGGTTTCATAACTACTTTTATTTGTAAAATAACTACTTAAATTATTATTATCTAAATAAAATTTAAATTCATTTACTTTTTCCTCTAACAAAATCCGATTACTAGTTGAGTGGGGTGGAGGGTTATTAATAAGAATGCAATTTTGTCCAGCATCTGGACAAGGGTGTCCACTCCCTGGTGCTAATTTACCATCTTCGCCTAATCTCCCATTCAAAGGCCCAGTTTTTCTATAAGTATGCGGAGGTAGAGGTTCTGGGGGCTCTGGAAGACACGATTCCAAAATAGTAGGGATTAAAAACAAAGATGCAATTACAAATTTCTTTAGATACTTCCTCATAATATATATATTTTTTCAAATATAGCACTATATTTTATATTTAGGCATATATCCCTAAACTATTATTGCAAAGCTTGTTGATTTTGCATTATTGAATAATTTAAGAGATAAAAAAGTCTTGATTGCTTTTGGCAATAACCTTAGAAAGCTGAGGCAGGCAAAAAAATTATCGATGGAGGCTTTAAGTTATGAAGCAGATATTGACCTAAGTCAAGTATTTAGAATTGAGAAAGGATTAGTTAATCCCACATTATCAACTTTACATGCTATCGCAAATGCATTAGGGATTACCCTAAAGGATTTATTTGATTACTAAAAAGAAATAGTACTATACAAATATCAAATTCCCATCCCCATAACTCAAAAAACGAAAATCATTCCCTAGCGCATAATTGTACATTTTTTTCCAATCATTGCCAATAGCAGCCGCTACCAATAAAAGCAAGGTAGAGCGTGGCTGGTGAAAGTTTGTAATGATCATATTGGCAATTCTAAATTTATACCCGGGTGCTATTAAAATTTGTGTGCGGGTAAAAATATGTTGCTTGTTGTTTTCTTTCATCCAGTTTAATAATGCGCCCAGCGCATCGTTTGCCGATAAGGTAGTTGATGCTAGTTCATTGCCATAAACATCCCATTGTGTAATTAGTAAATCCCTTTCATTTTTATTGTTGTACACTTTTACACCAAGCCAATAAAGGGTTTCTATCGTACGCAAAGAGGTAGTACCTACTGCGGCAATTTTGCCTAACTTTTGTTTTATATTTTCTATTGTTTCAATATCTACATCAATAAATTCTGCATGCATTTCATGCTCGGCCATGGTAGCTGCTTTTACAGGCTTAAATGTGCCTGCTCCCACATGTAAGGTTACAAATGCTTTATCAATATTTTTTGCTACTAACTTTTCGAAAATATTTTCCGAAAAATGTAAGCCAGCAGTAGGTGCTGCCACAGAGCCATTGTGCGTTGCAAAAATGGTTTGGTATCTACTTGTATCTTCCTTGTCTGTATCTCGTTTTATGTATGGCGGCAATGGTACTTTCCCTGCTGCTTCAATTATTTCGGCAAAGGATAGTACACTGGGTTGCCAAGAAAATTCTATTATAAATGCCTCTGTAATTTTTTCTATTTTCTTAGCAGTTAATAATACTTTTTCGCCATCAATAAGCAGCTCTTTGGTAAGGGTTTCTTCTTTCCATTTGGCTGCGCCTCCTACCAAGCATTTCCATTTCGAAGTTGTAGTAGTGCTCATTACAGTACTATATTCTGAAATGTCGCCAAATGGCTCCAAACAAAATATTTCTATAACAGCACCTGTTGTTTTGGTAAAAATGATTCTTGCATTAATAACTTTTGTGTTGTTAAAAACAAGCAAGCTTTCCGTTGGTAAAAATTCATCGATATGGGCGAATACTGTTTCTTTCAATTCGCCCTTTAAATACAACAGAAGTTTAGAGGAATCTCTTTGTGCAAGTGGATGCAAAGCAATTCTTTCGTTGGGCAAATGATAATCGTAATCATCAATAGAAATTTGTTGTGGTTTCATTATTGCAATATGTCAGATACCTCCGTCATCCATTTATCATGTTCTTTTGTACAAAGTGATTCGTGGCCACTGTTTTCGTATACCACTAACTTCTTTTTCGCTGTAATATTTGCAAAAATTTGGTTTGTTTCATTTTCTGTAACCCTTGGATCATTTTTACCCCATTGTAACAATACGGGACATTTTATTTTTTTTACATATTCAAATGGTTTCATTTTAAAAGCCCAAAAACCATGCTCTACCCCACCCCAAAAAGTAAGCAATGTAGAAACAGGCTCGGCAGGCAATCCCATAATTCTTACCCTTCCACTTACGGCTTCTGACAAAGATGCAAATGGCATTTCCAATATTACTTTGCTGGGTGTAATGGAATATTTATCCATGGCACTTGTAATGGCAGCGGCGCCAAGAGATATTCCCCAAAGCACGATGTTTTTTTCTCCTGTTTTTTGTAGATACTCATAACCCAATTTTACATCTTCCCCTTCTTCGTACCCAATGGTGCAAGTATTGCCTTCGCTATTACCGTGTGCTCTAAAATCTACAAGCAACGTATTGTAACCTAGTTGTTGAAAAGATGCAGCTTCTTTTAAAACCCCCGACTTTTTACCCCCATGCCCATGAAACATAGCCACACTTCCTTTTGCATTGGGCACAGTTACATACCATGCATCTAATTTTAAGCCATCGGCTGTAGTAAGTTTAACTGTTTTAAACGTACTATCTGGCGCTATATTTTTTTGCTTAGCCATGTTAAAACCAAAAAGCAGGCCTTTTGTTTTTTCCCAACTTGTTTTATCTTTTTCAGCTTTAAAGGGTACTTCACCAGCTTCATAAAAATGGGTGAATTTATAGGCATGAAACATCACTATTATATTTAGCAACACAAAAACTACCAGGACCGATTTGAGAACAATTTTTAAAAACTTTTTCATTTTGTAAAGATATAAAAACCTATTCTAGTTGTAAAACCATTTGCAAATTTATCGCAAGGGTTGTCAACCTTATTGGTAATTTAAAAATAAATGTATCGTACAAAAGGTTGACAACGCTATTTGCAAACTGCGATATTTTTAAATACGCTCAGGCTTTGCCACAGCAACTATGTATCAACTTTGTAAAGTATCTTTGTGAGATGTATTTGTTATTAGATTCATATAAATCTTATCCTTCCTATTTTATAAATTAATGTAAAACACCCTTAATGCAAACAGATATTCTAGTTATTGGTTCAGGCATTGCTGGACTTACGTATGCCCTTAAAACTGCCCAAGAACTGCCTGATAAAAAAATTACGATACTTACTAAAACACAAAGTGACGAAACAAACACAAAATATGCACAAGGCGGTATAGCGGGAGTAACCAATTTTAGTGAAGATAGCTTTGCAAAACATATAGAAGATACACTAATAGCGGGCGATGGGCTTTGTAATAAGCATATAGTAGAAATTGTTGTAAAAGAGGGAGTAGATAGAATAAATGAACTTATAGCATGGGGGGCAGAATTTGATAAAGACCCAGATGGTGATTATAAATTGGGTAAAGAAGGTGGGCACAGTGAGAACAGAATCTTGCACCACAAAGATGTTACTGGAAAAGAAATGGAAAGAGCTTTGTTAGAAGCGATAAAAAAATGCAGTAATATCAATCTCATTAGCCATTGTTTTGTATTAGACATTATAACCCAACATCACCTTGGATATTTGGTTACAAAATCTACCCCCGATATTGAATGCTATGGCGTGTACATATTAAACCTTACTACCAATAAAATTGAAAAGATTGTAGCTTCCATTACCTTGCTTGCTACAGGCGGCAATGGTCAAGTTTATCGCAGCACTACAAATCCTGCCATTGCAACAGGCGATGGAGTGGCAATGGTATACAGAGCCAAAGGCAGGATAGAAAACATAGAGTTTATTCAGTTTCATCCTACGGCATTGTACGAAGCAGGCGTTCGTGGGCATTCCTTTTTAATAACAGAAGCTGTACGTGGAGATGGTGGTATTTTGCGCAATGCGAGTGGAGAGGCATTTATGGAAAGATATGACCCACGCAAAGATCTTGCGCCAAGAGATATTGTAGCAAGAGCCATAGACAATGAAATGAAAATAAATGGTACTGAGTTTATGTATCTGGATTGTCGCCATATGGACCAAGAAAAATTTAAAGAGCATTTCCCCAATATTTATGCAAAATGCTTGAGCATAGGTATAGATGTAGCAAAGGATATGATACCTATTTCGCCAGCTGCACATTATAGTTGTGGTGGGGTAAAAACAGATGAACATGCTCGCACATCTATAAAAAACCTGTACGCCGCTGGAGAGTGTGCTAGCACAGGCTTGCATGGAGCCAATAGACTTGCCAGCAATTCGTTATTAGAAGCCATGGTATTTGCTCATAGGGCATTTGTAGATACCATTGAAACGATTGCGTCCTCCGCTATTAATACGGCATCCGAACAAAAGATTCCAGCTTGGAATGCCTCTGGCACTTCGGTTCCAAAAGAAATGATCCTTATTACGCAGAGTTTAAAAGAAATGAAATTGCTCATGAGCGATTATGTCGGTATTGTGCGAAACAATGAGCGATTGCATCGTGCGAACAGGCGAATAGATTTATTGCACGAAGAAACAGAATATTTGTATGAGCGTACAGCAGTTTCGCCACAACTATGCGAATTAAGAAATATGATAACTGTTTCATATCTTATCATTAAAAGTGCTGAGCTGCGCAAAGAAAGTAGGGGATTGCATTTCAATACAGATTATCCAAACAAGCAAGCCATTTTGCAGAACACCATTTTGTAATGTTGGTCTTTGGGTATTTATTTTTTATGAAGTCATTGTATCTACTAATGAACAAGTTCACTTGTACAGTTTATCATTATTAATCTTTTTCTTAATTTAAGATAGCTTTTGTTGATATCTCAAAAATTAAGAAAAAGATTAATAATGA
>JANNGD010000154.1:0-2705 GCA_031380515.1 Ferruginibacter sp. | reverse complement strand
GCTTATAAACCTATATAAAAAATGGAAAACAACGTAAACAATTAAATAAATAAACAAATGAAAAAGTCTTCATTCATTACATTGATTGCCGTATTGTTTTCGCCAGTGGCTTTTTGTCAACAATTTGAGCTGCCAGATATTGAATTAAAATTTAATAACCCTACACAAAATTTTAAAATTTTTATACCAAACACGAAGCCGATTTTTAAGCCAATCACTCCAATTAATACTTTGGATAAATCCAAAATACTTTTGTACAAAACATTTCCAATCATGTTATACAGCGATAGGGTCATCATTTTACCATTGGACAATATGCCTTGTTTTGTACCAAGAAAATACAATTCGGCAAAAATGCCTGCTTATAAAGGAAATGAATATTTGGTTAAGATACCAAACGCTTTAGAAAAAATACCTTTTTAAATTACAAAAGCCCCTAAAAAAGGGGCTTTTGTTTATATAAAATTTTGTCATTACCATTTGTCTACTTCTATCGTACTTCCATTATCTACTGGAGGAGTCTCTTCAACAATAGTATCATTAGCAATTATAGCCGCATGATCTTCTGCTGCTGCAGGTTGCTCTTTTGTTGATACAGCTACTACTGGAGCAGTAGCGTCATCACCTTCATAAGGAGTATCATGGTTAAATGCGTCAAAGTCAAAGTCAGGCATTAAATCAGTCTTCACATAATCTACCGCTTCGCTCAATCCTTTTACAAACTTGTTAAAGTCTTCTTTGTAAACAAAAATTTTATGCCGGTCATACCCATCAGAATCAAATCTTTTACGGCTTTCTGTAATAGTCAAGTAGTAATCGCTACCACGGGTTTCTCTTACATCAAAAAAATAGGTTCTACGTTTGCCAGCTTTTATTCGCTTACTGTAAACGCTTTCTTGTTTTCTTTCGTTGTTCTCGTTGTTTTCTTTGTTTTCGTACGCCACTGTAGGTTGTTTTGTTTATAATAGATTGTTAAAAATTAATCGTTACAAAGATAAAAATGTTTTTGATATAGCAAAATTTATAAAGAACTAATTTACTTGGTCATTTTCTTGTTGTTTTTGGTACATAGTAAAATACAAACCTTTTTTCTGCATCAAAGCTTCGTGGGTACCTTGTTCTGCTATTACGCCATCGTCTAATACTAATATTTTATCAAATTTAAACAGTGAAAATATCCTGTGTGTAATGATTACTGCCGTTTTATCTTTTAAATAGTTGTACAAACTTCCAATAATTTCATTTTCTGTTCTCGCATCCACTGCGCTAAGGCAATCATCAAATACTACTATTTCGGGTTTCTTTATCAAAGCCCTTGCTATAGATATGCGTTGCTTTTGTCCGCCGCTCAACGTTACACCCCTCTCTCCTACCATTGTCTCAAACTTTTCGTCAAATCCATTTATTTCATTAAAAATACTGGCTTGTTTGGTTGCGTCTATAACCTGTTGGTCTGTTGCATTTTTTTCGCCAAAGCGAATATTATTTTTTATGCTATCGCTAAATAAAAAAACATCTTGCGGTACATAACTTATTTGCGATCTGATGGAATTTATTTTTATATTTTGAATAGACAGCCCATCATATTTTATTTCACCTTTTTGGGGATCGTACATACGTAACATAAGCTGGGCAATGGTACTTTTACCAGATCCCGTTCTTCCCACAATGGCAACTTTTTCGCCTTTTTTTATTTCTAAGGAGAAATTTTTTATTGCATGAATACCAGTGTGAGGATAAATAAAGTCTACATTATTGAATAAAATATTTCCTTGCAAAATTTCCTCTTTGGCCAGTGGCGTATCTTTTATGGTAGGTGTAGTAAGTAAAAATTCATTTATTCTTCTTTGTGATGCTACTGCACGTTGGGTCATGCTTGCTGTCCACCCAATGGCACTTACAGGAAAAGTGAGCATTTGTATATACATTACAAATTCTGCAATCTTACCTACCGATGCGCCCGGTACATTGTTCACCACATCTAACCCACCTACCAAAATAGTAATGAGTGTACTTATTCCAATGAGCAAAGCCATAGATGGGAAATAAATGGCTTCTGTTTTAGCTAAACTCAGTGCATTGTTGCGATAAGCTTCACTATTGCTTCTAAAAAAATTGAGCATGGCTTTTTCTTGCACAAAAGATTTTATGACCCGTATGCCGGCGTAAGATTCTTGTGCATTCGTTGTAAGGTCGCTCAAAAGAGATTGTATTTTTTCGCTTTTTTTATTGATAATGGTGTTTACAAAATAGATGGCAAAAGCAAGTATTGGAAGCGGGCAAAGGGATACAATGGTAAGCTTTACATCTGACCGTAGCATAAAAAACAAACTAAACCCAATGATAGCTGCCAAGTTGATAAAATACATAATGGCTGGCCCAGTGTACATGCGTACCCTGCTCACATCTTCAGATATGCGGTTCATCAAATCGCCGGTGCTATGTGTTTTGTAGAAATTTGTATCCAATTTTTGGTAATGTGAAAACACCTCATTTTTTTGATCAAACTCAATATGGCGGCTCATTACAATAATTGTTTGTCGCATCAAAAACATAAAAAACCCACTAATGATGGCTATTACAAAAAGTATCAACCCAGTGTATAATATTTGACTTTGAAATGATTTATTATTGAACCATTGGATAATTTTTACAACAATCACATCGTAATTATGCAGATTTTCAACAGGAGAAGTACCAGCATT
>JANNGD010000167.1:0-2357 GCA_031380515.1 Ferruginibacter sp. | reverse complement strand
ACAAAATTTGAATTTAAAGCAGGTATGGAAGTAATGGATCTTGGTTGTGGCGGCGGCTTTCCCGGCCTACCACTAGCAATACTTTTTCCTGAAACCCAATTTCATTTGGTAGATAGTATTGGCAAAAAACTTAAAGTGGTAACAGGAGTAGCAGAAGCCGCAGGCATTATGAACATAAGCACACAACAGGCCAGAGCAGAAGAAATAAAAAACAGGCAGTTTGATGTGGTGGTATCTAGAGCAGTAGCACCATTGGGTAGCTTATGGCATTGGAGTAGAAAACTTATTCGCAAAACCAAGAAAGCAGAAAAAGATGTGCCCAATGGTCTTATTTGTTTGAAAGGTGGTGATCTTAATCAAGAAATTTTTGAAAGCAATTGTAAACCGAATGTCTGGGAAATAAGTAAAATTTTTGATGAAGCTTATTTTGAAGAAAAATTTATGCTGTATCAAGCAGTGAAATAATTTTTTTGTCCTCGGCCTTAAGGCCGAGGCAAATCATAAAGGCCGAGGCAATTGAATTGCTCCGTCCTTTAGGACGGAGACTCATATATCTTTCATCAATAGAAATCCATACTTTTTCATGAATAAATCATATTCTTGAGCAAAAGTGGTTTTGCTATGGTGTGCTTCTTGATTTTTAATATATTCCCTTACTTTATTTACATCTTTTTCACTTACAGAAACGGCAAAATATTCATCTTGCCATTCAAATTTTTCTTTGGTAAGCTTATTTTTATTTATCCAAAAACTACTCTCGCCTTTCATTAACTGTGCTACATCTGCAATTGTTTGTTTTTGGTTAAGAGATACAAGGCAATGAACATGTTCAATATATCCATTTACAAAATCAATATGAATGTTCTTTAAACTCCCATTATCTTTTATATGCTTAAAAACATCTTGCCTTATGTTTTTTTCTAACAATGGGGCTCTATTTTTTGTTGCCCAAACAAAGTGAATCCAAATGTTTATGTATGGCATTTTTATTTAAAAATAATATTTTTTCTAATTAGTTTGCAATTTTTGGGCAGTTTAGATGTGGCTAAAGCCAAAAACAATATGGGCTAAAGCCCAGTTATGATAAATCATTTTTTTTCCTCGGCCTAAAGGCCGAGGCAATTCATAAAGGCCGAGGCAATTCATAAAGGCCGAGGCAATTCATAAAGGCCGAGGCAATTGAATTGCTCCGTCCTTTAGGACGGAGATGCAATTGAATTGATCCATCCTTCAAAACGGAGACCATAATGCATTATGGCTTTAGCCATTTTACATTTACACATAACAATTTCTATAAAATTTCATTTTACACTTTTCTTATCAATTAATCTACCTATTTTTAATAGAAAAATGCGATTCATACTACTTTGCTTTTTAACTTTTGCTATTCACAAGGTATCTGCACAAGATATTTCCTACAACCATAAAATAGTTGATACCCTTACATCTCCTAATTTTTGGGGCCGTGGTTATACCAACGATGGAATGAAAAAAGCGGCCGATTACTTAGCCAATGAATTTAAAAGCCTTGGCTTAATGCCACTAGGCAAAAAAGATTATTTGCAAAAGCTTACTTATTCTGCTAATACATTTCCAGGCAATATGGAGGTAACTATAAATGGTAAAAAACTTATACCTGGGTTAGATTTTATTATTGGAGCAGAAAGTAAAGGAATAACTGCAAACGGAAAATTGGAACAAAAAGATAGTGTAAGTTTTGTAGATGCCGAAAATAGAATCATAGTAACCATTGAAAAAAAGCTTACTTGGGAGGCTTCCCAAAAAGAAGAAAATTATACTTCCATACAATTAGATAAGGCAAGATTTACAGAAATACCAAAAACGATTAAAATAAATATAGAAAACAAATTCATCAAAAAATTTGATGCAGCCAATGTATGCGCAAAAGTAATAGGCACCCAAAAACCCGACTCATTTATTTTCATTACAGCCCATTACGATCACTTGGGTGGTATGGGTAAGGATACTTATTTTCCGGGAGCCAATGACAATGCAAGTGGTGTGGCTTTGTTATTAAGTGTTGCAAGATATTACGCTGCACATCCACAAAAATATTCTATCGGATTTATTTTATTTGCCGGCGAAGAAATCGGTTTATTAGGCTCCAAATATTATACAGAAAATCCAATGGTTCCTTTAAAAAATATTCGTTTCCTTACCAATACAGATTTGGCAGGTACAGGTGTAGACGGTATTACGGTTGTAAATGCTACGGTATTTCCAAAAGAATTTGCATTGATGCAAAAAATAAATACGGAAGGTAACTATTTAAAAGCAGTGAATCCAAGAGGAAAAGCATCTATTAGCGACCACTATTTTTTTACCGAAAAAGGAGT
>JANNGD010000120.1:0-15076 GCA_031380515.1 Ferruginibacter sp. | reverse complement strand
ATGAACAAATGAAAAAGGCCGTCCTTTCGGTACGGCCTTACCTTTAGATTACCCCTAATCTAACGTTCAAGAATCATAAGGGAGACCCTATAATTACTTTGATATTTAATTGTACATATTCCTAACCAACTTTTCTTTCTCTATTTTCTAGATGTGAAATTACAATTTCATAATTTACCAAGCCACCGTTAAAAGACGGTATTTTTAGCGAAAAATACCGTCTTTTAACGGTGCCTTTTTTTAAAAATACCGTCTTTTAACGGTGGGCGTTGTCAAAAAAAAACCTTTAATTAGCAGATATTTCTTTTTTTCATCCAAAAACGTACTTTTTATGGGAGCTTTAAACAACAAAAAAATTTCGACTGCCTATGCAAGGCAATTAGTAAAAAACTATAAAGATAGAAAAAGGGTAGGCGAGGATACGCAAGCTGTCTGGTTTTCCACAACAGAAATTCTAGCTGCTTTGGGATTGGGCAATGTAGAAGTGCCTATTAACCATCCAGTTTCGGGTATTAGGTTTTATTTTGGTTCGTATGGTTTTGAAAATGAACACAAGCTAGAATTTGATACGTACAATAAAAATACGTTGCTATTGGTGCAAACGGGTTTTACAGAAATTGGTGGTACAGTGCAAGGTAAACCAGTATTTCAAGATATGTTTGAAAATAAGGAGGATGTAGCAGCGTATCCTGCCCCAGCAACGCAAGGATCTCAAACACTGGAGGTATCGGAAGATGAAGAAATTGTAGGAAAAATATTTAATGAAGCGCAAATAGGACCACCTCCTCCTCGTGAAGGAGGTACTGTAAATGATTTACTATTTCCAGCTAAAATTGTTTAATGTTAAACTACATTTATTTATTTTTTATTTTAATATCCATATTAGTTGGCTTTGTTTTTGTAAAAAAGCAAAGTCAACTTGCTTTTAGATTGTTACTAATTTATATTGTTATTACATTTTGCAATGAGCTGTATTGTTATTATTTATTAAACCATCTGGTGGTTTCTACTGTACCCAATTATAATATTTACTTTTACGTCAGATTTATTTTTTTAGGCGGTATCTTTTTAAATATTTTTCGACAATATAAAAAGTTGTATAAAATCATTTTCCTATTGTTTTGTGGATTAACCATTTTCTTATTTTTTTATTGCTATCAGAAGTATAATGGCTTTGGATTATTGCATACGGAGTATTTTTTTGCGGGTTGCTGTTTTATCATTATTTCTTGTTTGTTGTATCTTTTAGATTTGTACCAACGATCAGATGATTTGCCCTTACTGGACAATGTTTTTCTGATTAGCACTGTAGGTTTGCTACTTTATTTTATTGGGGTGATGCCTTTTACAGGCATAATAAACTACATAGCTAAAAATAATGTTATTTTGGTAGATTATCAGAAAACAATTAGTAAAAGCCTTAGTATTGTATTTTATTCTTTATTGGCATTTGATTTTTATATACAATGGAAAAATTTGAAATTAAAATATTAATTTACTCAGTAAGTATTATTTTATTTGTATTAACTTTTTTTCTTCTAGCCATTTTTTTTCTTTTCAAAAGGAAACAACGAAAAAATTTTAATAAAATTTCTGCACTAAACAATGCATTACTTCAATCACAAATAGAAATTCAAGAACAAACTTTTACCAATATTAGCCAAGAGTTACATGATAATATTGGCCAATCGTTGAGTTTGGCAAAACTTAATTTAAACACAATAAAATTAAATGATTCCCGAAAAGCCCAAGAAAGCATAGACGAGACAAAAGCCTTGATTTCTGAAACCCTCGTAAATATAAGGGATCTCTCAAAAAGTATGTTGGGCGAAAAAATTTCTGAAATTGGCCTTGAAAAAGCTATACGAAATGAATTAAAAATATTGAAAAATACTGGAGATTATGTAATTGATTTCACAACTTCCAATCTTATAAATTCATTTACGCCACAACAAGAATTGGTTGCCTTTAGGATAATACAAGAAACATTGCACAATATTGTAAAGCATGCAGAGGCTACAGAGATAATAATTAACATTAAACATCAAACAGCTTGTTCTATTATTACTATTACAGATAATGGAAAAGGGTTTGATATTATTACGTTGGATAAAAACGAATCGGGTGTTGGTTTAAAAAATATGAAAAACAGGGCAAAGCTAATAAATGCCGATTTTATCATTGAGTCAAGTTTAATGAAAGGAACCAAATCTTCTTTAAAAATAAAGTTTGGTTAGCCTATTCATTTTGAAATCTATACCTTAGCTTAAATATTTAATCTATATGCCTAAGTTGAGCGTTTCCCTAATAGATGATCATGTCATGTTACGAAATGGCTTGGCAAAGCTTATAGACGAAATGAAAAATTATAAAGTGGTTTCCCAATCAGATAATGGAAGAAAATTTATTAATGAGGTTGCAAACAAAAACATCATCCCAGATATTGTATTGTTGGACGTGAGTATGCCCATAATGAATGGATATGACACTGCTAAATGGATTAAAGAAAACATGCCCGAAACCAAGATATTAGTACTTTCTATGTTTGATGATGAAAGTAGTATCATCAAAATGATCAAAAATGGGGCAAAAGGCTATATTCTTAAAGATAGTGATCCCAAAGAACTGGAATTGGCATTAAAAAGTATACATACTAATGGATTCTACCACAGCGACTTGGTAAATGGAAAGATATTTAATGCAATAATTACGGATCAATTACAGGAAGAAATTGCTGTTTCTATGCTTTCTGCTAATGAAATTTTATTCTTAAAACACAGTTGTAGTGACATGACGTATGTAGAAATTGCAAAAAAGATGAGCTTAAGTGTTAGAACAATAGAGGGGTATAGGGATAAACTATTTCTAAAATTAAATGTAAAAACGAAAGTAGGCTTGGTTTTATATGCAATAAAAAATGGTATTATAAATATTTAATTTTTTTTTAAGAAAGGGTATTGGTGCCTGTTTTTATTTAATATTATAATACTTCAATTACTATCCGTTATGGGGCGCAAAAGAATTTTATGTATGAAATCCACAGTTTATGATTTTTAAAGGGGTAGTTTAAAATGATATTTCTGTTTTTTTCTGTAAATCTGTGGCAAAACTATTGCCACAGATTCACAGAAAAGCTGTTTTGTATATGATCTTTTAACTATTACACAAATAGATTACAGATATTATGGGTAAATTTGTAGAGGTAAATTCTTTAAATGAAGAATGAATTTTTATACAGTTTATATTTAATTTTCTACAATTTTATTTTCCTTGCACCTAATAGCGGATAGCTATTAATACTTCATTGTTAATTTTCTATAATTCATAATTTAGCTAAGCATAAATTTCGATGCTATAATTTTATTTTCTTTTGCTGTTTTTATACTGTATACAAATCCTTTTTGAATAGCATATGCGCCATGTTCTCCTTTTTTATTCATTGCTAAAAACCCTACTTGTAATGTTTTTGCTTTAGCCCTATCTCTATTTACAATTCTTTCTATTGCTTTTTTACATGCATTTTCGGGGCTGTATCCTTGCCGCATAAATTCTACCACCAAGTGAGTTCCACATATGCGAATAACTTCTTCGCCTACGCCGCTACTAGTAGCAGCACCTACTTCATTATCTACAAATAAGCCTGCGCCAATAATGGGAGAATCACCCACTCGGCCATGTATCTTAAATGCCATTCCACTTGTAGTTACTGCCCCACTCATATTTCCCATAATATCCATTGCAACAAGGCCCATGGTATCGTGGTTTGCCGTACCATCTTCAAAAAATGGAGGTGCAAACGGTCCTGCACCTGCTTTTTTATTTTCAATATTTATGATTTGCTTGTATTCACTTTTCTTCAGCCATTCTTTATAGGCCGATTCTGCATCTTTTGATAATATGGGAGGCTCCTTTGTAAAACCATTTTCTAGCGCAAATTGTTGAGCCCCGTTTCCCACTAAAATTACATGCGGAGTTAGTTCCATTATTTTTCTTGCAACAGATATCGGGTGTTTTATTTGCTCTAAGCCAGCTACAGCACCACAATTCGAATGTTCATCCATTATGCATGCATCTAGGGTTACTATTCCATCCCTATCGGGATAGCCCCCTAAACCTACACAGCAGTTTATTTCATTTTCAATAGAAATAGCCCCAGCCTCTACTGCATCTACTGATTTGCCTTTATTCTCTAAAATTTTCCAGGCGGCAGCATTCACAGCCATGCCACTATCCCATGTAGAAATAACGATTGGCTTAGTGGTAGCTCCTAGAAAAGTTGATGCAGACTTTAAAGAAAATCCCGACAAACCCAATGAACTTAGTTTGAGGAAATGTTTACGATTCATTTTTTTCTTTAAAGTTATGCAAGTAGTTTCATTTCATGAATAAAAACATAATGTTATTTGATATCTGGAGCTAATAGAGATTGGTATATTCTCAAAAAAAAAATTAAATAAGGGAGAAATATAATTAATAGTAAAAAAGTATTTGGTTAAATAAAATGTATAAATATTTTACAAGTGAAGGAACCTTTCCTCCAATTTAGAAGTCTATGTAAAAATGTTTTTGCATTTTTTATAAAAGGTTCAAAATATATCCATTATCCACTTCAATATGAAAATTGAAAAATCAGCGTACCATGTACGGCTATTAACCGTTTTTATTTCTTACGTTATTGTTACAATAGCTTCATTCTATTTTATTCCATTGTTATTTGTAAATCAGTTTCTCCCTTATGCTTATTTTGCTTGTATATGCGGTATTTTTTTAATAAGTACAATTGTATTCTTACTAATTATAAAGGGTATAATAAATAGGAATTTTAATATATTAATGGCAAAATCTAATGATACTATTCATAGATATGAAGCTGTAACCAGTGCTACCAATGATGCAATATGGGATTTTGACATAAAAACTGGAAAAATTTCCTACAACCAAAAGTTGATGGATATTTTTGGTTATTCATCAAAAGAATTAGAAAATAATACCCATTGGTGGGAAAATAATATACACCCAACAGATAAAGAAAAGATAATTAACAAAGTAAATAGTTTTTTAAAAGGAAGTTCAAATTTATGGGAAGATGAGTACCAGTTTTGTTGTAAAAATGGCGAATATTTAATTGTATACGATAGGAGTTTTATTGTAAGGGATGAAAATGGTAACCCTATTCGGTTAATAGGTGCCATGAGAAATGTTACGCATCTGAGGGCAATGGAAAAGGAGCTTTATAACAAACAATTAAGTGAAAAGAATTTATTAGGAAAGAGTATCATCATTTCTCACGAAAATGATAGAAAAAAAATAAAGGATGAATTGCATGAAGACGTAAATCAAATCTTGGCCGCTATTAAGTTTTACATAAGCAAATATAAATCCGAAAATGAAAATATATCTACTAGTTTAAGCTTTTTAGATGATGCTATTAAAAAAATAAAAAAGATTTCCAACAGCTTATTCTCCTCCACGTTAGAATTATTTGGCCTTAAGGAAGCAATGGAAGAATTGTTTATTTCACTTCATAAAGAATCTACCGTTAAAATTTATCTTGATGCTACAAATTTTGATGAGCACAAAATGGACAAGTCAACTAGTCTTCATTTGTACAGAATAGTTGAAGATGTTGTGCCAGAAATTATAGGTTGGGGCCTAACCAATGAAATAAATATTATACTTGATAATGCTTACGATAGGTCTGTTATGACAATCGATTTTTATTCTGAAGATAACACCACAAAAGCAAAGCTAAACGAATGGTCTGTTTCAAATATCAGAGGTAAACTTGAAATGTTTGAAAGTGAGATGAAGTTTTTTTCTCATGATAAAAATTATTATTCCATCGAAGTAAAAGCATAATAATTATCAAACAAATATGTGACCAATGGAGTTATATGCTCTCCTTTTTCCCTTTATAAAAAATTCTATAAATAAATATAAATTTGACTATTCTAAGCAATTAATATTCTAGAATACATTTTTTGTTTACCTTTAGTTTCTTTAAAGATTATGCCAATTGGTTATAAAAAAACATAGTTTTATAATTTATTTTGTTGGTAAAGTATTCTTTGTTAGATTTCTATTTCAAGACTATGAATAATCCAATTTCTTTAAACCCACTAAATGCTTTTTATACAGAAGGTTTTGTTGTGCTAAAACAAATTATTCCTAAAAACCTCCTAAACAAATTACACGCTTTCTTTGATGAAATTATTAATGACACAGAAGAAGGTCTTAATAAAGTTGTAATAATAAATAGTAATAATAAATTTGTTACGAACATAGATAACCTATGCAATAAAGACAATTTATCATGTTTAGAATTGCTGGGAAGTCCTTTTTTATTGGAAATTGCAAAAACAATATGTGGGGAAGATTTTTTTCCTATACAGGAATTTGCCTTAATAAAACATTTGGGCGATGAACAACCTGTATTTTGGCACCAAGATATGGTGCATGAAAGAACGGGTAATTGTTTTACTGTAGGAATATACTTGGATGATGCTGATGAAAATGAAGGTGCATTAAGGGTTGTTCCAAAAAGCCATGTAAGTTCCAATGAGATTTGTGCTTTAAGTAAAGAGCCATATATAGAAGTGCCAATGAAAGCGGGCGATATATTGGTGCATGATATGATGTTGGCTCATAGTTCGGGTTTATTGACACACAATAAAATAAGAAGGGTTATTTATTTTGAGTTTTTATCTGCCAAGCATGTTTTGCAAGAACAGATTTATAAAAAAGATTTGGTAGACAATAGAACTGCTTTATTGCAAGTTGCCATTGATTATTATAAACTGCAAAACCCAACAGAACCGCATTTTGAATGGAAAAATAATATTGGAATGTCTTTCGAATCTGATGCAAAAATAAGATCGATAGTAGAAGCAATTTATGAAATGCCTATAAATGCTAGAGCTTCTGCTTATTGTTTCAAAGAATTACATTAAACTATTCTAATGCCATCAATGCAAAATTCTTCCGTACTTAATGATTTTTTTAATAAAATATCAAATGGTATTTCATATGACCAGCATGATTGGAATGAGTACCAAAAAGTGATTTTTGAATACGGATTGGGGATTGAAGAAACATTACAGTTTATACATTTCCATAAGCCAAGTTTTGATCATTTTATAGAATGGGTAAATGAAAATAAATGCAACCACCAAATTATAGACGATGCCGAAACTGAACCTGTACTAACAGAAGCCGATCTTGAATTTTGGGATAAGAATGGTTATATTATTTTAAAAGAAGCCATACCTACCGAGGATTGTAAAAATACAGTGAATGCAATATTAGAATACTTAGGTGCAACTGTGGATAATCCTGCATCGTGGTATAAAGAACATGAAAACATGGAAGGGTTGATGTTATTATTCACTAAACATGCAAGCTTAGAAAAAAACAGACAATCGGTTAAAATTAAAAAAGCCTACGAACAACTGTATCAATCAAAAGACATTTATAAAACCATAGATAAAGTAAGTTTTAATCCTCCAGAAACTGATTCTTTTACATTTATGGGAAGTTCTTTACATTGGGATACAAGTTTGGCAATGCCTATTCCATTTTCTTTGCAAGGTTTGTTGTATTTAAATGATGTAAATGAAAATGCTGGTGCTTTTCATTGTGTTGCAGGTTTTCACAAAATAATCGAATCTTGGTTGATAAATTTGCCTCCCAATGTTGACCCTCGAAAAGCTGTGGGCGAATTACAATCAATTCCTATTGTGGGTAAAGCGGGAGACTTTATTATCTGGCACCAGGCATTGCCCCATTGTGCCACTGCAAACAAAAGCCATTTTCCAAGATTTGTGCAATACCTCACTTATTTGCCTTCTGATGTTTCTTTAGATAATAAGCAATGGATTTAATATTTCATTTTTTCTATGAATTGAATAGCTTCCAAAAAAATATTAATGTTGTACAAAAGTAAAAACAGGAATGTCAGCATGGTTTACTACATGTTCTGCTACACTACCTTTAAAAAAATGTTCAATTCCTTTTCTCCCATGAGTGTACATCACAATTAAATCTGCGTTTACTTTTTCGCTGTATGATAAAATACCTTGTTCTACTGTTGCTGCATCTACTATATTGAAAGATGCTCCATTAATATCAAGCAAATCTGCCAATTCATGCATGGCTTTTTTATTTTCTTCATAATTAATTTTTTTCATACCAGTGTCTACATGCAAAAAATGAAAAGCAGCCCCATCAACTGGTAAATGAGCCAGTGCTTTTTTAATATACGTTGCATGTGATAAGTCTACTGCTAAAACCACCGTTTTTGGTGCAAAGTAATCTACTTTACCTTTTATTATCAATACAGGACAATTGGCTAACCTTACTATTTCCCCACTGTTTGAATTCATAAAAAATTCTTTAATTCCATCAGCTCCATTTGAACCCATTACAATTAAATCTGCGTCGTGTTCCAAAATTTTTTTTAAGAAATTCGAGCCTGTTTCTTCCACAATTGCATTTATTTCAATACCTACATATTTGTCAACCAAATGCTGCATATCATTTTTTGATTCAATTAAGATATCATCCCACGCATCGTCGAACGAAACTCCTGTAGAACCATATAAAGAGTAATATGTACCGATGGTAGAAGATGGAGAAAGTTTTACGTTTAGCAAATCTATTGTTGCATCGGTATATCTTGCAATGTTAACTGCTACATCAAGTGCATTGTTTGCAACCTCACTTAAATCTGTTGGTACTAAAATTTTTTTCATTTGAATATTTTTTATGCTTAATTATTTTAAATTCTTGCACAATATCATAACAAAATAAATAAATATTAATGACTTATATCATTTGCAAAAATGACATAAATTAGTTTAATAATTACTAAACAGTACAATATCTGTAACTAAAATCCGTTTCAATTATATATGATTTACCAAAAAACTTCTAAATATACACAAGTAAGAATATCGTTTTGAAAATAAAATAATGCCCTTTAAATCTAAAAGTTGCATAATAGAAATAAATAATCTAAGCTTGAAATAATCACTAACTGCTATAATGAAGACAATTTTACGCCTCACTGCTTTTTTTACATTAATATCAAATGTAACATTTGGTCAGCAATCTGTAGCTCGGCAATGGAATGAAGTAATGCTTTCTGCTATCAGAGAAGACCTTGCACGTCCACCTGTGCAAGCACGTAATTTGTTTCATGTTTCTTTGGCAATGTACGATGCTTGGGCAGTATATGATGCTATTGCGTCTACTTACTTATTAGGAAAGACCGTCGGTGGAATCTATTATCCATATGCAGGAATTGCTCCTGTAGCACCTGCCAATATTGAATCGTATAGAAATAAGGCTATTAGTTATGCGGCTTACAGGGTATTGATTCAGCGTTTTTCGATATCCCCTAATGCAAGCACTTCTATTACTAGATTTAATAATTTGATGACTACTTTGGGGTACAACATAAATTATACGGCAACGAATTATACAAATAACAATCCGGCAGATTTAGGGAATTACATCGCTCAAAAAGTAATAGAAATGGGTTTAGCTGATGGTGCTCGGCAGGCTCAAAATTATCAATACCTTGATTATTTTCCTATTAATTCTCCTATGAATATGACTAACAGCGGAAATAGTTTAATGGAAAACCCAAATAGGTGGCAACCTTTATTTATTATCGGTGCATTTGATCAAAATGGCAATCCAATCCCCGCATTGCAAAAATTTGTTTGCCCAGAGTGGGGTAGGGTATTGCCTTTTGCTATGCCCGTTTCTTCAGCAGTTCATTATACAAGAGATGGGGCAGATTATCCTGTTTATTACGATCCGGGTGCAGCACCAATGTTGGATTCAATAAATGTAGCTTCACAATCATCTATAGATTTTAAATGGGGCCATGCGATGGTAGCAGCTTGGTCTTCTCATTTAGACCCCAACGACCCAACCATGTGGGATATTTCTCCAAATGGAATGGGTAATGTAACAAGCTATCCAACTACCTTAGCTGGGCAACATCTTTTTTATAATTTTAACAATGGTGGCGACCCTGGTACTGGTTATGTTATGAATCCTGTTACGGGTTTAGCCTATTCACTACAAATAGTACGTCGAGGAGAATATACCCGTATGATTTCGCAATATTGGGCAGATGGCCCAACTTCTGAAACACCACCAGGACATTGGTTTGTACTTCTCAATCAGGTAAGTGATTATCCAGGTTTTCAAAAAAAGTATGAAGGATTAGGGCCGGTACTATCCAATTTAGAATGGGATATAAAAACATATTTTACACTTGGTGCTGCAGTTCATGATGCGGCAATTGCTTGCTGGAGTATAAAAGGATGGTACGATACACCACGCCCAATTTCTTCCATTAGAAGAATGGCTGCCTATGGTCAAAGTAGTAATCCCATGCAACCATCATTTCACCCAGCTGGTTTGCCATTGGTGCCTGGTTTCATCGAATTGGTTCTTGCTGGTGATTCACTTGCTGGTGTAGGAAATATTAATGTAAACAAAATTAAAATAAAAGCATGGCGTGGCTTTAGTTTTATTATAAATCCTTATGCTGATGTAGCTGGTGTGGGCTGGATATTGGCAGAGAATTGGATTCCTTACCAGCGTAGCAATTTTGTTACACCACCTTTTGCTGGATACCTATCTGGTCATTCAACCTATTCTCGTGCTGGGGCGCAAACGCTTACATTGCTTACAGGTAGCCCTTATTTTCCTGGAGGGCTTGCAGAACATGTAATACCAGCCAATAGCTTTTTTACAGGTTTTGAAGCAGGGCCTAGTACAGAAATAAGATTACAATGGGTGTCTTACAAAGATGCCTCCGACCAGGCAAGTTTATCTAGGATTTGGGGTGGCATACATCCTCCATTTGATGATATTCCTGGCAGGCTAATTGGCGAGCAAGTAGGTACAGCTGCACACAATAAAGCAAAAACATATTATAGTGGCTCCGTATTACCTATAGATTTAATGTATTTCTCCGCTATAGAAAAACAATGTAGTGTTCAACTTAGTTGGGCCACTTCTTCTGAGGAATCATCAAAATCTTATACCATTTTACGAAGCGAAGATGGGGTGAATTTCAATACTAAAATTGCAGAAATAAAAGCAGCAGGCAATAGTAACGCCATACGAACTTATTTGTTTAATGATGTTTCTCCACTTGCAACCAATTATTATAAGTTGTACCAAACTGATATTAATGGAACAACCAAACAATTGCCTATAAGATTTGTAGCTTTAAAAAATTGCGAATCGCAGGTTGATTATGTGGGTAATATTACTCCAAATCCGGTGCTAGAAAATGCAATGGTAATGATTAAAAATATTGCTAAAAACGACCATACACAAATTATAATTTCGGATGTATTTGGGAGAATAATGAGCACGCAATTTGCAAAATTACAAAGTGGAATAAATAATATTAACCTTTCCATGAAATCACTTACAAAAGGTTCTTATTTTGTGAAAGTCATATTAAGCAATGGTAAAACAAGAGACCAGAAAATAATTAAATTGTAATAAAGGAATTTTTTTTCAGTAATAAAAACAGCGCATCAATTAATAATTTATTGCGCTGTTTTTATTTTGGCTTTATACAATTATTAATTTACCAACGCTCGCTGCTAGCATTAGTATAATCCTGTTTGTATTTTTCTGGAATCTTACCATTGTTCATACTGCCATTTTCCAGTGAGGGGAATATTTCTTCAAATGTTCTTACATCATTCAGAAATACCCTGCGATAAATATGGCTACGGGTTAATTGCTTGTAATCATCAATACCGGCAGCACCACAAAGTTCTACAAAGTTTTTGAGTGTTTCTTCATGGTAATTTGCTACTCGTTGTTTTTTATCATTTACTACCAAACCATCTGAAAGACTTTTATCTTGTGTGGCTACACCTGTAGGACATTTGTTTGTATTGCATACCAACGCCTGTATACAACCTATTGCCATCATCATTGCTCTGGCGCTATTACAGGCATCTGCACCCAAAGCAATGGCCCTTACCAAATGAAAACCACTTATCATTTTGCCACTGGCAATAATTTTTATTTGATCTCTTACACCAAATCCACAAAGCATATTATGTACAAATGCCAATCCATCCATGAGTGGCGCACCCACATAGTTGCTAAACTCTTGTGGTGCGGCTCCAGTGCCACCTTCACCACCATCCACCGCAATAAAATCGGGATAAATATTTAGTTCAAGCATTGCTTTACAAATACCTATGAATTCGCTTTTTTGACCAATACATAATTTAAATCCTATTGGCTTACCGCCACAATTATCCCTCAGTTTTTTTATGAATTGAATCAATTCTTTAGGCGTACTGAATGCACTGTGATATGGTGGGGAATAAACGGTTGTACCAGGCTCCACTAATCTTATAGCGGCAACTTCTGCTGTATTTTTTTTGGCTGGTAAAATCCCACCATGCCCTGGCTTTGCCCCTTGACTTAGTTTTAATTCAATCATTTTCACCTCGGGTCTCATGGCATTTTTTGCATAAGCTTCTACATTAAAATTTCCCTCTTTACCCCTTGCACCAAAATTGCCGGTACCTATTTGCCAAATGATATCGCCTCCTTGTTTCAAGTGATAAGGACTCAATCCTCCTTCGCCTGTATTGTGTGCAAAGCTTCCAATTTTTGCGCCGCCATTTAAAGCTTCCACTGCATTGCTGCTTAATGAACCAAAGCTCATGGCACTTACATTAAAAATACTTGCATCGTATTTTTGCAAACAATCTTTTCCGCCAATAAGAACCCTTGGCTTTGCATTCAGTTTATGAAAATCTTTTGGTGCTATGCTATGGCACATCCATTCGTAACGTTCTGCATATACGTCCAATTGCGTACCAAAGGGCATGGTATCAGTTTCTTTTTTTGCCCGCTGGTATATGGTGCTTCTGTCTATCCGGTTAATAGGCCTTCCATCAATATCACTTTCTATAAAATATTGGTAAAGCTTTGGCCTCAAATCTTCCATCCAATACCTAGCCCTGCCAAGGATAGGATAATTGCGCATAATGGTATGCTTGGTTTGTAGCATATCTACTATGCCTACAATAACCAACAAGGCTACGGCTCCAAATACCCACCAAAAAAACTGGCTATAATAATATCCTTATAGTCCAAATACAATGGGTGCAATTATGGCAAATAAAATAAATTGTTTACGCATGGTCTTTTTTATAGAAAACGAAAGTAATTAAAAATAAAAGAATTATTAAATGTGGATTTGATTGCTTTGGTGAAGCATACTTCTATTTTGTGAAATATTTCAATTGTGTAAAAAGATAACCGATCAATAACTTTAAACAGGACTACCTTTATGAAAATTAAAGAATTATATCATGGCTTCAAAGTTTCTGAATATTTGCATCTTTTTGACTGTTCTATTATTTTTTTTTGCATGCCAACATAAAAGAAAAGCATTGGCAAATAATTTCAACTACAAAGTTTTTAAAGATTCCATAAACAGACAAACTGAAACAACTGACGATACTATTAATATTTTTGACAACAAAAATTTTATACCATCCGCCGATTCTGTAAATTCATTTATAATAGAGATTGATACCGTATTGCATGAAGATTTAAGGCTATTGTTACAAGAGGATAGTCTATATAAAAATGTAAACAATAAAGCAAAATTTACAGAGAATGATAAAGAAGGTTTAAAACTAAATATCATTTCATTGGATTCTTTTCTTATAAATAAAAATATAACGCCATTACCCGATTGCAAAGGCAAGGATTGCACCATATTTGCTGAGATAGATAAATCATCCCAAACACTTTATTTATTTATTGCGGGTGAATTAACAGATAGTTTTAAAGTGTCTACGGGTATAAGAAAGCGAGAAACACCCAATTTAGACCTTAGCCCAAAAGGTCCAATCCTCATGAAATACACTTCCAAAAAATTCCCTGGTGGAAATTACAATCATTTGGGAAATATGCCTTATGCTGTATTTCTTAGAGGTGGTTATGCCATACACGGCACAACCACAGGCAATTTCCCCAAATTGGGTACAAGGGCTTCACATGGATGTATAAGGCTTCACCCAGACAATGCAAAAGTTTTTTATGAATTGGTAAAGCTAGCGGGGCTTTCGCAAACCTGGGTTAGTATTAAGGATTCGTTGGAATAGTATTTTAATCAATCCTTATCTAATACCACTACCAACGCATAAATAATTCCCGGTAACCAAAATAATAATGTAAGCAAAACAGAAATCCAAAATTTGTTGTTTATTTCTCCTTCGTGTAAATAGACTGCCAACGGGGGTAGTAAAATACAAAGTATAACCATCAATAATTGGTTGGTACTAGGGTCATCTCCTGCTTTTTTTTGCTTTTTATATTCTTTTAGAGCAGCTTTTACTTCTTTCATACGCTCTTTTTTTTCGGAGCGGCTCAAAGCTTTAAATTCCTTTAAAGCATCGCTGGTAGATGCTTTGGTGGGCTCTATTGGCGAAAAAGGTATAATAACTTTTGGGGCAGGGGTAATACTAGGATTAAAAAAATAGGGGTTTTCCTTTTCAATTACAATGGAGGCTGCGCAGATGGTATTTGTAAATAGACCAACCATTGCAACAATAAGAATAGCAGTACTAATTATTTTTTTCATAAAAATGTTTTGTGTGATTGATTTTCAAGATACGCAAATTTTATTCCAAGATAAAAAAAGAAGAAAATTTTTTGCTTTTAATTAAATAAAGCACTCATTTCATTCTTACCAGCCATTCTTAAATAGTTTTACAGCATTGTTTCATAAAATTAAAAATGCCCCGAAAAATTCCGGAGCATTTTCAAAATAAATTTTATTGCTTATACTACCGCTTCACCATTCTTCTCAAAACCAAATTTCCATACAAGTGCTGCAGCTACTGCCCCAACTATTGGTGCAACTATAAACAACCATAATTGGCTCAAAGCTTTTCCACCTGCAAAAATAGCTGGACCAAAACTACGAGCAGGATTTACAGATGTACCAGTAATAGGAATGGCAACCAAGTGAATCAATACAAGCGTAACACCAATAGCC
>JANNGD010000110.1:0-2054 GCA_031380515.1 Ferruginibacter sp. | reverse complement strand
AATTCAGGAAATGTTTGCGATTTTGAAAATTGATAATAATTAAGATCAACTTTAATAAACACAGTCGAATTCTTTTGAAAATTCTTAGAGAGAAATATTTAGAGTATTTTTCAAATGTTTTAATAAAATTTCCGAACATCTTTAAAAATTGAAAAATATGAGAAAGGAGACAAAATTATTCATATTAGAATTGACGGTGTAAAAATGTATAATCCAAATGTTGCTAGTGGGTATTCTAACTTTATTGGACACTTGCCATTTTCAGAGAATTCAATTTCGAAATCTGTAACAAAACTTATTGGGCAAAATGACAATTTACTAGACTTCTCCGAAGGCTATAATCAATGGAAAGAAGCTTGGGACAATGGAAAAGCAGGGTTTCGGACAATAGATTTAAAAGATGCTATTGAAGGTGTATATAGCGTAATGAAACAAAAAAAATAGATTGAAGCGGGAGAAAAGCGAACGCATAACATGGGGTTTTGCAATATTGGGGCAGAAGCAATACCCATCAGCATTGGTTCGCTATTGGGCTGTGGTTCGGGCAGAAGTTTTTCAATTTAGCTTTTTGTTCTTATCTTCATCATCAGTTTTTCAATTGGGCAGCGGTTCCGGGCGGACGATTTTCAAATTCCCCAACATCGCAAAGCGCTACCGTTGCCTGCAATTTAAAATGACACACCATACTACTCTGAAAATTTATTTACTGACACTTTTATTTCTGCCAACTCTTTTATTTGGACAGATAGATTCAACAAAATTTAAATTAGTTGAAAGCCTGACGGAGAATATCTACAAGACATATCTTGATGTTGAAATAGCAAAAGCAATGTGTGACACAGTAAAGTATAAGTTAGCAACAGCCAAGTACGACACAACACTTAGTCTTGACGAATTCGTTTATGAGGTAAATAAAGACTTGAGAAGAGTGAGCAAAGACAACCACATAATGGTTTACCCAGCCCATTACAGATACAGAGAATCAAATTATACTTACGAAACCAACTTTAGGGAACGCAGTTGGAGATATTGGAAACGACATAATAAAAAGGCAAACAAGCGGTGGAAAAAATTTATTGAAAAATATAGAGAGCGAACAAAGGATGACATGTTTACTTACGGGGAAATAAAAATATTACCAGGAAACATTGGGTATGTAGAAATAAAAGACTTCAACAGCACTTCATACTTCAAAAAAGAAAACCGAAACCGTATAAGTTTTAAATCAATTCTTAATTTTTTGGAAAACACAAATTCTATAATCATTGACTTTAGGGAAAATTTAGGCGGCTATGTATTTCTATCAGCCAAACTATGCTCTTATTTTTCCGATAAACCCAACTCTTATTTTATAACGACTGAAAGTATATTTAGATACGACTCAAGTGGTATTAGAAAAGAAAATAAATACAAGTATAAACTTTACACCGACAATGAAATTGACAACACACTAATCGGTAACAAAAAAATATTCGTTCTAACAAGTAAAAGAACGTTTTCAGCGGGAGAATTATCAACTTACAAATTGAAGCAACTTAATCATAACACAAAAATCGTTGGAGAAAAAACTACAGGAGGTGGAAATGGTCATTATGGTGGCACTATGGAAAAATATTATTCTGCCGTAATACCATGTGTGAAGTTATTTGATGAAAACAATTCCAATTATACATTGGAAGCAAAAGGTATTAAACCAGACATTCAAACGACCTCTGACAGTGCTTTATCTGTTGCATATAGCTTATCACTTTCGGGCAACACCGACACAGCTAAAGCAAAAACGAAATACTTCAAAAAGCAAAAACTCGTTGTTGACGAAAGAGAGGAATTCTTTAAGAAAAAATATGCTGACTATGTTGGAGACTACAGGAAAGTTGTCATCACAAAAGAAAATGAAAAGCTGTACATGACGTATGACTTATACTCAAAGCAAATTTTAGTTCCTGACGCAAACGATTTTTTCTTAACTAATGACTTTGAGTTTATACGTTTTACAAGAAACACAGATAACAAAATAGTAGAAATACAAGTCAGGCACAAAGACGGTTATTTAG
>JANNGD010000109.1:0-3516 GCA_031380515.1 Ferruginibacter sp. | reverse complement strand
GGGAAAAACTATAAAACAATCCATATCTAATGATATTAATCCGGATTGTCTTTGGTGCAGAACGGATGCTACTTCAGAAATGACAAAAAATTATTGTGAAAAGCCAGAGCTTTGGTATATTGATAAAGCTGCTCAATTAAGAGTAATATTTCCAGAGTATTTCAGCCAGTTTACACAGTTAGATGAAAATTGGGCAAAACCTGTACAGAAAGTGAACGTTTCTGGTGGAACCGGAGGGGCTGGTTATAGTTATACTTCCGATACAACTTGGGCATGGGGGAAATATCTCTACAATAACCCAGCATTAGTTGCTAACTATACAAGCAACACTAATTTAAAAGATTATTTTTATGCTTTCTGCTATAAGTTTAGAGATTATGTCGATACTTCAATAATACGTGCATCACAGTTTTGGACAAATCTCAACGCTAGTTCATCGGCAAGTGAATTAGTTACATACCTGAAAACTGAACCATTATTTCAAACTTCAAAAGCACCAATTGATAAAAGAAAACTTGCAATTAAATTACTTACTAATCAGTCTGTACCAGATGCAAAAGAAGAAGCTGTTATAAAGATATTGAGTTCAGTTGCACCAGAAGATCAGGATTCAATGCTAGTTTATATTGCTAGAGAGATTAAGATAAAACGAATTTTTAGCAAATTTGATGACTCTCATTTATGGTATGGAGGAGATAATTTCACCAAAGTTGTTACGCTGTTAAGTGGTTTCATTCAAAACCCAATTTATAATCAAAATTGTTTCTTGCTCGCAGCAGATACCTTAAATCCTAAATTTATAAGTATCGATCAGGATATTCTTGATAATAGGCAGACTAGTTTATATTCAATATCTGAAGATAATAAAATAAGTTTTATTGACCTTAATAACAGTACCATTTACTCATCTATACCATACAATGAAATGGTTCCTGTTCAGTTTTGGTCAGAATTCGATTTAGGTGAAAGAACTTTCAAAAGAAAGGAAATTGTACCTGTACCAGCAATGTTTGCGGCACTACTAATTGATAAAGGAGAAAAAGCATTGTTTTCAAAAAAAGCTTGGCTATTGGTAGATGGTGTAATGATGTTTGTTGGGATAGGCGAAATAAAAGTGGCATGGAGTGCAGCTAGTTGGATTAGAAAAGCGATGTTAGTTAGCAATATGGTAGGTACAACCGTTGGTATTGTAAATGAACTTGCCCCTGAAAGTTTAATACCTGAAAAAACGAAAAAAAATATTCGAATAGGATGTCTATTATTGCAAGCCCCAGAAATTATAAGAGGATTGGGGCAAATAAAAAACAGTTTGACTTCAAAGGGAGATGAAGCAGCTCACTATGCAGATAATGTGCCTGGCATTTCTAATGGTGGAAGGGCTAGACTAAGAGAATTTGCAGGAATGGCTAGGACTGATGCAGCGTTTGCTGAAGATGCTGCACAAGTTAGTAGACGGGTAGTAACATTAGGTGCTGACGTAGATAAAGCAAAACAATGGTTAAACATAATTGGTTCGGGAGATAATAAAATTTATATAGTTGCTCATGCAGAAGGGAATACATTTAGTATTTTAAGAAGGACATCATCAGGAGGAACAGTATCGAGCCTAGATGAAGCTGTTATAGGACACCGTTCTTTGGCAAAATGGATACAATCAAAAGAGTTTCCTACAAGTCAAGATATAGTTCTTCTTACCTGTTCAGACATAGAAACTGCCCAAAACCTAAGTAATAAACTTGGAAGAAAAGTAATAGCTAGTGATGGCGCAGTGAGTATTCATAGCGATGGTGGTATTAAGAGCGATAAACCATTTTTGGAATTAAACCCTCCGGTAAATAATGTTGCTGTTCCTCCCGTAAATTATTCAGGTTCATTTATAGTGCCATCTCCAAGCGCACTAAAATTGACGCTTCGAAGTGGCTGGAAAAGTTTTATAGATGACCTAGCGGATTGGGATCAAGAATTAAAAGCTGCTTTAGATGCAAGTATATCTAGTTCTCAGGATCTAAGGATATTGTTTACAAATGCCGTAAACAAAGAAGAACTTGCTTATGCATGGAGGTCATTAAGAAATACAGCAGGAAATATTTCTGCTTCAAATGCACTATATAAAAACCCTTTGGCACTGCAAGCTTTTGTAAAAATAAAAAAGAACCCGAAGTTTGTTGAAATGGGATTAGATGATTTAATTATTTCTAGGATTAGAGGATATGGATCAACTACAGAGGTTGCTTCTTATGATGCAATAATAGGCCAACTAGACGAACTTGGTTATTTTTTGCATAGCCATACTGGAACAACAATGGAGAATTTTGGCCAGTTGGTATCTATATTGCAGAGTAATGCTAATAATTATAAACAAGGTGTAAGTTGGGTAATAAGAAATGTTACTACAGATGCTGCAACATTTGCTGGCAAGAATTTAAAATTTGAATATAGAGTTACAAATATAGCAGGTAATAGTGCTTCATTGGATTTGGTTATAGGAACAAATCCTTCTTTGAAATTCTTTGAATTTAAGAATGGTCCAGGAAGCATAACTAGTTCGACTATTATAAACCAGTTTATTGGTCGAGATTTGAAAAATATTACTAACTTAGATAATTTACAATGGAGAATATTGAATAAGAATTTAACTAAGCAGGAATTACTAAATTATATGGGTTCCACTGAAGGTAAAAATGTAATAAACTCTTTAATCAATGATAATAATGTAGTATTAAGCAATAAAGTTAAGGGCTTTTTTGGAATGTCAACTTTTGAGACATCTATTACTAATGCTCAAATATCAACTTTTTTAGATATTAATTTCACTAAAATTTTCAAAATATATTAAATGGAAATAGCTCCTTTGAAATACAGTTCTGTTAATTCTTCCGTTCAGGAAATATTTGAAAACAGTTACATTATCTGTGGATCTACGCAGGGTAGTAAATTTTTATTGAAACTCTCTAAAGATTACTATGAAGAATGGAAGTTTTTAGTTGGAAAAAATGTTGGCTTTTGTTGTGGGACATCTAATAACAATATTATCTTTTTTGATGGAGAAGAAAGTCTTTTCATAAATGGAAATAATGGACAGTTAATAAAATCAGATAAAAATTTTTATTTTTTTAATAAAAACCAAATAAAGGTTTATTTGGATTTGGCTAACAAGGAAATCTTGAATTTGGTATGTAATGAAAAGCAATTCTCAATTAACTATGAAAATGCAAATAGGTTCTTATTTGACGATTATTTAATTACCCAACCTAATTCCAATGATTGTATAAAGTGTAACAATGTTTGTGATGAAAATCAAAATTGGGAAGTTAGATATTCAGAAATTTTTATGTCAGATAGTTATTGTAGCTATATAAATGTTATTAATTATGATGATAAAATATTCTTTTATTTAGAAGGTCAAAATGAAGTTGCTAAAACATGTGCTTTGGATATGAAAACAGGTGAAATATTATATAGTAGTGGTGACATGAAAGGTTTTTTAACTTTGGATAATGAGAAAATATATTCAAT
>JANNGD010000088.1:0-1636 GCA_031380515.1 Ferruginibacter sp. | reverse complement strand
GCCGACCCTTTATTGCCTATTTACGATTCTTTGGGGAAATTTGCTGGTCCACCGGCAAGGATGCCTATAGGTGGCAGAAACCCATTGGCAAGCATCAATGGTAATAAAGATAATAATGCTAAAAAATGGAAAGTTTTAGGTAAAGTATTTGCCGATTTAGAAATAGTAAAAGATTTACATCTTGCTACTAATTTTGCTATAGACTATACCAATTTTAACAGCAAAGATTTTAATCCAACGTTCTCGGAAGGTACACAAGTGAATGCAGTAAGCAGCCTTTCACAATTTAGTAGCAGTACCACAATAACCACATGGTCAAATACGGCAAGTTATAAAAAATCAATCGCCAAGCATAGCTTCGACGCTTTGATAGGTACTGAATTCATCCTTACAACTTCACAAAACTTGGGGGCTGGCCGAAGTTCTTTTCCTACAAATGACGTAAATGGTCAGCAAATAAATGCCGGGCAAACACTATTTACCAATTCAGGAGCAGGAGTTAAATCATCATTGTGGTCGCAATTTGGAAAAATCAATTACGATTTTGATGACAAGTACCTGGCTTCTTTTACATTAAGAAATGATGCCACGTCGAGATTAGCCTCAGGGTTAAATACACAAGTATTCCCTGCATTTTCCGTAGGATGGAGGCTGTCAAAAGAAAAGTTTCTGCAACACGATAAAATTAATGAGTTGAAATTAAGATACGGTTGGGGACAAACTGGCAATCAGGAAATTGCAGATTACGCCACTTTTACCACCTACGCCATTGATTTGGGTACTGCATACTACGACATTAATGGTTCAAACAACACATCCTTATCTGGTAATACGCAACAACGTATAGGTAATCCACTGTTAAAATGGGAAACTTCTACTCAATCCAATTTAGGATTAGATTTTACCGGATTTAACAACCGCTTTCATTTTACAATTGAATACTTTACAAAGAAAACAAAAGACTTATTGGTGCAACCTAAAATACCAGCCACTTTTGGTGTGGCAGCAGCTCCTTTTGTAAATGGAGGCTCTATGGAAAACAAGGGGATAGAGGTAGAAGCCGGATACAAAATGAACTTTGGGAAAGATTTTTCATTCAACATTGATGGCAATTTTTCTTACATCAAAAACAAACTTACTTCCCTTTCACCTGAACTGGCTTTTATTCCTAGTCCAGTTAGTAATACCCTTACCAGAAACTTGGAAATACAACGTTCAGTTGTAGGGCTACCAATAGCTTCATTTTATGGCTATAATAGTTTGGGCATTTTTAAAACCCAGGACGAAGTAAACAGTCACGCTGCCCAAACAGGCAAAGCAATTGGAAGGTTAAAATTTGAAGACACAAATAAAGATGGAGTAGTGGATGATAAAGACCGTACATTTTTAGGTAGTCCCATTCCTACTATAAATTATGGGTTTAATGTAAAACTGGATTATAAGAATTTCGACTTTTGGGCATTCTTTCAAGGAGCTGGTGGTAATAAAATATTTGACTTTACAAGAGTATATAGCGACTTTTTTACCAGTCCCTCTTTGTCAAACAAAAATGTAAGAATATTAAATGCTTGGACTGTTGATAATCCTAATTCAAGCATCCCTTCTCTTACTACCTTAAGTACAAATAATGATACAA
>JANNGD010000083.1:0-9156 GCA_031380515.1 Ferruginibacter sp. | reverse complement strand
AGTAAACGATTGTTTTGAACGTAGTTTAAATGGCAAAGCGATTGATACCAACAGCAAAGAAATGCAGTCCATCGTGGCCTATATTAATTTTATTGGATCTAATGTGGATAAAGGGAATAAAGCGGTTGGCTCAGGGTTTAAAGACTTGGCATTTTTAGACCGTGCAGCAGATCCTGAAAAGGGGCAATTGGTTTACAGCAATAAATGCCAAAGCTGCCACCAGCAAAATGGGGAAGGGGTACTTATTTTGGATAAAACGGAATATACCTATCCATCATTGTGGGGTAAAAATAGTTTCAATGACGGCGCTGGTTTAAACCGCATTAGCAACTTTGCAAAATATGTAAAATACAACATGCCACAAGGTACTACGCACGAAAATCCTCAACTTTCAGATGAAGAAGCTTGGGATGTAGCAGCGTTTGTATTGGCGCAGAAAAGGACACATATAAACGTACCAAGAGACTGGCCAGATAAATCAAAAAAACCAATTGATCATCCATTTGGTCCATACGTAGATAATTTTACAGAGATACAACACAAATTTGGACCCTTTATTCCAATAGCAGCTGAGCAGAAAAAAAGAGAAGAAATAGGAAAACAACAAAAGTCTTTGTAAATAAAAATAAAAATTTGTAGTATGCAAAATGATAGAAGGGGTTTTATAAAACAAATAGGCTCACTAACAGGTGGTACTTTGCTTTCTGCAACTGCTATTGCTGCAATACCCGATTTGATACCAGAAAATAATTTGCCAGAAAAAATTGATACTGACAAACCTTTTACACTTACTATTTTACAAACCACCGATGTGCATTGTCAAGTGCATGCTCACGATGAATTATTTTGGGAAAACGAAAAAGCGGTATTTCGTAAAACAGGTGGGTATGCCCATTTGGGAACTTACTTGCAACAAGAAAGAAAAAAGAATAAGGACACTTTTTTGTTGGATACTGGTGATATGTTTCAAGGAAGCGAACTGTCTGTAAAAACTACGGGTAAAGCAATGGTACCTATATTAAATGCCTTGGGTTACGATTTGTATTTGCCAGGAAATTGGGAAGTTATTTATTACAAAAAAGCCATGCAAACTTTATTAGGGTCCCTTAATGCACCTAAAGTATGTGCAAATATGTATCATGATTTAGGTGAGGCAAAAAAGGGAGAATTGATTTTTCCACCCTATTATATTTGGAATGTAAAAGGCGTAAAAATAGGGTTTCTTGGATATACCGACCCATTGGTGCCACTTCGGCAATCTCCCAATTATAGCAAAGGAATTATTTATACCAAGCCAGAAGAGAATATTGCGCATTATGTAGATGTATTGCGTAATCAAGAGCAATGTGCCTACGTTTTGGTTGTTGCACATTTAGGCTTATCGCAACAAATACATTTAGCCAACTTAGCAGTATGTAATGGAGTAGATTATATTTTAGGTGGTGATACGCACGAACGTGTGCGTAAACCGATTCAATGTAAATATGCAAAAGTGGTAGAGCCAGGTGCATTTGGTTCGTTTGTGGGCAAACTCAATCTTACCATAGAAAATGGAAAAGTGATAAATGATGAATATGAGCTTGTAGAAATATCGGCAAGCAAATACAAACCATCAAAAGATATAACGGAACTAATAAAAAAGAATGAGCAACCGTTTGAAGAAGATATTCATAAAATAGTAGGATATAGTACCATACCGTTGTACCGGTATTTTGTTGTTGAAAATCCAATTGATACCATGATATTAGATGCACTTAAATGGAAAGTCTCTGATATGGATATTGTTTTATCCAATGGATTTCGTTTTTGCCCGCCACGCACTACAAAAGACCAAACGGGTAATATACCTATTACGGAGGGTTATTTGTACGATATGTTTCCGGTGGATAGTACCGTGAGGACAGGTATGGTTACTGGCAAGCAAATATGGGATTGGCTAGAAAAAGAGTTACACAATGTATTTGCTAAAGATGCATCGGAGCGTTTTGGTGGTTGGGTGATAAAGTTTAAGGGAATGAAAGTAACTTTTAATGCTTTTGCAGAAAAAGGGGAACGTGTAAAAACGGTAAAAGTAAATAATACTGAATTAGATCTTGTTAAATTATATAAGATTTGTGCATGTGAAAGAGATGGTGACCCCAGTGATATGTTGTGCCGAATAAAAAATGTTGTGAATGCAAAAAACACCAACAATACATTGCATTCAGTAATGAAAGAATATCTAGCAGCTAATTCGCCTGTTACTCCAACAGCTCCAGAAAATGCAGATATATTAGATACTCCACAAACATTGCTTACACAAGTGACGGGGGTAGATTATACTTTTCGATGATGGATACCTGATTGAAGCATATTGTTTTCCAAAGCAAATGATAATTATGAAAAGATTATATTTTGTAGCAATAATATTGCTACTTGGTAATGTTGTACAAGCTCAACACCAAGATATTTCTGAAAAGCCTGAAATGTACAAAGGCAAACAAGTACAAATGGAAGATACTACTTCATTATTGTCTGCATTTAAGAGAGGTCATTTTAATGGTCATTTCCGATATTTCTATATGAGTACGCAAAACCAAAAAGGATTAACAGATTACTTTGCGAATGCTGCTGGTGGTGGCTTGCGCTACGAAACTGCAAAATTTCATGGGTTTCAATTTGCAGTTAGTGGCTTTTATACATTTAATGTTGGCTCATCAGATTTAGGAAAAAAGGATAGTGTAACAGGCCAACCCAATAGATACGAAATAGCATTGTTTGATGTAGAAAACCCATACAACAAAAAAGATATTGATAGGTTAGAAGAATTTTATGTAAAATATCAATACAAGAAATCAAATATTATTTTTGGAAGGCATTTAATTAATACGCCGTTTATTAATCTTCAAGATGGAAGAATGAGACCAACTGGCGTAGAGGGAATGTGGTTAGATGTAAAAGAGTTTAAGATTGCAAATATAGAACTAGGATGGCTTTATGCCATTTCTCCTAGAGGTACTACAAAATGGTATGATATCGGCGAGTCTATTGGCATATATTCAGGTGGCGTAAATGTAGATGGTATAAAATCAAATTACGCTAATAATATAGAAAGCAAAGCTGTATTCACATTTGCAACACATATAAATATAAATAAGTTTCTGAAATTGCATGTATGGGATTTGTATGCTAACAATATATTTAATTCTGCCATGCTGCAAATGGATTTGCAATTCCCATTAAAAAAAAGTAATTCCATTTTTGCATCTGCTCAATTTATAAGGCAAGACGCAGTAAAAAATGGAGGAAATGAAAATGTTGGAAAAACTTATTTCGAAAAAAATGGGAAAGCTGTTTCATTTGGCGCTAAAGCAGGCTGGAAAAACAAACAGTTGGAAGCCAGTGTTAACTATACTCGAATTACTGCTGCTGGTAGATATTTGATGCCAAGGGAGTGGGGTAGGGAGCCTTTTTTTACTTTTTTGCCTAGAGAACGCAATGAAGGTTTTGGAGATGTACATGCTTTTATGGGTAAACTAAATTTCAATATCCCAAAGCAAAGGTTTAAAACATCGTTGGCTTATGGATATTATAAAATGCCAGATGTAAAAAATTTTAGATTAAATAAGTATGGCTTACCTTCATACTCACAAATAAATGCAGATGTAAGATATAGTTTTAGTAAACTGTTAAATGGATTAGAAGCTCAATTATTAGTGGTGCATAAAATAAACATGGGAGAGACATACCAAAATAAAAACTTCGAATTTAATAAAGTAAATATGACCTTGTATAATATCGTTTTTAATTATCATTTTTAAATTATTATGACCAATAAATCTACATTTGAAGCAATATTTGAACCAGCGTTGGTAAAAGAAATATTCCAGTTTGGTATAATAACAAATTTTAGGGAAGGAGATGTTATCATGGATTATGGGAAGTATATACGAATGATGCCAATCGTTATCAAAGGAACCATAAAAGTATTTCGGATGGATGATAATGGGAACGAAATATTGCTTTATTATTTATCGAGCAATGAGAGTTGCTCTATGGCATACAGTTGTTGTGTAGAAGCAAAAAAAAGTGAGGTGAAAGCTATTGCAGAAGATGATGTAGAATTAATAGCTATACCACATATTAAATTAGATGAATGGCTTTGCAAATATCCTAGTTGGAAAAACTACATTATGCGCAGTTTCAATGAGCGCTTTTTAGAATTATTAAAATCAATAGAAAGTATTGCCTTTCATAAATTGGACGAGCGTTTAATTTCTTACTTAAAAGAAAAGCAACGCCTATCTGGCTCCAGTGTAATAAAAGCCTCGCATTTTTCCATTGCGGAAGAATTGGCTACTTCTAGGGTAGTGGTGTCAAGATTATTGAAGCAATTGGAGAATGATAAGAAGATAATATTGTACAGGAATGAATTAAAACTGATGACAGGATTTGGATAAAATTCAACTTTTTAATGAAAATTTATGCGCTGTAATTTTTTCCGAACAGCTGTGCTGAGCCACAAACCAAGGCGGAGCAATTAAGGATAAACCATTAACGATTTATTTCTTGCTACCAAACATCCGCCCAAAACACCCGCTTTTTCTCCAAGTTTAGAAATAACCAGTTTGGTATCGTTGCTCACCAGGTTTAACGAGTATTTGTTAAGGGCACTTTTTATCGGCAACCTAATAAAATCGCCGGTTTCAGCCAAAATACCTCCCAGAATTACCAATTCTGGATTAAAAATATTTATAAGTACCGCCAAACCCTTTCCCATTTTTTCTCCTATTTCTGCTATTAATTCTATGCTTAAAATATCTTCTTTTTGGGCTGCATTTACAATATCCATAACCCTTAAACTATCTTCATTTTTTTTATTGTACACTACAGAGGAGCTGTATCCTTGATCAATTTTGGCTTTAAAATTTCTAAGCAGTGCTATACCACTTGCCTCTGTTTCTAAACAACCTTTTTTACCGCAATGGCAAATAATTTCATTGTTAAAAAATGGAATATGCCCAAACTCGCCGCTAAAGCCAGATTTGCCATAATACACTTTTCCGTCAATTAAAATTCCTAAACCCACTCCATAATCCATATTTATAAAAAGTACATTCTTTTCTTTGCTTACAATCCCACTACAAAATTCGCCATATGCCATTGCCTTGCTATCATTTTCTAAAAATGTCCTTATGCCAATCTCTTTTTCGATGGTAAGGCTAAGCGGTTCTTCATGAAAATGAAAAAAGCTGTAACTGTAACCAGTCGTTTGATTTACCCTTCCAGATAGATTGATTCCCATCCCTAAAATCATTTCTTTTTTTACGGGTGCATCTTCAATAAAAGTTTTAATGATGTTGATCAGTTGTTGATATGCTTCGGGTGAGTTTTCAAGCTGGTAAGGTATCTTTTCACTAATCGTTACCAAATTCTTTTTAAAATCTAGCAAACCAATATTAACATAATACCGCTTTATATCCACCCCAATAAAAAAACATGAATCTGCCACTAAGCCATATAAACTTGCTTTTCTGCCACCTGTTGATTCTTCTTTTCCATAATCTTTAATAAGTCCATCATCCATTAATTCTGTAATGAGGGTAGTTATTTTTGGGGCACTAATATTTAATTCTTTGGTAAGTTCGGCTATCGTTACATTACCTGTAACGTCTAAGTAGTTAATTATAAGCCTTTTTAAAACCCTGTTCTTGTATGCAACACCCGATGCATTCTCTTCAGAAAAAACTTCAAAAATTAAATGTGGTTCTGCCATAATGTTTAATTGCAATATAGAAATTGCGTGAAGCTAAAAAATTATCGCAAGAAAAGCAATTATTAATACTATGTTAATAAATTAATTTAATAAGTTTTTCTGTTTTAATAAATTTTATTATTAATATTGACAATGCAAACAATTATTTTTTACTAACTGATTCCTTATTTATGGAGACTAAAATACCTACTGAATCAAATTTTACTGAAATAACTACCAACCCGTTAGCAGATTTTGCTTTAGAATATAAAAATGAATTGCTCCATAATATACTTCCCTTTTGGTTAAAGTACAGCAAAGATGAAAAAAACGGAGGATATTTTACTTGCTTGAACAGAGAAGGAAATGTATATGATACCGATAAGTTTATGTGGCTACAGGGTAGAGAAGTGTGGTGCTTTAGTTATATGTATAATAATGTAGAACAAAAAAAAGAGTGGTTGGATATGGCTTTGCATGGCGCAAATTTTATGGAGCAGCATGGAAGAGACGAAAAGGGGGATTGGTATTTTTCTTTAACTGCAGACGGAAAACCGTTGGTACAGCCATACAATATTTTTAGCGATTGTTTTGCTACTATGGCATTTGCCTCTTTAGATAAAGCAACGCCTAATAATGTGTATAAAAAAATTGCGCTGGAAACTTTCGAAAATATTATACGCCGCCAACACAATTGGAAAGGCAAATACAGTAAGGCTTACCCTGGTACAAGGCCGTTAAAGAATTTTAGTTTACCAATGATTTTGTGTAACCTTTCACTAGAGCTTGAGCATATTATAGGCAAAGAAAGAGTGGATAGTTTTATACCTACAGTTGTACACGAAGTGATGAATGTGTTTTACCAACCCGACCTTAGGCTGATTTTAGAAAATGTATATGAAGATGGAAGTTTTTGCGACAGTTTTGAAGGCAGATTATTAAATCCAGGCCATGCTATAGAAGCGATGTGGTTTATAATGGATTTGGGCAAACGAATGAATGATGAGCTGCTTATAAAAAAAGCATGTGGTATTATGCTAAAAACAATAGAACATGGATGGGATGAGGAATTTGGCGGTATTTTTTATTTTATGGACGTAAAAGGAAATCCACCACAGCAATTAGAATGGGATCAAAAATTATGGTGGGTGCATGTAGAATCTTTGGTAGCATTGGCAAAAGGATATGCTTATACAAAAGATGAAAATTGTGCAGCTTGGTTTAAAAAAATACATAATTATACTTGGAAACATTTTAAAGACGCTGAACACGGAGAATGGTTCGGTTATTTAAATAGAAGAGGAGAAGTATTGATAGATGCAAAGGGTGGAAAATGGAAAGGTTGTTTTCATATACCTAGGTCTTTGTACCAGGTTTGGAAGACGCTGGAGTCAATTAGCTGATTTGCTGCTGTGCTAAGTCGCTAATTTGCTGCTGTGCTAAGTCGCTAATTTGCTAATGTGCTAATTCGCTAATGTGCTAATTTGATAATGTGCTAATTTGCTAATGGGGTTTGTAATAAATGAATATTGTAATAAGTTTTGCGATAGTATACGCTAATGGAGGAGAAAGAAAAACGGTCTTTTCAATGGTGCTTTAGTGGCAAAGCATCTGTGTTTTATTCGTGCATTCGTGGCATATAATTTTGCGACTGTGTCCGCCGAAGGAGGAAGCAAAATAAAAACAGTGGTTCTGTGGCAAAAAAATGCGAAGCAATTTAAGCGAAGCTTTTCTCTTACCGTCTTAAAATAAAAAAACAGTAATCAAAAGTAAAAGAAGCTAAAAGAAAAAACGCCTTACCGCCCCTGCCTTTGCCGGCAGGCAGGTTCTCGGCAAAAAAAAGAATCGGCAAAAAGAAAAAGTAACACTTGAAAAAAAACATAACCATATTATTACTATTGCTTTACTCCTATACGAATGCACAACGCATCCAGCTCATGCATGCACAAGTGCTTGTAATAGGCGGTGGTACTGGCGGCATGGCTGCAGGCATACAAGCGGCAAGGAGTGGGGCAAGTACCATTATTGTAGAGCCTACCAGTTGGCTAGGTGGAATGATTAGCGCTGCGGGCGTGAGTGCTACAGATGGCAATCACAAATTACCAAGTGGTATTTGGAATGAATTTAGAAACAATATTTACAAAGTATATGGCGGAGCAAAAGCGGTAGAAACAGGTTGGGTGAGCAATACCCATTTTGAGCCACATGTGGCAGATAGTATTTTTAAAGCAATGGTAAAAGCTGAAAAGCGATTGGCTGTTTTGTATAAATGGGAATTTGTAAAAGTTATTGTAAAAGGAAACAAAGTAACAGGTGCTATTTTTAAAAATGAAAATAATATTCAACAACAAATAATTGCCGATATAATTATAGATGCAACAGAGATGGGCGATGTAATGGCAAGCGCAAAACTGCCTTACGACTTGGGAATGGAAGCCGAAAGCATTACAGGTGAAAAAGTAGGTGTAACAGAAAATAACAATGTAGTGCAAGACCTTACTTATGTGGCTATCCTAAAAGATTATGGTGCAAATACAGATAATACCATAGCAAAGCCTTTAAACTATAACCCTGCCGAGTTTGATGGAGCTTGCACCGATTACTATATCAATAAAAATTTGAAAGCACCTGCGGTTGATGCAAAAAAAATGCTGGACTATGCAAAACTACCCAATGGTAAATACATGCTCAATTGGCCAAACAATGGCAACGATACTTATCTGAATATAGTAGAAAAAACAAATGAAGAAAGGGTAGTGGCATTAGAAAATGCGAAACAAACAACTTTACGTTTTATTTATTTTATTCAACAGCAATTGGGGTTTAAAAACCTTGGTTTGGCAAATGATGAATTTCCTACAAAAGATAAATTAGCATTAATACCCTACTATCGTGAAGGCAGAAGGGTAAAGGGTTTAGTACGTTTTACGATAAATAATATTGCCAAACCTTATGAGGGAGATGCTTTGTATCGTACTGGAATATCAGTAGGCGATTATCCAATAGATCACCATCATAAAAAAAATGATGCCGCACCACAGCACTTAGAATTTTATCCAATACCATCTTACAATATACCACTCGGTGCTTTAATACCGCAAACAATGAATGGGCTTATTGTAGCAGAAAAAGGTATAAGTGTGAGCAATGTGGTAAATGGTACTACTCGCTTGCAACCTGTTGTAATGCTTACTGGACAAGCTGCTGGGGTATTAGCTGCATTATGTGTTATACAAAAAAAACAACCAAGAAGTATAAGTGTAAGAGATGTGCAAAATAAATTATTGAAAGCTGGTGCATGCATATTGCCTTATATCGATGTGCTACCTACACACAAGCATTTTGTTGTAATACAAAGAATTGGCGCTACAGGTATTTTAAAAGGATCAGGCATTCCTTATAAGTGGGCAAACCAGACATGG
>JANNGD010000075.1:0-21138 GCA_031380515.1 Ferruginibacter sp. | reverse complement strand
CATCTCCACTATATCCTGGTATTCCATTACCTATAACAGTTGTTACAATACCAGCGGTATTAATTTTTCTAACTCGATAATTACCACAATCGGTTATAAATAATTCTCCAGAACTAGAAATTGATAAACCACCAATACTTGTAAAACTTGCGTTTAGAGCTGAACCTCCATCCCCGGAAAAACCATTCAATCCATTCCCTGCAACCGGAGAAAGCATACCAGTAGAAAGATCTACTTTACATATTCTTCGCAAGTCGAATAAGGATATAAACAAATTATCTCCACTTATAGCTAGGGATTGCGGACGATTTATATTCGTATTGGTAGCTAGAATAACTTAACCAGAGTAGTATGGACTTGGTGGTCCGATCGCATTTCCAACAATTGTGGTAATAATACCTGTGACTTTATCAATTTTTCTTACTCTAAGATTATCTTGATCAGCAAAATAGATATTACCTAATGCATCTAAACATAAATCTGCAGGAGTATCTAATTCTGCATTTATTGCTAATCCGCCATCCCCAGAAAAACCTTCTGTACCTATTCCCGCTATAGTAGTAATAATACCTGTACTTGCATTTATTTTTCTTATTCGATTAGTAGCATAATCAGATACATATAAATTACCAGCTGGATCTAAAGCAATATGTGAAGGATTAGAAAATGTCGCATTAATTGCTGACCCTCCATCACCTCCAAAACCGTAAAGGCCGTTTCCTGCAATAGTAGTAATTATTTGAGCTTGGCCTAATATATGAATAAAAAAAATAAAAAAATAAAAACGATTTCCTTTTTTACCATAAAACATTATTAAAATGCTAGCTAAGTTAAAAAGAAAATTTGAAGATTATAAAATACTTTTCTTTCTCTCCATGCTTTCCCAACCTATACATCCGCTCCAATCTCCTCGCCAATAAAAGTTGAAAAAAGATTTACTGCTGAACCTAGCCCGCCTAGGCAGAAGTAGCTTCTGCACAGCATACATTACAAATTATAAAACTACTTCTGTGCAGAACTACTACAGATAGGCGGAAACTGATGTTCAGTAAAGTTTCTCTGGCAACGCTCCTCCTCTTCGGCAGATAAGTCCCAAAAAACATTCTTACCCCAAAAAACGCCTCATTTTTTGTACCTTCGCCGCACTAAAAAAACAGCCGATAATAAGCATGGAACTTAGCAAAAATTTTGAGCCGCAAGCAATAGAGCAAAAATGGTATAGCCATTGGATGAATAATGGATATTTTAAAAGTGTGCCTGATGAGCGTGAGGCATATACTATTGTGATGCCGCCCCCTAATGTAACGGGTGTGCTTCATATGGGGCACTGCCTAAATAACACAATACAGGATATACTGATACGCCGTGCTCGTATGCAGGGTAAAAATGCTTGCTGGGTACCGGGTACAGACCATGCTAGTATAGCTACAGAAGCCAAAGTGGTGGCTATGTTGCGGGAGAGAGGTATTACAAAATCATCGCTTAGTAGAGAGGAGTTTTTGAAATATGCTTGGGAGTGGAAAGAGAAATATGGTGGTATTATTTTGGAGCAATTAAAAAAAATGGGTTGTAGCCTAGATTGGGATAGAACATCGTTTACCATGGACCCCGACTACTACAAATCGGTTATAGAAATATTTGTACGCCTGCATAAAGATGGTATAATTTATAGAGGGCTACGCATGGTAAACTGGGACCCAGCCAGCAAAACTGCCCTTAGCGATGAGGAAGTTATTTTTAAAGATATAGACAGCAAATTATATTATGTAACCTATCCTTTTGCAGATGGGAGCGAGGGAGGGATTACCGTAGCTACCACAAGGCCTGAAACAATTATGGGTGATGTGGCTATTTGCGTAAATCCTACTGATGAAAGATATTTGAACATGATTGGTAAAGAAGTACTAGTACCCATCATCGACAGAAAAATAAAAATTATTGCAGATGAATATGTAACTGCAGACTTTGGAACGGGTGCTTTAAAAGTAACACCTGCGCATGATAAAAATGACAATGAGCTGGGTAAAAAACATAACCTGAGAGCATTGAATACATTAGATGAGGAAGGAAAATTTACTTTGGAAGAATTAGAGGATGATCTTATAAACGATACCATTGTTTCGTATGCGGGCGTAGATCGGTTTGCACTTCGTAAAAAAATTGCTGTAGATATTGAAGCCATTGGTTTATTACAAAAAATAGAAGATTATAAAAGCCAAGTGGGCACGAGTGAGCGTACTGGTGCGGTTATAGAAAGCCGTTTATCGCTACAGTGGTTTATGGATATGAAAAAGTTTATAGCCACCAACCCTGATATTGCTGCTGCAGTAGCAGATGAGCGTATAAAATTTCACCCATCAAAAGCGAAGAATACGTATGCGCATTGGATGGACAATATTAAAGACTGGTGCATTAGTCGCCAATTGTGGTGGGGCCAACAAATACCTGCGTGGTACGATGAAGCAGGGAATGTGTATGTAGCGGAAAGTATAGAAGCGCTGCATAACTCGCAACCCGAAACTCGTAACATACAACTTTTTCAAGATGAAGATTGCCTAGACACTTGGTTCTCCTCTTGGTTATGGCCAATGGAAGTTTTTAAAGGCATTAGCAATCCAAACAATGCAGATATCAATTACTACTACCCTACTACTACATTGGTTACGGGACAAGATATTATTTTCTTTTGGGTGGCTCGTATGGTAATGGCGGGTTATGCTTTTAAACAAACACAGCCATTTAAAGATGTTTATTTTACTGGCATGGTGAGGGATAAGCAAGGCAGAAAAATGAGTAAGCAACTGGGCAACTCACCCGACTTGCTTGGCTTGATAGACCAATATGGTGCAGATGCGGTTAGGTTTGGAATAATGATTGCATCGCCTGCGGGTAACGATATTTTGTTTGATGAAAGTGCATTGGAGCAGGGGAGAAATTTTAATAATAAGATGTGGAATGCAGTGAAGTTATTGAAGATGTGGGAGGGACGGACGACGGACGACGGACAACTAAAGACCAACGATAATATCGGTCTGTGGTCTGTGGACAGTGGTCAGTGGTCTGCTTTGTGGTTTGAGGCTAGGTTGAATGAAGTAAAATCAGAGGTTAACGAGATGCTGAATCAATTTAAATTAAGTGAGGCATTAAAAGTTATTTACTCATTGATTTGGGATGATTTTTGTAGTTGGTACTTGGAGTGGGTGAAACCTGGTTTTGAACAACCAATAGAAAAAGCCGTGTATGAAAAAACGGTGGAGTTTTTTGCATCGTTGATGGAATTGCTACATCCGTTTATGCCATTTGTAACAGAAGAAATTTATCATTTGCTACAAGATAGAACAGATGATTTGTGTACGCATGTATATGCTGCACCATTGCAGGCAGATGAAAAAATATTGGCAGAAGCTGTATTGCTAAAAAATATCATTAGCGGCTTGCGTGATGTACGCAACAAGAACCAAGTAAAACCAAAGGAAACGATAAAAGTTCATATACAAACTGCGGAAGCTGCTGTATACAAAAGCATTGAAAGTATTTTGGCAAAGCAAATAAACAGTGCATCCATCACGTATGTGAACGATGCAGTGGCTGGCACCATCACCACCGTAATAGGCAAAGATAAATTTTACATAGAAACCGAACAGCCACTAAACATGGTTGGTCAGCGAGAAGATTTGGAAAAAGAATTGGCGCACCTTAAAGGATTTTTGATAAGTGTAGAAAAAAAATTGGGTAACGAAAAGTTTGTAGCAAATGCAAAGCCCGAAGTGTTGGCTATTGAAAATAAGAAGAAAGCAGATGCGGAGGAGAAGATTGGCATTATAGAGGAAAGTTTGGGAGGAATGGAATGAAGATTTAATAATGAATAATTATTAATGAATAATTGGGTAATTGAAAATGGATAATTCATTAATGTATAATTGGAATAGAATTTAACTCCTAAATACTTATGAAGAAATGTATATTTTTTGTTTTAATTAATTGCTTTGTGTCGGTAATGTGCTTTGCACAAACGCAATTAGAAATGAATATTAAAGCTTATGAAGACTATAAAGTTGCAGATGCAAAGATGAGTGTACTCTATAAAAAAGTGCTAAAAACATTTACCAATGCTGCCGATAAAAAATTATTATTGGAAGCACAAAGAGCTTGGATAAAATACAAAGAAACACATTGCAAACTGGTAGCCAATGCTTATGAAGGCGGTTCTATACAGCCTTTGATATATGCAACTTGCTTGACATCCATTACAGAAGATAGGACAGAGGAGCTTAAGAAACTTATTGAAGAAAACTAAAGATTACATGTAAACAAAAAAGCCATTCAAATTATTGAATGGCTTTTTTGTTTAATCAGTCTGAATTATTCTTTTACCAATTTATGAATTGCTTTTTGGCCTGTTGTATTGTTTTGTACTTCCAAAATATAAAAGCCACGTTCCACATTGGCTACATCCATGCTTACTTTGTTGATCCCCTTTGCTAAATGTTTTTGAATAGTATACATTTTTTGTCCTACACCTGAAAAAATGGTAAATGTATAATTGCTTTCTACATCGGCAAGCAATGAAACTGTGGTCATATCTTTTACTGGATTGGGCGCAATCGAATAAATATCTAATCCCCTATTTTTATAGCCGCTAATGTTTACTGTTTTAATGGAAGTTACTCGCTTGCTACCATCAATATCTACCTGTATGAGCCTGTAATAAATTTTTGCCACAAGTGGAAAAGCCTTATCATCATATCCATAGGTTCGTTCTGTTTGGCTGTAACCCGCACCCGCTATGGTTGCGATCGGTTCAAAGTTTAATCCATCTATACTTCTTTCTAAGATAAATTCCATGTTGTTTATTTCTTGTTGTGTTATCCAAATTAATTTTACCATTTTAGTTTCATAAATGGCTTTAAAATCGGTAAGTAAAATAGGTAACACACAATTTATAGTCATATTTAATTGTATGGTATCGTTACAACCAGGATACAATTGTTTTATTGCATAATATGTACCTGTTGAAGTAGCACTTGTAACAGGAGCAAAAGCACTGTTCAAATACTGCGAATAGCCAGGCCTTTTGGGCAAAATGCTGCTAAGTGGGAAAGGGGAGCAGCCCGTAATGGAAGTATCTGCTATGGGGGTACAAGTTGGTACATTTACTACCAAAGTTGTTGGGCCTAGCGCTGGGCATCCAAATGCATCAAAACCTGTTGGACTGCTATAGGTACTTCTACCCTCTCCAGAGATATTTCCTACAAAAGTTACAAATGCTTTGTTAACCAGGTTGGAATTACAACGAAATATTTGACAATCATTTGTAACGGTTACTTTAAATTCCATGGTGGTTACACTATCCGTAGCAGCGCTAATTCCCATCGCTCCACCTGTAATACCACTTGCGGCAGAACCCAAATTAAATTTCACAAAGTTTATTCCGCCTATTAACTCAAAGCTAGCTTGATCAACATCAATCCCGTCTGTTTTTGTACCTGCATTGGCACCTGTATTTATTCTCATAGAATTGGGAACATAATTCATTGCTCCATACAAACTATCATACAATACCACATTTTTAGCTGGGTCATTTCCTTTGTTTACTACTTTTAAATTAAACTTTAGCGTATCACCCAGCTCTACCAAGCCGCCGTTCAAATCAACCGCATCTTTGTAGATTTCAATAGATGGTTCAAAAACATCTATTGCTGTAGATATCATGAATGGCGCATATACATCTCCCGAAGAAGTCATTCTTAATGTAGCAGTATTTGCACTATTGGTTAAAAAAGTAAATGCTGAATTATCTGGTTTAAAAATATCCAAATCTATACCCAGTGTATTGGGATTATTTGGTGACCTTACAATTTCAGCAAGATTGTTGGTTATTGTACTATTGAATGCATTGTTCACTTCATTTTTTGTATTGGTAACAGATAAAAATCCGGAAGCTGCATTTCCCCTAAACTTGAGACTATCACCAGTATTTCCTCTATCACCTTCTAGTGAATAAACCCCCAATTTTAAATTTACCAATGCGGGGCTTGGTGGCGTAAAAAATCCATTAATGGTAATATTTTGAGGGTTAGCTGCATCTATAGATGATATTCCTCTAAAAATAGTAAGGTTGCGTAATGGTAATGTGGGGTCATTGTATATAACCACCAATGTCCACCCACCGCATAGATTTGCAGCTGCATTTTGTAATACTTGATTGGCCAACCAATAAGTGCCTGTACCACCTGCTCTTACAAGATTTGTTACATCTTTGTAACAATAATACCCACCAAATGGCACGGTTGCATCTGTACGTATATCAGCTTTTAAACCAACATAACCACCCATGGGTGTTTTAAAATATACAGAATCTCTTTTTGCATAGTTTGTAGTTGCAGCAGTAATATTACCTCCCCAAAATAATTCAGCATATATTACCCCACAACCACCTGTTGTGCCAAGCGTAAGGTTTGCATTGCTCCTGCTAAATCGTGTTACAGGATCTGCTGCATCGGCTATGTTTGTATAATTCATGGTAAAGCCATTGTTGCTTAAGTTATTACCACCACCAGAACCTGAAGGAGATACGCTGCCAAGAGCCGTTGTGCATGTACCACTAGCAGCGCAAGCAAGCATCGAATTTCCAGTAAAAGTTACATCGCCTCTTTGGGTAACTTGTTTCCAAATAGTAAATGGAGTGATAGATTGAGCTTTTAGCTTGTATGAAGAAAAGATGCAGATAACAATTGATAAAATAAATGCTTTCTTTTGTAAATGGTTTTTCATAAATATTTATTCATTTGCATAAAGACGATTATAATTGCCAGAAAGGTTTCTTTTGATAGAGAATTATTCCCAGATTTTAAAATAAATAAATAACGAGCTTTTAAACAGCATGTTAAAATACCAAAATACCAAAAATGTTTTTGTAGTTTCGTTGCTTAAATCGATTTTACATGAAGGCTATTAAATTCATACTTTTATTATTATTATGTTTTACAAGTATTGTTATCAATGCCCAAATAAAAACAGTTTCTAAGCCAATTGTAAAATTTAAGCCTCCCAAATTATCTGTATCACTAGGCGGCTTTAAAGACTCTTCCTTTATAGCCCCACAAATGGCTGATTCCATCATTGGATTACCGTTAAAAATTATAGATGATAAAAATGTTGCTTATACGCTTTCTTCGTATCAGTTTTTGTACAGAAAAATTGTAGTATCAGAAAATGAAGCAACAGGTAAAGCATATAATACAACTTCTGTAAAATCCTCTTTGTTTAAAGTATCTCCTCTACCCACTTTATGGCTAAATGCTGTAAGAGAGTTGCCAAGACCTGGAGAAGAATTTATTTTCTTTGATATAATTGTGAAAGACAATAAGGACAGGTTCATGTATGCCCCTAATTTAAAACTTACCATCCGCTAATGCAGATTAAAAAAGTAAGTGTTACTGATATACGTACAGTACAAAACCTTGCAGAAACCATTTGGCCTGAAGTGTATGCTTCCATCATTTCTGCCGAGCAGATAAGGTACATGCTAGATCTTATGTACAGCAATGAATCTTTGTTACAACAATTAGAAAAGGGGCATCAATTTATACTTGCTATGCAAGATGATACAGCCATTGGATTTGCAGCTTTCTCCAAAAAATCTGAAATAGAACCTTTCATTTTTCGTTTACATAAATTATATGTACTGCCCCATTTACATACAAAAGGCACTGGTAGTTTTTTATTGGATTATGTACAAATCGCCAGTAAAAACTTAGGAGCCAATATGCTGGAATTAAACGTAAACAAAAATAATCCTGCAATTAACTTCTACCAGAAAAAAGGATTTGCCATACAAAGAGAAGAGATACTGAACATTGGAAATGGCTATGTTATGGACGATTTTATAATGGTATTGCCGCTATAGTCTTCTCCAGCTATTTCTCTACACGTACCAATTACATAATTAACCCAACCGTTTGTACAAGTATAAAATACTGCTTTTAAGTATAAGATAATTTTACTGAAAATTATTTTGTATGAAAAAGTTAAATGTTGTTTTCACTACTGTTTTCTTAACCATAAATTTACTTGCGCAAAATGTAGGTATAGGTACAACCACGCCAGATTATAAATTAGATGTAAAAGGCAGGATGAGGTTGAAAACCGAAACACTCGGAAATATTTTTAATACACCCGGAATGTGGCTAGAAGATTATCGTGATGGATCGGACCGTGCTTTTATTGGCATGCAGGATAGCATTCGTATAGGGCTATTTGGAGGAGGTAATGGTGGTTATGGTTGGGGAATGAATTTTAATACAAAAACGGCTAACGTAAATATTGGCCCCACAACAGATAATATTTATAAATTACAAATAAGTGGCGCAGATTATGGCTTTGGCTTGTACGATGCTAGCAACACTTTTTATGGTGACCTTTCAACAAATGCAGGCAATCTTGCCATAGGTTCCAAGTATGGCAATTCTGCAGGCGGCAGCCCTGCAAAACATATTTTACTAAATCCTCCCGCTTCATTCTTTACTTTCTTCCCGGGTAATGTAGGTGTAAACACTAACAACCCCACGCATGCAAAGTTTGAAGTTAACGGCCGTGTAGGTGCCACCGTGGCCATGTTTGGAGCAGATGCTGCGGGTGTGTCGATTGCTGCGAATAATCCAGAAATAGGGTTAAACTATTTTTATAATACCGGCACAAAAACCATCAAGGCGGGTTATGGTGCAAACTTTGGCATGAGCCCTAGCAACGGTGATATCTATATTGGCAATTTCAACGGTAACCAGTCCACAACTGATTTTGGGCCCATAGCAGGATACCAATATTGTATGCTCATAAAACAAAATGGCAATGTAGGCATTGGAACTACCGATCCCACTTACAAGCTTTCTGTAAATGGTAATATACGCAGCAAGGAAGTAGTGGTGGAAACAGGATGGGCTGATTATGTTTTTGACAAACAATATAAACTACCACCATTATACGAAGTAGAACAATACATTAATATCAATAATCATTTACCAGATATTCCATCTGCAATGGAAATACAAACCAATGGATTGAAATTGGGTGAACTGCAAACAAAGATGATGCAAAAGATAGAAGAGTTGACCTTGTACATCATTGAGCAAAATAAAAGAATTGAGGCGTTGGAAAAAAAATGGGCCACTAAAAATTAATGCTTCACCACTAAATTTTTTCAATGAAAAAGTTAATCGCATTGCTTATTTTTCTTCATTGCATTTTTGTAACATTTGCACAGCCATTTTTAAAACTGTTGACAGCATCTGATAAAAAATTATCTTTTAGCCGACAAGCTGAAAAAATAAATAAATTCTTTGATACAGCAACAGGGCAAAATAGAAGTTGTTACAAGCAATGGAAAAGGGAAGAGTGGTTTGCCAGCCAACATTTAAGTACCGGAGGTTCACTGGAAAATTATGCAGCTAAAAATTTTTCTGTTACCGCTGCTTTAAGAGCAACCAATAATTCCTTAATATCGCCAACAAACAATTATGGTGCCTGGTACAATTTAGGGCATACCAATGCAACAGTTGCTAATTTTTCGCTGCAAGGTCGTGTAAACTGCTTTGCCTTTGATCCTGTAAGCGCTGCTATCATATATGCTGGTGCGGCCGGTGGCGGTATTTGGAAATCCAGTAATTACGGCGCTTCATGGCAAAGTATCACTGATAACTTACCACTATTAGGCATTTCTTCTATTGCCGTAGATCCTACCAATAGAAATATAATTTATGCCATAACTGGGGATGGAAATGGGCCGAACGCCTTTTCGCATAGAGGATTTGGAATTATTAAAACTTACGATGCTGGCAGTACTTGGATAAAATTGAGCCTTTCATCCGACGAAACGGATGTTGCCAATGGTGGATACAAATTATTGATTGATCCAAACAATCATAATAATATCTTCGCAGCTATGAAAAGTGGCTTATGGAAATCTGCTGATGCAGGTGATTCATGGACCCAAATAGCGTATGGCAACATTACCGATATTGAATTTAAACCTGGAAATAATAATATACTTTATTATACAGCCCTTTACGATGCTCAATTGCACACACTCAATGTAACTACTAATCAAACAACGCATAAAACGTTAAATCTAGCTATGCCAGTAACTAGGATGGAAATTGCTGTAACGGCTGCAAATCCAAATGCTATATTTATATTGGCGGGCCCATCATCTTCTTCACCAGCAGGATGCCCAGTAGGATCAACACCAATTTACAACGGTTTATTTTATTCACCAGATGCTGGTACTACTTTTAATTTGCGAAATAGTAATTTAGATATTTTTGGAATGTGCAGGGATCAGTCTACTTACGACATTGCCATTTTTGTAAGTCCCTCAAATGAAAACATAGTACTCATTGCCGGAATCAGATGTTATGTATCCAATAACGGAGGCGTAAATTTTTCATTGGCCAATGATCCGACTAATTCTGTTAGCCATGACTGTCATGCCATAGAAAAAAATCCGTTAGTAAATGACATTTATGTAGGCAATGATGGTGGCGTACATAGGAGCACAAATAATGGAGCTTCTTGGAGTACTGCCAGCGATGGCCTTGTAATAAATGAATACCATAGGTTGAGTGCATACCAAGGAAATACCAATCTTGTTTTAGGCGGTACGCAAGACAATGGCTTACTTATTAAAAATTCAAGCTCATCTGTATTTTACTCCCCCAATATCTTATTGGACTTTATGGATAATATTATAGATCATACTAACTCAAATGTTATGTATGCATGCAGCCAAAATGGAGGATTGAATAAATCGATCAATGCAGGTTTAAGTTTTTCTGGGATAAGCATGCCAACAGGTACCTTTGGTAACTGGATAACGCCTATCATCCAATCGCCAACTGCCGGCACTTCAAATACGATTTATTACGGAGCAAATTCCGGCATACTGCGCAGTACCAATGGCGGCAGTACATGGACAAATATAGGTGGGCAAATTTTTTCTGAATGCTTGGGCATCGGTACAGATGGTTTTAATTTTTCATTGTATAGTTCTAATGGTAGTTTTATGAGTAGATGTGATAATCCGTTGGCCGGCTCTCCCGTATGGACTAATTTAACCTCACCGAATATGAGTAATATTAGTGCTATTGCTGTAAATCCAGCAAATAAAAATGAGGTATGGATTTGTTGCAGTGGTTATCAAGCTGGTGACAAAGTTTTTCGTACTACAAATGCTGGTGCTACATGGTCTAACCTGAGCTTAAGCTTACCAAACATTCCAATCTATTCAATCGTATTTGCCAATAATACAAATTCACCCAGTGGTGCTGTTTATATAGGTACAGAATTAGGCGTTTATTATACAGATGATCTAATACCCGATTGGGAACCCTATTATAATGGGTTACCAATGGTTCCCGTAGTTGATCTATTTATGGATTACACAAATGCAGCATTAACGGCCGCTACTTTTGGTCGTGGAATCTGGCGAAGTGAAGCATATAATTCTTGCCCTGGTTCTTATAGTATAACAGGTTCTGTGTTTGGAAAAAAGTTCTATCAGACATCTGGCAATATCGATTCGTACCAAATAGTACCTGGCAGTGCTGGTAACGAGCTAAGATTACGAGGTACAGTACAGGTAACGTTGAAAGACGGCTTTAAGGCATACAATGGATCTTATTTGCATGCAGCAATTGGGCCTTGTGGCTCTGGTGTAATTAGTAAAGTTGCGGTAAATGATTCCCTACAAAACAAAAAAATAAAGGAATAAAATATAACCAACTATTCTTCGTTGAGCCCCACTTCTGTAACCTACAGCACCAGTTACTCAAATCATAAAAATCGAAAATTAGCAAAAACTAATTTTAAAAATAAAAATTGAATGAGAAAGCTAATTTCAACTTTTACAATTCTTTTTGCATGTATACAATTACTTGCACAAAATGTTGGTATCAGCAATCCTTCTCCCACCGAAAAACTACAGGTAGATAGTGGGAGTATAAAAATTGGTAGAACCGTTTGGAATGCATCTACCCCTCCACAGTTTTTAAAATTTGGTGATTTTGATTATATAACCATGGGTGAAGAAGAAGCAGATGATAAATTGACCATTAGGGCAAAAGAGTTATACATCAGGCCTTCTTTTGGTTATGCAACCGTACCGTTATCCATACAAGGAACCAACAATTATTCACATTTTTATTACGGCAACAACGAAGACACTTACATACGTGCAGGCAAAACAAATGGCAACGTAATTATTAATGATGTGATTGGCGGCAGAGTGGGCATTGGCATGGGAAGTCCTACAAGAGCAGGTTTGGAGCAAAATGGAGTTGTGGGAAACAATGCTGCTATTTTTGGTGGAGAAGGCTCCGGCATTTCATTACAGCGTGATTGGCCAGCAATTGGCTTCAACCACTGGTACAATGGAACATACAATAGTATCAGCAATGGATGGGCAGCACAACTGGCATTGAGCCAAAATGATGGCAGCTTATACTACACTACTTTTAATGACAATGTAGCCTCAGGTGCTAACAACAATTTAGGCACAGCCTACACTCATTTTATCATTAGCCGAAAAGGCGATGCCTTTCTAAATGGGAATCTGGTATTAAACAATGCTTCCACTGGTGTACCACTTAAAATTCGTAGCACGTATGCAAATTCCAACGGCAATAATAACAGCTCCGGTATCAGGTTTGAAACCGATTTACTAACAGGAAGCTACTTGCCCTGGAATATCACAGGCGCTGCCTATTTCTATTTTTTTAATAATGGAAACTTCAGGGCAGCCATAAACTCTAGTGATGGCTCCTATTCATCCATATCTGATAGGAGATATAAAAAAGACATAACAACAATAGAAGATAATGCAATAAATAAAATTTTATCATTAAGACCTGTTCGCTATTTAATGAAAGAAGATTCCGCTAATTCAAAGATGCATATTGGTTTTATTTCGCAGGAAGTAGAGCAAATTTTTCCAGAGCTTGTTGCAACAGATAAAGATGTAAAAATGATAAATTATACTGGGCTAATACCGATACTTACAAAAGGTATACAGGAGCAACAGCAACAAATAAATATTTTACAAAAAGAAAACCAAGATTTGAAAATGAGGCTAGACAAATTAGAAAAAATGATTCAAAGTAAATAGTGTTTAATGTAAATCTATTCTTCTAATAATTGGAACCAAACAACCTGTTTGCAATAATAATTTAGTAGAAATGATTAGTACCTTTAACCAAAATTATGTAGCTTGTTTACAAACAATATCAAAATACTTTTTTGTGCTATCGCATTATTTTGTGCATTGAATATAACTGCACAAAAATTGCCCGATTTAAAGTTTACACACATAACAACCTCCAATGGACTATCTACCGATTTCATCAGAAATATTTTTCAGGATAGTAAAGGTATTATTTGGATATGTACCATTGATGGTTTGAATAGATATGATGGTAAAACTTTTAAAGTATATAAACAAATACCTGGCAATCCAAACTCTTTGCCAGGAAATGATATATGGGCCATTAAAGAAGACAAAGAAGGAAATTTTTGGGTTGGGACTCAAACGGGGCTTTGCTATTTTGAGCCAACAAAAAATAAATTCACCAATTTTTTATATGACCCTAACAACACAAATTCTTTAGCTTATATAAGAGCAGAAAACTTGCTAGTAGATGAAGATGATAATTTATGGGTGGGTTCACTAAACGGATTACAAAAATTTAATCTAAGATCAAAAAAGTTTGAGCTGATTCAATTTGCTACAAAAGAGGAACTTTCACAAAACGTAAATGCGCAAGCAGTTTATTACACTTATTTTGACAACAAAAAACAGCTTTGGGTTTGCGCAGGTGGAAATCTATTTTTAGTAGATCAATATAAATTGACTTACAAAAAAATAGTACATAATATTGGATCCAATTTGGGTGTAAATGCCATTTTTCAAGAAGCAGATGGGCAATACTGGCTTAGCTATTGGGGGAAAGGCTTTTCAAAGTTTGATGGAATAAACGCTCCATCACAAAAAGATTTTATTATCCAAAAAGGCATTTATTATAGAATGGCCAATTGGAAAGATATTAATGATATCAATTGGTTGGTAATAACTACTTCAGATGATGGCATATGTTTTTACAATAAAGCAAACAATAAACTTCAATATTTTCTCAACGACATTACTAAGTCCAATAGCTTTGCGGCTCACCAGAGCGCTCAGCTATTGACAGACAATAGAAACAATGTATGGTTTACTACCGAAAAAGGTTTAGATCTACTCGAACCAAGTAAACAATTTTTTACAACTCACTATCTTGGAGATAAAAAAGACCGAGAAGATTATTATACATATGGCACTCCATTTGTTGTAAGTAAAGAAGCAAATGAATATTGGGTTAGTTTATGGAATGGGCAAGGATTATTAAAACTTGATAGCAATTGGAAAGAAAAAAAAAGGTATAAAACAATACCTGCAAATTCAACCAGTGATGCAGCTAAAAATATTTATTCCATTTATAAAGACAATAAAAAAGACTACTGGATAACTACGGATGAAGGTTTGGTAAAATACAATCTAGCAAAAAATAGTTATCATTTATCTACTCCCCCAGATGTAAAAAATGCAGTAATCGAATGCAGAAAACTTTTACCCCTAAACAACAACCGCTTATTTATGCGAACCAGGCATGTTGGGTTATATGTTTTTAATACTGTTACTGGTTTATTTGAAAAACATTTTACGAAAGAAAATAGCAAACTACCACACAACGATGTGAATGATTTTAATTACGACAGACAAGGAAATCTATGGGTTGCAACTGCAGATGGGCTTTGCAAAATTGATACAAGCAATTTATCAATAATAGCAGTGTACAAAAATGAAAAGAACAATGCCAAAACCTTGGTAAATAATTTTTGCAGATCATTGGATATGGATGCTGCGGGTGATATTTGGATTGGAACCATCAACGGTTTAAGCAAATTATCTACTAGCGATAATTTATTTACCAATTACAGCACCGCAGACGGACTTAGTAATAATTTTATTAACCATTTAATCATCGATAAAAATAATAATATATGGATGATTACACAAAATGGTCTATCCGTTTATAAACAGACAGAAAAAACTTTTCAAAATTTTTATAAAGAAGATGGCTTACCCAAGAATGCGTTGGATGGCAAATTATTTAAAAACGAAGAAGGAACCTTGTATATCACAGACCCTGGGATTATTATTGAAATAAACCCTGATAATATTCCTTTCAATAAAAACAAACCGCCTGTATTAATAACAGATGCAACCATAAGCGATCGGTTTTACAGCATTCAAATTAACAATAAAGGAGAAAAATTATTACAAACAAATTTTAAAAACAGCAATATCAGTATCAACTTTTCTGTACTCAATTATAACTCGCCCAACCAAAACTTATATTACTACAAATTAGAAGGCATTGATAATGATTGGCACAAAACAGATAGAGGCATAGCCTCTTACATCAGCATTCCGCCTGGCAACTACAAGCTTCGGGTAAAAGGAAGTAATAACAGCGGCATTATAAATGAAGACGGCGATTTTATCAATATCATTGTTACACCGGAGTGGTACCAAACTTTTCTATTTAAACTTTTGTGTGTACTAGTATTGGCTGCACTTGTATTTTATTTTGTAAAAATGAGGATAAATACTATCCGCAAAGAGGCTTCCTTAAAACAAAAAATTGCAGAAACAGAAATGGAAGCACTGCGTGCTCAAATGAATCCACATTTTATTTTCAATAGTTTGAATAGCATTGAAAATTTTATCATGCAAAATGAAAAAAGAATGGCATCCGATTACTTGAATAAATTTGCAAGGCTTATCAGGATGATTTTAGATAGTAGTAGAAATGAAATGGTGCCTATTGCAAAAGATATGGAAGCTCTTCAACTTTATATTGATTTGGAACAACTGCGCTTTAACAACAAATTTTCTTACACAACCAATATTGACCCTGCCTTACTCACAGGTGAATACCGCATACCATCTTTACTCATTCAACCCTATGTAGAAAACGCCATCGTGCATGGGCTTTCGCATAGCGATGAGCAACCTTTAAGTCTGAATGTATCTGCAAAATCGCAAAACGATAAAATAATTTATACCATTCAAGACAATGGCATTGGCAGAAAACAAGCGTCTATTTACAATGTACAAAACAAACCACAACACAAAAGTGTAGGTTTACAAATTACAGCTGATAGGATAAATAATTTTAACAACAACGAATTTGATGCAATAAAAATTACAGATCTATACAACGAAAAAAATATACCAGCAGGTACAAAAATTGAAATAACCCTAAAAGCATTATAGCATGGCAACATTAAAAGCAATTTTGGTAGATGATGAACTGAGTAGTTTACAAAATCTACATCAAAAGCTAAAGGAGTTTTGCCCCGATGTGCAAGTAACAGCCACTACCCAAAAGCCAGAAGAGGCCATACAACTGATACAACAACATAAACCTGATGTTATTTTCCTTGACATTGAAATGCCACGCATGAATGGTTTTAGGATGCTGGAAGAAATAGGCGAATTGGATTTTGACATAATTTTTACTACCGCCTACAATCATTATGCAGTAGATGCCATTCGCATGAGTGCTTTCGACTACCTAATGAAACCCATTGCCATCAAGGATTTACAAAATGCAGTGGAGCGCTTGGCCAAACACAAACAAATTCAAACAAAAGATAAATTGGGCGTGTTAAAAAACAGTTTGCAAAATGCAAAAAGCCAAGAAGAAAAAATTGTAATACCAACCAGCGAAGGGCTGGAATTTATTGCTATTCATACCATCCTGCATATAGAATCGAGCAGTAATTATTGTAAAATTTATTTTGTAAATGGCAAAACAATTTTAGTAACCAAACTGCTAAAAGACTTTGAAGACATACTGCTACCCTACCGTTTTTACCGTATACACAATTCGCATTTGATAAACCTAAAATACATCGAAAAATATATTAAAGGAGATGGTGGGCAAGTGCTACTAACCAATGGTACTGTATTGGATATTGCCCGTAGGAAAAAAGAGGAATTCTTGAAGTTAATTTCTTGATAAACCAAATAATCATTTCCTTTCAAAAAAATTATTAAAAAACAACAACTGGTATTGCACCGCATTTGCCCAATAAGGCCAATCATGCTTTCCGGGTCTTTCTATGTAATCGTGTCCAATTTTTAAGGATACTAATTTTTGGTGAGCAGCCTTACTCATACCGTAAATAAAATCATCTACCCCGCAATCTATAATTATTGCCAACGAATCTTTTGGAGGTTTCTCCATTAAAGTTGCTACACTCCAATTTTTATAAAATTCATTGCTAGCAGAAAAATCGCCAATGCGTTTATTAAGGTCGTACCCTTTATCAATAACAGCAATTACCAAGGCTCCGCTCATACTACCACAAGCTCCAAATGTTTCGCTATGCCTATATGCAATAAACATGGCGCCGTGCCCGCCCATGCTCAAACCTGCTATGGCCCTGTATTTCCTGTCTTTTTTTGTTTTGTAGTGTGCATCAATGTATTCGGGAACTTCTGTACTAATATGTGTTTCAAATTTATAGGTACTGTCGATGGGGCTATCAAAATACCAACTGTTTACTGCGCCATCAGGACATACAATAAGCATTTTATATTTATCGGCATAACTTTCTATAGCAGGTACTTTCTTATACCAGTTTTCATAGTTACCATAAGCACCATGCAACAAATAGACAGTAGGGTAATCTTTTCCTTGGGAATAGTCGCTGGGTTTTATTACAATTGCCTTTATGCTTCTATGCATGGCATTGCTGTAAATAGAAATGGTATCTATTGATGCAAAACTGAAACTAACAAAAAGAAGTATGAAGGAAAGTGCAAATAAAAGTTTTTTCATGATTAAAAGTAGTTCAAAAATTTAATACACGTTTAGATATTTAAAAACTTTGAAGCAAAAAACGATAACCCATACCAAATACACGCAAACCTTTATTATTTAAAAAAAGTATAAACGCACATTTTCAATGCCTGTGGTTTGGCATGTATTAAAAAAAAATTCAACAACAACTTGTAATCAATAATTACAAACAAATAAAGCGACTGTTATAATTTTCTTTTGCCATTGAAATTTGTATTGTATAAACGCCTTTCTGCAAAGTAGTAGGTTTGGGTATAATAATTACGTTTGGGCCTTTTATAATTTTTATGTTTTGCAGATAAACTACATGCCCAAACTCATTTATAATTTTTAAAAGGCTGGCAGAATTTGAATTCGATTGTAATTTTATATTTATTTTATCTTGTACAGGATTGGGAAAAATCGACATACTGTTTTTTTTACTATTTTGTTTTTTCAAATTTATAATTGTACTATATGTAAATTTTCCGTCTGTATCCACTTGTTTAAGTCTATAATAAGTAATAGGTGATTGCACATTTTCATCTACAAAACTATAGTCTGCATTTTGCGAATTTATATTTGATTTTTTCACCTTTCCTATGCTAAAAAAATCAGTCCCATTTTCGCTTTTTTCAATATCAAAATAATCGTTATTAATTTTAGATGCGCTGGTCCAATTTAATAATGCCTTATTATCATTTTCATTAACTGAAAAGCTTATAAATGTAAGTGGTAATACGAAATTACTACCCAAATCTGTAGTGCCACAAAATGTGTATTGCCCTGTTCTAACTCCTGCATTGTTACCGATACCAAAAATTCTAAAATAATAAAGTTGATTTATGACCAAACCCGTTAGATTTAAAGTTTCTGAGCCATTATTACCCAAAAGGTTTGCACAACCAATATCTGTTAACCCAGGGCAGGCACTGCCAGAAAAAGCTTGAAGTACAATATTAAAAGCAGAAGTGGGTGCTACCACAATTGTTGCAGTGGTTTTAGTAGCATAAAAACTAAACCAAACATCAGATGCTGAAGTAGAGCCTGCAGCTACACATGCTACAGAAGGCACTGGTGCACAAGCATCAATCGGTATTGTAGGTTCAAAGGTAACAGTGTTAGAAAGTGTTTGTGCGCCACTCGGGCAGCTGGTAAGCCACGCACTATTAAAAACTACTGCATTAGAAAAATTTGTACCACCTCCTAAAATTTGTGCATTAAGCTAAGTGTAAGAGAAAATAAAATAGCGGTTAAAAAAATAATTTTTTTCATAATGTTGGATCGTTGTATATGAAACGTATAACCAGACGAAAAGTTGTGTTTCTTTAAAATTATTAGAAATAAAAAAAAATCTTTGGTAATCTTACAATATATTCAGACTTAGCTATTATCAAATTAAACTTTGAATTAGATATAATAACGTGTATTTCATTAATATATATTAAAATTTTATACAAAAATGAAAATTTTATCCTTGGGATTTTATTTTCTACAATGTATTTTTATAGATACATAGTTTATCCGGCCATATTTTAATACACCAACTGCACCGTATCCTTTATGACGCCCATCACAAATACACTTTGCACATTGCCTATATTTTCTATTTGGCTTAGTTTGTTCACATGAAAGTTGTAGTAACTATCCATATTTTCTTCCACCACTTTAAGCATAAAATCAAACTCGCCGCTGATGCTGTAGCATTCTATAATTTCGTTCATTTCATTGATGGCATTTATAAACTTTATACCAGCATTTTTGCTATGTGCTTTTAAAGATACATAGCAAATAACCATAAGGCTCCTTTTTACTTTGCTATGATCTACCAGTGCAGCGTATTGTTTTATCACGCCTTCTGTTTCCATACGCTTAATGCGCTCATGTATGGGCGTCGTACTCAAATGAATTTTTTCAGAAATTTCCTTCACCGTTATCCTTGCATTTTGCTGCAGTAATGCCAAAATAGCAAGGTCTTTTTTGTCGAGCGTAAAACTCTCTGTAGCTGTTTCTTCTTTTTTGGTTTGCTTTGGCATAGTAAAATGTATGTTTATTCTATAAATATACACTTATTTACACATTTATTCTAAACATTAATATTAACACAGAATAATATTCTAGTAGAAGTATATTTGCGGGAGATTTCACGCAAAGCAATAAAGATTGCAAAGTAAGCAAAGAGGTTTGGATACAATGCTAATGCATCATCTTCGCTTTGGTAAAAGATGAAAAAAGAAATACTGTTGAACGGAGCGTCGCCACTGAAGATCAATCAAGGTTATTGGCAGATAAACAAAAAAATAAAAACTTTGAATAATAATTAAACTTTAAACAATCACAGGCTTTTAAAGTCCCCCTGTGGGGGATTTAGGGGGCTTTTTAAAACTTAAACAATGAGTACAACAATCACCGGTATCGATTTCAGCCTAAAAAACAAGGTTGCAGATATCACCCTAGCAGCATGGGGTCGTAAAGAAATTATGCTTGCAGAAGCAGAAATGCCAGGTCTTATGAGTCTTCGTGAAGAATTTGGTACGAGCAAACCTCTTGCAGGTGCTCGCATTGCAGGTTGCTTACACATGACCATTCAAACAGCCGTTCTTATTGAAACTTTAACGCATCTTGGCGCAGAAGTAAAATGGAGTTCATGCAATATTTTCTCTACCCAAGACCAGGCGGCTGCTGCCATTGCAGAAACTGGCCTAGGCGTATTTGCTTGGAAAGGACAAACACAAGAAGAATCTGATTGGTGTATAGAGCAAACATTGTTTTTCGGTAGCGAAGATCGTCCGTTGAACATGATTTTGGACGATGGTGGTGATTTGACAAATATGGTTTTTGATAAATACCCTGAGCTTATCAGCGGCATCAAAGGATTGAGCGAAGAAACTACAACTGGTGTACATCGCTTATACGAGCGTATGGCTGCTGGTACGTTGCCTATTCCTGCAATCAATATCAATGATTCTGTTACCAAATCTAAATTCGATAACAAATACGGTTGCCAAGAATCTTTAGTAGATTCTATCCGCAGAGCTACCGATGTAATGATGGCTGGTAAAGTAGCTGTAGTAGGTGGATACGGCGATGTAGGAAAAGGAAGTGCACAAAGTTTACGTGGTGCTGGTGCAAGGGTTATTGTAACAGAAATAGATCCTATCTGTGCATTGCAAGCTGCAATGGATGGTTTTGAAGT
>JANNGD010000001.1:0-57100 GCA_031380515.1 Ferruginibacter sp. | reverse complement strand
CAACCCCCTTCGGGGTTGGTTAACGTTCTGCTTGCCTTGGGCTATGCACATTCAACTCCCTTTGGGGTTGGTTGATGTTTTGTTTGTGTTTGTGCATATTCAACTCCCTTCGGGGTTGGTTGATGTTTTGTTTGTGGCTATGCATATTCAACTCCCTGCGGGGTTGGTTAACGTTCTGTTTACCACGGGTTATGCATATTCAACTCCCTGCGGGGTTGGTTAACGTTCTGTTTACAACGGGTTATGCATATTCAACTCCCTGCGGGGTTGGGTAACGTTCTGTTTACAACGGGCTATGCACATTCAACTCCCTGCGGGGTTGGTTGATGTTTTGTTTGTGGCTATGCATATTCAACTCCCTTCGGGGTTGGTTAACGTTCTGCTTACCTTAGGCTATGCATATTCAACCCCCTTCGGGGTTGGTTAACGTTCTGCTTGCCTTTGGCTATGCATATTCAACTCCCTTCGGGGTTGGTTGATGTTTTGTTTGTGGCTATGCATATTCAACCCCCTTCGGGGTTGGTTAACGTTCTGCTTGCCTTGGGCTATGCACATTCAACTCCCTTTGGGGTTGGTTGATGTTTTGTTTGTGTTTGTGCATATTCAACTCCCTTCGGGGTTGGGTAACGTTCTGTTTACAACGGGCTATGCACATTCAACTCCCTGCGGGGTTGGGTAACGTTCTGCTTACCTTGGGTTATGCATATTCAAATTCCTTATAAAGCATTTGCCAGCATAAATAAATTTGCATGTTCATGAGTGCAACACGTGGAAAATGTAAAGTAAAACTTCTACCAATCCCGAAGCGGAGTTTACTATTTTATTATGCCACCAATTTATCAGTAGCCTTACCCAACATCAACAACTCATTCACTTGTATTTCAGTTATATATTTTTTGTTGCCTTCTTTGTCCATGTAATTGCGACTCACTAATTTTCCCTCTATAGCCACCTCAGTTCCTTTTATCAAAAACTTTTCTACAATATCTGCAACCTTTCCCCAGGCAATAAGGTTATGCCATTGTGTTTCCGTTACTCGCTCCCCCTTTGCATTTTTATACTGCTCGTTTGTAGCTAAGGAAAATCGTACAAGCTTTTTTCCGCTTTCCGTGTTTCTTACTTCAGGTGCATTACCTAAATTACCAATCAATTGAACTTTGTTTTTTAATGCGTACATAATTTTTCGTTTTGTGCAACCTACATCTGCCATATTGAGTATGAAGATCACGATTTAAAGATTTATTTATTTCAGCCAATCCATGTTTCGAATTGACAATGCAAAGATGCGCCGCCAAAAAAGCGGTACTCGTATTTTAGTCGTTTATAGGGCAATGATATATAATTTTACACTAAATGTATAAAATAATTGTAATATGAAAAACAGCTATATAGAGAAGATTAATAAAAAATCAAAAGAATGCACACCTATTTTGAGGTATTTAAAGTGTCTTTGGGATTGGTTAGATAACCGTTTTTTGTCTGCTGAATATTGGGATTGGCTTTTACCTCTTTTACTTCTTTTGCCTTCTCTAATTTGTTCACTCGTTCTTCTATTCTTTGTACTTCGTCATTGTCTTTAGTTAACGCCCAAACAGCAGTTACTGCTACCGCTACATTTGCTATGGTCATAACAGTATTCATAAACGCTTTCCAAAACCAATTATGCTGTTTTATTTTAAACAGGTTACTCATTACGGCATTAATGCCTTGTCCTGTAATACTTAAATTCATGTCATTCTTTTCTTTGTTTTGGGTAATATGTAAATACCCTTCAAGTGTAAGGTTAGACATTTGTTGCATTATATATCCACTACGAGGTTCTTTTTTACCTAACTCTCTTGCAAACTCTTTCATTAAGACAGTATGTGCAATATCTAAATCTTGTCCATTGAGAACGTCTTTTTGTAATCGCTTTAGATACGCAGTTAGAATTTTATGTTTAGTTCTATATCCATACATAGTTTAATATATTAAAAAATGGTTAATAAAAAAATACATATTATGGGAGATAATAGTTACCCACTTATTACAAATGAAATCGAATTAGAAAAGTTGTTTATTTCAGAACCTATTTTGATAATAGATTTTGGGATTATTGCAGAAAATCAACTACAGTATTAATAATGTTTTCTATTGATGAAGGCATTAAAGTAGGGGGATTTGTGCCATGTAATTTTGTATTTCTTTTTCTTTCTTCCCAACCTAATTGAAAGTTAAGATACAAATCTCCTATAAGTCTTCTTAAATGCTCTCTTTCTAATTCTATTCCATCGTCATGTATTACAAATTTACTTTCTCCTACATAGCTAAATAACGGTTTATCATCTTTAGTAAGTCTATATCTCCAAGTAATCATAAATGATTCTTGGTTTTCTTGTTTTGGGTAATGTGCAACAGTCGATTGAACTTTACCATCCAAAAAACCACCTTCATTACTTAATTCTGGCATATCAAAATGTATAACCTTAAAAGGTAGCATTCCGTACTTCATAAAATTTTATATTTCGGTCATAAATACGCTGCCTTAGTCGAGAAAGACGGGGTAGCTTTGCGAATATATTGAATTTACATTTGTATATTAAATACTTAAATATTTAACACAATCTTGCTAAAAAAATACGTATAAGTATAAAAAAATAAAATTAAAATAATTTGAAAAATATTTGTTTTGTATTTATTTTGAGCATAACTTTACACCAATAAAATAAAAAGATATGTTACCACAGTTTAACAGCATTATAGATTTACTAAAAGCATTTCCTACAGAACAAAGCTGCATTAATCATTTAGAAGGTTTACGTTGGGCTGATGGTATAGTGTCACCATTTGACGAAGCAAGCAAAGTTTACAAATGTGCAGGTAACAAATACAAGTGCAAGAACACAGGTAAATATTTTAATGTTCGTACCAATACTGTTTTCGATAATACTAAAATTCCTTTGCAAAAATGGTTTCTTGCTTTGTATGTTTTCAGTTCACATAAGAAGGGTATCAGTTCACACCAATTAGCAAAAGATATTTCAGTAACTCAAAAAAGTGCATGGTTTTTATTGCACCGTTTACGCTATGCTTTTGACCATCCTAATTTCAAAGATACAGTAGGAAACGTTGTAGAGATTGACGAGGCTGGCATTGGTGGGCAATCGTATTATAAGCACTCAAATAAGAAGGTAAAGAACGAAGATGGAGCAACTATATCGGGCAAGACAACAGTACTAGGAATGAGAGAAAGAGGCGGTAATGTAAAGGCAATAGTAGTTACTGATAGACAAAAAGAAACTATCCTACCAATAATCCATGAAAGTGTTGCTCCTAATTCAACAATAATGACAGACGAATATTCAGCATACAATGACCTAAAAGAAAACTTTGAACACTTTACCGTAAACCATAGCGCAAAGCAATTTGTAAATGAAATGGCACATACAAACGGTATTGAAAACTTTTGGTCGCATTTAAAAAGAGGGATTGACGGAATTTACCACAGCATAAGCAAAGAGCATTTACAAAGCTACGTAGATGAATTTGTGTTACGTTTTAATACTCGTAAATTTGGAACACAAGAAAGATTTGATTTTATACTTGCTGCCGTTTCAGATAAAAAACTAACCTATAAAGAATTGATAAATGAGTAAGATAAATAAAATAACACACCAAGGAGAGTTAAACCTAAATGGGTTTAAAATACCTTGTTATATACTAGAGGACGGCACAAGAATATTATCAGGCAGGGGTACGCAAGAGATTTTAAAAATGGTTGATTCAGATGATGATTCTAAGCCAACAAGCGGGGCCAGATTGAACCGATATTTGGAGCAAAAATCGCTACAACCCTTTATTTATAAGGGTCGAGAGGCGGGCCACTTTGAACCAATAGAGTGTTACTTAGGTAATACTAAAATAAACGGATTTGAAGCCACAATACTAGCAGATATATGTGATGCTTTTTTAGAAGCTAGGAAGCATATAAAGCTATCAAAAAGGCAAGAGATAATTGCAGAACAATGTGAGATATTAATTAGAGCATTTGCAAAGGTTGGTATTATAGCCTTAGTTGATGAAGCTACAGGTTATCAATATGAGAGAGAAGAAGCAGAATTACAATCTATACTACAAACTTTTATATCAGATGAAATACTTAAATGGCAAGAAACATTTCAGTTAAGTTTTTACAAAGAGATTTTTAGATTGTGGGGTGTGCCTTTTACTGCTGCTAACATAAAAAGGAAACCTATGTTTATTGGTAAATTAACCAATGAACTTGTATATAAAAATATGCCTAAAGGGTATTTTGTATTAGATAAGCTAAAAGAAAAAACACCTAAAACAGAAGCAGGGAATTTTAGGTATAGGCTTCACCAATCATTGACCCCTGCGGTGGGTCGGGAGGCATTAAAGAAGGTTATTTATTCGGTTGAAGCATTAGCTTCAATAGCAGATACAAAGGCTAAATTTTTAAAGCTAATGAAGGAGAAATACCACCCTCAAAAAGAATTACCTTTCCCCGAACTTGATACCCTCGCTAAAAAAGAAGATAAAAAAGAACCTATACAAAAAAATGACTTCGATATTAATCTTATGAAGTTATTAAACACCCCACCACCTAGGAAAGAAAAAAAGTAATATAAACATCAAAACATATTAAATATAGTGTTTATATGTTGTGTAGAATATATACTACAAGGTTAATAAAAATTCTAACCTTTCTGTACATTTCATTTAGTTATGATTAAATTTGCAAAATATTTACTGATTAAAGCTATAATGCTGTGAAAAATAAAGCACATTGTTATACCAAACTTATTAGTAATTGAAATAAAATCAGTATTTTTACTGTATATAGTTCTTATTCATATGAAATAAAGAACCCTAGGCAGGATTACAGTCCAAAACCTAGGGTGAAATTTCTTTAAAAGTTGCAAGCACAAGATACAACGTCCTGTTGAATCTACAAAGAAATTTCACTTTTATTTTACCGTAAAATATTGTATTTGCCTAAGTAAGTGAGTAAAAATCGCTTGATAAATTAAGGCTTAATAGGTAGGAATTGGGTTCGATTCCCAAAGTCTTACTATGGCACTTACATACAAAAAAACATGTACAGGCCAGTGCGTAGATGGTTATGTTTACACACCCTTCATTACGAAGAAAGGTGTAAGGATTTACCACCCGTCTGGTGTGTTCAAGTTCCCGTGCTGCTGTAGCATAAGCTAACAGCAGCGGGTTTTGCAAAAAAAGTCCTAATTGGCTAATTGGGCATGAGACTATCAATTGTGAAGAATTGGTAGTCTTTTTTTTTAATTTATTATTTGAATCTCTTGTTTGTTGGTTGTGGTTATATATGTAAGTGCATATATTAGGATTGGAGTGCAAAAGTAAGTACAATTTAGTAACAATTTGTTACATTGTAAAACTTTTGTTTTAAAATATTTTAAAAATAACAAAAAATTCGTAATTTTACTAGCAAGTATCAGTTCTGACTGTACAACTATGGCTAAGACAAAAGGCAGTAGTAATACTTAAACTGTTCTTTCATTTTAAAATTCAGTTTTGATGCTACCTTTTGCATCCTGTACCAAGTAAGGTTTTCTGCAACCTTGAAACTGAAATAATAGCTAAATACCTATCTCATAACTCTTTATTGCTTCTAGTGTAAAATTGTATATCATTGCCGTTTATAGTTGGATATACCCGTTTGTAAACGGTTGTAAATAGATAAAAAGTCGTATCTTTTCGCCTACAACTCAATACCAGCAATATGATAGATAAGAAAGAACCTACCCTTTGCCTAAGTTGTGGCGCTGTAGTAAAAGGTAGAGCAGATAAAAAATTTTGCAACGATTATTGTAGAAATGAATACAACAATGGATTAAAATCTGCCACAACAAACCTTGTACGCAACATAAATAATGCGTTGGGTAAGAACCGGCGTATACTAGAAAGCCTCATACCAGCGGGACAAGAAACGGCCAAAGCCAACGGCGAGAAACTACTGGCAAAGGGTTTTCAATTTAAATATGGTACCCATAGTTATACCAACAAAAAGGGAGATGTATATTTTTTTTGTTATGACAGGGGTTATTTGCCGTTGGAAAACGATTGGTATTTGGTTGTAAGGAGGAAGGAGGAATAAATTTTAAAAAATCAATCTTATTTGAATATGAAAGTAACTGGTTGTCTTCGAAAAGCTTTTACGATATTTCCATTCTGCATGGCAGGAATCCATTTTGGGCCAATTCTGATTACCCTCATTGCTTCTTCCTCCATACCATAGCCATGTCTTGTTTCTGCAGCCAAATTTGAAACCGTTCCATCTTTTTCAACGATAAACCTTACAATAACAACATAGGTTCGTTTTGGTACTCTAATTTCACTGTTCAAATTTGCATTTAGATTGGCACCTATATATTTTTGCCAAGCTGAAGCTCCACCAGGAAATTCTGCTTCAATTTGGGCTTTTTGAAATATTGGATCTTCCACTACAAAATTACTTACACTATCATGTTTAGATAATGTTTCTTTGGGCAATTTTGGAGATGGAATATTGTTTACTGGTTCCTTTACAGTTTGAGCCTTGGGGTTTGATGTAAATAACATCGGAAACAAAAGAGCGAACAAAATTTTTTTCATATAATAGTATTTGAATAGTAAAAATCAATTAAAAAAATTTGTAAATAATAGTGTTTTTATTTTTTACTGCGAATCAATGCTATTCTACCAAAAAAGTAACAGGCTGCCTTCTATAAGCTCTTACAGGTTTCCCGTTTTGCATTGCAGGTGTCCAATTGGGTCCTAATGAAATTACCCGTATCACTTCTTTTTCCATGCCATACCCATGTTTTGTTTCTGCAACAATATCTGAAATTTTACCCTCTTTATCTACAATAAATCTAATAACAACAGTATACTTTCCTTTACGTGCTTTATTATCTGAGGGTACATTTGCGTTTAAATTCTTTTGAAGAAACTTAGACCATTCCCTGTAACCGCCAGGAAATTCTGCCTCTTCTTCTACTCTTTCAAATTTATCCTCATTATTAATTTTACTCATTCCTTTTTCAAATGGAGGAGGAGGTAAATAATTTGTATCTGTTGTTTTTACTTGGGCAGATAATTGAGCATGCAGGAAAATTTGAATTGATACTACTAAATAGTAAGTTCTCATAAATTGTCTTAAGGGTTATCAACCTAAATTGGTAATTTCAAAATAAAGGTACTGTATAAAGGTTGACAAGCCTATTTACAAACTGCAAGATTTTTAAATGCCGCCCATAAAACACTAAAATTATTTTATTCTTACCTTTATGCCATGCAGCCACTCACCATCAGCATTATACAAACAACCCTACATTGGGAAAACAAAGGCGCCAACTTGCGCATGCTCGAAGATAAAATAAAGAACAGAGAAGAGCCAACCGAAATAGTGGTGCTGCCAGAAATGTTCACTACAGGGTTTTCTATGAATCCAGCTGCATTTGCCGAAACAATGGATGGCGAAACGGTGGCTTGGATGAAACGAATTGCTGCTGAAGAAAGAATAATACTTACAGGAAGTATCATTGCACAAGAAGAAAATAAATTTTACAACCGACTTATTTGGATGTTGCCGAATGGACAATATGGCTACTACGACAAAAAACATTTATTTGGCTTTGCTAAAGAGGATGACCATTATACAGCAGGTAATAAAAGGTTAATAGCACAAGCTAAGGGTTGGAAAATAAATTTACAAGTATGCTACGATTTGCGTTTCCCGGTGTGGGCACGCCAATCGAGTGAGGAAGAATACGATGTATTAATTTATGTAGCCAATTGGCCAGAACGCCGCAGCCACGCTTGGAAAACTTTGCTGTGCGCAAGAGCAATAGAAAACCAGTGTTATGTTATTGGTGTAAACCGTGTGGGCGATGATGGCCATAATATTTACCATAGCGGCAACTCAATGGTTATTGATCCGCTTGGACAAGTGTTGTATCACAAGGCCGATGAAGAAGATATGTTTACCATAACCTTGGATAAAACAAACTTAAATGAAGTGAGAATGAAATTTCCCTTTTTAAAAGATGCAGATAAATTTATCATTACTGCAGCCTCTCAAAACCCCGCAGAATAGGGGGCTTAAGCGTAGATTACTCTGAGTCATTATCAATTAATGCCCTTACTACTTGCATCTTTTTATCATAACTTTTCAAAATGGCATCATAATTCGGGCCTACAAAAACATCTGGGGGTATTCCAGTTCCTTTTACTTGACCATGATTTTGTTGTACCATACGGAACAATGGTAACCTTATGCGTATATTGCTATGGGGAAGTGTAATGTCTGGAATCATTATTCCATTATTGCCATACCAACCTCCACCCGTTTCTTCGCCCACTAGCGTAATATTTTTTTGTCCTTTTACAGCATTACAAAAAAGTGTAGAGGCAGAAAAAGTTGTTCCACCAATGATGACATATAATTTGCCATCATAATTATTTTTCTTTGGCTGATAAAAATGATTTTCCAAACGACGAATATGATAATTACCATCTTTGTTTTTACGTGAAGTAAGAAACATTTGCAGATTATTGAGTATGCCTCCTTTAATATACTTTGCATATTTTCCTAGTCCTCTACTTTGTGTATAAGTACTATCGGATATTTTAAATGGAATATGAGAAATATACTTCGTAAGCAAAGTGCTTGTCCCTACTTTTCCACCACCGTTGTTGCGAATATCCAAAATAAGATGCTGGATATTCTCTTTTCTTATTTGCTTAAATGAGCGGCGAAAAAATTTGCGTAAATGACCATTGGAAAAAGTATTTAAAGTAATAGTTGCAAATTTTTTTGTACTGTCTATTGTAAAAGAACGGTATTGTAATAACTTTTGCTCTTTGGGCATTTTACTTTTTTCTACTCGTATAATACTATCTTTTTTTAAGGAATCTTTGGTGGGAGCAAAAATGGGCAACACCGCTTTTTGTTCTACACCTGCACTATCCAAATATCCTACTGTATACGATTTGCTAAGACCAAAAATATTTCTATGGTAATAAGGAAAATTGGAGCTGAGCCTTAGGTAGCTTACATTGTATGCAAGCCCATCTTCGGGCAAAAACTCGAGCATGTATTTTAAAAGAATTTTATTTGGTATACCATTTATAGATGTTACTAAAGTCCCTCTTTTAAAAATACTGTCTTTTTTAAAATTTAAGTTTCCGTAAACCACCATACTATCGTTCCACACTTTCAAGTACAATGGAAAAGATGGGATTATTTTGCCTTTTACCCATTTGCTATACGATTTGCTAAGGCTTATGCTCGTATGCCCGCAATGAATTTTATCAATAAGGGGAGCTACCGCAAGCCATGCAAATTGTTGCTCGGTCATGCTATCTTTTATTACTGCATAAAACTTATCAAAGTATTCATCCATTTTTTCTTTTGGTGTGTACCAGTATAGTGATGGGTGTTTTGCTTCCAATACTTTTCTAAGTAATGTAAAATCTTTTTGTAATGTTTCTGATGCGTATTTTTTTGCAGGGTTGTAATTTTTTTTTGCAGTGGCACAGGAACAAAAAATAGCAATTATAATAATATAAATAAAGGAGTAGTATTTATGCATGTGTTCCTATTTATTTATTTTTATTTGACACAAATAATCAATTAAGGGGACATTTCTATTGATAAAAAAAATATGTTGGCTCATTTTAAAATTTAAAATGAAAGTAATACAATCGTAAGAAGAATAAAAATTATGAATGTTATATAAAATAAAAAATGTAGCCTTTTCTTAAACCCTATTTCTTCATATGGTTCCACCCCTGCGCCACCAGCGCATGCTTGTTGCCACCACGGGTAATTAAGTTTTTTCCTTCACCCTCGTCGGTTATGTATCCGATAATACTTATTGATGGGTTTAATTTTACTTTTTCATACTCGGCTTGTGGCACGGTAAACAACAATTCATAATCCTCGCCACCACTCAAAAAACAAGCGGTAGGATCCATTTGTAATTTATAGGCAAAGTTTTTCATCTCATCTGCCATCGGAAATTTATCTTCATACAACACGCAGCCTACCTTGCTTTGTTTACATATGTGCATTATTTCGCTGCTCAGTCCATCGCTTACGTCAATCATACTGGTAGGCATAATATTTTCTTCGGCAAAATATTCTATCATATCTTTTCTTGCCTCTGGTTTCAATAATTTACCTACAATATATGTTTGCCCTTCTAAATCTGGTTGGGCACCTGTTTCTTCAAATATCCTTTTTTCTCTTTCCAATAAAGTAAGGCCAAGAAAAGCGCCGCCTAGCTCGCCACTTATGCAAATAAGATCCCCACTTTTTGCGCCCGCCCTTGTTACATACGCATCGGGTGCTACTTCACCTATGGCAGTTATGCTTATTATAAATCCTTTGAGCGAAGTGGTGGTATCACCACCTACTAAATCAACATCGTATTTTTCGCATGCTGCATATACGCCTTCATAAAATTCATCCAAACTTTCCAATGCAAAACGATTGCTAAAGCCAATGCTTATTACAATTTGTGTTGGTGTAGCATTCATGGCATAAATATCGCTAAGGTTTACCACCACCGCTTTGTAACCTAAATGCTTTAATGGTGTGTACGATAAATCGAAATGCACCCCTTCCAATAAAAGATCGGATGATATAACAGTTTGCCTACCAAAATGATCTATCACGGCTGCATCATCTCCCACACTTAAAATGGTGGAAGCGTTTTTTGTTTCATTGTTTTGTGTCAAATGGTCTATCAATCCAAATTCTCCGAGTGAAGATATTTCTGTTCTTTCCATATTCGATAAAATCTAATTCTAATTTATTAAAATGATTATTTTTGTTAAGCAATTATTATAAATCCGCACCGTTCACAATTCCCCTCAACTCATCATGAATTTTACCATTTGTAGCAATAATATGGGGTTGATAAACAGAATAATAATTTCCATCAAAATCTGTGATTGTGCCGCCAGCTTCTTCCACCATTAAAAATCCTGCAGCGCTATCCCAAGCCTGTAGTTTGTGTTCATAAAAGCCATCAAATCTGCCTGCTGCTACCCAACATAAATCTATTGCTGCACTCCCAAGTCTACGCACAGGTACGGCTTTTCTTATTAGTTTTTCAAAAATTTGTAACGGCCCATTGGGAGAGTCTAAGTACGTATATGGAAAACCAGTAACCAAACAGCTCGTAGCAACATTATCTTTTGCGCTTACACTTATTTTTCTATCATTTAGAGTAGCGCCCATACCTTTTTCTGCAATAAACAGTTCGTTCATAAACGGATTGTACACTGCACCAAGTATCACTTTCCCCGCTTTTTCTACCCCAATACTTACACAACAAATAGGAATACCGTTTGCAAAATTAATGGTTCCATCTATTGGGTCTATAATCCATTTGTATTCACTTTCCGTCTTTATTTCACCTGTTTCCTCGCATAAAATAAAATGATCTGGATACGATTTTTGAATAATATCAATAATAGCTTTTTCTGAAGCATGATCTGCTTCTGTAACCAAGTCATTCAATCCATCTTTGCTTGCAATATTGAATTTGCCATTAAAAAAATGTTGCATTTGTGCAGCTCCTGCCTGCACTGCATCTAACAGAATTGCTTTTAACATGCTGCAAAGATAATGGCTCTATTTTTAAATACTATTTCCATTACAACAGAATGCTAATATCCGGCAAATGCTAACAAATAAGATTGTAAAAGCAGCGCAAATATTCGGGTACTCCGCAGAAGTATTTTACATTAAAATTAGGCAGCTCTGTCGTTACAGAAAAGGCAAGCTTTTAAACGGAGTACGCTTCAGTTCTGACGGTATAAATTGGCAAACTCAAAAAGAAAATGAAAAACGCTAACTTTATTAATAAATTTTATGGGCTAACAATGATTGGTTAGGAGTAAAACTTACATTGGCCCAGCTAAAGTAATGGCGAATATGAAATGGCAACTACCCTGCAAATAATGACCAACAAATTAGCGGCTAGCCCCAAAAGGCTTTTCATAATAGACGGTTTGGGTGCATTGTTAACCGCATTACTTTTAGGTGTGGTGCTCGTAAGATTTGAAGTTCTTTTTGGTATGCCAAAGACCGCCCTTTATTTATTATCGATGATAGCTATCGTTTATACGATTTACTCGCTCTGTTGCTATCTTTTTAATTTTAGTAATTGGCGTCCCTATCTGAAAGTTATCATATTTGCAAATGCTTTGTATTGCGTTATTACGATTGGGCTGCTGTTTTATTTTTATAAGCAGCTCACTATTGTAGGGTTGGTTTATTTTTTGCTTGAAATAATGGTAATGTGCTTTTTGATTTTTTTAGAGTTCAAAGTTCTGTCCCTTAACCATAAATAAACGTTTTTATAATAAGGTATTGCATGGAAGCCCAACGGGAAAATATCAAGACAGAAAGTTTGCACTATGAACCGTCTGCAACAGTTATTTGCGACCTAAAACAGCCGCTCTAAGGCGTTGGCAGGAACCGCTTTTTTGTTAACTTGCTTATGGACAAGTTTTTTAGCTGCCGTTTTGTAAAATTCGGTTTTTTAATAGACTCGATAGATGGTTTTTATTTTTAGTAAATCACTACTTAAATATGAAAAATACTGTAACGTCAGCCAATGTTTTATCAAATAAGAAAGTGGTTTTGTTTCTGCTCTGGATGCTATTGGCATTCATATCTTTTACACTTTTCCAAGATTTTATTGAGGCAAAAATTAAAAATACGGCATTTTATTTTTCAGAATCGTTTTTGTTCAGTTCGTTTTGGTGGCTCTTTGTTCCGCTTTTATTTGCACAATATAGTATTGTTAAACGTAGAAATATTTGGGGTGCTCCATCTCTATTAATACTGATAAGCCTACCATTTTTAATACATGTGATTGCTTTCCCTTTATTGGTTTGGATCATTTCCAATTCATTTTATTATCATACATATGCTTTTCAACAAACTTTCCGCTATACCTTATCCGAACATTTATTTTCATTGGCTTTTTTTTACTCAATTCCCGTTTTAACGTATTCGTTTTTCACAAAAATAATATCGCAAGAAAGGAACGTTGCTACAATAAAAACAACGCAAATCAGTGGCCAATTTATAGACGCTATTTTAATTACAGAAGGGTATAAAAAATATTCGGTAGCCGTTTCAGACATTTTGTTTATTTCTGCCCAACCACCCTATATCAATATTGTACTCGAAAATAAAAAACACTTGCATGCCGAAACGCTTAAATCTATTGTAACCAAACTAAACCCAACACTGTTTATTAGAATTCATAAATCTACCATCGTAAATATAAAAATGGTAGATTCATATAGCTCAAGGCTTAATGGTGATTATGATTTAACGATGAAAAATAATGAAAAACTTAGGGTAAGCAGGAATTATGCTAAAGATTTTATGGTTTTATTCAACCAAACCAATCGCTTTACCACACAATAACCTCTGTTTACAGCAGTTTATTTGATTTCTTTTTTCCCAACCTTGAAATTTGCATTAAAATATTGTTATGCATACAAGAATAATTTTTGGCTTTTTTACCCTTTTTAGCTTGCTATTACATAGTTGCAAAGCGCAAAAAAAGCAGCCTGCAACACTAAATAAGAGCGTAAGCAACAACAGTGTAGTTGGTGGTCCATTTGAAAATAGAGATTTTTTTTATATTGGTATGCCTACTAATATCAACTCCGTAGATACTAGCCCAGGGTGGACTCAAAGTGGGCAAAAACTTTTAATAACAGGCACTATTTATAAGTTGGATGGTAAAACCGCAGCACCTAATGTAATTCTATATTATTACCATACCGACATAAATGGCGTATACGCCAATAAGCAAGGGTTAGATCCAAGGGTTGTAAGACATGGCTATATTAGAAGTTGGGTGAAATCTGATACTAATGGTCATTATGCAATTTATACTGTACGACCAGCAGCCTATCCAAATAGCAATATAGAAGCACATATACACCCTGCTATAAAAGAACCCAATATTGAAACAGCCTATTACATAGATGAATTTGTTTTTGACGATGATGAAATGCTTACTGGGGAAAAAAGAAAGCGTTTGCCCAATCGTGCTGGCAGCGGAATTTTAAGATTGTTTAAAAAGGGCGACCTACAAATTACCGAGCACAATATTATTTTGGGGCTCAATATTCCAAACTATCCCGAAACCCTTCCTACAAAAACCGCTTCTGGGCTCCAGATTGGAGAAGACCAACCTTCCTTTATACCATTTCATGCATTTGGGCCAGACAAGGGTTCAAGGGCTTGCCCGGTTTGCAAATATGGGCGGTACCATGGTATTGTTTATTTTGTAGGCAATGTTCCCAATTGGGATGAAATAAAAAAATGGTTGCTTTTTTTGGAACAGCAAAGCCTAGCTAGAAGTAAATATTTGAAAGCCTATTTCGTATATGGAAACGAAAATGATTATAACAAGGATATGCGTGAAAAGGAGTTGGAAAAAATTGGAAATGAATTGAAACTCAAAAATATTGCTTTAACATATGTGCCATCTTTCTTAGACACAGAAAGCGAAGCAAACCTTAATAAAATTAACCCTATAGTAGAGAACACATTTATTATTTATAGAAACAGGACCATCATCGATAAATACATTAACCTGAAACCAACAGTAGAAAATTTTAATTTATTATCAAAAGTTTTGGATGACAATAAGGGCCAATATTTTGAATTGGAGTAACCATAACTTTGTATGGTTAAGAAAAGATAAAGACTTACGATGAAACAAATTGCTTATGTAACAGATATACATTTAGATGAACCATTTACTGCAGATTGTGGCGTAAATGCCAGAGCGCATTTGGAAATTATATTAGAAGATATTGGAAAACGAGCTATTGATGAATTGATATTTGGTGGAGATATTGGAGAACCTGCGTCTAATGTTTTTTTCTTCGGTTCTATTAAGCGGTATGAAGAAAACCTAAAAATCACTCTAGGCAACCACGACAAATTTGAAACAGTAATAAAGCTGTTCAAAAATAAATTTCTTGGTAATAAAGCCGAGCTATATTATTCCTTTGAAGACCCTTTCTTTAAACATATTTTTCTAGATTCTTCCTCTGGAGAAATAAGTGCGCCTCAACTAATTTGGTTCAACAATGAATTGCACACTGCAAAGAAAATATTGCTTTTTATACATCATCCTATCCTTGCTGTACCAACTGCTGTAGATAAATTATATCCCTTAAAAAATAGAGCCGTATTAAAAGATGCGCTGGTGAAATGCAACAATGAAATAATAATTTTTTGTGGTCATTATCATATGCAGGATGAAACCAACTTTCAAAACATTTCTCAATTTATCACAGCAGCCGCCTCTTTTCAAATAAAAAAAGACGCCGAAGAACTGGTAATTGAAAACGATTGTTTTGGATATAGGATCATCAATATAAATGAAGACAATATCAGCTCGGCAATAATTTCATTCCAACATATCGCCCAATAAAAAACCGCCTTTTTACAAAGACGGCTTTTTTCTTACTTACTAACCCCAATTTAAAAATATGTAACGCTTCTATTCCTCGCCTTTATTTTCTTTTATTTTCTCTCTTATTTTTACTTCTATCTCATCGGCCATGGCTGGGTTATCTACCAACAATTGTTTTACCGATTCTCTGCCTTGCCCAAGTTTATCGCCATTGTAGCTAAACCAACTACCACTTTTTTGTACAATGCCAAGCTCTACGCCCATATCAATAATTTCGCCCACTTTAGAAATACCTTCTCCATAAACGATGTCAAACTCTGCTATGCGGAAAGGTGGAGCTACTTTATTTTTTACCACTTTTACCTTTATATGGTTACCAGTAATTTCATCGCCATCCTTTATTTGTGCCATGCGGCGAATATCCAATCTTACAGAAGCATAAAATTTAAGTGCATTTCCACCTGTTGTTGTTTCTGGATTACCAAACATAACACCTATCTTTTCCCTAAGCTGGTTTATGAATATGCAAATGGTTCCTGTCTTATTGATTGTAGCAGTAAGTTTTCTCAGTGCTTGGCTCATCAACCTTGCATGAAGCCCCATTTTGCTATCGCCCATTTCTCCTTCCAATTCACTTTTTGGTACAAGTGCTGCTACTGAGTCTATTACCACTACATCTATCGCTCCAGAAAGAATAAGCCTGTCTGCAATTTCCAATGCTTGCTCCCCATAATCTGGTTGAGAAATTAATAAATTGTCAATATCCACCCCTAGTTTTTGTGCATAGCTACTATCAAAAGCATGCTCTGCATCTATAAACGCACACATACCGCCTTTCTTTTGTGCTTCGGCAATTACGTGTATAGCTAATGTTGTTTTACCAGAAGATTCAGGACCATAAATTTCTACAACCCTTCCTTTGGGTAATCCGCCAATGCCCAATGCAATATCCAATCCTATAGATCCTGTTGAAATAACCTCTTGCTCTACTACTCCTTTTTCGCCCATTAGCATTACCGATCCTTTACCAAAATCTTTATCGATTTTGTCCATCGTAAGTCTTAAAGCTTTAAACTTTTCAGATTTTTCTGATTTGTCCAATTTGTCTGTTGCGCTCATGTTGTAAATTTTTAGTTGATGTATCTTGTTTTACCTGTAAATATATATTGTGAAACAAAACTACGTAATTAATTTTATAAACACTAATAATTTTAGTAATTTTTTAGTAATTTTTTTAGTTTTATATAAATTGAGTCATTTTTAACCATAAAGGCTCCCCACATCTTAATAGCAATAGATGAATTAGAAATTTGGTTCATAAACTTTTTCTCTCCTTAACTTTACCGCCATGCAACAACGCATAAACCCAAACAATGATATTGTAGCCTATGTGCTAGAGGCTGTTCTAAAGGCAAGGCCTGAAGATGCCTTTTGCAAAAGTATCCAATTACAATATATGGAGCGTGGGGGACTCAGTAAAAAACAATTGGAGGGTTTGTTAGGCAAAGCCTTACGCATACCAGGTATACATCCGGGCAGGCTGGCGACTTTAGAGGCTATTATTAAAAAGAAGCATGTAACCCAACGATCGGAGGTTACGATAACGAAAATAGAAGAGGAAAAAGATACCGCTTCAGAAAATATGATTGCCGCTATTTTAGAAAAATATCCACAACACAAAATGGTACTGGTTTTTAAAAGCCTTTTTGAAAAAGACGGAAAATTGTCTGCTTTGGAAAAAACAGCGCTAGAAAGATTTTATAAAATACTTATAAAAAAATAATTTTTTAGGCCAATATTGCTGAGAAGGATTTTCGATGGTTTAGTATTAAACAACTGTCTGTCTGGAACCGTTGCTGGGTAAAGAAAATGATATTAAGAACTAGTGCCCCAAGTTGTTTGTCGTGCCCGAACTAAAACTGGGATGTGCAAACAAATGCTCAAATGTATTCGTCTAGCCGCCATTTAGGACCTAATGTTGTGTGCTGTGCTATTTTCCCTTGAACCAATTCTCAATTTTCACTCCATCCAACCGCTCAAAGTCTTTTACATTGTCTGTAACCAAAGTGAGTTTGTTTTCTATTGCAGTAACGCCAATTAAAAGGTCAAATTCGTCGTGCATAGGTTTGCCAATTTTTCTAAGTCTAACTTTCTCTTTTGCATAACGCTTGATTGAACCATAAATTGGGATTATTGAAAGTCCGCCAACAAATGCGTCAACAGATTTGTGAGATTTTGTTGGATTGTCACTATTTTCTGCACCATAACGAAGTTCCACAATTGTAATTTCTGAAAGGAAACAGTTCTCTCTTCCCTTTTGCTTTATGAGGTCGTCCAAATTTAATTTTCCTCTTAGAAAAAAAACGCAAATGTTTGTGTCAAGTAGATACTGCATTAGAATTTGATTTCTTTATTTCTAAATTTTCTACTTGATTTAATATCTGCTATTATTTCTTCTGCTGATTTTTCAGAAGAAAAAGCCCCAAAAGACTTGTAAAACTTGCTGTCTTTTGTTGTCTTCTCGGTTTTTAATGACTTTGAAAGGCTTTCTATCAATTCAATTTTACTCAAGGTACTAAGTCCCTCAAATAACCCTGAATACGTTTCAACGATATGTCTGTCCGTATAGCTCATTGTAATTTTTGTAGTAAAGTTAAGAATTTTTCTGTCATTTTTAGAGTGACACAAAGCATAGGAAACAACTCAAAGGTTTGCGAACAAAATATATTAATCTATTTATTTCTTACTTACAATCTTCACAAATCCCCGTTACAACCATTGCCGCCTGCTGCTTTGTAAAATTTGGGGGAAGCTTCACCTCCGGTACGGTTACATCATCCAAGCAAATGGTTTTATCGCAACTGCTACAAATAAAATGCACATGGTCGTCGTGGTGGTGCCCCTGCTCGCAATTGTGTTTGCAAAGCGCATACAATATGGAGTTATCGGTGGTGGGTATTTGGTGTATGATTCCCTTTTCTACAAAAGTTTGTAGGGTACGATACACGGTTACTCTGTCAAAGGTAGATGCCGTACTTTTTTCAATATCCGCATGTGCCAATGCACCCTCTGCAAGTAAAAAAAGGTCAAGAATTTTTCTTCTGCTTTCTGTAATACTTAAGCCCGATTGTTTTAAAATATCTGGTTGTGTTTTCATAACATTACTATGTGGGTGAGTTGCTAAAGCCTGTCATAAACCTTGTGTGATCCACTTTTTCCTTTAAAACCCCTTTTATATCCCTTATCAGTTTTTGTATATCGTCTTCTTTCAATCCATCATAAATACCCCTTACACGCCTGTATCTGTCTACCAATGCAAAAAACTGCGTGTGTATAAATTGGTTTGCTATATTTTGTGTACTATCGGGCTTTTGGTTATCTATGATGTAGCCCATCCTTGCCATTTTATACAAAGAGTCTTTGCTGCCGGTTACAAAATTCCAATTGCTGTTTGTAAGGTTTTGTGTAATGGGTGCATTGCTGATAGAATAAACACCGTCGTCGTTTTTCACCAACAATCCATTTATCATTTTTTGCTCATAGGCTTTTAGCAATGGCATGCTATCCACCTCGGGCTGGCAGGTGTGTGAGATAATCATAAAATCGGGCCTGTCCTTGTACGCATCGTACACACGGCGCATGTTGGCATTCATTTTTGGGCAAATGCCTTTACAGGTTGTAAAAAAATATTCTGCTACATATACTTTATCATCCGTTTGTTTTTGCGAAATAATTTTGCCGTCCTGATTTACAAAACTAAATTCCGGCACTGCAGGGTTGATTACAGATAACGGTGAAGCATCAAAATCATAATCCTTCATGATGAAGAAATAAAACACGGCCAATAAAATGGCGAAAAACCCTACATAAAACCAAACCTTCTTTTTCATACTATTTGCAGACTTTAGATAATAAACATTGGATATCCGGTAGCAGCTTCCATAATAATCACTTCAGTTCGTTAAGTTAAGCATTTGTAATGACCTCACCCCAATGAGCTTCGCTCGTTCCTTTGCAAGGAACTCCAAAGCAGAGGGAACTCGAATTGGGTATTTTAGTTTTTGAAACACTCTTAAACGAACGACATTAAATAATCACTTCATTAGAAACCCGAATATGTTGATTTGTAATAACCCAAAACAACGCATTCGTTTACCAAAATATAGCCAAAGTTACGTTAGCATTTGCAAACTGGTTTTGTTTTTTGCAACAGCATTGCAAAAAACCATATCTTTGTTTTCATATGAACCTAAAAATGAATTGGGATGGTTTGGGAGTTGCCACATCTATAGCATGTGCTATTCATTGTGTGGTGCTCCCGCTTGTACTTACCAGTCTTCCTTTATTTGGTATAAATATTATTCACAATGTTTTTTTTGAATGGGGAATGATATTGCTTGCCTTCTTTGTGGGCGCATATGCGTTGGTACATGGCTACAAAACCCACCACAAAAACCCAGTGCCCGTTTGGCTTTTTTCCTCAGGGTTTATTTTACTGGTAACCAAGCAGTTTTTTATTGCTTCCGAAATCTATTTTATCATACCTGCAGTTTCCCTAATAATAAGTGCACATGTTTTAAATTATAAATTGTGTCGCAAGAGCCGCTGCACCTCCACACACCATTCACATTGATATTGTCAGCAAAAAGCTGTTAATTTGTTTTAAACTTTTTTTATGCAAAAAACAATGCTTTTGGCACTCTGTTATTTATTTACCCTATCTGTTTTTGCCCAACCTACCGATGAGCAACAAATAAAAGACGCCATGACCGAACAACTCAATGCGTGGAATGCCGGTGATATTGACCGGTATATGGAAACCTATTGGCACAGCGACTCTTTGATGTTTATTGGCAAAAGTGGCCCCACTTATGGCTGGGAAAAAACAAAAAGTAATTACAAAAAAGGATACCCCGATACAGCTGCCATGGGTAAATTGGATTTTGAAATCATAAGCATGAAGCGTTTGTCGGTAATGTATTATAGCGTAGTAGGTAAGTGGCATTTAAAAAGAAGCATTGGGGATATTGGCGGTGCTTTTACATTGCTTTTTAAAAAAATAAAAAAGAAGTGGGTTATAATACAGGACCATAGTAGTTAGGCAATATGCAAATGGGAAAAAGTGCAGATGTGCAAATGGGAAAATATGCAAATGAGGAAATGTGCAAATGAGAAAATGTGCAAATATGCAAATGTGCAAATGGAGGCGCTTAGATGCTGTACGTTTTTAAGATAGATCAACGCTTTTCCATCTTTTTTTGAAATACCTAAAAAGTAAATAGCTCCCTGCAATAAATAGTAAATAGTAAATGATATTTGTGATGGTTGGGGCATTTTCAAACATGCCATATTTTAAATAAATTCCAAAGAAAATATTTATCAATAGCCACAAAATGATAGATGAAACCATTTGCATGATTAGCACCAAAAAATTTCTTGCATCGTCTTCCATTCCCATATAATAAAGTTATATCATTTTTCAAGGGGTGCCAACTTTTAAGGGATGCCAACTTTTGAAAAGTTGGCATCCCTTAAAAAATCATTGCAAAATAAAATACGGCGTTATTTCAACAACAGTTTCTTAAACTCTGTGCTATCGCCATTAAACACATTAAAATCTACATTGCTCCTTATACCCGTTACATGAGCGCTTTCGCTGTGTTGCCAAAAAATCCAAGAACGCTCTATCCGTGGTTTATCTTTTACCAAATAATGTGCAACCCAAAGCGGATAATCATCGAAACGGCCCGCTAAAAATGTTTTGTAAAAATCTACATTGCTATAAATGATGGGCTTTGTTTTGTATTTTTTTTCTACTGCATTTAGCCAATCTGCAATGCGCTGTTGCATATCTACAACCGATGCGCCGTTTGCTTGCTCTACATCCAATACAGGCGGGAGGTCTCCTTTTTTAAGTTGTACCGTTTCTAAAAAATTTTCTGCTTGGGCTTTCCCGCTTTTCGAACTTATAAAAAAATGATAGGCGCCTCGCACAATGCCCGCTTCTTTTATGGCTTCCATATTGTCTCTAAACCGGGCATCTACCATGCTGGTACCTTCTGTGGCTTTTATAAATGCAAAACCTACTGCCACTTTCTTTACTTTCATTTGCTTCACAAGCTCCCAATCTATATCTTGCTGGTATTTGCTTACATCTATGCCATGTATTTCGTAATTGGTGGGAATATCTATGCCAAATTCTTTGTAGCGCACAAAGCCTGGTCTAAAAAACTTTTCCCTTATATATAAAGAAACCGCAGCAGCTACTGCCAAAAACAATACTGTGTAAAAAATCTCTTTTCCAAAACCCCGCACTTTCTTTGCCATAAACCCGTTAGTCTTTAAGTGCAATATTAAGCACAGTTGAGGATAAAGTTTTAATAATTTTTTATCCCTATCGAGCGTAATTACAAACCATTGAGAAATGGTGTAGGATTAAGAAAAAAAGCCTTCTTCCAGCCTTGGGCAGAACCATCCATTCTCCATAAATAGGGTAGCAGTGTATAAATGGAATAATGTAAGTGGGGGGCTTTGCCAATGGCATTGCCTGTTGTGCCTACCTTGCCAATGGTTGTTCCTTTACCAACAAAAGAAAATGCGCTTGTGTTTATTTCTTTTAAATGAGCATAATAATGTAAACGCCATTTGGGACCAAGTATTAAAATTACATTTCCGCCAAGTTCATTTTTCCCCACATTGCAAACCAATCCACCAGTAGAGGCCAATACATTTGTCCCCTCTTTAGCAAAAATATCTACTCCTTTATGTGTAATGGATTTACCCCAAGGATAAAACCAAAAGGAACGTTGGTTATAGCTATTATAGGTAGCCCCTTCTACGGGCATACCAAAATTTTGTGGAATAACTAATCCAATAATTACAACAATTAACAAGTAGACAAAAACTTTCTTTGCTATTTTCAATGCTTAAATGATTTTACTTTTATTCTTCAACTGTTTCGATTGGGGTGTTGGTTTAACAATTACAAATGGTTGTACAATTTAATACCAACAAACTAAAATTGCTGTTAATACTCTTTATAAATAAAAATCAGTAGAAATAAAATGATGCGCTTTGAGCAAAGATGCAGGTGGCAGCAGGAGTTCGGCCTCACTCGCTGTTCCGTGTATAGGTGTATGCGTGCGCCGCAGCAGCGACACGCATACACCTATACACATCGCTCCTTCCACCGCAGCCCGTCAGCAGTATACCTTTTTCAACAGTTACCTAAGCGAGTACATGCGCTGTATTGTTGCGATATTTATTAAATACAATTGGCATGAGTTTAAAAATTTTCTACTTAAGTTTTTTAGCAAGCACCTAGCCTGGAAAAGCCAGAACCAAAGAGGAATAAAAAATGAATAGCTGTATTTTTGTTTTTCCCAAGAAACCCTTATCCAAAAAGTGTTTCAGCCGACAGTAAAAGACACTTTGCCAAAACATACGAAGATTTAAAGGAGTAAGTACCAACGCATATTAAGTTTCATTTTTCTATCAATCTATTTTTATTTTTTTTGTCCCACAGGGGCTACTTATTTGTAATCTCCGTATCCCTTATGGGTAGCCCCTACGGGGCAAGGGCAGCTTTTGTATTGTGGTACTTTTAGTTTGTTTTGTTTTTTGCAAATTTAACATTGACTAATTGGAGAAAATAAAGGCGTAAAGCCAAGACTGTCCCAGAGGGACTACCTATCTGTAACCTCTTATCCTTTAAAAGATCTTTGCCCCGTAGGGGCTACCCCTCCAAAACGATACGCTACAGGTAAAGCGAGCGGCCACTGCAATATGCCCCATCGTACAGGCGTTCATTTATAAATGGTAAAGATTTCCCTATGCGAAAATAAAAAGCCTTGCAAAATTGCGGGCCTTTACCTATTATAATGACTTTATGATTATTTAAAAAACTGCTTCGTTACCGTTTTTCCTGCCGACACTACTTTCACAACATAAAGCCCCTTTGCCCAGTTATCTGTTTGTAGTTTTAGTATAGTAGCTCCATTTTTTAGCGCTGCTTTTTGGCTAAATATTATTTGTCCAACATTGTTGTAAATATTAACCTCCGCAGAAACGTCTTTAAAATCACGGATATTTATCGCAAGTGGATTGGTAATTGGATTGGGGTAAATATCAACAATGCCTTTGCCGCTATTTACACGGGTAATAGGTCTGATGGTATCTATAGGAAGTGCCAATAAAGAACAAGAGCCATCGTTCACTGGGGCACCTTTTACTGTTGTATTATTTTTAGTAACCAACCACAATCCTGGATCTACCAATACAGTATCTGCCGTAAAACCAATGGATCTTAAAAAGCTTTCGTTGTTCACCACATTATCTAATACAATGGTTTTTTGTTGTGTGGCGTTTTTAAACGTAAGCTGCAATGGCAATTTAAAAAATGGAACCGATGTGGGAACAGAGGTTGTTTGGTTTAGCGTAATATTTGCACAATTATTATCTACTACTTTCCATTGTACTTGGTAAGAAGGGTAACCTTCGCCGGAATACCATTGATTAAAAAAGTAGGTGAGGTCTCTTCCGCTTTCGGCCTCTAGGTTTCTTTTAAAATCTGCCGTGGTTGCATTGCCATAAGCCAGCAAAGGATCTTGCTCGTATCTCCTCATTGCATTAAAGAAAACAACATCACCCAAAATAAAACGAAGCATATTCAATAAATAGCTTCCTTTATTATAACTAAGTCTGCCACTAAAAATCTGGTTTAGGTTCATGGTGTCTTGTACTTTTACAAAACCTCCTGGTTGCGATGTAATATTGTTTATAACACTTGCCCTATTGGTCAATGCGGTTGCTGGGTATTTTGTTTCCATGTTATAGGCCGCTAAAAAAGTGGCAAATCCTTCGTTTAGCCAAATATCCTCCCAGCTAAAGCAAGTAATTTTATTGCCAAACCATTGGTGCCCTAGCTCATGCGCCATTAAAGACTCGTTGGTACTTATGATAAAAGTAGAGGTTTGGTGCTCCATACCTCCGCCCCAACCAAATTGAACATGTCCATATTTTTCATTCATAAAAGGGTAGGGGCCAAATGTGTTGTGAAACAATTGCATGGCTTGTAAAACATTGGGTGTATTGGCTTGAAATGCTGCTAGGCTTTCTGGATAACAATACGTAAGCATGGGCAAATTGGTAGCCCCCAACATGATGCTGTTATTAAAAGTAACATAATTGGTTACCGCCATACAAACCAAATAGGATGCAATGGGATAACGGTGTTTCCAATGAGATCTTACCCTATTGCCACTCAACGCTGTTTCGGATTGTAACATGCCATTGCTTGCGCCTTTATAAATATTGGGGTTTGTTATAAAAACATCTATCGAATCTGCTTTATCATTTATGCCATTTTTACAAGGCCACCAATCTCTTGAGCCGTATGATTCGCTGAGCGTCCACATTACAGGCGTACCAGCATGCGAGTCTTGTATAAAAGAACCAAATCCAGTATTTCCTGGTACACCCTTATACCAAATACTTACAGAGTCCAATACTCCAGTATTTAATGTTGTAGGAAAATTTACAACCAATGTGTTGGTTGTTTGAGAATAGGTACAAGGGGTATTTATATTTTTGATGCTATCTACGGTAAGGGTATTCAACAAATCCAATGTAATAGAAGCCGAAGAACTGGTCATTACAAAATATACGGTTACCTTTCCCGTAATGTATCTTATAGCGGGATCTACTTCCCACTCGCACCTGTAATATTTTACATCAAAGTCATTGCTTGCCAATGTGCGTGCAGCAAGGTTATTAAATTGGTTTTGATGGGCTTGCATTTCCATTCGAGCCAGCGACTCTACGTCTTGGCGCTCTTGCTGGCCATAGCTCAACTTAACCGAGAGCATTAATAAGAGTAAAATATATTTCATAATCTCATTTTTATAAACGGGTTTCACTATATAAGTACGGTTTTTACTTTTACAACGTTTTTACAAAGATAATATTATGATTTTATCTAAACTAGGCGGTTTTATGCTGCAAATCCAATGCCACTTGTCATTGTAAATGCTATCTAATATCCAATATCGTACAAGTAATCTCTATTTACTCCCTACTTTTGCGCCATGCCCGATTTTAATTTTAACGATGCTAAAAACTTTGCCAGCAAGCTCACCCCCGCTCGTGTGTGGAACGGCATAAAAGTGCTTAGCAGTTTTTACTTAAGCAAAATCATAGACAAACCTGTACAATGGGGCTACCCTATTTCCATTTCATTTGAGCCTACTACGAGCTGCAACCTTCGCTGCCCAGAGTGCCCAAGTGGCTTAAGGGCTTTTACCAGACCTACTGGCATGTTGGAAAAATCTTTTTTTACCGAAACGATAGATGATCTTTACAAAGAGCTGTTGTACCTCATTTTTTATTTTCAGGGGGAGCCTTATTTAAACCCTTCTTTTTTAGACATGGTAAAATATGCATCGGATAAAGGCATATACACCGCCACTAGTACCAATGCGCATTACCTTACCGATGAGGCTGCAAAAAAAACGGTAGAAAGCGGGTTGGACAGGCTCATCATTTCTATAGATGGTACCACACAAGAATCGTACATGCAATACCGGGTAGGGGGCAATTTGGAAAAAGTAATAGAAGGCGCTAAGAATATTGTAAAATGGAAAAAGGAGCTGAACAGCAAAACACCCTTTGTTTTCTTTCAGTTTTTGGTGGTGCGCCACAACGAGCACCAGATAGAAGAAATAAAACAACTGGCCAAAGATATAGGCGTAGATGAAGTGCGTTTTAAAAGTGCGCAAGTGTACGATTACGAAAATGACCCCAACAAACTCATTCCTACAAACGAAAAATACAGCCGCTACAAACGTAATGCCGATGGCAGTATTAAAGCAAAAAACAAATTTGCAAACCGCTGCTGGAAACTATGGCATGCCAATGTAATTACTTGGGATGGTTTGGTGGTACCTTGTTGTTTCGATAAAGATGCCATGCACCGCTTAGGCAATTTAAAAAACGAGCCCTTCAAAAAAATATGGCACAACGAAAATTACAAACAGTTTAGGGGTGAGCTGATGAAGAGCAGAAAGAACATAGATATTTGTTCTAATTGTAGTGAGGGAGAAAGTGTGTGGAAATAGGGGTATAAATGCGTGGCTAATTACGGTCTTTTGAAAATAATTACTATAACACATAGGGTGATAGGTTTCAAATAGTTTTGGTGTATTTAAAATCGTAGCTTATTTATTCACTGCAGAGAAATGAGTTAAAAGAGACTTCGCAGAGAATCTCTGCGTAATCTCTCTGCTCTCCTTTTCTCTGCGGTTATTTTTTTATCACTATTATCCACTTTTGAGTGCTACAATTTTAAATACACCCGATATATTTGCAATGCTCAATAACAATCTATAATTTTATTGTATGAACAAATCTGTATTCAATGATCGGATGAGGCAAGTAATCGTATTGGCGATTATTATTTTAATTGCTTATTTACTAATAAAACAATTATTTGTTTTTTTACCTGGTATATTGGGCGCATTAACCCTGTACATCCTTTGCCGAAGTTATTATTTCAACCTTATTTTTGGCAAAAAATGGCGCAAGGGTTGGACCGCCCTCTTATTCATTCTTTTTTACATAGCCATCATTTCGCTGCCCATTTACTTAAGTGTAACCTTGGTGAGCCCTAAGATAAACGAGCTACTCCAAAACCAAGACAAGGTTATTGCCAGTGTACAATCTGTAGCAGATGCAATTGTTGCCAAAACAGATATGGAAGTTTTATCGCCAGAAAATATAAAAGCCGCCGCCCAAAAAATAACTTCTATTGTGCCCATGTTGCTAAGCAGTACCGCCACTTTGCTTGCTAATTTGTTAATCATGTTTTTCTTATTGTATTTTATGCTCATTGGCGGTAGGGATATGGAAAAAACCCTTGGTAAAATCATTCCATTAAAACCATCCAATATAGATATTCTGGCCAAAGAAACCAAGATGATGATAAAGGCAAATGCCTTGGGTATACCGCTTATTTGTATTGTGCAAGGTTTGTTTGCTGCATTGGGTTATTACATTTTTGGTATTACAGATTGGGCGCTGTGGGGCTTTCTTACCGGCATATTTGCCTTTTTCCCATTGGTAGGTACCATGATCATTTGGGTACCACTTTGTATTTATGTTTTTGCACAAAACCATGCCCTAGCAGCCTTGGGGCTCACCTTGTACAGCCTTATTGTTACTGGCAATGTAGATTATATAGCCAGGATAAGTTTTATGAAAAAAATTGGCGATGTGCATCCACTCATTACCGTATTCGGTGTAATTGTAGGTTTAAATCTTTTTGGCTTTGTAGGCTTAATTTTTGGGCCATTGCTTATCAGTTATTTTTTGATACTGGTAAAAATTTATGTGAATGAATTTACCGGCGCAGAAAATGCTGAAGAAGAAACAACCCAATATTAACTCTCTATAAAACGATTCAACCTTTCTTTTCCTTGCGCTCTTTGCTCCTTTGCCTTTTTGCGTGCAATCCCTTTGTGCTCGTTGTAATCGCTGTTTCTTTGCGTGAAATTCTTTGCTCTCTTTGCAATCTTTGCCTCTTTGCGTGAAATCCTTTGCCTCTTTGACCCCTTTGCGTGAAAACCCTCCCAAAAACAAAATATTAAGCTAATATTGCATTTATGAGTTTAGAAAATGAAATAAACCAACATAAGTTCATAAACGAGCACCAAAAAGTAATGGTAAACATTATCTATACAGCTAATTGGATGAATGAACAATTAAAAGCTTTTTTTGACAAAGAGGATATTTCCCAACAGCAATTTAATATTCTTCGCATACTTCGTGGCGCCGGTCAGCCCATTTCTACTTTACAAATAAGGCAACGCATGCTCGATAAAATGAGCGACACCAGTAGGATTGTAGACAGGCTGCTGGTAAAAGGGCTCGTAAAAAAAACTACTTGTCCAACAGATAAAAGATTGGTAGATGTAAGTATATCTACCAAAGGGAAAAAACTATTAGCAAAGCTAGATACTGCAGAAAATGACATGTACGCCATATGCGGTGCACTTACCCATGTAGATGCAAAAGAAATGAATATGTTGTTGGATAAAATGAGGGGGTAGGCAGATGGCAGTTGACAGTTGGCAGTATTGACCTTAGTAAATATTGTACTGTTTTTTCTCATTTGCGCTCTTTGAATAACATGAGGGAGTGGGCAGTTGACAGTGGCCAGTTGACAGTTGGCAGTATTGACCTTAGTAAATATTGTACTGTTTTTTCTCATTTGCGCTCTTTGAATAAAATCCTTTTCTCTCATCCTCTTCTCCTTGTCCCTCTTTCTCTCCTTTTAAATTATCTCCGTTTCTCATTAGCATCTTCTCCTAGCCCCTCCTTTTTAACTTTCTCCCTTTCTCCTAAGCCTTCTCCTCCTAGCCACTCCTTCACTCCTTTTAAATTATCTCCATTTATCCTCATCCTCTCCTCCTAGCCCCTCCTTCACTCCTTTTAAACCATCTCCCTTTCTCCTCATCCTCTTCTCCTAGCCACTCCTTCACTCCTTTTAAACCATCTCCCTTTCTCCTCATCCTCTTCTCCTAGCCACTCCTTCACTCCTTTTAAACCTTCTCCCTTTCTCCTACCCTTCTTCTCCTAGCCCCTCCTTCACTCCTTTTAAATTATCTCCCTTTATCTTAAACCTCTCCTCCTAGCTTCTTCTCCTACCCCTCCTTTTAACTACTCTTTATTTACCCCACCCACATAAGCTTACCAACTCTTTATTATCTTTACCCCAAACAGCCACACATGAAAAGCCTACTAGCCCTATTTATATTTTCCATTACCTATTGCACCGCACAAAAACCCCTATACAAAAAAGAATTTAGGGCGGTATGGGTAGCCACGGTAGACAATATAGATTGGCCAACAGCACCCACTACCGATGTAGCCATACAAAAAGCCTCTTTTATACAATTGCTCGATATGCACAAGCGCAATGGCATGAATGCCGTGATTGTACAAATACGCCCCGCCGCAGATGCTTTTTACCCATCGGCATACGAGCCTTGGAGCCAGTGGCTCACCGGTGTGCAAGGGCAAGCACCCAGCCCCTTTTACGACCCGTTGGCATTTATGATTACCGAAACACACAAGCGGGGCATGGAGTTTCATGCATGGCTCAATCCTTATCGAGCCGTGTTTAGTTTAAAAAAGCCCAACATTACCACCATGCACAGCACCCGCCAGCACCCCGACTGGTTTATAGCATACGGCGATAAAAAATATTTTGACCCCGGCAACAAGGAAGCACAAAAATTTGTAACCACCGTAGTAAAAGACATAGTAACCCGCTACCCCATAGATGCGATACATATGGACGATTATTTTTACCCCTACCGCATATCCGGCAAGGAGTTTCCCGATTATAAATCGTACATGCAGTATGGCAAGGGCATGACCAAAGATGCTTGGCGCCGCAGCAATACCGACTCTATTATTGTGAGCCTTGGCAGGGTAATAAAACAAGCCAACAAAAAATGCCGCTTTGGTATAAGCCCCTTTGGTGTGTGGCGCAATGCCTCGGTAGATAGCCTCGGCAGCAATACCCAAGCGGGACAAACAAACTACGACGACCTCTACGCCGATATTTTGCTCTGGCTGCGCAAAGGTTGGATAGATTATGTAGCCCCACAACTCTATTGGGAAATAGGCCACCCCCTTGCCGAGTTTAATACCCTTGCCGACTGGTGGGCCAAAAACACCTACGGCAAAGATTGCTACATTGGCCTAGGCTATTACCGTGCCGGCAGCAATCCCGCATGGAAAGACAAAAACCAACTGCCCAACCAAATAAAAAAAATACGCAGCCTACCCGCACTCAAGGGCATGGTATTTTACAGCAGCAAAACATTTGACAAAAACCCCAATGGTTGGAACGATAGTTTGCGGTTGAATTATTTTAAGGAGGAGTTGATGAGGTAGGGATATTGGACTTGTCCGCCGAAGGAGGAGCGTGGGCAGCAGTAACTTTTATGAGCATTTGTTTCCGGCTATTCGTTACAACCTTCGCTGCGCTTCGGTTTTCACTACTATCCGGGCTGGCCTCGGCGGTTGAATATCATTGAGCAGAGGAGCTTGTAACGATAATTGTGATTGATATAAAAATTAAATGAGGTTTTGTAAAGTAGAATATAAGAAAGAGAAATTTCAGGCAATTTTGAAGCCAAAACCACTAATAATTTCATATATTTACTAGGTGAAAAAAAGCCAAAAGATAGCGTTGGATTTTATTGGAGGACAAGGTTCTCTTACAAAAGAAGAAGAAATGGCTCTATCAAAGTATTTTGCAAAAAAAGGTAACGTTGTTGTTAAAAAAGTAATTTTATCTTCTACAAAGAAAAAATATAACGAATTAGTGCTTACTTGATTACTTTGGCATACAAATCATTAGTAGTATGGGCCATAAGTGAAGTGTGTAAATGCGCAAGAAAAGTGGATGAGTTTTTAATGTGGGAAAGTTTGTTAGAAGGGTGGCGAACAATGACGTTTTTGCATTTTTCTGAACTTGTGTTTTTTTCGCCCGTTTTTTTCACATTTGATAGATTCGGAAATAATATCAAATTGTGAATCTAATACTTAAGGAGTTTCTGCATCATCAAGTCGTTTAAATAAATGGGACAATAAACTCAAGAAGTCAAGACAATCTTTTTCAGAAAAAAGGCCAGTAGTACTAAGTTCAATGTGCTCCTCATGTTGCAATGGATTTCTGCCTCCGACAACAAGTCCTTCAGAAAGCATTTTTTGACCATCCTCAATATTTTGTATTGTAAGTTTATCAAATAGGCTTTGGTCGGTTTTTTTATACTTTTTCGTTACAAGTAATTTCCCAGAAAAAACGGATTGCATTAAACTTCTATCTATTATATTATGAATGCCAGATTTATTTTTTACTTCTCCCACATATCGTTTTAATGCTTCAATGAATGCGGTATAATAATCATGGGTTTCATAATACCTTCTAGAAACCTTTTGAATTTCTGGGTGAATATGTCTCCAATGAAGATTTGGGTATTCTGGAACTAATCCGTATAAAAGTTGAACAGATTTTTGTTGTATCTGTTCAGAAATTTCTGGATTACTGTCCAAAATATCTACAAGAGCCCCTACATCATCTTTTACTTTTCCTTCAAGTGTTTTTACCCAATTATTTACATCAACATTTGTTTTTTCAGATAAAATATCTCTTTTCTTTCCGAGAATTTCTCCACTCTTTTTCAACTATTAGTAAGCAACTTGCCAAGTATTCACGTAAATCTGTTGTCAATGGATTATCCCAATCAATAGATTGTCTATTTGTTGAAATTACATCTTCATCCCAATTATCTATAAAATCAATATTTAACCAACCTGTAGTATACGAATAAAAATGACTGGATTCTGATGGGCCAAAAAATTCAGGAGCATTAACCATTCTTCCATTAGCGAAGAGGGTTACACCTCTTAAGTTTGCTTTTAAAGGTTTTTCTGTTGTGACAATTGTGCCAACTATCAGATCTTTTTCTCTATAGTCAACTACATTATCTTTATTAATATTAGCGATGTCCCAACTAAATTCAGGTTCAATATTATCATACTTTAATTTGTTGTCAATTATTATTGGCTTACCATCATTCAATGATAAATAAACAATAAAATCATCATTGAAATTAAAAAGTCGGGCAATACTTTCTGAATAATCTTGAATAGGAAAACCTGTTTTTCTTTTCAGGTTTGACAGTATAATTGTTGTTCCTTTTTTACAATAACCATTTGGAAAAATTTCAAAAGTTGGAGTGTAAGGCTTGCCATTTTCCCAACTATTAATTTCCTCCCAATCCATAATGAAACTAACAGCTTCACCGCCTTGACAGGTTATAATATTCACTTTATCTCCAATTCCAAACAAAGCTAATTTCCCGAGACCTTTTTTTCCTGTAGGTATGCTTCGGCAAGCTGATTCTTGATTTTCCTCCCTCCTATTTCTACCAATCCTTAAAAAATAATCATTTACTTGTTCAAATGACATTCCTATTCCATTGTCTTCAACTATAACTTTTTTGTTTTCTCCATCATAAAGCCGAATAAAAACTTCTGTTGAACATGCATCATAAGCATTTGCAATTAATTCTGCTAAAGCAGGTGGAATGGTCGAATACATTTTGACACCAAGATGCTGAATAGTATTAGCCTCAAAAGTCATTACTAATTGTTGCTCACTCATTTTAGCTTTAAAACTTTTTCCTTTGTAATAATTTGATTACTTTCAATTACCTTAACTGTAGGCGGCTCTGAAAATTTATAGTTTTTTAATTCTTCTATTAGGTCATTGAAATCACTGCTTGTTGCCACTACAACATTGTCAAGTCCTATTACATCTCCACTTTTTATTTTTGCTTTTACACTTTTAGCTTCGTTGGCTTCAAGTGTTACAAGATAGCTCAATGCTTTTCTATGGACATACTTTAGTGCTATTGCCTCTAAATCAGCTTGCTTATATCTTTCTCTCAAACTTGTCTTTGCTGAAATACAAATTGGTCCTCTTTCAGTGGTGTAAAACATTAAATCGTAAATCACATTCGGCACAAATGCAACTTTAGCGCTCAAATAAAGTGGTAAAATGTTTTCTCTTACAAATAGCGTTGCCAAGATGTATTCAAAGATTTTCCCGTTTAAGTTATTGTTGCTTTCGGGATGTTTTTGAAAAGCGTCCCAATAAGTCGTGATGTAATCTGATGGCTTTTTATACTTCACATTTAAGAAGTTCGGAAAAAGAGAATCAAAAACAATTTCAGCTTTATTATTAATTCCTACTGTAATCCCTAATTGGTTTAATTTATTCATTTAGAATTTATAACAAGTTCTAAAATTTTGGCTGCTGTCGCCTGTATTGCGGGAACGGCAACAGAATTACCAAATTGTTTATATGCAGACGCATCAGCAACTGGTATGATATAATTGTCTGGAAATCCTTGTAATCTTGCCCATTCTCTAGGTGTCATCTTTCTAATTCCCTCTTTGTTCACAACTCCTTTTATATGCGTAGTAGGAGTGTAGTCTGTTATGCGGTCATCAATAATTAAATTTCTTTCTCTGCCCATTCCTCCAACTACAATTGCATTTGCAATTCCATCATCTGGAATTATTGCATATCCAAACCCATTACCTTTTCCTTCATGCCTCGCTTTATGATTAACTAACGTTTGAACATATTGTGTAGAAAGATAATAACGAGTTGGAACAACTTGTTTCTCTCTAATTTTCAAAAAAGAGACTTTTTTCTTTAGAGGTTTTGGGTATTCAAAGCTTGTAATATTTTGGTCTTTTCTAAATCCAACAATATAAATTCTTTCTCTATGTTGCGGCACTCCAAAATCTTTTGCATTTATTATTTGAGGCTCTGGAACGTAGTACCCTAAATCGTTTCTTAAAACATTTAATATTGTTTCCAATGTTTTTCCACCATTATGATTTCTCAAACCTTTCACATTTTCTAAGAAAATTGCTTTAGGTTTTTTTCGTTTGATAATTTCTGCCACATCAAAAAATAAAGTTCCTCTTGTATCTTCAAAACCTCCACGTTTTCCTGCAATGGAAAATGCTTGGCAAGGAAACCCTGCACATAGCAAATCAAATCCATCAGGTATAAATTTCTTCGTTTCCTCTTTTGTAATATCTCCAAATGGAACTTCTCCAAAGTTGGCTCTATATGTTACTTGTGCATTTTTATCCCATTCACTTGTGAAAACACATTTTCCGCCAAGGTTTTGCATTGCAATTCTAAATCCTCCAACTCCTGCAAATAAGTCAATAAATTTAAAAGTATAATTATCTGGAGTCGGAAATGGGACATTTTCAACTTCAAAAAGGAGTTGCTGTAAAGCATCTTCTGCAACAATGGATAATTTTTCTTCTTCTTGTTTAAACTCTACAATTTCATTTATACATTTTAAAGCATCCTTTTTAAAATGCTTTGAAACACCGTTGTGAATATTATGAAGATAATGTGTAACAATAGCTTTCTTTTGATTAGTAGGTTCTACTAATCTTATTTGAAAACGTTTGCCGTCAAATTCGTCAATACTAATTTTTTCTTTAATCTTCATTTTATACTATAATACTAAAGCTGCAAAATACTAAATTTTTTGTCAATTTAAAGGTAATGGACAAATTTTAAAAAATGCTATAAAATTAATAATTTATTCCCAATTTCATTAACTTAAGGCTCAAACGGGTTTATAATCCCTCAATCTTTAGCGTTTAGCGTATCGTCTTTAAGCATCTATAAATAAAAATGAGTGTTACTCGTTAAAAAAATTACCCCTTTCTTCGCATCCGTTAGTCTCCCACGCCTACACTGGCAAGCCCCGAGCTTGGTCTCACTCATGCATTACACAACTTAACTGAATAAGAAATAGTAATAGCGGTATTAACGGAAACTGTTGACCCAAATGCTTATTGGAGAAAACTAAAGCAACGGTTAAAAGAAGAAGGGAACAAAACGGTTACAAATTGTAACCAGTTGAAATTGCCTACCGAAGATGGTAAAATGGCCCACCCTTGCGCTGATATGCCGCTCAGCTATGTGTATAAGCGTATCTGTGCAGCTACCCAAAAATCCTTGTGCTTATTTTGCAACCTCTACAATCTTTCCCAATAACGAAGCCTTCTCTTGCCCCACAATCCTTGGCGGTTAGCAAACCGTCTCAAAAAATGTATAAATATAAAGCTGTATTTGCCCATACAAACCTTACCCCTCTACCGCAGCGTTTTCCTGCGTGCTCCCCTTAGCAGCCTTTTTGTGAAACGCTAGTGCCCACCCCATTTTATCGGAATATATTTTTATAAAACAGGCGCCAAAATATAAAATAAAAGAAGAGTAAAATACAAAGAGCAGCACCAGCATTACAGAACTAGATGTACCGTAGAGTGTGCCCACATTTCCTTTTATCAACAATACTTTTAAAATAATACGACCGCCAATAAATAAAATGCCCGTAAGCATTCCTCCGAGGAAGGAAGCCTTCCACCGAGGGCGCCCGTTGGTAAGAAATCGAAACATTAGTACAAACCATGTAGATACAATAACGACTGCCGTTACCTCACTAAACACCAACTTAAAATAAATACTTCCGTTTCCAAAAATTTTTTCTACATAATCGCCGCCTATTGTTTCTATACTTCTAAGAAAAAGCTCGGCAAAAAATAAAATACCCACCAAAACTATAACGGCCAATGATTTTAACCTGCTACCAAGGCCTTGTATAAAACCAGCTTTTTCGCTTTGTGTTACTTCCCAAATTTGCTCAAAAGAATTTTTGATAACACTAAAAAGAGTGGTGGCTACAAACAATAAAAATACAAACCCCGGAATAAAAACATAGTTGTGTTGGCTAAATCCCCTGATGCTGCTTATTACTTCTCTTACCTGCTCTGCGCCCTGTTGCCCGAGGTTATTGCCAATGTTTTCTATGAGGCCTTTGCCAACGAGCATGGGATTGATGAGCACGCCAAAAAGTTGCGCCAAAATAATTACAATGGGTGGCAATGCAAATGTGGTAAAAAAAGCGGTAGCGCCCGCCAAGCGAAGTGGATTGTGCTGGCGTAGCAATTTAAATGATGGCAAGAAGCTATCTGCCAATATGCGGATTTGTGGCTGTTTTTCGCCTTGTTGTATCATTTGCATAAAGATAAGAACGGATGTTGGCCGAAAGTAAACCCTGCCCAAAAACTTTAATGACATTGTTTGGTTTTTGCCCTTCTACCCCTATATTTATGCAAAGCGTCTGTAGGGTTTTATTATTAAAAAGGAGTATTTACCCCTATAGCCCAGCGTTCTCTACGCACCCTTGCACAGGTATGCCGCCCTGCTATCTGTGAAGCGTATCTGTGCAGCTATATAAAAATCCCTTGTGCTTGGTTTGCAATCTCTAAAATCTTACGAGTGGTTTATAAGACTTACCATGGGTGCAAAGCATTATAATTATTGATTAGCATCTATTATTTATATAGAGAGCGGCAAACTGCTCACACAATCTAAATAACTACTTGTTCTATGTATCGTTTGCAAATAATCATTAATTGTTTTTGAATATTCTATAGCATAGTATTGGTGTAATTTATTTTGAAGTAAGCTAATCGCTTTTTTTAGCAGCAAGCTTACTCTATAATTATAATTGGTAAAGCAAGTGCAAAATAAATTGCTAGATAAAGAAAATGGTAGCGCTAATATTTGCATAATCAAATTAAGTTCTAGCTCTTTATTTTTGCATATTTTGCTAAATTCATTTATCCTTTTATGGCAAGATGCTAGCATATTGGCAAGCTGCAATTCTTCTGCAAAACCTTTGTAAGATTTTTTAAATAAAAAATCTAGATCCTCTTTTGCTTTTTCGTACAAGTCTTGTTCTCCAAATTCTTTGTCCACATAGTTTACCAGTAGATAATCGTAAAAGCTACTATCTTTTGATGCTGCTTTTATAACTAATTTTTCTAACTCATCTCTCCCTAACTTTTTTATTGCATCTTTCGTTTCAGTATTTATTTTAGGCATTTCAAAATATTATTTAAGCTATATTTATTTTTTAACTTGTTTTAAATTTAACAACAAAGTACTAATTTCTTTGTATAGTAAGTCGCTCTATCCTTAGCGCTAATCAATTTCTCATATCTACACAGCAATAAAAACCACTTCCCAACATCCCAAAAATTTGCTGTACAAGTAAAAGCCTCCCCGCCTCCCCGCCTCAATAACTTTCCCATCATTTATCAGTAAAGCATATGCATACATATTTATAAATTTTTCGAGCTAAATTTTTTGTACCTGCTTGCAAATACGAAAATAATATATTAATATTACATAATATTTTACTTTGTTAAACCTCAACTAATATTATGAACTACTATTACCTGCGGCCCAAAAACAAATCCATTTTATTTATAGAAGATAAAATTCACCGGGATGCTGTTATTGATAATCTTCTGGCTTTGAGAGCTTCCCTTGATAAGGAAATTCCTGAAAAAAAACTCAGGGGAAACCTTGTACTTGGTACCTGGAATATCAGGGAATTTGGTAACACAAAGTATAATGGCCGCATGCCAGAGTCTCTTTATTATATTGCTGAAATAATTTCGAGGTTTGACCTTATTGCCATACAAGAAGTAAGAACAGACATGAAAGAGTTTGATCAGATGCTTAGTATTCTTGGGGACGATTATGGCGTGCATGTAAGCATCGTTACCCAAGGTAAATCGGGCAACAGCGAAAGATTGGCCTTCCTGTACGATAAACGAACCGTATCATTTAAAAATATTGCCGGGCAGGTTGTTTTACCAAAAGGAAAAGATCCTATAGATCAATTTGCCCGTGCCCCATATGTTATAAGGTTTCAGGCTGGCTGGATAAAATTTGATATGGCAACGGTACATATTTATTATGGAGACGATGCAAAGACCGGAGCAAAGTATAAAAAAAGGGTAGAAGAAATAGGAAGTATCGTAGATTTTTTTTCCAAGTATTATGTAAATGAAAAGGGAAAAAACGAAGCAGACAATATGTTTATACTGGGTGATTTTAACATTGAAGATACCAAGGCTGCCACCTATAAAGCTGCTACCTCGGCTAGCTTTGCTATACCCGATTCAATACTTAACGGGAATCTTCCGGGCAGCAACCAATTACAAAGCAAAATCTACGACCAGATCCTTTACTACAGTAAGTATAAGAATATTAAATTCAACAAGGCCGGTGTTTACAATTATTATGATACCGTCTTTAATGATTTTGGTCTTTACGAAGAGCGGGTTAATGCCCACTATGGAAAAAAACTTGCGAAAAATAAATTTACAGACTTCCGGTCTTACCAGATGAGCGATCATTTGCCATTGTGGTTAGAAATGAAAACCGATCTGGCAGATAGCTATCTGGAGTTTGTTAAAAAGTCAGTTGTATAAACGCCGGATTTAATTGTTAGAAACCCTTTCAAATCACTATCATAACATGTAAAATGAGTAATACAGCTGTTGATCATCCTGCAACACCCCTGCAAAACATTGCGCTCACTTTTTCCGGCGGAGGATTTCGTGCTGCAGCGTTTAGTTTAGGGACCTTAACTTATCTCGACAGCATTAACTGGCTGGGCGCAGCGTCACCTGCCGATGAAAAAAGCCTGCTGAATAATGTGTCTTATATCGCTTCCACTTCGGGTGGCAGTTTTACCAATGCATTGTACTCGGCCTATATACACCAAGGTAAAACCATGAAAGATGTATATGCCAAACTAAAAAAAGAAATGGCTGGGCAGCGTATGTTGCTGGCAGTATTTGAAGAATTGGATAATAAAGAGGGATGGGACAAATCCGGCAATGAGAAACACAAAAATTTTATCAATGCCTTTTCTAAAGTGTACGATAACATGTTGTTTGAAGGGGAAACTTTTGGCGTATTCTGGAATAAAGCAAACATACCTTCCTTTGAAGTGTGTTTCAATTGTACCGAATTTTATCGGGGACTCAGTTTCCGTTTTCAGACAGAGGGAAATAATAATCCCAAACAGGTAGTTGGCAACAAATACCTAAAATTTGATACCGCCGAATTGGAAACTTTAAAGAAGATTAAAATTGCAGACATGGTAGCTGCATCTTCCTGTTTTCCGGCTGGGTTTGAACCCATCGTTTACCCGCAGGATTTTAGCTATGCAGCCAACGGAAAATCGGTTAGCATTGCAGAGCTGAATAAAGCATTGTTGTTTGAAGATTACCAGGAAAAGACAAATCCCATTTCAACGCCTTATGGTTTTATCGATGGCGGTATTACAGATAACCAGGGCCTGTATAGCGCCATGCTTGCAGATAAAAGACGCAGGAAGCGAACGGATCCAAATCCCTTTGATCTTTTTATTATTACAGACGTGGCCAGTTATTTTATGGATGAATACAAAGTGCCGGTAGTACAAACTGAACCAGAATGGCGAAGCAATAATTTGCTGCATTATATGAATGTTGCAAAAAACGGTATTAAAAAATTTGCAGCCGCTGTTAAATGGCCTGCCATCATTTCCATCATCTTATTGCTTTGGGCATTAGCAGGGCTTGTATTTTCAGAAAATGAAGTGGTAAAGGTTACCGCTGGTTTTGTTGGCGGAATTGCTGTACTGGCTTTGCTGATTGTATTAATACTGAAAAATATTGCTGGCGTTAAATGGTTGCTCACAAATAAAAAGAAGTTGCTGGACGACGGCTTCATCAATGATTTTATAAAAAGCAAGCCTTTTGTTTCTGAAAAGCTGATGGTAAGGCTGATACATTTTTTAAAAATATCGAAGCTTGGCTTGCTAGAACAAATGATAAAAGCAAGAGTGGCTTCTATGTTGTCGATGTTGCTGGATATTAATCTAAAACAAACCAGAAGGCTGATCTATGAAATGTTTTACAACGATGCTACCTGGGAAAACAGGCGGATGCCCAATTTTATTTATGAACTGAGTACATACAATATTGTAGCAAGGGCTAATCGGTTTAATAATTCCAAACGTTTAACATGGACAGCTACTGATGCTGACAAAGAACTCTTTCTTACCGGATTTGATGAAATGAATAAAGTTGCTGAAGACGCCCGTACCATGGGCACAACCCTTTGGTTTGATGAAAAAGATGAAAAACGGCTTAAAAATATAATTGCTGCCGGCCAGTTTACTACCTGCTGCAACCTGCTGGAGTACCTGGTTTCTATGGAAAGAAAGGGTATTCAGTTTAGTGACGATGTAAATAATCAGCTTAGTCAAATAAAAGCAAAACTTACTGATGACTTATCAGCATTTAAAAAAGATCCCTTTTTCTTATACAACTTACTTTAAAAATGAATCTTTGACGTTTTAGCCCACTGCAGCATAACGACAAATCTTTCAAAGCAGACTTAAAACTGAGCGTAAATACCTCTGTGCCGCCGCTGGTACCCTACCGTTGCAAAACCACATTGACGCCCCTCTATCCTTAGAGTTAAGCATAGCGTCTCTAAGGATTTATTAATAAAAATGAGTGTTACTCATTAAAAAGATTGGTCTCTAAGTGCCGCTTTCCCCCGACAAACCCTCAGCAGCTTTGCGAATTATGAAGGTTACATAACCATGTAAGCCCATTTGCGCAAAGGTTTCCAAGTTGTTTATATTCTTTGCCAGCACCCTTATAAACAAACCCCTCATACTATATTTTGTATTCTAAATAGTTGCATTATCCAATTGCATTTATCTTTTGTAACCATACTCTTTGAAAGTTATTTTTATCAAATCAGCTTTAAGTAAAATTGTTTAAAGCATTGCTACACAGAGAAAGTAAAAGATGTTTCAAAAAACAATTCGCAATTATTGTAGCGTTAGGATCAAAAAAACATTTATTTTTTTATTTAGTATTAAAAAAAGCATTGCAATTGTAATTGATATAAAAATATTGTTTATTTTTATTGTGATGCTTAAAATAAGATGCCTATTATTTTTTTGTTTTTTTATTATCTGTAAGGTTTCAAAATCTCAAACTGTAACAGATACATGTCGCACCGATTTATATTATCAAAAAATATCAAAAAATAATTTTGACCTTGAGATTGTAAAGTCTAGAACATTAAACAATAATGACGTTGTTGGTATTGGTTCTATTAAAGGAACCGTGAATAAAGACGGGATCGTGATTCGAAAAGACAAGAACGGTAATTTAATTTGGCAAAAATCTTATGGAAACCCTAATGCGGATGAAGCATTTACTTCTTTTCGTGAATATGAAAATGAAGATATGTTTATTGTGGGTACGTCGGAAGATCGAATTTCACACAAAGTTACTATGATTGCTTTAAGGATTTCCGCACAAGGTAATATCATATGGCAACACGCTTACGTTACGCTTGGAAATGTTTTCTCACCCAAAATTAGTAGGTCCCTTTATTCGGATTTTAGTTTTGCAGCAACAAGTGATTCTTCTATGATTTATGGTATGATGAATCAAGTGACCGGCAATCTTGTTTGGCAGAAATCGGTGAAAACAAATACTGGAGCAAGGGTAATTGAAATAACAGATGACGCTGGTTCAATATTGATACTTACTTCTTGTATAGATTCCACTTTCCATACGGTAAATCAATATTATATACCTTATTACCAAAATGGAAAAAAAACAATTACCTACACTCGAAAATTGGGTGGTTTTCACCAAAATGCCCATTATTACATTCATGATGCTGATGAGATAAGTCTTTATTCATATTTTACGGGTATTCGCTCTGTGGGAGGTGCTCCTTGGGAATTAATTAGGGTTAATGTTAAAGCATACATACAAGTAGCTTTAGAAAAGATATTTACACCCAATGTTATAATAGACAGTTCGGCTTTAACAGCAATGAGTAGTGATGGAGGTTGCGTCGCTTTTTCTCCTACCTTAAAATCGAAACAGATATATATTGTAACCCTTTCTGGCAGTGAAGATTTGCAGACCTATAAATATTGGTCCTCAGTTTACACTTTACCAGATAGTGTTCAACTAAACGGCTGTGTGAAAACATGGGATCAAGGATATACCATATATAGTTCTGGAAAGACTTCCTCTAATAATAAAAACCTAATACAGTTAAAAACAGATAGCGCAGGGTCTAATCCATCATGCGTTGAAAAAGCGCCAACAGATTGGAGTATTTTACGTGTACCCTTTCCAACAGATACCGTAACTTATTTTTATGTTTCGGACACCCTTTTAAATGGATTTGGAACAATATCTAATATTTCTTTTTCTGTAGACTCTACTAATGTTTGCCGTGAGTTAAAATGCCCGTTAATTCCAACAACAGAAATTTGTTATAATAGTTTTTACAAAAAATACCGCGGGTTTAATTCGACTTATCCGATAAACCTTTTAAGTATGGGTGGATCATTGTACCAGTCAGGAATTGCATATGATCAACCTTATCATTCACTGAGAGAAGGAAGTTTTATTTCAAAAATTTCTGCTAATGGACAAATACTTAAACAAAAGATATTTATTGCTGATAAACGTAGTCCATATGCAAAAATGGTAAAATCAAATGATAGCGCTCTTTTGTTTTTTGGTAGTTGTGTAGATACAAATTTTGTATATTCTTATATTCTACAAAAAATTGATAGCAACCTAAACAATGTTTGGATAAAATCATTCAGGATATTAAACTTTTATCCAGGTGGGCAAGTATCGATATCAGATATTAAACAAGCTGCCGATGGCAGTATATTTCTTTTGTTGCATGACGATAAAGTGTTTACAGAAAAAAGAACTTTCTTAGTAAAAACCGACGCAAATGGTAATTTTTTATGGTCAAAGATTTTTCGACCGCAATATACTGCAGAATTCAACAATATAGTAGCAAAAACATTGTGTTTAAATGGCTCTGATGTTTATATTGTTTGTATTAATGCTTACAATGACTATGCCGCTTCCATTCTAATTAAAGCCTCACAAGTAAATGGAAATATGTCATGGTGCAAAATATATTCAAATACATACGAACATGTGAACCTAAGTAATATGATGAATTGTTACAACGGCGAATTGTATTTTGGCGGAAGGGTTAAAGGACAAGCTTCTGCTTCCCATAATATTCTATTGAAAACAGATTTAAATGGTAATGTACTTGCACAGAAATCTTTATCAATATTAGGTTCTCCATTAGGAAGTAACTGGCTTACTTATCAATCACCCAACGGATCTATAACAATGAGTTCTTCCAATTACAATGGTAATAATTCATGGATGGATTTTAATCTTCAAATGAATGAAAATTTTATTATTAAATATGCAAAAAGTAGAGGCTCTTCATTTACTAAGTTTAATAGAGCACTGGTAACTGGTCCTGATAATTCCATTTACGAAACAGGGTCTATACAACCTGCCTTTTTCGTTCCATATTCTTCCTCTACATCATTTCTTATTAAATACAGCAATGAAGGTAAAATTGGTGTATGCTTATCAGACAGTCTAATGTTAAAAGATACAATAATACAAATTAATATTAATCCAATTCCATGTATTGTATCAGATACTACAATGTTTTTTTCTACTGTGCCTACCATTTCTAGACAACAATATAATGCAGAAAGTGAACTTATTTGTGCGTCTGTACCAGGTTGCTCTTCCGTAAATATTTTAGGTCAAGATACTATTTGCGACATGCAGCAGGAATATATTTTTACCGCTCAAAAAAATATTGGTTGTAATGCACCTTTGGAATGGATTACAGATCCATTAAATATGCAAATAACTTATATTTCTGGTAATACTATTCGAATAAAATTTATTGGGGGTAACACTAAACTTAAGGTAAGAATTGTAAGTAATTGTATCCCTATTATAGATTCAATTAATATTCAAGTTTATAGCCCCGTAACAGTATTAAACCTTGGAAATGATACTTCTGTTTGTGCAGGAAATATAATTACGCTTAATGCACACAAGGGATATAAAAATTATTTATGGCAAAACGGCACTACCGATTCGCTTCTTACAGTAACTACATCGGGTACATATTATGTACAGGTTACTGACTCTTGTAACAATATTTTTCGAGATACAATAAACATCCATTTTTTTGGAAATGGAAATTTGTTAAACTTAGGGCCAGATCGAGGAATTTGCCTTGGGTCTTCCATACTTCTTAATGCACGTAGTGGTTTCAAAAGCTACCTTTGGCAAAATGGTACTACCGATTCCCTTTTATTAATTTCTACTCCTGGTCTTTACTATGTAACAGTTATTGATTCTTGCGATCAAATCATGAAAGACTCTATTTTAATTCATTCGTACAAGATAGCAGCCTCACTAAATTTAGGTATAGACACTGCATTGTGTAATGCACAGTCTGTTCTCTTAAATGCTCATGTAGGTTTTTCTAGTTATATCTGGCAAAATGGCTCAGTCGATTCAATATTTAACGCAACAACGGCTGGATTGTATTATGTTACAGTAATAGATTCATGTGGTATAAGTTTTACTGATTCGATTCACATATATGATGATGCAAATGTTTTGTTCGACCTAGGTCCAAACCTTGCAAAATGTAATACAGATACATTGACCCTGTCCATTAACAGTGGTTATAATAATTACCAATGGTATCCATCAATTAATATGATTGTACAAAGCAATACTAGCGTAAAAGTTTTTCCAAATAATGCTATAAAATATTATGTAAATGCAAAAAAAACAAATGGTTGTAATGTTAGCGACTCTATTCAAATTATAGTTAATCACTCTGCTCCTATTAACCTGGGAAATGATTTGCGACTATGTTCTGGTGATAGTACTAAACTAAATGCGGGGCAAGGTTTCTTACAATATTTTTGGTCTACAGGGCAAAACGCTCCTAGTATTTATGCACAAAACCCAAATACATATTTCGTTGCAGCAATAGATTTCAACACTTGCATTTCCAGAGATACAATAGTAATTTTATCTCCATACCCCTTACCTTTAGTTCAAATAATGGGGGACACTTCTATATGCAATGGGGGAAATAAAACCTTAGATGCTGGTAATGGATATCTCTCTTATTTCTGGAATACAGGTAGTCATCAGCAATCAATTATAGTTAATTCAGTGGGTAAATATTGGGTAAATATTACAGACCAACGTGGTTGTAAAACAAGCGATACTGTATCTATCGTTAGCAAAAACTGTTCTCAATATATTTTGTTTCCGAACAGCTTTTCACCTAACGGGGATGGTTTGAACGATGTTTTTAAAGCTAATTTTTCTGAAATACCTGTAGAATATAATCTTAGTGTCTATAACAGATATGGTCAACTGATTTTTGAAACTATTGATATTAAAGGGGGGTGGAAAGGAACATATAAGGGTATCTTGCAAAATTTAGGCGCTTTTGTTTATCAATGCTCTTACCGTTTTGTAAATAATAAATCTCAATTTATACAGGGTACAGTATTATTAATAAAATAATTAAAGCCTTTGTTTATGTTGAAACAAAAAATTCTTGAGAATAAATTATCCCTTCACTTTGCACAATATCGCCCACTCCCATCTAACCTCAGCGTTAAGAGAAACATCTCTGAACATCTATTAATAAAAATGAGTGTTACTCATTTAAAAGATTACCCCTTTCTTCGTATCCGTTAGTCCTCCTTGCCTACACTGGCGAGCACCAAGCTTGCTCTCACGCATGCATTGCACAAATTAACTGCAGAAAAAATAGCGATAGCGGAGTAAAATAATTTAATGCGACAAAAAAGCCTTACAAAGCTAAATAATTTAGTATTTATTTGTTATCTTTATGCTCCTCTTAAAAAGCAAAACGCATGGAAAAGCAAAACGACATAAAAATATTTGACAATAAAAAAGTAAGAACAGTTTGGGATGCCGAGCAAGAGAAGTGGTATTTATCTATTGTAGATGTTATTTCTGTGCTTACAGATAGCCCCAATCCTCAAGTGTATTGGCGTGTATTAAAAAAGAGGTTGTTAGATGAGGGAAACGAAACCGTTACAAATTGTAACGGTTTGAAAATGGAAGCTGCAGATGGCAAAATGCGGCTAACTGATGTAGCCGATACTGAACAACTTTTTCGTCTCATACAATCTATACCATCGCCAAAGGCAGAACCTTTTAAAATATGGCTTGCAAAAGTAGCTGCAGAACGATTAGACGAAATGCAAGATCCAGAGCTAAGCATTGATAGGGCTTTGGAGCAATACATGCAATTGGGCTATTCTGAAAGCTGGATTAATCAGCGCTTAAAAAGTATAGAAATACGAAAAGAACTTACCGATGAATGGAAAAAACGGGGTATGAAAAAAGGGGTGCAATTTGCAACGTTAACAGATATAATAACTAAAGAGTGGTCGGGAAATTCCATTAAAGAATACAAAGTGTTGAAAGGTTTAAAAAAAGAAAACCTGCGTGATAACATGACCAATACCGAGCTTATTTTAAACATGCTTGCAGAAGCATCTACAAAAGATATTTCTGCAGCCACCAATCCAGCAACTTTTGAGGATAATAAAAAAGTAGCCAAGCAAGGTGGCAATGTAGCCAAAGTAGCCATGAAGGCATTGGAAGCCAAAACTGGTCAAAAAGTGGTAACAGCTATAAATGCAAAAACAGTATTGAAAGGAATAAAAGACAAGGAAAAGTAACTTCTTTCGCATTCGTTTGTGTTACACTTATCACGCATCCGTGCATGTGCGTTTGTTTTATTCCACCAATACAATTTATTTGAATGCCGCCCTTCAAACAAATTGCTAACGCCAAACAGCATTCAATATTTTTCTTTTTTATTAAACCTCATTATATTATTATTTGTAATTTTGGTTATGCAAAATTATTTATCGCATATTGATATTAACCCCGATATAAGATTTGGTAAACCATGTATAAAAAGCACTAGAATAGCTGTATTAGATATTTTACAATGGCTTGCTTCGGGCATGAACAATCAACAGATTTTAGAAGATTACCCAAGCTTAAAAGAGGGTGATATTTTTGCTGCACTACACTTTGCCGCACATAGAGAATCTATTTCAAAAATTATTGCAGCATAATTATGAAACTTTTATTAGACGCAAATATAAAGTAGAGCAAACGATAGATTCGATTAATAATTGAGCAAGAAATCTAGGGTGTTATAACGGTGAAAACAGAAAAAGCTCTCAGATTTTACAGATTAGGCAGAAAAAATCTGAGTAAATCTGAAAAATCTGAGAGCCAAAAATCTACCCCCATCAAGTCTTAGAGCCTATAATTTTACCGAGTGTCCCAACCCTGAAAACAGAAAAATAAAATGCTCTCAGATTTTACAGATTAGGCAGAAAAAATCTGAGTAAATCTGAAAAATCTGAGAGCCAAAAATCTACCCCATCAAGTCTTAGAGCCTATAATTTTTCCGGGCGTCCCAGCGCTGAAAACAGAAAAATAAAATGCTCTCAGATTTTACAGATTAGGCAGAAAAAAACTGAGTAAATCTGAAAAATCTGAGAGCCAAAAATCTACCCCCATCAAGTCTTAGAGCCTATAATTTTTCGGGCGTCCCAGCGCTGAAAACAGAAAAATAAAATGCTCTCGGATTTTACAGATTAAGCAGAAAAAATCTGAGAGCCAAAAATCTACTCCATCTACTCCATCTACTCCACACTACTACTTATAAATTGAGTAAGTCTTTTTTTTTCAACTTCTATATAGTACAGGACAAGAAATGTTTGTGTTTTGCTGTTAAAACATCTTATACAATTTTGTCGGCAACTTACGCTTTCAGTTTTAATCGATGCTTAATGGTTGTCAGCCGCCATCTTATTTAAAAGAAAAAACGCATAAAATCGGAGTTTGGAGTTTTAATAATTTTCGCACAGGGGCATAAAAAAGTTTGTACCTCTACCATGAGATACAAACTTTTAACCCTATTATTTACCCATATTTATACATCCGAAGATCTACCAAAAACGGTAAAATTTGGTGTAGCATCCGAAGCGCCAGCACCCGATTTTAGCACATAACCCGACGCACAAAATTGTTTTTCCAACGGATAGTTTCTTCTTACAGTAAGGTAATCGCCCCACTTGTTATCTGCTGGGCCTCTATTTCCTGCAAAAGTTGTTACCAGCTTGCGTGTACCCGTAAGTATGCCTACAACATGTGTTGGAAATTTGGCGCCACCACCCATGGCTACAGATACGCCTACTTCGTTGTTGCTATTGGTAGCAAGCGCAGCGTAAAAGAAAGCAAAATCGGGGTTCCATATATTTAGGTTTTCGATGAGTACTTTTGTAGTTGCATTTATCCTGGCTATTTGTACAAATGCTTGCGGCCTAGCATTGGCCCCTCCCTTTGCCGAACCCCAAGAAAACCACAATTCATTGCCCGTCAATGTTGCACCGGTGTGTCTTCCATCTGCACGAGCCAACCAATTGCGTCCATCTGGCGTTATAGAGCTGTAGCCTGATGTAGCCCACGATGCTACGTTTACGTCATTAAATGTAGGAGCTGCAAGCGTTTCCTTCCATGTAAAAACCCTTAATGCACTGCTCGATTTGTGCGCCACAAAATAAGCGGTACCAGCACAATTTTGTGCTACCCTAAAACTAGCAAAGCTGGTAGATTTAAAAGAACTTGCAGATAAGGCAGCTCCAGTAAAACTGGTAAACTTTATTCTCACCACCACACTAGCCTTCCATGCACCTGCGGCGTTAAAATTATTACTGGTCATGTACAACATTCCTGTGCTTGTACTTAAATCTGGAAAATCTAACCAAGTGCCTGCAGCCAAACCAAGGCTTGCGGGTGTAATGTCATAATATTTCCAAGTACCCGTTTTCACTTTCGCCGTGGTTGCATAAGCTATACGCTGTATGTTTTTGCCCGATGCATCTTTGCCATATTGTAAAAGCCAAACAAATGTATCTATGCTTTTTATATAATGTACCACTTGGTCGCAGCAGAAACCCATACCAGGCGGATTTGGAAATGTAGTATAAGGATTGATATAAGAAAACGTGGTTCCGCCATTAATGGAAACAGCCGCAAACCAGTTGCCTGTATAAAAAATTACATTCCCATTTTTTGCAGTGCTGGGCTCGCATACATGAGAAGCAGTATCTGCTGTGGCTACATCAGCCAATTGAACATTTTTGGCAAACGTTACAGAATCTGTTAAAGCCAATGCTGCAGGCCCCTTTAATTTCTTTTTTGAACCTAGTTTTACTTCTTGCTCTAACGCCATGGATTGTGTAGGCATTAGGTCTTTTGTTTTAGCACCAATTCTTAATGTTGGAATTACCTTCCTTGCATGAATGTTGTCTGTTTTTCTTGCATCAGAAAACTTGGATATTTTTTTCAAATACACAACCTTCAGTTCCGTCGGCTTCATAGATTTTACTTTAACGGTAGTAAGTTTGACTGCCGTTTTTTTTGCAGCAGGTGCCGCTTTTTTTGCAGCGGGAGCCGCTTTTTTCTTTGCTGTTGCTTTTTTTGTAGCCATAAAAATGTTTTAATGAGTGAGATAATTTGTTTAAAAGAATAGCATACAAGATTTATTGAATTAGCATCATAGATATTAAAAGTTATCGTTTTTTTTACGCTAGCCTATATTTTTGGGGTATATTTTATTCCTCAGGCTTTGTCAAACCCGTTGGCTTTTTATCTGGTACAACGGCGCCTTTCTTTAACGGAGGGATTATTTGCCTTTCATGTATTTTTTTAATATTGGATGTAGAAGGAAGCGGCTGACTACTTATCGTAATTTCTGTAGAAACCTGTTGGGGAATGATAATGGTTGAAGAATCTTTGGTATCTCCCTTTTTAATACCCTTACCTTTTTTTTTGCTGGGCATATACATTTTTTTATTGTTGGTATAACACAATCAGATAAACAAATATACAATAAAATTATAATGTTTGCTATTTTTTTTCTTTTTCTTATGAAGTTTATTGGTAACTAAGGTAGCGCCTATTTTAGCGTAGTATTCTCTTTTCGTCAATAACACATTGCAACCTCACAACGAAATGATAATCCGTTTAAGCGATTTTGTTTATAAATTAACCGATGATGGCTGAGCGCAAAGAAAAAGCAGACAGCGATTAATTTTTACTCCCTCCCATTTTTCTCTAATTCTTGCTACTATTGTAACCGCATATAAAATATTAAAATAATTTATATTTGTATCAGCTTTTTATTTTTACCAATGTGATTTTTAAAATATGCTAATGTTTTAAAAATCTTATCCCGACACAGTGTCGGGAGTAAATGCCGATGGTATCAAACAAATAGCCCAATGAGGCTTTGCCGATATTGGGCTATATTGTTTGTCCAATCGGTATTATTTAAAAATATTAAAATGAAATACGCATTCTTTTCTACACTCTCCACAAACCTAAATTGGCAAGATCTGGTATTGGATAATGAAACCTTGCAAGAAGTAATGAATATAAAAGCGTTGTTTTTAAAATTCAGCGAGGAATCAAAAACAACCTTAAAAAATAAAAGTCAAATTGTATTGTTTTATGGTGCTGCTACCAAAACGAAAAAGGATGTAGCAGCGTTATTGGGTGCTGCGTTAAACAAACCCGTGTACAATGTTAACCTCTCTGCTTTGCTGTCTATATATATTGGGGAAACAGAAAAAAACCTAACACAGCTTTTTAATGAAGCAGAAAAAGCGGGCGCCATTTTATTTTTTGATGAAGCAGATGCCTTATTTGGCAAGCGAACAGTAATAAAAGATACACACGATAGATATGCCAATATAGAAGTATCTTACTTACTACAAAAACTAGAAGAAGCCCATCGTATTGTTATTATAAGCACAAGGGCTAAAGATTATATTGATGCGGCATTTACAAAACGGTTGAACGCTGTTATTGCTTTTCTACAATAACCAGAATTTGGTTAATGAAATAAAGCCTTGCTTTCTTCCCTGTTAAAATTAGCAGCTTTCAGCATTTTTATTTTATATCCGTTTTGCCTGTTCAGCATTTAAAAAGAAAATGATGTCCGCTACCTTTGCTCAGATTTTCCACCCAACTATGTTTGTAAGCGTATCTTGTGCGGCTATATAAAAGCCCCTGTGCTTTGTTTGCAATCTCTACAATCTTCCCCAATAGCGAAACCCTTTCTTCTGCCCAATAATACGTAGCATCCTTACTCTTCTTGCACAGATTTACAAAGAGCTAAAAATGCCAAAACTAGCCCACCTAGGGATGAACCTTTTTAGGGTTTGCTTAAAAACTAACAACTGCCATCTGTACAACATTTTATTTTGTTATTTTGTCATTTGCTGTAAAGGCTTTTCATAAAATAGGTCAAAAACCTTGCATACATTTTTTATTATTGGCGTTTTTGCCTCATGCCGGCGGGCATCACAGAGCCTCACCCCCAGCCCCTCTCCACTGGAGAGGGTAGCGATGCACCGCCCCTGTTTTTTACTCTTTGAAAAAAAAGGCGTATCGCATTTTTTCAATCCCGATTTCATCGGGACCGAATAAAAAAAGGGGGCTTATGCAGTAGCTGGTAGATTTTTGCGAAGACAAAAGCGAATAAAGTTTCTAATGATTTGTACCTAAATTTTAAAATGTTACTGGTTAGTTTTTGGGCAAGCCCTATTTATCTTTCACCTAAACATTAGCAGATTAACCATCTCCAGCAATACCCAAGCCGCTCAAAACAAATAAGCACATAAACGACTAGCTGAGTTTCTCATTAATATAACTTTGTGCAATACTTAACGGGCGAAATGTGTACCTTTTTTTAATATGATGGCCCCCTGTACGATGTAAAATATCTCGGAGCGTTTCTATTACTTCTATGGTATAGTCTCCTTTATTGATCATTACACATTCGGCCATGGCAGCATGTGTTGCATCCGTAATTTCCGAACGGGTGGCCATTCCAGATTTGTTCAATGTTTCCAGCACCTGTGTAGCCCAAATTACTGGAACATGAGCGGCTTCGCTTATCCACAGTATCTCCTCCTGTATTTCGCCCATTCTTTCAAAACCAATCTCCACGGCCAAGTCCCCACGGGCTATCATTATCCCAAAGGCTTTATCCTGCATGCCCTGAAGTAAAAGACCTGGCAGATTTTTTACCGCTTCAGGAGTTTCAATTTTGATGATGATATGCGGTGGTTGTTTGGATGTTTTTTTTGCCGCAAACTGCAAAGCGGCCAGATCCAAAGGATACCGCACAAAGGAATATCCCACCAAGTCTGCATGTTCGCATACAAAAGGTAAACAGGCTTTGTCAAATTCAGTAAGCGAAGGAATGGTGATTTCTGTATCGGGAAAATTAATGCCTTTGCCGTCTTTGATCTGCTGCTTTATAGAAGAAATACGTATTATACGCATGGCAGCCTTGTTTTTCCCCGTCGTTTCAATATAACCTTTGATCATGCCGTCATCTATATAAATCCTTTCTCCTTTTTTAAGCATATTGATAATGCCGGGTTCATTTGGACTTATAACAACTTCTTCCTTGTTAAATCCTTTGATATCATCAGCCAGCCAAATTAATTCCCCTTCCTTTACTTTCACCTTACCTTTTTCTTTTCCTTTGTTCAATAATCTTGTTCTTATTTTGGGCCCGGCCAAATCCATATATATTTTACACTTCAACCCTGTGTGCCGGCATGCTTTTTTTAGGTGTTGGATCATTCGTGACCAAGTGGCTTCGTCATCATGTGCACAATTGATACGTGCCACATTCATTCCGTTTTGCAGCAGGTTCTTTATTAAAGCATAGTCATCAGCAAATGACGCATCGAAAGTTACCATAATGAAAGGTATAGCTATATCAGATTTTTCACCAAAAAGCATGTTGCTTTTTTCAGTCATCTGTGCCAGGTTATAATCATAGGTACAGGCATCCAATTCCTCTGGTAAATATTGTTTACCCAATCGCTGTAAAATAGATTGTAACTGTCTGTGAATATGGCTTTCCGAACTGGCCAGGGAAGAAAGCCCATGCGAATGCAATGAGTCCTGAAGGTCACGGATGTCTTCGTTTCTCAATACCAAATAATTAAGCAGATTTTTTGCTGCAGGCAGTTGATCCTGATGAATACTTTTAAACAGTTGCGCTCTCTTTTTCGTTTCCTGTAGCATGTTGTTTTCAAGTTCACTTAACTGTTGCTGTATTCTTATTAATGATTCGGGTTGCATTGGAAAATAATGGGGATTCATTCTTAATGGGCGAAAATAAAAATAACAGCTTAATTTGGTTATGATGAATATCATCTTTACATATGATTTAGAGAAAACATAATTCTCTTAATCAAACTTTATTTTATGCCAGCTCGTGTAACATATGATTATTGTAATTTAATTTGTGGAGCAGCCTTTTGATTAGTTTATAAATAAATCAGATGAAAAAAATTCTAATAATAAATGGACATCCCAATAAGAACAGTTTTTGTTTTATTGGCCGAAGCATACAAGAAAGGAGCTTTGATTGCCGTTGCTGATGTAAAAGAAATTATTATCCGAGATTTAAATTTTAACCCCAACTTGGAATTTGGTTAGCAGCAAAGAACAGAACAAGAACCTGATCTTATTGCTGCCTCGGAAAAAATAAAATGGGCAGACCTTCTGGTTTGGATTCACAGCATAAACCAGTTTTTGGTTAAGGAAATAAATTGTAGAAGCTGCTTGAATTAAATTCTTTCATTAGCATTTAAGAATATCATTTTCCCCACAGAGAAAATGATATAACGGCGTTTTCGCCGAGAAGATAAGTTCTCTGCTTAATCTCTTTATACTCCAGCACTCTGCTGTAAACCAAAAAATTCAACAGCGATACAACCATACAAGTAAACCCATGTAGCCCTTTCTGTAAAAACCACTATATTTATTTTAAAAACCACACATGTCATTATTACTAAACCGCACCGTTTTTGGCAACCCAGCCCATGCGGGCAATGTACTTAGCAGAGAAGAAGCAAATGCCTTATTAACCGACTGGGTAAAAAATGAACGCCTGCAATTGCATATGCGGCAAGTGGCATACCTGATGAAATGCTGGGCAGCCGAAAAAGAAGGCCTAGGAGAAGATGACCAGTGGCGCTGGGAAATGGCGGGCCTGCTGCACGATGCCGATTGGGACCAGTGGCCAGCATTGCATTGTAAAAAAATTATTGAAGCGCTAGAAGCCCGGCATATTGATCCAGAAATTATTAGAGCTATTGCTAGTCATGGGCCCAATCATTTTGGTGTGCAGCCTCAAACAAACATGGATAAAATGCTATTTGCTTTTGATGAGCTGAGCGGCCTTACACATGCTTATAGTTTGATGCGGCCAGAAGGTTATGAAGGCATGGAATTGAAAGGTATTAAAAAACGATTTAAAGAAAAAGCCTTTGCTGCCAATGTAAACCGAGATGAAATTTTGGATGCTATGCAACGAGCGGGAGTGGAGCTAGAAACCATCATGCAGTTCATAATAGAAAAACAGAAAGCGGTTAAATAATATCATTGCACTGTTGGTTCCTTATTTAGATGATTGGTTGGAGAATATATAGATCATTTGGCAACAGCTCAAAATTTTGTACCTTTCTAAAAACTTTTACCATGCGTTTATGCTTACTCTTTATTCTGCTTGCTTTGGGGCAAGCAACTATTGCACAAATAGCTATAAAAAATGTTACCGTTATTGATGTAGAAAATAAAAAATTGCTGACAGGTTATACTGTTGTAGCAAAGGAAGGTAAAATTGTTTCTGTCGATAAAAATAAAACCGATAACCTGCCAACGGGCGCCACGATAATTGATGGTACAGGCAAATTCCTTGTGCCTGGTTTTACCGATGCACATGTACATTTTTTTCAGAGCGGCGGCTTGTTTACCCGGCCCGATGTAGTTGATTTACGCAATTATCAGCCGCACAACAAAGAGCTTAATTGGGTGCATAATAATATGGAAGATCTGCTTCGTAGATACAGCAGCGTAGGTATTACACAAGTAATAGATGTAGGCGCTTCCTATAATTTTTTAACCCAACGGGATTCCTTTACCAATAAACCTTACGCCCCTATTATAAGCATGACGGGCCCCCTGCTTACAACCTATGTACCCGAGCCTTATAAAAAACTGGGCAAAGAAGCACCCTTTGAATTAATGCTTACAGAAGAAGGCGTGCGCCAGCAAGTGCGAAACCAATTGCCACTGCATACCGATTTTATAAAAATCTGGTACATTGTAACAGATGCCGATGTAGAAAAAGGAGCAAACAAAAACTTACCATTGGTAAAAGCTGCCATTGATGAGGCCCATAAAAATAATTTACGAGTGGCCGTACATGCTACCGAGCGCATTACTGCACAATTGGCTGTACAGGCCGGAGCCGATTTTTTGGTGCATAGTGTGGATGATGAAATTATTACCGATGCATTTGCACAACTGCTGCTAAAAAACAAAACAGTGCTTTGCCCCACTTTGGTAGTAATGGGTAATTATGGTAAAGTACTAGGCGATACGTATCATTTTACAACCGAAGAACTAGCCATTGCCAACCCTACCAGCATTGGAAGTATATTAAACTACCCTTTGCCAGATACGACCATAGCTGCCCGTTATATCAAAGCCATGCGAGCCGCCGATAGTAAAGCAAAGGCACAAAAAGATGATTCCACTATGCTGGTAAACCTCAAAAAGCTAGTAGCTGCTGGCGTTACAATTGCCACAGGTACCGATGCTGGTAATATTGGTACACAACATGCCAGCTCTTATTTTGATGAACTGAAAGCCATGCAGGCAGCTGGCATGAGTAACTGGCAATTGCTTGAAGCAAGCACTATCAATGCTGCCAAAGCGGTAGGTAAACAAAGTGAATGGGGCAGTATAGCAAAAAATAAGTTAGCCAATATGTTGGTGCTTTCGGCAAACCCAATAGATGATATTGCCAACTGGCGAAAAATAGACTGGGTAATAAGCAAGGCTGTTGCTTATAAGCCGGATTCGTTGGTAGCTGTTACTCCCGAAATGCTCGCACAGCAGCAACTCAATGCTTATAATGCCCATGATTTAGAAGCTTTTTTAGCCCCTTATGCGGAGGATGTGGAGATTTATATGTTTGCAGGTAAGTTAGAAATGAAGGGCAAAACCGAAATGCGCAAAGCTTACCAGTTTGTAACCAGTACACCAAAATTATACTGTCGCTTGGTTAACCGCATTGTAGAGGGTAATATGGTTATAGATCAAGAGGAGGTGTGGGGCTTTGGCAAAAACCCAATTACCGCTGTAGCCATATATATTATTGAGGCTGGAAAGATTGCCAAGGTTTATTTTAAACAATAGATTGGTAAAGGGTGAGCCCATATATTTTGGGGAAGTATCTTTTTTATCAGTCTCTTTATTCGAAAACATTTTTACTGCATAAAATATCGTTAATGGTTCTAAAAAAAATATTTTCACATATTGTTTATCAGTATTTTTATAACTTAATTAAACCCTTATTAGTAATCATGAAAATATTTGTACCAATGAAAACATTTATGCTAGCCACATTGCTTACCGCTTCTGTATGTACAGCGCATGCACAAACAGCTACCGCACCTGTAGCGCAAAAAATGACCAAGGCGGAAAGAGAAGCCGCTAAAGTAAAGAAAGAGGCCGATCTGGTAGAAGCTTTTACAAAAGCAGGATTAAGTGCCGACGAGCAATTGAAAGCAAGGGCAGCATTGGAAGCTAGCAACGAACAAGCAAAACCTATTAAAGCGAATGCCTCGTTAGCAGATGACGTAAAAAAAGAAAAATTAGACGCTATTTATCAACAGCGTAACGATAACTTAAAAACCATTATGGGTGCCGATAAATACAAAATATTTAAAGTTATTCAAAAAGCGCAGAAAGAAGTTTCAAAAACGGACTAATATTTTTATACATTAATTTTTAGCAGCTCACTATGGGCTGCTTTTTTATTTACCGAAATCAATCACACAAAACGTAGGAGAATTTTCGGCTCAGTTTTATTTAATGGGGACTAAAGTTATCTTTGGTTAAAATTTAAATCGATTGGATACAACATTACTAGCCCATTTTTTACCCAAAGGCTTACTAGAGCATTTTACCATTACTTCTATAAATGATTTAGAAGATAC
>JANNGD010000188.1:0-69646 GCA_031380515.1 Ferruginibacter sp. | reverse complement strand
GTAGTACCTGTAGCTATTAGTTCGTGTTTGCTTAAATAAGCTCTGTTAAAAACCGCCCATTCTATTAAGTCAGCTTTTTTATTATCGTGCGCTACAAGGGCTATTGTTTTTCTTATGGGAATTGTTCTTATTTCTTTCATAATAGAAAATTTAATTTTTACAGGCTTCGCAATACAAAGTTTTTATTTCTTCGTTTTCTAGTAATTGCATACTGGCACCGCCTTTATCATTGGGCAAAAAGAAATTGCAAAATCTTTTTTTATTTATTGTAATGGCATTTAAGGTCGCTTTTTCAAATTCATCTGTATTAAAATTACCAGTATTAAAGAACAATAAATTTACATAATAAAAAATCAAATCTTCGCTCACATCCAGTTTGTCTATTCTCGGTAAAATTATTTCCATAGACCAATCTTTATGGGCATAATTTGCATAATACTTAGCAATAGAATATATGTCTTCATCATTTAAATCTAAGTTCTTGTAGATTGTACGAATTACATTAAGTGCCTTATCTTTTCCAGCATAATCCAGTTTTTGCATCCTTTCATCGCATGTAAGAATCTGATAGTTTATCAACATTCTTTTTACAAGATTATTATTGATTCCTTGTTTGTTGAGCTCATTAATTTCTTTTAAAAGTAGTTTTCTTGTTGTTGTATCATTTCCGTATTGCCACATAAAAAAACGTAGGGCACAGATATTATAATTGATGCGCCCATTTTCCGGATCTAGTTTTTTTAACGCCAAAAAATTATCCAACGCCTCATATTCATTGGTGGCTCGCAAAAGAAATTTGTACACTTCCTTATCGTTGAGCAAAGAAGAAAACTCTTTTGATTGTGGCACTTCAATTTGATTGATATATGCAAGTGGAATTTTATTGTCTATGATTCTTTCTACCAATTCTTTTTGAATTTCTTTTGCAACTACAATATTTTTATTGGATACAGCACTATTAAAATCTGATATTACTGCATTATTTGTAATGCTTGAAGCCTTGGATTTCGATTCTAAATATATTGTTACAATGGCCTTCCTATGCTTTGCTAATAATGGTTCGATTGATTTTAATAAAGTTACATCTATTAGCTTTTGTTTAATATCTTGTTTGCCATAATCTTTTAAATCATTGTTTTCTGTTTGCTCAATATCCCGATAAAATTCCAACCAATTTTCAGCACTCAATATTTTTATCCGATTCAATGTAGGTTCATATTTTCTCAGTACTTTGATAATGGTATCTGCCCTTCTTTTCATAAGCTCATTGTTGGTTTTCAATGGCCCTTCTATAGATGAGTATACCCTGATGTCTGTTTTTCTAATATTGTATTTTGTTAACTCCAATGAGTCGTAAATTCCTTTTAAATAAACACTGCTGAAGCTAGCACTTCCTTTTTCAAATGGAATATCTAGTTGTATTTTTTTTGAGTAAGTAAAAAAGTCTTTGTTCAATTTGGTATCATCGTTGGGATTACTATTTAACAAAGAATCTGTAAAAAGCCCCATTGGTAAAAGCTGCCAAACAGCCCTATCTATATTCATAAAATTTGTATAATAACAAACATAATTACCATTTAAAATCACAAGATTTCCTTCTAATTGTTTATTAGCTAATTTGGCAGGCAATTTACCCACTTTTACAAATACACCTGTTGCATTAATATCTTCCATAGTTTCAATCATCTCTTCCCTTTATACGGGTGGCAACATCATTCCCCTTGGTAATCCAGCGTCATTTTCATTGGTATTGTTGCAAGTATACCTTTCTTTTGCCACCAAGTCTACAGAAATGCCATACGATTTATTTTTAAAAATCTTATCAAACCATTTTCTATCGCTCATAGAGAAATATACCTCCCCATCGCTATTTATTTGTATACCAAATTGCACTTCTTTGGGCATGTTATTTATTACTTGTAAACATGCTTCGCAGTATTTGTTCTCCCTGCCATCTACCGATTTGTAAGGCATTTGCGCAAATAATTTATTTGAATGCAAAAAGAAAATAAAGCAAAACAATAGGCAGAAAAGCGGGTTGTTTTTCATTAGTAAAGGTTAAAGCGTAATATCTAGAACGAACTTAGTCATTTATTATGTCATTTTCATTTTGCCGCTTTATAAGTAATAAATGTGTAGCCGTTTTTTACAAATTTATCTGTCACACACCAATAATTTTTATAGTATGAAGGAAAATAAAGTGCATTCACCGAAGATCTGTTTTAAAATGGTGCCATTGATCTGATAAATGGAGTATGAAAGCTCAGTCTGAATTTATTGACAAAAGTCAACAAAAGTTAATGCTGCATCGCCTACTTTTAGGTGCGATTTGTGTTTTAAAAAAATCACATTCGTTGCTAAGTCTTAATATTAATGTATTTGCTAGGGCTGTCTGAATATTTTTTGATAAAAACAAGTTGCGTTTAAACCAATATGCATAGCCAAAATTTTACTCCATGAATGAACAAATAACGGTTTACAATAAGCTGCTATCAAACTTAACCGATGCTTTAAGAATCTTTGGTGCATTTGTAATTATTGCAGAAACGCTTTATTTGCTATACCGAAATAAACGTTCTTTTTTGCGAGAAACATTTGTAAACCTAACTTCCGGTATTATAGCTGTCGTTACCCAAATGTTTGTAAAGGCTTATATTATTTTCGACTTACACCTAAATGTGTACAATAATTTTAGCGTTTTCAACATGGGTGTTCACTGGTACAGTTTTGTTATTGGTTTTTTCATGTTTACTTTTATCCAATATGCGGCGCACTACTACAGTCATAAAGTAAGAATATTTTGGTGTCTGCACGAAGTACATCATTCTGCTACTCACATGAATGCTACAACGGGCCTTCGCACATCTGTTTTTGATATTGTATCGCTCGATATTTTTTATCTGCTCATGCCACTAATGGGCGTACACCCCATCGTTTATTTGCTGCTGTATACATTGAGCAAATTTTGGGGTACCATCATACATGTAAATGAAAAAATATTAAACAAAATCCCATTTTTAGAAAAGATACTTACAACACCATCCAACCACCATTTGCACCATGCAAGAAACCCACAGTATATTGATAAGAATTTTGGAGAAGTAGTGCCATGGTACGATATGGTTTTTAAAACATATGTACAAGAAAAAGAAACACCGCTTTACGGCACTTCAATTGTGCACAACGAAATTTCATTTTGGGAATCGCAAACGCACGAGTTTAGAAGATTGCGGTACGATATAAAAAATACGGCTGGTTTAAAAAATAAAATAAAATATTGTTTTATGCCGCCAGGTTGGCAACCCGAAGAAGCCATAATAGAAGCTACACCCTGTTTTGCAGAAACAAAAAAAGATTAAACGGTCACTATCTTTATTTTACCTCTTCATAGTCAGTATAGTCTTCCTTAGAAACAGTAGAATGCTGTCTCGGCGGGATCTTCACACAAATGAGTTTTAAAGTGTAACTGACTACCCGTGAAACCCAGTCTACCGACAGGCAGGCCCGACGCAGGAAGTAGCCGAAATAGTTATAAAACCAAACTCCGCATAAAATAGTGATGGTTTTGCTTTGTAAAGAGTTATACTTTCGCTATACGTCGGGGTTTCGCAGCATACTCTTTTTAAAATTTGGAGATTTTGATTGCGAAAACCCCGCCGAGACAATGGTTTAAAAAATAAAATAAAATATTGTTTTATGCCGCCAAGTTGGCAACCCGAAGAAGCGATAATAGATGCTACACCCTGTTTTGCGGAAACAAAAAAAGGATAAACGGTTCCTGTCTTTATTTTACCTCTTCGTAATCAATATAATCTTCCTTGGAAATAGTAGAATGCTTTTTTGCAGGCTCTTGTGTAGCTTGAGAAGCGTTGGTACGTTGTTGCTCCTTCATTTTGGCTTGCATATCGCTCATAGCACTGCGAACCTGTTTGGTGCTCTTGTATAATGGTATTATAAAATCGAAGATTACTTTGTATAGTATATATATTACCACCAATTCTCCAATAAGTCTAAAAATGTTCATTTGTGTGAGTTTAATTTTTTCAACAGACTGTTAATCATTTATTTAAAAACAAATAAAACAACTATTGACTAAGCAGTTCTTTTAGTTGCCTTTTAAAACAGTGTCACAAAGTTATTGTGCTATATAATATCTTGCTGTTAAATTTTATAGGAGGCAACTATCAATGTTTTGGCTATTCGGTGAATGATTTGTATATTTGCACCAGATTATGAAGCGAAAGGAAGGGGACCAATGGTTCCCTTCTTCTTTTATCTACTAGTATGGCAACTGAAACAAACATAGAAACGGTACAGAGAATATTGCTTACAAAGCTTTTTGATGATATTTTTTTGGTGGAAATGAAAGTGAAACCAATCAATAATTTCAAAATTTATTTGGATGCTGATAGCGGCCTTGGCATAGAAAAATGCATAAAAATAAACAGGGCTTTGTACAAACAATTGGAAGAAATGGGGGTGTATCCCGATGGTGATTTTTCTTTGGAAGTATCTAGCCCGGGTATAGAAGAGCCGCTAAAACTGCTACGCCAATACGTAAAAAATATTGGAAGGTCGGTAGAAGTTACCTTGCAAGATGATACGATAAAAGAAGGACAATTGTTATCGGCAAACGAAGCGCAAATAGAAATTGAATTTACAGAAGGAAAAGGCAAGAAAGCAGTAACAACAAAGCTTTCCATACCTTTTACAGATATAAAACAAACAAAAGTTCAGATAAAATTTTAATAACAAAACCCCAAGCCTGCGGGGCAGTAAATACAGCAGGCAAGGAATATGGCAAGCATTAACTTAATAGAATCTTTTCAGGAATTTAAAGAAGCAGAAAATATTGATCGCCCCACGCTTATGAAAGTGATGGAAGATGTTTTTAAAACATTGATCCGTAAAAAATACGGAAGTGACGACAATTTTGATGTTATCGTGAATGACCAAAAAGGTGATTTAGAAATCTTCCGTCGACGTACCATCGTAGATGACGATGATTTGTACAACACCCTTACAGAAATAGAACTGAAGAATGCAATCTTAATAGAGCCAGATTATACAGTAGGCGAAGAATTGTATGAAGAAGTAGATATTCAAAAAGAATTTGGACGCAGGGCCATTTTGGCAGGAAAGCAAACCTTGGCAGCTCGTATAGGCGATCTTAAAAAGAATATTCTTATAAAAAAGTATGAAGAACGTGTTGGGGAAATTGTAAGTGGAGAAGTTTACCAGGTATGGAAAAAAGAAGTGCTTATACTAGATGAAGATGGCAATGAAATGTTGTTGCCTAAATCTGAACAAATAGGAGCAGATTACTTTAAAAAAGGCGAAACCGTACGTGCAGTAGTAAAGAAAGTGGAGCTTAAAAATAGCCAAGCCATTATCATACTTTCTCGTACAAGCCCCTTATTCTTAGAAAAATTATTGGAAATAGAAGTGCCTGAAATATTTGATGGCCTTATTGTTGTAAAGAAAATTGTACGTGACCCAGGTGAGCGTGCAAAAGTGGCGGTGGAGAGTTTTGATGACCGAATAGATCCAGTAGGCGCTTGTGTGGGAATGAAAGGAAGCAGAATACATGGCATCGTACGTGAATTGAAAAATGAAAACATTGATGTAATTAATTGGACAGCCAATACACAATTGCTTATTCAACGCTCACTAACGCCGGCAAAAATTACCAGTATAGCACTCGATGATGAAAAGAAACATGCTAAAGTGTTTTTAAAAGCAGATCAGGTATCATTGGCAATTGGTCGCAGAGGTGTAAATATCAAACTAGCATGCGAACTTACGGGGTACAATATTGATGTGTTCCGTGATAGCGAAGGAGAGGAAGACGACTTTGATATTGACTTGGAAGAATTCTCGGATGAGATAGAACCATGGGTAATTGAGATACTTAAGAAAGTAGGATGCGATACAGCCCGTTCTGTATTAGCCCTTACCGATGAAGAAATAGAAAGAAGAACAGATTTGGAGAAAGAGACCATAGCAGACGTTAAAAAAGTACTAAGCGATGAATTTGAAAAAGAATAAAACGATGCGTATGAATTGAAGAGAAATTTAAACAATAGAAAATTTTGTTTCGCCAAAAATAGTGAAACAGCAAAAAGTAAGAATGTCAGAAGTAAACACACCAAGGTTGATGGCAGCCGCCAAAGAGTTTAACATAGGTGCAACCACCTTAATTGAATTTCTTGTGTCAAAAAATTTAAATGGCAGCGATGATCTGAAGCCGACCTCTAAGCTTACAGACGAAATGTATCGTGTGCTACAGGGCGAATACCAACAAGATAAAACTGCCAAAGAAAAAGCAGATAGGGTAGAACTTGTTAAATCAGTTTCTGGAGATCCCAAAAAGAAGAAAGACGAACAAGACCTTTCTTTTAAAAAGAAGGAAGAGAAAGTGAAGGAATTACCAAAAGAAGAAGTGGTAATACCAGTACCAGAAGAAGTGAAAGAAGTACCCAAAGAAGCGGTTGTGGAAGTTGTAAAAGAACCAGAAGTAATTGTTCCTGTAGTAGAAATTCCCGTAAAAGAAGAACCTGTAATAAAGCCAACACCCGAAATTACATCAACAGTAGATGGGTTAACTAAAATAGAGGCTCCAGAACTGGAAGGTCCCAAAATTTTAGATAAGATAGATTTAGATGCTATAGATTCTTCTACTCGTCCAAAAAAAGCAATCAAGCAGAAAGAGGAACCTGCCCCTGTACCGGTAGCTAAGAAAAAAGAAGCACCCAAAGAAGAACCAAAGGTAGTAGCACCAGTAGTAGAAGCACCGAAAGAAGTAATTTCTACACCAGAAGTAGCGCAGGATGCTCCGCCAATTATCGAAAATATACTATCTGCAAGACTAGCAGGCCCTAAAATTTTAGGCAAGATACAATTACCTGTAGACAACGATACTAGGCCTAAAAGAGAAGATGCCCATAAACGTAAGCGTATACCTATTCAGAAAAAGCCAGGTAACCAAGGAACACCAGCTCCTACAGAAAATCGTTTACCAAGACCAATAATAGGTGATGGTGGAGCCAATAGGAACCAACAAGGAGGTGGAGCCAGAGGCCCACAACAAGGTGGAGGAGGTGGAGGAGCACGTGGTCCACAGCAAGGTGGAGCAAGCGGAAACCGTTTTCAGCGCCCAGGGCAAGGAGGTACAACAGCACCTCGTAGAGAAGATAAAATAATAGATGCCAAAGAAATACAAGAAAAACTGAAACAAACGCAAGCAAAACTTGCCGGCGCTAGTGGCAGAGGTAAAAGTTCGAAGGCGAAATATAGAAAAGAAAAAAGAGATTTATTTAACGAAGCACAAAGCAACCGTCCTGAGGAAGGGAACAAATTACAAGTAACAGAATTTATTTCTGTAAGTGAGTTGGCGGGTTTAATGGATGTGAGTTTTGCCGATATCATAAGCAAGTGTATGAATCTTGGTATTATGGTATCTATTAACCAGCGTTTAGAAGCCGATGTGATAGAATTGGTAGCAAGTGAATTTGATTATGAAGTAGAATTTATTGGGGTAGACGATGCAGCAGAATTGGAAATTGATGAAGAAGAAGATGACCCAGCACTTTTAAAAGATAGGGCTCCAATTGTAACCATAATGGGTCACGTAGATCATGGTAAAACATCTCTATTGGATCATATAAGGAACACTAATGTAATAGCTGGCGAAGCTGGTGGAATTACGCAGCATATAGGTGCTTATGAAGTTACCCTGCCGAGTGGTAGAGCCATTACTTTCTTAGATACACCTGGTCACGAAGCTTTTACGGCTATGCGTGCTCGTGGTGCAAAAGTTACGGATATTGCCGTAATTGTGGTGGCTGCAGATGATGCGGTAATGCCGCAAACAAAAGAGGCTATCTCTCATGCACAAGCAGCCAATGTACCTATGATTTTTGCCATAAACAAAGTAGATAAAGATGGTGCTGATCCTGAAAAAATTAAGCAACAACTTTCTTCTATGAATATTTTGGTAGAAAGCTGGGGCGGTAAATACCAGAGTCAGGAAATAAGTGCTAAGAAAGGAGAAAACATAGATTTACTACTAGAGAAAATATTATTAGAAACAGATATACTAGAATTAAAGGCCAATGCAGAAAAGAATGCATCGGGTACAGTTATTGAGGCATCATTGGATAAAGGAAGAGGTTATGTAGCCACCATCCTTGTACAAAATGGTACCCTAAAGCAAGGAGATATGATTGTATCTGGTCAGTTTTTTGGTAAAGTAAAAGCCATGTACAACGAACGTAACCAACGTTCAGAAAAAGCACCACCATCAACACCTGTTTTAATTTTAGGTTTAAATGGTGCACCACAAGCTGGAGAAACATTTAAAGTATTTGCAAACGAAAGTGATGCAAGAGAAAACGCTTACAAGCGTGGACAAATATTGCGTGAGCAAGGTATGCGTGCCAAGAAACACATTACATTGGATGAAATTGGACGTCGTTTGGCTTTGGGTAACTTTAAAGAGTTGAATGTAATTATTAAAGGTGATGTGGATGGATCGGTAGAGGCCTTGAGTGATTCACTACAAAAATTAAGTACAGAGGAAATTGTAATAAAAGTTATTCATAAAGCAGTAGGTGCCATCACCGAAAATGATGTAAACTTGGCAGCAGGTTCAGATGCGATTATAATTGGTTTCAATGTACGCCCTAGCATACAAGCAGCAAGACTTGCAGAAAATGAAGCGATAGAAATAAAATTGTATTCTATTATTTACAATGCTATTGAAGAAATAAAGAGCGCCATGGAAGGTATGCTTGAACCTACAGTAGAAGAGAAAATATTAGGCAATGTAGAAATTAAAGAAACGTATAAGTTTGATAAAGCTACCGTAGCAGGTTGTATGGTTATAGATGGCAAGATGGCTAGAAACAATCGTATAAGATTGGTAAGAGAAGGTATTGTAATATTTACAGGCGAACTTTCTAGTCTTAAACGATACAGAGACGATGCAAAAGAAGTAACCAATGGTATGGAATGTGGTTTGGTAATAAAGAACTACAACGACATAAAAGTGGGCGATATCGTAGAGGCGTTTGAAGAAGTGGAAGTGAAGCGGACTTTGTAAGATTTGAAAGAAGTTGAATATTGTTGAATGTTGTTTGAATGGTTGACAGGGGAAACCCTGACAGCGGCTCTAGCCCTGTCAGCGGTAGTTGAGTAAAGTTAGGATATTGTATGAAGGGTTTATTAGTGAACTCGAAACATACAAAATGCGTAGCATTTTTCTTTTCGCCTTTCAATATAAAGAAATTAGCAAGCTACTTAATGGCAAAAAAAAACGCCTTTCCGTCTTCTCGGCAAAAAATGATAAAACTTGAAAATTGAGTATTGACCATTTGTATTTAAGCATTTGTCCTTCAAATAAGAAAAAAAGCATAACCAATGAAAATTGCAGCAGGTAGTCTGCTGCAATTTTTTGTTAAATAACAAGCAAAGAAAGGCTACAAATATATGTGGGCTTATCTTTGAAAGCGTGGAGTATCTCCCGTACGAGAAAATACATTTTTATGAAAAAAAGAATTTTACTATTATCTGCATTGGCATTCATTTGTATTGCATCATTTGCACAACCAAATAAAGTTACAGCCGAAAAAATTATTGGTGTTGTAGGAAATAAACTCATTCTTAAAAGCGATGTAGAAAACCGAATTTTAGATATGCAACGCCAAGGAGCAGAAGTGCCAGAAAATGGTAAGTGTTTTGTAATGCAAGATTTAATGGGAACAAAAACATTGGTATTGCAAGCAGAAAAAGATTCGCTGCCCGTAACAGATGAAGATATAGAAGGCGATGTAGATAATAGAATACGTACTTACTTAGATCAGTTTGGTGGAAGGGAGGAATTGGAAAAGATAGCTGGTAAAACGATATATCAGTTAAAAGAAGATATGCGTGACCCCATAAGAGACCAGAAACTGGCGATGGCTATGCGCAATAAAATTGTAGGAGATATTCGTATAACTCCCTTTGAAATAAAAAATTATTTTAATGCAATACCTACAGATAGTTTGCCCTTGTATGAAACAGAAGTAGAAATAGGTCAGCTAATCGTTTTTCCGAGAGCAAGCAGAGATGCGGAGGAGTATTGTAAAGAACAGCTAGCAGGATATAAAGTTGCTATTGAAGCAGGAAGAAAAGATTTTAAAAGAGCCGCCGCAGATTATTCCGACGAGCCAAGTGCAAAAGAACGCTTTGGGCAAATGGAGGTAAATAGAAACCAGAAAACCATTGATCCTACCTTTTTAGCTAAGTCATTTACGCTCAAAGAAGGACAAATATCCAATCCATTTAAAAGCAAATTTGGGTATCATATCATACAATTGGTAAGTAGAAATGGTGACGATGCATTGGTAAGGCATATCATAAAAATACCAAAAGTTACAGGTATAGAATTAAAAGAGGGGTTTGAAAAATTGGATACTGTTCGGGCAAAATTAATAGCTGGAACATTGGATTTCGGAGGAGCAGTGAGCAAATACAGCGATGACGAGAGTAGCAAATTTACCGCAGGAATGCTGCAAGGTCAAAATGGTAGTACCTTCCTTACCATAGATCAATTAGATAAAGATATTATTCCAATTTTAAAGAATTTGAGACCGGGCGGTTTTTCTCAGCCAATGGAGTACACAGATCCATCTGGCAAAAGAGGTGTAAGAATCGTTTACTTAAAATCGCAAACAGAACCACATAGAGAAAATTTAAAGCAAGATTATAGTAAAATTTCCGAAAAAGCATTGGCACAGAAAAAAGAAGGTGCGTTGGAAAAATGGTTTAGCAACAAATTGAGTGCTTACTATATTATGATAGACCCAGAATACAGAGATTGCGAAACGATGAAAATATGGGTAGATGCGATGAATAGTAAGAAATAGGAATTAGACATAAGATTGTAGATTTAAGATATAAGACAAGGAATGCCAACTTTAAAGAGTTGGCATTTCTTTTAATGGTTTATCTTCGTAGGAATTCGCCTGTAGGAATTCGCCTGTGGCGAATTCTAATTCTTGCGACAAGCGAATTCAATCATTTACGACAAGTAAATCCTTGTATTTACCTTCGTCGAATTATTAAACAGTAAAATAAATACAAAAATTGATAGATAAAAAAAACGCCGTAAAAGATGATGAAAAAGCTGTTTTGGTAGGCCTTATTCAAAACGACCAAACAGAGGTGCAGGTAAACGAATATTTGGATGAGCTAGAGTTTTTGGCAGAAACGGCTGGCGTGCAAACCATAAAAAGATTTACACAACGACTAAAACACCCAGATGCAAGATCGTTTGTAGGAAAAGGAAAACTAGAGGAAATTAGAAAGTATGTTTTATCTAAAGGAATTACATTGGTAATTTTTGATGATGAACTTACAGGTTCGCAAATACAGAATATAGAAAAAGAATTGAACACAAAAACGATAGATAGAAGTGATTTGATTCTGGATATTTTTGCTAGCAGGGCACAAACGGCTCAGGCTAGAACACAGGTGGAGCTTGCACAATACCAATACATACTTCCTCGCCTGAAAGGTATGTGGAAACATCTGGAGCGCCAAGGTGGTGGTATAGGAAGCAGAGGTCCTGGAGAAACAGAAATAGAAACGGATAGGCGTATTGTAAAGGACAAGATAAGTGTGTTAAAAAAACGCTTAGAGGATTTTGACAGGCAATCTTTTACCCAACGAAAAGAACGGGGTGAATTTATACGTGTAGCATTAGTGGGTTATACCAATGTGGGCAAAAGCACCATCATGAATGGGCTTAGCAAGAGCGAAGTATTTGCAGAAAATAAATTATTTGCAACCTTGGATACTACTACCAGAAAATGTGTATTTGAACAAACTCCTTTTTTGCTAAGCGATACGGTAGGTTTTATTCGCAAGCTTCCACACCATTTGGTAGAAAGCTTTAAAAGTACATTGGATGAAGTAAGAGAAGCAGATGTATTGTTGCATGTAGTGGATATTTCTCATCCCCAATACGAAGAGCAATTGGATGTGGTAAATAAAACCCTTGCAGAACTGGGCTGTTCTGATAAACCCACGGTTACCATATTTAATAAAATGGATAGATTTGAGGAAGTTACTTTTGACAAATGGTTGGAGGATGATGTAAAGAAACAGATATTAAGAGAATTAAAAGAGCGCTGGGAAGAGATTACCAAAGGAAATTGCGTGTTTGTATCGGCAATAGACAAGAAAAACTTTGATGTGCTTAGGCAAACGATATTATATAAAGTGAGGGATATGTATCAAATAAGATACCCTTACAAAGCAGAATATTTTTATTGAGCTGAGCATGAATAAAAAGTATAAATGGCATAAAATAGCCGATAATATGGAGGAAATGGGACTTTCGAGCGAAGGAATGATAGAAATAGAAGTGAGTGGTAAAAGAATTTGTGTTGTGTTTAATAGAGAATCTCTACATGCTTGTGCAGCCAAGTGCCCCCATGCGGGCGGAAACATGAGCCACGGATATGTAGATGCACTGGGCAATATTGTATGCCCCTTGCATAGATACAAATTTGCTTTAGCCAATGGAAGGAACGTGAGTGGGGAAGGATATTTCTTAAAAACGTATCCAATAGAAAAGCGAGAAAATGGCATTTTTATAGGGATAGAATCAGGTGGAATATTTAATTGGTAAAATAGTTGCAAGAATATTTATTTTTGACTTAAAAATCTTTATTTTTGCATCCCGCTAAGAAATTAGATGGGAGATTCCTACTTAGCTCAGTTGGTTAGAGCATCTGACTGTTAATCAGAGGGTCGCTGGTTCAAGTCCAGCAGTGGGAGCAAAGAAGTCAACAGAAATGTTGGCTTTTTTTATGCCCTAAGCTCAGTTGGTTAGAGCATCCCGACTTTCAGTCGGGAGGGTCGCTGGTTCAAGTCCAGCAGTGGGAGCGAAGAAGTCAACAGAAATGTTGGCTTTTTTTATGCCCTAAGCTCAGTTGGTTAGAGCATCCCGACTTTCAGTCGGGAGGGTCGCTGGTTCAAGTCCAGCAGTGGGAGCGAGGAAGTCAATGGCAATCTTGGCTTTTTTTATGCCCATAAGTCATTTTATGAAAATGGAATTAATCATTTTGGACTTTTTCAACAATATATGTGGTAACATAATTAAATTTAATAATAGTTAAGGTTTGTTAAGTTGGGTCGGGTGGTTTACCACGCCTCGACTTCGGTCGAGAAGATACAATGGGCTCCCACGAAGTAGCGAGGTGACCAACGAAGGAGCTCAACATAAAGTGCAAATTACCGCTCTGCCATTTTCCTTAATAACCGCATATGTGAAACCACACCTCCCCAATAGCTGGTTTGGTTAGGGGTTATGCCATTTTCATTTAACAGCTTGTATAAAATTTTATTAAGCTGGGGGTAATAAATATGATGTACATGCGGGAAAAGGTGGTGGGCTATATGGTTGTTGAACCCTCCCAAAACAAAATTGGCAGGTTCGCTAAATGGATGCATATCATTAGAACTTTTTATTTGATTCATAAGCCATGAAGTGTTAATATAACCATCTTCATCAGTAGTTGGGTATGCCGTTTTCTCTACATGATGCGTCATAAAAAAGGTGAGCAATAAAAACAATGATTGAAAAATATGCATAAGTAAAAATGCAGCTAATACTGTGTACCATGGAAAGTGGCTAAATTTAATTGGCAAAAAAATGAGTAACAAACAATAAAAAAGTTTTTGCGAAAAAAAGTAGCCATGTTGTATAAAACTTTTCTTTTTATTACCATCAGCTTTAGAAAAATGTATAACAAAATCTTTTACAAAAATCCAAAATAAAGAATAACAAGTGTAAGCTAAAGGAGCATAATAATGTTGAAACTTATGATACCATTTATATTCACTGTTTGGTATTACACGTATAAGTTTGGATATTTTTAAATCCGTATCATAGCCCTCCACATTGGGCGCATAATGATGGGACTGTATATGCCTTTGTTTCCAAGTTTGTGCATGAGCACCCACCATTGAATAAATTAGAATAAAACAAAAATTATTTATCTTTTTACTTTTGAAAATTGTATTGTGTGCAAAATCATGCGAAAAATTAAATGCGAAAAGTAAAATTATAAAACCATAAGCTACAAAACAACATAAAAATGCCACAGGATTATGGAGTATAAACAATGCAGCATAAAGTAAACCAGCAATTGGTAGATACAGAAAAAACTTAAGCCATATAAGCGTAATAAATTTTATTGGGTTTGGTTTTAATCCCTCATCTACTTTGCGATAAATAAGTTTTAGCAAATCGCTGTCTTGGGCAATATAAATATGTTTATCTTTCATAATGAAGCGGTTTAGGTTGTTTATAGTTACCCATTGCTTTTAAAAATCTAAAGTGCGATGCTAAAGATCTGTTGTAGGGCATTTCCATATAAGTTAATCCGTATTTACTTGCAAGCGATTTAAAAATGGGCAGTAATTTTAAATAATGTACATGGCTTACATGTGGCAATAAATGATGCAATGCATGTGCATTAAAACCACCCAAAGTCCAATTTAAAAAAGTACTATTAGCATTATAATCTACAGAAGTACAAAGCTGCAATTTTGGCCAACTCATTTCTATCGTGTTGTTTTCATTGGGTAAAGGATGATATACATAATCTGACAAATGTGTAACTCCCAAAACGCCAACAAATATGATGGATACTAAAAAATGGTTTAATACAAAAATTAATAACACTTTTTCCCATCCAAATGGTAAGATTAGGATGGGTAAAACAATCATATAGCATACATAAAATATTTTATAACAGATTAACTTTATTATTTCATTGGCTGGTATTTTTACTTGAATCGTTCTACTAGTTATATTTACGAGCATTAACGTTTCTCTAAAGAAAAACCAGTTTATAGAATACAATAAATATAAAAATGGCGCATAAAGGTGTTGGTATTTGTGAAACCATTTCAAGGGCTGCGTTTCTGTCATTCTAAATAATGGATTGTTTAGTACATCTATATCACTTCCTTCAATATTGGTATACAAATGGTGCGATTCGTTGTGGTTTTTGCCCCACACATATGCATTATTCCCTTGCAAATTAAAACTTACAGAAAAAAGTATTTTATTCCAATATTTGCTTTTTAATGCCACACCATGTGCAGCATCGTGCGAAATATTAAATGCTGTAAGTAATACAGATAACCCCATTAATAAATAGTAAACATAAAAAGATACAATAGAGCTGCTAGATATCATTAAACAATAGAATGAAATATCCAACCCAAAATATAAAAATATTTTAAAAATCATTTTGCTATTGCCTTTGTTTTTGATATTATTCTCTATAAAAAAAGTATCCACTTTTTTGTTTAGTTCTTTATAAAACAACAACCCTTCGTCTTTGGCAAATTTTAATTTAGTCATATTTTAAAGTTTTGTGTGTTTGATTTTACAGATTATTCAAAGGAGTTTGTTCTAAATTATCTTTGTAGCCTAATTAATAATATTAGTAACACAATTAAAAGTTTTCTGTGTTGCAGGGTAGGATTTATCATATTAAATTAGTTGGGTAAAAGAAATATATTTTTTGTTCTGTAAAATTGCATCACTTTCATAATAAGGCATGTTGACAAAAGTCAATAAAAATTAATACTATCTAACATTACTGTTAAAGTTTTGTAAACGAGAAAAGGGGAGGAAAATGGATTTTTTATAAAAAGAAAGGTCGTTGTGCCAAATTAATTTATCAAATATTGATGCCGAAAGAACGGTACCGAGCAATGCTAGATATAATATTATTTATAAAAAATTATAATCTATTTTTGAGAATTCTGCTAAACCAACGAAGATAGATTTTGGTATTAAGGTAATGGGTAATGATTTGCCTCGGTTGTTTCTAGTTCTCCTATTTATTAAGCCGTTGCCTAACACATATCATAGCCTCTGGTGAGGCTACGATGGGTACCCATAAAGTAACGAGGTTACCAACGAAGGCAAGAGCCAACAAAAAAAATCTAGTTATGAATGTTGTTATTCTTCCACCCACTTGTTCCTTACAACCACCCCCGAATTTTCCACGATATTTTTTCTAAAAACATGCTTAGCACTTACTGCATCTTCATACCTAATTAAAACTTTACCCACATTGCAGTTGTAGATGCTATTATTTTCTATAAATGATTGCTGAACTCCGTATAGATTAATGATTGGATCATTGGTTTCTGTACCGCAATCTTTTATAGTATTATTTGAAAAAGCAAACAGCGGCCCCATGGTACTTTCATCTGTTCCGCTACGCACCAAGCTGAGAAGTTGTCCCGTATTATTGTTGAAACGACTATTGCTTATCTTCAATTTCTCTACATTGTAATATCCTTTTTTATCTGTTTCTGCTAATAGTTTAAAAATGGCTTCTTTGTTATTGGAGAAAGTGCAATTGCTAATAATTATACTGTCGCATAAACTGGATTTAGCAGCGCTAAAAAAAGCCTTACTTCCATTAATAATATTGCAATTGCTCATATAAAAGTTGCTATGGTTGGCGCTGCCCGATGTATCTGTTGTAATAAAGTTATTGGAAAGAATGGCGGCTATATCTAATTGAACATTCACAATAGATAAGCTACTTCCCGCATTTATTTTTATCGTATACGCTATATTGCTTTCCGACGAAAAAGTGATTGTTTGCTTGTTGCTTGTAATGGTTACATCATTATTGATGTTGATGGGTGTATTAAAATGATATGCATTTCCTGTTAAACGAATAACCATTCCCTCATTATTATTTTTAGAAAGCATTTGTATTAATTCTAAGGATGATTTACAATTTACAATGACTGGTTTTTTAGAAAAAATGATTTTATTTACATTGAACCATTTTGCGCCGGTAGCATTTGCCCGTATGCTCTTTAGTTGCGATGCATTGGATAAGCCCGGCTTGTCCGATAAGGCAGTTTGCAAACGCTCTTTTCCAATTTTTTGTAAGCTATCTATTATTGTTATTCCTATAGCATTATTGCTTGCTGGTACAGGTAAATCTGCTATTTTTTGTACGCTTACAGTAGTTTTTGTAAAACCATTTACCAGTGGTTGTTTAATGGTTTTACTTACTGTGTTCCCAGCAAAAGCTATCCCATTTATACTATCATATACATTGTACAATAAGCTGTCTTTTGTATTATAAAAAAGGTTGTTTAAAAGCAGCACGTTTTTTGGCACAACGGTTCTTTCGGCATCGCTGCCTATGCCAAAACTCATGGGCGTACATTCATAAAAACTATTATTGCAAATGAGTGCATCAGTTACTTCCAAATACCGATTTGCAGGGGAATTTGGTATACCATTCATAATGGCAATGGGCGATCGAAAGCCCACGCCACGGCATTTGTAAAATAAATTATTTACCACCCATTGCCCTTTGTTTATGATGCGTACACCTCCTGAACCTATTTTATCATTGCCCCAAAAAAAATTGTTCTCTACTGTATTGTAATTTCCATGACGAAGCACTACCGAGCCTTGGCATTCTTTAAATACATTTCTGCGAATGTTATTGTGGCAAGATTTAATAGAAATGATTTCTGTTTCGCCATCACAATGTTCAAATAAATTATCTTCTATTTGGGTATCTGAATTGTACTGGCAGTGCTCAGATACGCCTACCCTTATCATTTCTCCCCCATTGGATGCAAGCGGTATGCGTACCCCAAAATAATTATGGTCTATTCGATGAAAGTTTTCCCGGCTGCGCTCATCATCCAATAGCACAGCAAGCAATACGCCTATGTTTTTTTTGTTTAAAAAACTACAATGGTCTAACCGGTTGTTTTTTCCACACAATGCCACCCAATAATTTTCATCCAATCTTTTTGGGTTGTTAAAATCATTGATAACGGTATTGGTAACCCTGCAGTTGTTGGCAACTTCATTTTTGCTTGCTCTAAATGTAATGACTGCATCCGTGCCTGCAAAGCCATTGGCAAAATATAGCCCCTCTATTATTAAAAAACTGCCACCAATTTTTATTCTCGAATTACCGGTAATCAGTACCTTGCCTGCAACAGCTGCTTTAATCGTAATCGGGTTGTCTTTTGTTCCGTTACAATTCAAGGATAAAGTTACATGTTGCCATTCGCCATTTTGAAGTATGATCACATCACCTGGTTTTGCCGTTTTGTTTGCTTCATCAAACTCTGTAGTATTTTTCACTAATATGTTTTTTGCATTTGCAAAAAAGTAAACACACATAAAACATACAAATAGTAATTGCTTTTTCATACCAATATTTTTATAAAATGTTGAATTAATTTTTTTGAGAAGATTCTCTTATGAACAACCTTGGTTTAATGACTGTTTCAATGTGATTCATATCTTCATTGTTGTGCATCGTTTCTATAAACAGTTTGGCAGCTGCTTTTCCTATATCAAACGACGACATATCTACACTGGATATTTGTGGAGTAACAACACTTACAACGGGCTCGTTGTTGAATCCTACAAGTCCTATATCTTGTGGCATTTTTAGTCCCTTTTTTTTGATGGCCAACATGGCACCAATGGCCATTCTATCGCTAATGGTAAAAATGGCATCGGGTCTTTTTTTCATTGACAATAATTCTTGCGTAGCAAAAAAGGCATAGTCTTGGTTAAAATCGCAATGAATAATAAGGTCGTCGTCTTTTTTTATTTTGTGTTTTTTTAATGCATTCAAATAACCATCCATTCTACTATTACTTATGCCCAAGTTTTTTGGACCTGCTAAAATGGCTATTCGTTTATAACCCTGTTCTATCAAATGTTCTGTGGCAATAAACCCACCATTTTCATTATCTAATCTTACACTTGGTGCAACCAGATCTGGCGTTACCCTATCAAAAACCACCATGGGAATATTTCTCTCCTGTATTTTTTTAAAATGTTCAAATGTTTTCGTTTCGCTGGAAACAGAAATGATAAAGCCATCCACTAAGCTTTCGAGCAGCCTTCTGGTATTTACAATTTCTCTACCAAAAGATTCATTGCTTTGGCAAACCATTACTGTATATCCAGCTTCGAGTGCTACTTCATCTATACCTCTTACCATCATAGATAATACATAATCTAGGTTGGGTACAATTACGCCGATGGTATGTGTTTGTTTTTGCCTGAGGCTAAGCGCAAGCCTATTTGGTTGGTAATTTAACTCCTCCGATAATTTTAAAACGGCTTGTTTTGTTTCGGGATTTACATCGGAGGCATTGCGCAGCGCTCTAGAAACGGTTGAGATAGAAATTTTTAATTTCTGCGCAATGTCTTTTATCGTAGCAGGCTTATCCATAAAGAAGCTTTTGTGAAGTAAAGCTAAATGTAAAATAATTACGAGAATGCCGGCAGCGTTGCCGGTAACGTTCTCGATGCAAAAAATTTGCTCTAGACTTAATGTATTTTACTTAATGTTGAATATTATCTAATAAAACTGCAAAATATTTAGACAATTAAAATTAATAATAACTTAACAAGCATAGGTATTTTGATTTAGTATTACACAGAATACTTGCTATACGAAGTTTTTGTTGCTTCCTAAATGTGTTTTAATGACTGTCTTCTCTTCGTGTTAGCCGTGTTTTATAGATTTTTTACATTCTTTTTTGATATACATATTTAACTTAATGAAAGGTAAAATAGCAATAGTAACTGGGGCTTCAAGAGATATTGGTAGGCAAGTAGCTATAAAACTTGCTGGGCAAGGAGCAAGCGTATGTGTAAATTATTTAGACAATAAAGCACTGGCAGATGAAACAGTGAAAATGATAAGGGATGCCGGAGGCAATGCTTTTGCATGCTATGCAGATGTAACCAAGCAGGCGGATGTACAAAATATGGTAGAAGCTTGCACGAAAGAATATGGTCCCATTATACATGTATTGGTTAATGTAGTGGGCGGATTAATGGGAAGAAAGCTGTTGGAAGATATAGACGAGGCATTTTGGAACAAAGTAATTGCGGTAAACCTTAGTTCTGTATTTCTTGTTACAAAAGCAGTAGTGCCATTTATGACAGCGGGTAGTGCCATCGTAAACTTTTCGTCGCAAGCAGCAAGAGATGGTGGTGGTTTTGGTGCTATGGCATATTCTACTGCAAAAGGTGCTGTGCTTACGTTTACAAGGGGATTGGCAAAAGAGCTTGGGCCAAAAGGCATACGGGTAAACTGTGTATCGCCTGGAATGATAAACACTACTTTTCATGATACTTTTACCAAGCCCGAAGTGAGGGCAAATGTAGCAGCAGCTGCTCCTTTAAGAAGAGAAGGTAAAGCAGAAGAAGTGGCGGATTTGGTTTTGTATTTGGCCAGCGATGCTGCTTCATTTATAACAGGTGCTAGTATGGAAATCAATGGTGGAACTTATTTCGTTTAATGCGAATTTAAAATATAACGATGCTTCGATTGCTATTTATTACTTCTATCTTATGTTTGACTGTGTGCACAAATGCACAACAACATCCTATAACTTTTTTTACAAAGGCCGATGCTGCCGATGTAAAAAAGAATTTGAACGCCTACCCCGTATTATCTCAATCGTATAATGAAATAAAGGCTCAAGTAGATGTGTATGTTGGAAAAGAGGTAGATGTACCTTTCCCCAAAGATGCAGCAGGCGGTTACACACACGATAAGCATAAAGCAAATTATACCCTCATGTTTAACAGTGGTATGTTGTATAATATTACAGGTGATGCAAAGTATGCAACCTTGGTAAAAGGCATGTTGCTCAAATACGCTGTACTAAATCCCATCTTAAAAAATCATCCACAAGCCACGAGTGCATCTCCTGGAAGAATTTTTTGGCAAGCTTTAAATGATGCCAATTGGATGGTATATGCTGGTATGGCCTACGACCTAGTTTATAATTCGCTTAGCATGGCAGACAGGAAAAAAATTGAGGACGGTGCTTTTAAACCCGAAGTAGATTATTTCACAAAAGATTTAAAAGAGTGGTTTGATCGCTTACACAACCACAGCGTATGGGCATGTGCGGGTGTAGGAATTATTGGCATTGCCAGCAACAACCAAGATTATATTGATATGGCTTTAAAAGGCGCAGATAAAAATGGCAAATCTGGTTTTATAGCACAAATGGACAATCTCTTTTCGCCTGATGGTTATTATACCGAAGGGCCTTATTATGTGCGATATGCTATTTTGCCTTATATATTATTTGCAAATGCGTTAAACAATACCAATCCCTCTTTAAAAATATTTGAACACAGAAATAGCATCCTTCAAAAAGCATTGATGACTTGCTTACAGCAAACAAATACCGACGGTGTTTTCTTTCCGATGAACGATGCTATAAAAGAAAAAGATTATACTACCAACGAAATTGTAACGGCCATTAATATTGCATGGTCTGTGTATGGTAGCAATGATGGGTTGTTAACCATTGCCAAAAAACAAAACAGGGTAATGCTAAACAAAGGTGGTACAGCCATTGCAGCGGCGCTATCAAAAAATAAAAATATCCCTACTTACTATCCTTATAAAACAATAGAAAGCGCCGATGGGGTGAAGGGTGATGAAGGCGGTATAAGTGTTTTGAGAAATGGAAAAGGAAATGATTTAACCAGTTTGATCTTTAAGTATGCTTCGCAAGGTTTGGGCCACGGGCATTTCGATCGGTTAAATATTAATTTGTTTGATAAAGGGAATGAGATTTTACAAGATTATGGGTCCGCCCGTTTTATTGGTATTGAGCAAAAATATGGTGGTCGTTATCTTCCAGAAAACACTGCTTATGCTGCACAAACCATTGCACACAACACCATTGCGGTAGATGAAACCAGCCACTTTGAAGGCAACAGCGATTTGGGAGAAAAGTCGCATGCGCAAAAGTTGTTTTCAGATATTACCAAACCTACTGCATTGGTTGTTTCTGCAAAAGAAGAAAAAGCGTATAAGAATGTTGGCCTTCAACGCACGGTGTACATGCTGGAATTGCCTACAGGTAAAAAACTAACAGTAGATATTTTTAATGCTACATCAGCAGATGAACACCAATACGATTTACCTTTTCAATACAATGGGCAATTCATAAATACCTCTTTTAAATATACAGCCAACACAAAAAAGCAGGAAACACTTGGAACAAAAAATGGGTATCAATTTATTTGGAAAGAAGCAGAAGCCACAGCTGCAGATACAACCATACAGTTTACTTTTTTAAACAAAAACACTTATTACACAGTATCATCGTTGGTACAAGGTACTGCAGAAATTTTCTTTACACGCTCGGGTGCAAGCGATCCTAATTTTAACGTAAGACGAGAGCCATCCTACATCATCAGAAAAAAAGGAAAGAACCAATCGTTTATAAATGTAATAGAGATACACGGAAAGTATGACCCTATAAATGAGTTTTCTACGAATGCATATGCGGAGGTGAATCAAATTAAATTGGTACAAAATGACGAAGATTTTTCTATAGCCAGTTTTATGGTCGCAGGAAAAAAAGTTTTGATAGCACAATGCAATAAAGATTTTGAAAAAAATAAAAATCACTCATTAACTATAAACAATGTAAAAATGGATTGGGAGGGCCCTTATACAATTTTATACGAGGGGAAAAAATTACAATAGAAAAGCTTAATTAATAAAAAACAACTGTATGAACACAAACGAATTGGTAAAAGTATTTATTAAGGACGACGAGCTTGCTTGGGAAGAAGTAGGCGAAGGAATTAAACGAAAAATAATGGCCTATGATGAGCGACTCATGTTGGTAAAAGTAGCATTTGAAAAGGGGGGTATCGGTACCGTACACCAGCACCAGCATACACAAATAACACACGTAGAAAGCGGTGTTTTTGAAGTAGAGATTGATGGCGAAAAGCAAATGCTAAGTGCCGGCGATGCCTTTTTTATTCCATCCAATGTATGGCATGGTGCAGTGTGTTTGGAAGCAGGTGTATTAATAGATGTGTTTAGCCCAATGAGAGAAGATTTTATTAAATAACAATATGGATTTCAAAACCAACTAACGATTAAAAAACAAAAATTGCTATCATGAAACAAATACGATTATTATTGCTGATACTACCATTGCTTTTGCTAAGCGGGTATGTATTTGCACAAAAAAAAGAAATAACCGGTAAGGTTATAGACCAAGCAACAGGAGAACCAATAGGTGGCGTATCTGTACTGGTGGCTGGTGCCAAAGGCGGTACTACCACAAAAAAGAATGGCTCCTATTCTATTTCAGTAAAAGCAGGTGCAACTACACTGGTTTTTTCATCTGTTGGTTATGGCTCTCAATCAGTAGCTATAGATGGTAAAGCGGTGATAGATATTTCTATGACGGCACAAGCAAAAGTTGATGAGGAGGTAGTGGTAATTGGCTATGGTACTGTAAAAAAATCTAGCCTTACGGGAGCCGTATCTAAATATAAGAATGAGCGGTTAGATGAAACACCTGTTTCTCGTTTGGACCAAGCATTACAAGGTAAAATAGCGGGTGTTGTTGTTCAAAACACATCATCGGAAGCTGGAGCCGCTCCCAAAATAAACATCAGGGGTGTAACCTCTATCAATGCGGGTGGTAGTCCGTTGGTAATTGTAGATGGGCAGCCAATACCAGATGGCTTGGCATTTGTAAACATGGCCGATGTTGAATCGGTAGAAGTATTAAAAGATGCGGCATCTGCAGCCATTTATGGTTCTAGGGGTGCAAGCGGTGTAATTATCATAACCACAAAAAGTGGAAAATCAGAAAAGACAAAATACAATTTTAAATATTCTATTGGTAGAAAAACGGATTATAAGCGTTATGATATAATGACAAGTACAGATTATGTAAATCTATTGTACAGCGAAGGGGCATTAAGATTTTCAGATTCTACCGCTTATATGGCGCAGTTTACTGGTACAGCAACCCAGATTGAAAATCAAAAAAATGCCTTTAGAAATGCTAAAGGTAATCTAGTTACAAACGGAGAAAGGGCTGAGTATGCGATAGAACAAAATTTTAGGGGCGGGCAAGGCACAGATTGGCAAAGCGAATCATTGAGACCAGGTTTATTTCAAAATGCCCAGCTTAGTGCATCAGGCGGAAATAAAGCAACAAGGTATTTTATTTCTGGTGGTTATCAAAGAGACGAAGGCATGATGAATAAAAGCGACTTCGAACGTTTTTCCATAAGGGCAAAAGTGGATTTGGAATTTAGCAAAAGAGTTAAATTAACGGTTAATGTAAATCCATCATATACCAACAGAGAAACACCTTCCGAAAACTTTACGAATTTTTATAGATACCCTAGCTTCTTGCCTGTATACCACAATGAGTTAACAGCAGCGGCGGTAAATACTGTTCCGCAATGGGCAGGTATTAGAGCTGGCGATTTTGCACAACCTAGGCATTTTACAGGTGTAGTGTACTCTGGTACCATGCCAGATGGTTCAGTGTGGGCGCCAGGAACAACATCAGATCCATTCGGTTCTGCACAAAACAATCCAAGATCTTCGGTGCTTAATCAAGATCAAAATGCAAAAGATTATCGTTTACAAAGTTCAGCAGATTTGAATATAAACATTTTACCAGGCCTTGATTTTAAATCGTTGGCCAGCGTATATATCAATACATCTACTGCTTTAAACTATGCTAAAAGAAATGCGCAAGCAGATGGAACGGTAAGCAGGGGCGTGTTTTTAACAGGCACTAATACAGATATATTATCAGAAAATACTTTTACCTATAAGAAAGATATAAAAGATCATTCAATAAATGTATTGGGCGGCTTTACGGCACAAAAAACAAATACCGTAAGAAACCAAACCACAGGGTTAGATTTTCCAAATGACGAAGTAAGAACACTTAATCAAGCATCTCAAATAGATAAGAACGGAACCTTCGGAAGCGAAACGCCTGTAGGATTGATTTCTTATTTAGGAAGAATTAATTATGATTACAAAGACAAATACTTATTATCTGCCAGTTTTAGGACAGATGGTAGTTCTTACTTTGGGCCTGGTCAAAAATGGGGTTCTTTCCCCTCTATTTCTTTGGGGTGGGTAGCTTCAAAAGAAGCGTTTTTACAAGATGTAAAATGGTTGAACCGTTTAAAATTCAGGGGTAGTTATGGCGCTACAGGTAACAATACCATTGCACCTTTTTCTTATTTGGATTTGTTGTATGGTGGCAATTATTCCTTTGGTGGAGGTACGGGAACTTTAAGCTCTGGCCAGGTAGCATCTACTATAAACATTGCTAGGCCCGATATTACATGGGAGCGTACTTTTTCTACAAATTTTGGCGTAGACATTGCCATGTTTAAAAACAGGATAAACCTTGGCGTAGATGCTTATCAATCTAAAACAGAAAGATTGCTTTTGCAACAATCTGTGCAAGCTTTTGCTGGTGTTCCACAATACTTCAACAATATTGGTAGTTTAAAAAATGTGGGAATAGAGTTTGAATTAAGCACTGTTAATATTACAAACAAAAAATTTAAATGGACAACTTCAGCAAACTATTCTAGAACCAGAAATGAAATCATAGAACTAGGGGCGGAGGCATTTTTGCTAAACCAAGGAGAAAGAGGAGAAGGTTACCAAAATAAAATTGGCGATCCCTTGATTAATTTCTTAGGTTTTAAAACAGATGGAGTATGGCTTTCGCAAGCGCAAATAGATGAAGCAAAAACGAAAGGATTAACAAGCAATTTGAGTAATGTATTTGTACCTGGAGGGTTAAAAATTGTAGATGTTAACGGGGACAACATTATTGACAATAAAGACAGGACAATCATCGGTTCGCCTTATGCAAAATTTACTTGGGGTCTTACAAATGCCTTTACATACAAAGCATTTGATGTGAGCTTTACTTTGCAAGGTGTGCAAGGTGGTCAGGTAATAAACGGAGATGCAAACTACAATGAATCTAAGCGGAAACTTAGGGTGCTCAGCGACAATCGTTGGATAAGCCCAGCAAATCCAGGCGATGGTAAAACGCCTTATTCTACCATTGGATTTAATTGGATGTTGACAGATTATGTGGTATCAGATGCGTCTTATGTTTCGCTAAGAGAGGTAAATGTAGGGTACAAACTACCAGATGCCGTTGCAAAATTTATTAAGCTCAGTTCGCTTAGGGTATATTTTGCAGGTCAAAATCTTTTCTTTAAAGCGGCCGACAATTTTAAAGGGCTTAACCCAGAAGGTAGGGCAAACTCTGGACCATATTCATCTGCCTTAATAGATGGATACCAAAGAGGCAGTTTCCCTATTCAAAAAACATATGTAATAGGCATCGATATAAACTTTTAATAAATAAAATACTTGAAAATGAAACGCATAAAATATATCATTCTAATTGCAGCTATTTCTTTAACAGCGTGCAAAAAAATTATTGACTTAGAACCTGTATCAAATAGTGATGCTGCTTCATTTTATTCAAACGCGGCTGAATTAAATGCGGGGCTCACGGGATGCTACAGCGGTATGCAAAAACCCTTGATAGATGAGTGGACCCTTACTGAGTTGCGCAGCGATAATGTTATACAAGGAGGAGCTGCTAGTACGTCTACCGTAAATAGGGACTTGAGCGATTTGGATATGTTTTTTCCGAACGTATCTCACCAAGGGTTGTATACTTTTTGGTTGAGCACCTATTACAATATCAGAAACACCAATTTATTGCTAAATGCATTAGGGGCTAATTATACAGAAGCTACGGGCACGTTGGCTTATGATTCTATTACGATACCTATTGAAAGTACACCCAAAAGAAGATTGGCAGCAGAAGCATCTTTCATTAGGGCGTACCATTATTTCAACTTAGTACGCTTATATGGAGGCGTTTTTTTGGTGCATGAGCCAATAAGCCCCGACCAAGCAAAAACAGTAAATAGAACAACCATTGATGAAATTTATAAATTAATTATTGCTGATTTACAAAACGCTGCAACCAATGGCAGTACTGCAAAATTTAATGTAATACCAACAGCGGACTTAGGAAGGGCAAATAGTTGGAGTGCCAAAGCATTACTGGCAAAAGTTTATTTAACATTAAACAGAAAAGCTGATGCAGCGCTGTTGTTGCAAGACATCATTACCAATAGCGGATATTCATTGCAAGCTTCTTATGCCAACGTATTCTCTATTACCAATGAAATGAATTCGGAGATTCTTTTTGCTATTCGATTTAAATCTGGAGGCCTAGGGTTGGGTTCTCCATTGCCCAATTTATTTGCTCCTAGCAATAGTGGTAATGCAGTTGTAAATGGAGATGGCAGAGGCTATATGTGGCCGTCGCATGAATTAAACAATGCTTATTTCAATTTTAATCTAACAGGTGCATCAGTTAAAAAAGATTCTTTAAGAGTGGTGTTAACAAATGTTGCTGCAAATGCTAATATTCTGCCTGGAATGTCTGTAACGGGAACACAATTATTGGCTGGTACAACAGTAGCTGCTATCGCAGGCAATATACTTACTTTGTCACAGGCAGCTAATGTAACTTCTACATCTGCCACCCTTAATATTGCTGACCCAAGAAAGGCAATCAGTATTGGCAATTATACCACTACGGTAAGGTTTCCTGCAAAATTAATTTCAAATCCTGCGGTAGTAAATGATGCAGAAAACGATTGGATAGTTATAAGATATGCAGATGTATTGTTGATGTTGGCGGAAGCACAAGGAAATACTCCAGCATCTATAGCATTAATCAACCAAACAAGGAACAGGTCTAAATTGGCTTCTTTGGATCCGTTGGTAATAAATACAACCGCTTTGTTTGAAAAAGCATTGTTAGATGAAAGAAGGTTTGAGTTGGCTTTTGAAGATCAACGTTGGTTTGATTTGCGTAGAATGAATACAACCTTTACAACATTAACGGTAGAACAGGTTATAAAAGATCATTTTACTATTATGTATCCGTTGCATTATACAAGTTATCCCAATCCAAAATTATCATTGACAGAGATGCAAGCATTTGTAGTGCCCAATCGTATGATATTACCAATACCACAAAGAGAAATTGATAACAATACGCAAATAGTAATTCCACAAAACCCAGGATATTAATTTATAGAAACCGTACCCATAACTATGAAAAAATATTGGATTTTGTTTATTTTATTTCTACCATTTTATTTGGCTGCACAAACCAATGCTGATGCCGAGGTAAAACTGGTAGAGTACCCTACAGGATATACAGCTCAATTAAATGTTGAGTACACAATGGTAAACGGTTGGCAAGGTAAAGTAGATCTTTACCTTCCGCCTAACACCAACAAGCCATCGCCTATCGTTATCAATATTCATGGTGGTGGTTGGAACCATGGTGTAAAAGAATCACAAACGGGTTTTAGTACTTTTTTTAAACAAGGATTTGCAGTTGCCAATATGGAGTATCGCCTTACTGGCCAAGCTACAGCACCCGCAGCCATAGAAGATACCAGGTGTGTGTTGATTTATGTAATAAAAAATGCAAAAGCATTAAATATTGATGTAAACAAAATAATCATCATGGGTGGAAGTGCTGGAGGGCACTTGGCATTGATGGGTGGCCTATTGGGAGACAACCATCTTTTTGATAACAATTGTGCTGGCACAGAAAATATAAAAGTAGCAGCCATCATAGATAAGTATGGCATTACAGATGTGTGGGATTGGGCTTATGGGAAAGACCTTACCAGCAAATCGGCAAAGAACTGGTTGGGCGCAAAGGCAAACGATGAAGCATTTGCAAGATCTGTTTCGCCTATTACTTACATTAATAGAAATAGCCCGCCCATATTTATTGTACATGGCGATGCAGACCCTACGGTGCCCTATCAACAATCGGTAGCACTTCACAAAAGATTAGTAGAAGTGGGGGTGAAAACCGAATTCATAACGGTACCAGGTGGCTTGCATGGGAAATTTGAAAAAGAAAAAAATAGTGAAATAAATAAAGCTATCATCAATTTTATTTTAAGCCTAGATAGTTTTAAATAATATGAAAAAAAATTTGAAATAGGACAAGAAAACATGGATATGGTTTTGCTAGTATCGGAACTGTAGATGCAGCAAATCAACGCAATTATATTTTTACGCTCGCGACTACATTGATAGATGTTTGCACATAAAAAAGTTATTTATGCAATTCTAATTGCCAGCGAAAATGAAAAAATAACAAGCAAGACTTTTATAAAATAACAACAAAGATTGTTTCAAAGGAGCATCAATGGAAAGTAATTAGACGCATTGTCTGATTACTTTCTTTAAAAAATAATTAATCAAAAAAATGGCGGTGCTAAAAATTAGAAGTATTATATTTTTTTTGATTTGTGTGTTAAGTTTTCAGACAAGCTACTGTGGGTACCCAATTTTTAAAAAAGTAAGAAAAGTATTAGAAAAAAATATTCTAATAAAGGCAAATGAATCTTTGATATTGGAACCCGAAACAATCACAGCGGTAACAAGTGTACGTTCTGCTGGGGGAAAGCACGATTTTTTTTCGGAAGGCGATTATTGGTGGCCTAATCCCCAAGACCTAGCAGGGCCTTATATTCAAAAAGATGGTTTAACCAACCCAGATAATTTTGTAGCACACAGGAAGGCAATGATAAGGTTTAGCCAGATTGTAGGTTCTTTAACATCGGCATATCTGCTTACAAAAAATGAAAAATATGTAGCGCATGCTTTTAAACATTTGCGTGCTTGGTTTATAGATACGGCCACATATATGAACCCATCGTTGTTGTATGCACAGGCAATAAAAGGAAAAGTAACTGGTAGAAGCATTGGTATTATTGATATGATACAGATGATGGAAGTAGCCCAATCTGTTTATGTATTGCAAACTGCAAAATCCGTAAATAAAGAAGAGGTACAAAAAATAAAAAATTGGTTTGAGCAATATCTACATTGGGTAACAACACACCCATACGGAATAGAGGAGAGAGATGCTAAAAACAACCATGCTACTTGTTGGGTGATGCAAGTGGCAGTATTTGCAAAATTGGTAAACGACCAAGCACTGTTAAAAGAGTGTAAAAATCGTTTTGCTACAATTTTATTACCCAATCAAATGGATAAAGATGGTAGTTTTCCATTGGAGCTTAAAAGAACAAAACCATATGGCTATTCGCTTTTTAACCTAGATGCCATGACAACCATTTGCCATGTGTTATCCAATAAAAATGAAAGCTTGTGGGATGTAACTATTAAAGGTGATGTGCGTCTACAAAAAGGGATAGATTTTATGGCTCCGTTTGTAGAAAAAAAAGAAATATGGAAGTACCCAGCAGATGTAATGTATTGGAACGACTGGCCAGTGGCACAACCATTTTTAATTTTTGGATATGATAGATATCATAAAAAGGAGTGGTTTGAATTATGGAAGAAGCTGGAGCATTTTCCAAAAAATGAAGAAGTAATAAGAAATATGCCCATTAGAAATCCGCTAATATGGTTGGTAAATTAAAATAAAAAAAATGAAAATAATGAGTAAATCAGTATGGGTATGTAGTTTTTTTATGCTTGTGTCCGCTACAAGTTTGTATGCACAAAAAACCACCAAGCCCAATATACTTTTTATTGCAGTAGATGATTTTAAACCAGAGATGGGTGCTTATGGCAATAACTTGATAAAGGCGCCAAACATAGATAAGTTGGCTAAAATGGGTACTGTTTTTATGAGCAATTACTGCCAACAATCGGTGTGTGGTCCTACACGTGCAAGCCTTATGACGGGTATGCGGCCAGATGTTACAAAAGTATGGGATCTAAGAACGCAGATGCGAGATATAAATCCAGATATTCTAACGCTTCCTCAATATTTAATTTCTCAAGGTTATACCACATCGGGCATTGGAAAAATTTTTCATCCGAGCAGCGCTATTAAAAAAGTAGATCCTGTATCATGGAGCATTCCTTATTTAGAATTGAAAGAATCGGATTATGCCAATGGGATGGGTTTTCCTGCAAATGCACAATATCAAAAAGCGGAAACAAAAGCAATGTTTCCACCAAAAGAAAAAGGAAAAGCAAAAGAAAAGAAAGACGATGGCGATGATGAAACGCCCACAAGTACAAAAGGCCCTTCGTCTGAATGTATAGATGTACCAGATAACGCTTACAATGATGGAGTGTATGCTTTAAGAGCAAAGGAACAAATTACTACTCTAACAAAAGAAGGAAAGCCATTTTTTATGGCTGTTGGTTTTCATAAACCACATTTACCTTTTGTAGCACCAAAAAAATATTGGGATTTGTATAAGAGAGAAGATATGCCCTTGGCAACATTTCAAGAACATTCAAAAGATGGGCCTTTGATTGCTTTCCACAAATCTGGGGAGCTAAGAAATTATACAGATATTCCCGAATATGCAACATTGCCAGGAGAAGATTTACGCATAGGATTGAAAACGGAAAAGCAAAAAGAATTGATACATGGCTATTATGCCGCCGTTTCTTATATGGATGCACAAGTAGGCATTTTGTTGAATACGCTGGAATCATTGGGTACATTGGACAATACCATTATCGTTTTATGGGGCGATCATGGTTGGCACTTGGGCGATCATGATTTGTGGGAGAAGCATACAAACTTTGAACAAGCTACACGTTCACCTTTAATCATTGCTGCACCTGGTTTTAAACCCGGAAAAACAATGTCACAATCGGAGCATCTGGATATTTTTCCTACTATCTGTAATTTAGCGGGAGTACCCATTCCTGGTCAGTTACAAGGCAAGAGTTTGAAACCAATCATGCAGAATAATAAGGCAACGGTAAAAGATTTTTCGGTGAGCCAGTATCCTAGAAAGTTGAACAAGGAGGAGATGAAAAAAATGGGCTATGCTACCAATAAAATGATGGGATACAGTTTTCGTACCACAAAATATAGATATACGATTTGGATGAATGAATTTACAAGTAAGGATGTATTTACAGATAAGAAAATTTATGCAACAGAAATGTATGATTATGTAAAAGACCCATTGGAGAAAGTAAATGTGGTAAATGATAAAAATTATGTAGAAGCGTCCAAGGAAATGTATAAAAAAGCAGTAGCATTTTTTAAAGCACAAGAAAAAAATAATTAACTAAAACCCATGTGTAGAAGACTTTTTAACCTTAAAAAAATAACAAGCATTATTGCTTGCACTTTACTAATGGTTCAATTTGCAGTGGGGCAAACTTCTACCATGGTAAGTATAGGTGCAGGCGGCGTATTGTCATATACAACAGATATAAAGGGAAACAAAATACCAGATTATATTGGTGTAGGTTATATGAATAGCGAAGCGGCCATACCAACAGTAGCTGTTGTAAAAACGGTAAATGCTATTGCCGGAGATAATTTAGCCAATGTGCAAAATGCCATTAACGAAGTAGCGGCTATGCCATTAGATGCCAATGGATTTAGAGGAGCTATTTTATTTAAAAGTGGAACATACAATATTAGCAATAGTATTACGGTAAATGCAAGTGGCATTGTATTAAGGGGAGAAGGATTTAATGGTGCAGGTACAAATTTTATTGCTACAAGAACAGCACAACATACACTTATAAATTTTGTAGGAGCTACCGGTACTACTAATATTACATCTACAAAAAAAGATATTACGGATACTTATGTACCTGTAGGGGCAAAGCAAGTTACTGTAGCAGCAGGCCATGGTTTTGTTGTGGGCGATAAAGTATTTATTCACCGCATACCAAATGCTGCATGGATAGGCTTATTGGGTATGGATCTGCTTACAACCATTGACCCTGCTGTCACCAATTGGACAGCCTCTTCTTATGATTTATATTACGAAAGAAAAGTAACAGCCGTAAATGGAAACATTGTTTCTTTGGATGCGCCCAATATGGATATCATTGACCCCTTGTATGCAACAGCAGAACTGTCAAAATATACTTCTGCAAGAATAGAAAAATGTGGTATAGAAAATATGAGAATATCCTCTGTGTATGCATCTGCAACCGATGAGGCGCATGGTTGGACAGCCATTTCTTTTGATAATATCATAAACAGTTGGGCTACCAAAATTGAAGCATATTATTTTGGTTATTCAGCTGTACACATACTCGACGGAGCGGCTTGGATAACAGTAGATAGTTGTAAAATGTTGGATGCTAAATCTGTTGTAACAGGTAGCAGACGATATTCTTTTAATGTAGATGGGCAGCGCAATCTGGTAAAAAATTGTATTACCAGAGAGGGAAGGCACGATTACGTAAATGGCAGCCGCACTTGTGGGCCCAATGTTTTTTACAATTGTACAGCCACTTTGCAAAGCAATGATATTGGGCCACACCATCGTTGGTCTACAGGCATATTGTTTGATAATATTGTAGGCAACGGTCGTATGAATGTACAAAATCGTTCTGTATCAGGTTCGGGCCATGGTTGGTCGGGCGCACAAACTATGTTTTGGAATTGTACTGCCGCAAGAATGGTGGTACAAGACCCACAGGGAGATCACATCAATTGGGCAATTGGATGCATTTGTCCAGATATTACCAGTGTGGGGGATTGGGTTACAGAGCCACTTGGCTTTGTAGAATCGCAAGGAACAAAAATTGCTGCTATACCTAGTTTGTTTATAGCACAATTAAACAATAGATTATCAGGCCTGTTGCCTTTGGCTCTTTTAAATTTTAGTGCCACATTAAAACCGCAATCTGTTACATTGTCATGGTCTACAGCTGCAGAACAGCACAATGCATATTTTAACATTGAGCATTCAAAAAATGGAATCAATTTTACTGGTATTGGAAAAATAAATGCAATTGGAAACACAAACAGCATTTCCAATTACAAATGGGAGCACAAAGATCCTGTTGTAGGCATAAATTATTATCGGCTAAAACAAGTAGATGCAGGTGGTAGTTTTTTATACAGCGATATAAAAAAAGTGGTTTTTAAAAAATCAAACCTACTGCTTTTGCATAATGTTGTAAAAGATATGTTAGCAATAAAGGTAAATGTACCAACGGAGGTTAATATTTTTAATGCAGCAGGGGCAAAGGTTATGGGTATGAAAATACAGCAACAAGAAAATATTGATGTGAGTAAATATAATGCTGGAATGTATTTTATAAAAACTAATTTGGGAGATACCGCAAGTTTTTTAAGCAGTAAAAAAGCAGTATAAAAAGTATGAAAACAATTTTAAGTATAGTTTTAGTGTTTGGTTCATTGTTTTTCAATGATGCTACAGCACAGCAGAAAGCCAAACCCAATATTCTCTTTATTGCCATAGATGATTTAAAACCAATATTGGGATGCTATGGAAATACGCTCATTAAAACGCCCAACATAGACCGTTTGGCAAAAATGGGAACCGTATTTATGAGCAACTATGTGCAACAAGCTGTGTGTGGCCCCACCCGAGCAAGTTTAATGACGGGTAAAAGACCAGACTATACAAAAGTGTGGGATCTTAAAACCAAGATGAGGGATATAAACCCAACTATTTTAAGTTTGCCGCAGTATTTTATTACGCAAGGTTACACAACACAAGGAATAGGAAAAGTATATGATGTGCGTTGTGTAGATAAGGACATAGACAAACCATCTTGGAGCGTACCGTATTACAAAACAGATAAAAAATATTTCCCTGCAGATATGGGAGAACCAGCTTTGGATAGGTATCAATTGCCTGCCACAAAAGCGCTGGTAGCAACTTACATGAAACTGGCATTGGATAGCGGAAAAACAAAAGCAGCAGCTACCGATTTTGTACAAACAAAAATTAAACCTTCTACAGAAAATGCAGACTTGCCAGACAATGCTTACATAGATGGTGCAAATATGTTGCAAGCAAAAAATATTTTAGCTCAACTAAGTAAAAGCAGCGAGCCCTTCTTTTTGGCAGTGGGTATTTCCAAGCCGCATTTGCCTTTTATAGCACCCAAAAAATATTGGGATATGTATAAAAGGGAAAATATGCCCGTGGCAGCATTTCAAGAGCAAACAAAAAATGCTGTTGCTGTTGCCTATCACAATGCAGGCGAGTTAAGGGGTTATACCGATATTCCACCACTTACTTCTTTTACAGATCAAAAGCCTTTTGGTTTAACCTTACCAGTAGATAAACAAAAAGAATTGATACATGGATATTATGCGGCTGTATCTTACACGGATGCCAATGTAGGTAAGTTACTGGATGCATTGGATTCCTTGGGCCTTACAAAAAATACCATCATTGTACTTTGGGGCGATCATGGATGGCATTTGGGCGATCATAATTTGTGGTGTAAGCATACCAATTTTGAAGAGGCTACACGTGCACCTTTAATTATTGCAGCTCCAGGAGTAAAACCTTCTAAAACAAATTCGCAATCGGAGCATATTGATATTTTTCCTACCTTATGCGAATTGGCTGGACTAGCTGTTCCTTCGGTGTTAGATGGAAAAAGTTTGATGCCGTTGATGAAAAATCCTGCAGCATCTGTAAAAGAATTTTCAGTAAGCCAATACCCAAGAAGCAATGTGACAGCAGAAAACGAAAGGTTGGGTTATGCAGATGCAAACGCCATGGGCTACTCTATAAGAACAAAACAATATCGTTATACCATTTGGATGAACAATGGTTTTAGAAGCACACAACCTTTTAACAAAGATTGGATAATAGGTATTGAATTATATGATTACAAAAAAGACCCATTAGAAAAAGTAAATGTAGCAAACGAAAAAAAATACGCTACCGTTTCTAAAGATATGAATGGTAAAATGATGGCATTTTTAAAATAGCAAGTAAGGTAAAAAAATAAAAATGGTATTTAGATTAAAGTATAGTATAGTGATAGTAACAATTGGTATTGGATTTTCTTCCACTGCCCAAAAGTCTACTGTTAGTTCCAAGGCTGTTAGCACAATAAAATCTTGTTGCACTTCTAAAATGCCAAGCCGGTTTGGTACAATAAAAAATAAAACAACCACTGGTAAACAAGCTATCAATTCGCCCATAAAAAATCATGAAGGAATGGTATGGATTGAAGGGGGGACCTTTAGCATGGGTGCAGACAATGAGCAAGGCAGGCAAGATGAATACCCAAAACATTCTGTAAAGTTGAATGGTTTTTTTATAGATGTAACGGAAGTAACCAATGAGCAGTTTGCTGCATTTGTAAATGCTACCAGGTATAAAACAACTGCCGAAAAAGATGTGCAATGGGAAGAACTAAAAAAACAATTGCCAGCCGGATCCGAAAAGCCTGATGCTGAATTGTTGAAAGAGGCTTCACTTGTATTTGTACCTACAGAAAACCCGGTAAGCCTGCAAGATTATAGCCAATGGTGGCAGTGGACACATGGCGCTAATTGGAAACATCCAAAAGGGCCTGGCAGCGATATTGTTGGGAAAGAAAAAATGCCGGTGGTGCATATAAGTTGGGATGATGCAAATGCTTATTGCAAATGGGCAGGAAAGCGTTTACCCACAGAAGCAGAATGGGAGTATGCAGCAAGGGGCGGTGCAAAAAATAATATTTATACCTGGGGAAACGAAAATGTAGATAATGTAAAACCAGCATGTAATTATTGGCAAGGGAGTTTTCCCAATAAAAATGAAAACAAAGATGGTTATTTTGGGGCTGCACCTGTAAAATCATTTGCAGCAAATGGATACGGATTGTACGACATGGCTGGTAATGTGTGGGAATGGTGTGCAGATTTATACCACAACAAATATTACGAACAAGTTGCAAAGCTTGGCACAGCAAATAATCCGAAAGGGGCTACAAAAAGTTATGATCCTGATGAACCTTTGGTAGCTAAAAGAGTAATGCGGGGCGGTTCGTTTTTATGCAACGAGTCCTATTGCAGTGGGTATAGGGTGGCAGCCAGAATGAAAACTTCTGCAGACTCTGGTATGGAGCACTTGGGTTTTAGGTGTGTAACAAATAAATAGAATATTAAGATGACAAGGAAAATTAAATATTTTTTTTACTGTTTTTTTGTGCTGTGCAATATCAATGTTGCTTCTGCGCAAAGCATACATGCGCCTACTGGCAAAATTATTTTTAAAGACAATTTTAAAAAGGATAATAAAAACTGGGTGGCAGAATTTGAACAGCCTATTGGATCATCTATAAAAATTGCTGATGGCAAATTGGATCTAAGCGCTACAATTGGCGCTACTGTTTGGTATAAAAATAAAATAAGTGGTAATGTAATAATTACCTATACTGCAACGGTTGTAGATGCTGCTGGCAAGAACGACAGGGTTTCAGATTTGAATGTGTTTTGGATGGCTAGCAATCCTGTATCCGATAATATTTTTCAGCAAGATGGGAAATTTTCTTCTTACGATAATTTGCACCTGTACTATGCAGGTATTGGTGGACACGATAACAGCACCACTCGTTTTAGAAAATATGCTGGCAGCGAAGGAAAAAAGTTTTAAAAGAATATACCGATAAAGAGCATATGTTGGAAGGTAATAAAAAGTATACCATTAAGATTATTGTAAACAATGGGCTTGTTCAATATTTTATAAACGATACGTTGTTTTGGGAGTATAAAGATGCCACTCCATACAAAGAAGGTTATGTTGGATTTCGTACAACCACTAGCCATCAAATATTTGAAGATTTTAAAGTATATAAAATTAATTAGTATTAACTCTTATTGTAATTGAAATATAACATAGTAATATTATTTTTCTTTGGTTGTTTATTAATGATAAACAATGATGCTGTATCGGCTTCCAAGTTGAACGATGCTGTATTTCAAACAGGGCGTACAGACTCCATCATGCTAGAAAATGATTTTGTAAGGGTAATGAAAAATGCGAGTATAAAAACCGCAGCGGATGCAGCCATTTTTGGAAAACGAATTATTGTTGCACTCACAAAATTGAATGTTAAAAAGAGGAATTTAAATAGAACGATTGAAAGAGGAGGTATTGTTGTTTTTTTACCAAACGAATTTCCCAACATTAAAAAAGGAGATTATTTTGAAGTGGCTTTTAAGAAAAATCATCCTGAACCCAAGGGGCCACAAGAATGGCTTGAGCCACAAAAAAATAAGATTGTGTATGAAGATGAGTTGTTTCGTGTTTTTGAAGAGCGCCTTGCGGCTGGAGATACACGGGCGTTACATAGTCATGCACAGCGGGTGGTTGTGCGATTGAATAAAGTTCAGTTAACAGATCCTCGCATTAATCCTAATGGAATTGCAGGAGAAGGGATTCAAATTCCAAATACCGTAAAATTTGCAGAGCCAATGGTACATGTGGTTAAGAACTTAAGTACAGACACCCCGCTGTTTAACATTATTATAGAATTTAAAACGACCGTTTATAATAATAGCACCAACAAAAAATAAGGTAGGCAAAAAAATAAGTATGAAAAATAGAAGCACTTTAATAAGTTACATCGTTTTACTGTTTATAAGTTTTACCCTTTCATCGAAGGGTAATTCGCCGAAAAATATAGCGGTGGGCAATCTATTATACAAAGAGATAATTGTTGCCAATCAAAATGAATTAAAGTCAGCCATTGCCGAAGCCAAGCCTGGGGATGTTATTATCATGAAAGACGGTTTATGGAAAGATGTATCAATTAATTTTAACGCTACAGCAAGTGAAAAATCAATGATTACATTGCGTGCACAAACTGCCGGAAAAGTTATTTTAAGTGGAAACTCTATATTGATTTTTTCAAAGCCATACTTGATTGTAAATGGGCTTTTGTTTAAGCAAGGTGCTATTACAAAAAAAGAGAATGCAGTAATTACTTTTAATGCAGATAATTGTCGTTTGACAAATACGGCCATTGTAGATTACAATCCTGTAGATTTTAATACAGAATATTATTGGATATATTTTAATGGCAGCCATAACAGAATGGACCATTGTTTTTTTACTGGCAAAAGCAATATGAGGCCTGTTGTACAAAACGATGAAGAAGATGCCCGATACAATCAAATAGATCGTTGTTACATAAAAGATATACCGTACGTAAAAAATGCAAATGGCAGGGAGATCATGCGAATATTCGGTTATGGCCATGCAGACCAAATGGGAGATGATGGTGCATATATTACCATTGAATACAACTTGTTTGACCATGCGCATGGCGAGGGAACAGAAATCGTTTCATTAAAATCTAATTACAATATTGTTCGATACAATACAGTCATCGCTTCAAAAGGTGGGCTAGTAGGGCGCAGGGGCAAGAACAATACGTTTGAAGGCAATATTGTTTTGGGTAAAGGAGAACCAGGCTCTTCTGGTATTCGTGTTGCAGGCCCCAATCACCGGGTTGTAAATAATTATGTAGCAGATGTAGCAGAAGATGGTTTGAGATTGATAGCGGGGGAATATTTTGAAAAAAGCCTTACAGCAAATTTTGCGCCCAAAAAGAAAAATTTACCAAAATACTTGCAAGTACAAAACGGATATTTTGCGCACAATACATTTGTCAATTGCGGCGAAGATGGAATCAATGTAGGCTTTTCGTATAAAAACCATTGGCCCGACTTGCAAATGGTTTTGTTTCCAGAAAACAATAAGTTTATAAATAACCTAGTGTCCAACTGTACAGAGAATGCCATCAATATAGAGGAGCTTGATAAAACCGCACCATTGGATGTGTTCCATTTTAAACCAAATTTTTTTGAAGGCAATATTGCTTTTGGAAAAAAGGTATGCAACACAACTTTACCAGATGGCATTAAAAATATCGATCCATTGTTAACATCATCCAGCGATGGTTTGAAAACGTTAAATGCAAAGAGCCCTGCCATAAACAATGCAGCAGCATCCGATGTAAAAGATGATGTAAGTGGCATTGTAAGGGATAATAAAAAAGACATTGGTGCCCAAGAATACAGTACACTAAAACCAAGTCGCAAGCCTTTAACAGCGGCGGAAGTAGGGCCAGATTGGATGATTAAAAAAAAAGATTAAAAAATAAGGAAAAATAGATTTCATTATCAACAGTAAAATAAAAAATATCATATTTAATAAAGGATTATCCTTAGCGATGCTGGCATTGGTGTTCGGTACAACCTATGCCCAGCAAAATAAGACTGCTTTAAAAAAGCCCAACGTTATTGTAATACTTACAGATGATATGGGCTTTTCGGATATTGGTTGTTTTGGTTCGGAAATACGCACACCGAATATTGATAAGTTAGCTGGTAATGGAATAAGTTTTACGCATTTTTACAACACGGCCCGTTGTAGTCCTTCTCGTGCATCCTTGCTCACGGGCCTGTATCCGCACCAAGCGGGTATGGGGCATTTGTCTACCGAAAATTTTAAAGAGCCCGGGTTTGTAGATGACCTAAGTAAAAATGCGGTAACCATGGCAGAGGTATTTCAACAAGCAGGTTATGCAACCTATATGGCTGGCAAGTGGCATGTTGCAAAAAATATTACCAACGCTGGAGACAAATCAAATTGGCCATGCCAGCGAGGCTTTCAGCGATTTTTTGGCACACTCAATGGCTCCGGAAGTTTTTATGACCCCGGCACACTAATCAGCAACAATTCTTTTATTGCCCCTACTAAAGATTTTTATTATACAAATGCCATCAGCGATACGGCTGTAAAATTCATCAACGAAAACCCTACTGAAAAACCTTTCTTTTTTTACATAACATACACGGCAGCACACTGGCCCTTGCATGCTCCCGAGAGCGAAGTGCAAAAATACAAAGGCATGTATGATAAAGGCTGGGATGAAATACGTAAACAGCGTTTTGAAAAATTAAAAAAGCTGGGCATCATAAGCAACAATGCAGTACTTACGGAAAGAGCTGTTACTATTTCTGAGTGGAAAGACGAACCTTTAAAAGATTGGCAACTAAAAAGAATGGAAGTGTATGCTGCAATGGTAGATATAATGGACCAGGGCATTGGTAGAATTATTGCTGCATTAGATAAGAAAGGTGAATTAGAAAACACCGTTATTTTTTACATGCACGACAATGGAGGATGTGCCGAGCCATTGAATTCAAATCAAAAGGAAATTCCGCCTACTGCAGAACAAAAAATGGGTAAGGCTTATGCTGCCGACTCGGTTTTTGTAGGCAAGCAACCAATGTATACACGGCAAGGAAAATTTATAAGAAGTGGCAAAGGCGTAATGCCAGGCAATGCAGATAGTTGGGTTGGATATGGAGAAGAATGGGCCAATGTAAGCAACACACCATTCAGACTTTATAAGCATTGGGTGCATGAAGGAGGAATTGCTACACCGCTTGTTGTGCATTGGCCCAAAGGGATACAATCCAAAGGGCAGTTACGAACACAGCCTGGGCACTTAATTGATATTATGGCTACCTGTGTAGATATTGCAGGCATTAATTATCCAACAAATTTTAATGGCAATAGCATTCTATCATTAGAAGGAAAGAGTTTGTTGCCGGCATTTAAAAATAAAAAAATAAAAAGAGAGTTTATTTTTTGGGAACATGAAGGCAATAGGGCAATACGTGTAGGTAAATGGAAATTGGTTTCTAAAACAGAAAAAAATAAAAACTTTTCCGCTGCTGATGAAATAGCATGGGAATTGTATGATATGGAGAAAGACCCATCCGAAACAAATAACCTTGGCGCAAAATATCCGGAGAAAGTAAAATCAATGTCAGCAATGTGGGAAAAAGAGGCAGCAAGGACAAATGCAAAACCTTGGCCATGGAAAGCAAATAAATAAAAATGAAAAATAAATTTAAAAATGCTTTATTGTTGGTTTTAGTGCTGGTTGGTTTTAATGCCAAAGCAACCATATATGATGTTGCAAGTGTACAAGAATTGAAAACTGTTTTAGCCAAAGTAAAAGCAGGCGATTTTATTATTTGGAAAAACGGAGAATACAAAGATGTAAACATACATTTTATTGCAAATGGCACAGAAAAAAATAAGATTGTTTTAAAAGCTGAAACAGCAGGCAAAGTTGTGTTTACGGGCAATTCACAATTATCGGTAAAAGGAGCTTGGCTACAGGCAGAAGGATTTTTATTCAATGGTATATCTACTTTAGAAAAAGGCGATGTGTTGTCGTTTAGTGCTGATGCAATGCATAGCCGCATTACCAATTGTGCTGTTATCAATTACAGCCCCAAAGATTCTATGGCAAATAATAATTGGATTAGTTTACAAGGCACATACAACGAAGTAGATCATTGTTATTTTACCGGTAAAACCAACCAAGGACCGTATTTGGTAGTACGCTATTACAAAGCGCCTGGCTATGTAGATGGCAGCGATGTGGCACCTTCTACCTATCATCATATTCACCATAATTATTTTGGTTACCGTACCATGCCTACCGACAATGGTGGAGAAGATATGCGTATTGGAGACAGCTTTACTTCCTTTACCCATGGCTTTAATATGATTGAGTATAATTATTTTGAAGACCACCGGCTAGAGCCAGAAGTGATAAGCAATAAAAGCTGGGATAATATTTACCGCTATAATACATTTATAAACAATGATGGCCAAATGGTATTGCGGCATGGCCAAAAATGTATTGTATATGGTAATTATTTTGATGGAAAAAACGGCCGTAACACAAGTGGTGGTATTAGGATTATCAATGCCAACCAAACCGTTTTCAACAACTATATTATCAACGCCGAGGGTAGCCAAAAAGACGCTTCAAAGGCTGGCATCGTAATTATGAGCGGTTTGCAGGGCTCGCCATTAAATGGCTATTACCCTGCAGACAATGCGTTGGTAGCTTACAATACAACGGTGAACTGCCAAACGCCCGTTTATAAAATTGGGTATGGTAACAAAAGCAAAGGGTTACCATTTGTAACACCTCAAAATATTTCAATAGTAAATAATCTTGTCATTCAATCGGTAGGAAATAAACCGATAGCGGTGGAATTAGAACCGGTAACCTATGCAGCTTTTACCAACAATGTTTATACAAATGGAGAGGCCGGTTTGAAAGGCTTTTCATCCATAAAAGAAAAAAAGGTAAAAGAAAAAAATGGATTTTATTATGCGTCATTTCCTGTAAACAAAAGCATTGTAGATGCCATTAACCAGCGATTGGTTATTCATAAAATACAACTTACTGAAAAAGATATAACACAATTTAATCCTACATGGAAACTTACTAAAAAAGAGGTAGGAGTAAGTTGGATAAAAAATTAAAAATTAAATAACACTAAATATGAAAAAAATCTTATTGGCTTTTTTGTTGCTTGCCGCTGCAATACAAGTAACTGCACAAACCGGAAAAAAAAAGAAGACAGTATCAAGCCAATTAACAACAGCAAAGCCCAATATCATCTATATACTTGCAGATGATTTAGGTATTGGAGATGTGAGTGCTTATGGTTCTGATAGCAATCATACACCCAATATTGACAAACTTGCAAAAAACGGCATACGGTTTCAACATATGTACACAGCCCCATTATGCGGTCCTTCCCGTACATTGATCCTTACAGGCCGTTATGCTTTTCGTACGGGCGGTGTTAACCAGGATATGGTAGGCCGTATAAAACCTGAAAATGAAGTACTCATTCCTTCCGTTTTAAAAACTGCCGGTTATACTTCAGCATTGGTTGGTAAATGGAGCCAGTTTTCATTAACGCCAAAAGATTTTGGGTTTGATGATTATTTAACCTTTCAGGGAAGCGGCGTTTACTGGAGTAAAGAAAAAAAGAAGGCAGAAACTTATATTGAAAATGGCAGTGAAAAAAAATTGGGTAGTGATTATATGCCTGATCTGATGCACAAGCACCTGACCGATTTTCTGGTAACAAACAGGAAAAAACCATTCTTTTTATATTATTCAATGGTGCATGTTCATGCAGAAATTCAACCTACACCGGACAGTAAGCCTGGAAGCGATATTTACGCTGATAATACTGCCTATATGGACAAACTGGTAGGAAAACTGATAACAGTTTTGGACAGTTTGAAATTAAGGGAAAATACAATGATTGTTTTTATGGGCGATAACGGTACCGCCAATAAATATGCATACAGAAGTTCTATTGGAGGAAAACAGCTTTCCGGTAAAAAAGGCACCATGTTGGAATGTGGAAGTTTAGTGCCAACGATTGCAAACTGGCCGGGCGTTATTGAAGCCGGTAAGGTCTCCAATACCTTAGTAGATGCCAGCGACCTATTACCCACATTTGCTGATCTGACCGGTGCAGCCTTGCCAACAAAAAATGTGTTGGATGGCAGGAGTTTTTTACCTGAATTATTGGGTAAAAAAGGCAACCGAAGGGAATGGATTTTTATGGAGCTAGGCAACAAATGGTATGTGAGGGATGCCAAATGGAAATTGAATAGGGAAAACGAATTGTTTGATATGAGCAATGCGCCCTTTGAAGAAATATTGATGACAAATTATGCAGACAATAAAGATGCAACGGAGGCCTTTAAACGCTTAAAAAAGGTATTGGATAAATTAAATCCTGCAGGAGGAATTATTGATGACGCCGATGGAAGTGGAAGACACGCTAGCAATGTAGAAAAACAGAAAAAAGCAAAAGAAGGAAAGAAAGGAAAAGAAGATAAAGACGAATAGGATTTTAACAGTGACAGCAACTTAACAACATCATTTTTTAATTGACAAATGAAAAAGTATACAATTATAGTAGGAGTTATTATTATTGCTTCATCATGCAACAATAAATTTTCAAGCACGTACAATAAGACGATAATTGATGATGGACCAAGTTATTCTAAAGCGGTTGCTGTTTCAGCGGGGAATCTCAAAACAATTTATGTGGCTGGTTTAACCGGCGATGGGTCCGATTTTGAAGCGCAAACACGTTCTACCTTTGATAATATAAAAATAGTGTTGCAAAAAGCGGGAGCTGGGCTAAAGGATATTGTAAAAACAAATATTTATATACCGAATTACACTTCGGAAAAAATGGATATTTTTCGTAAAGTAAGAAAAGAATTTTTAGGCGATAAAGATATGCCGGCAAGCACAGTTGTGGGTGTTTCTGCATTGGCAGCAAAAGATAAGTTGATAGAAATAGAAGCCATAGCAGTAATTCAAATAAAAAAATAAAGTATGAAAAAAACAGGATTAGTAATATTGATTTTTTGTATATCAGTTGCAGCAAATGCGCAAAAGCTAGCATTATCAAAATCTGATATGGTGAAGTTGGATTTTAAAATACTGGCTATAAACAAAGAAAAAATAAAGGCTACAGATGCATTGCTTCTTCCCGCCTACGAGCAACTGTTAAAAGTGGCTGACCAAGCGTTAAATTATAAGCCAGTAAGCGTGATGGATAAAACAGACACGCCACCAAGCGGCAATAAGCACGACTATATGAGTATTGGTCCTTATTGGTGGCCCGACCCATCGAAACCCAAAGGCGTACCATATATCAGAAAAGACGGAGAAGTAAATCCGGAAGTAAAAAACTTTTCAGATAAAACGAATATGCCCAAGCTTTGCGAAAATATTTACAATCTTTCTTTGGCTTATTATTTTTCGGGCAAAGAAGCGTATGCAAAACATGCAAGTAAATTAATAACAGTTTGGTTCCTCGATTCTGCTACTGCTATGAACCCAAATTTAAACTATGGTCAGGCTATTAAAGGAGTAACTGATGGAAGGGCTGAAGGACTTATTGAAGTAAGGCATTTTATTTTCTTATTGGACGGCGTAGCGTTATTAAAAAAATCGGAAAATTTTAAAGAGGGAAAACAAATAAAGCTGAAAAAATGGTTTACGGACTTTTCAAATTGGATGCAAACCAGTCCAATTGGTAAAGATGAAATGGATGCAAAAAACAATCACGGGGTTTGGTTTGATGCTACAGATTTGGCTATTTCAAATTATATTGGCGATAAAGCGCTGGCAAATAAAATTGTGCAGCGTGCAGCCAATAGGTTAGATGTACAAATGGACGAAAAAGGATTGTTCCCTTATGAATTGGCTAGAACAACATCGCTACATTATTCAACTTTCATTTTAGATGCTTTTACTATCATTGCACAGTTATCAGAAAATACAGATACCAACTTTTGGACCTTACAAACCAAATCTAAAAAGTCATTGGAAAAAGGATATGAAGCCATTTTGCCCTTTTGGGTAGATAATACCAAATGGACTTATAAAGATATAAAACCATTTGAAATGAATAATGCATACCAGTGTATTTGGCGGGCTGTTACAAAATACAATTGTGCAAATTGCAAAGACTTGATTAAAGAAAATGCAACTCAATTTGATAAACTTCTTATTAATTTATTGTAAAAAAATAATTATACAAACCCAAATAAACTTGACATGTTAAATTTTAGAACAGAAAACAAAATGGCATTGGTTACAGGATGCAGCAGTGGTATAGGTATGGCCATAGCAATTGAGCTGGCAGAATCTGGAGCAGATATTATTGGCGTATCAAACGACATGCCTTTATCAGGTAGCGAAGTGTCTAAAGCAGTAGAGGCTGTTGGTAAAAAGTTTTACGCTTACCAAGCAGATTTTTCAAATAGAGAATCGTTGTACAGCTTTTTAAATAAAGTAAAAGCAGATCATCCTCGCATTGATATTTTAATAAACAATGCTGGTCATATTATGCGTGAGCCAGCAGCAACACATTCAGATGAATATTGGGATTTAATCATAAACATAAACTTGGATGCACAATTTATTATTACAAGAGAGATTGGCAAAAGAATGTTGGAACAAAAAGCTGGAAAAATTGTTTTCACTTGCTCATTGCTAAGTTTCCAAGGGGGCATTAATGTACCAGGGTATGCGGCAAGTAAAGGTGCCGTGGCTTCTTTGTTAAAAGCATTTGCCAATGAATGGGCGCCGCATGGCATTACCGTAAATGGCGTAGCACCCGGCTATATTGCAACAAATAACACAACGGCTTTGCGTGCAGATGCAGATAGAAGTGCAGCTATTTTATCAAGAATTCCTGCAGCACGTTGGGGCGAGACTTCTGATTTAACGGGGGCTTATGTATTTCTTTCATCACCAGCCTCTGACTACATTAATGGTACTATAATAACAGTAGATGGTGGATGGATGGGGAGGTAGTGGGCAGTTGGCAGAGGACAGTTGGCAGAGGGCAGAGGGCAGAGGGCAATTGGCAGTGGGCAAAAAAGCAAAAAGCAAAAAACAAAAAGCAAAAAGCAATTAGCAAAAAGCAATTAGCAAAAAGCAAATAGCAAAAAGAAATGGGCAGTTGGCAAGGAGTAGTGAGTAATTAGTAATAAGAAAGTTTGCAATTCATAGAAAGAACAAATCAGATAGAAGTAAACACCAAACAAAAAACACCAAACAAAAAACACCAAACAAAAAACAACAAAAAATAAACACCAAACAACAAAAACACTTTAAACCTAATAAATATGCAAATAAGATTTCAAAATAGTCCGAAAGAAACGGCAACAATGAATACGCAGCAATTGCGTGAAAATTTTTTACTGCAAGGATTAATGCAAGCAGGCACGGTGCAATTGGTATATACGCATTACGACAGGGTAATTGTAGGCGGGGTTGTACCAACTACGGCGGCAATCCTTTTGCCAAATGAAGATGAATTAAAAGCAACCTATTTTTTAGAAAGAAGAGAAATGGGAATCATCAATGTAGGTGGTAGAGGAAAAGTTACGGCTAATGGCGTGGAATATGAGATAGACAAATTAGAATGTGTGTATTTAGGTAAGGGAACACAAGATGTTTCGTTTACAAGCAATGATGCTGCAACACCTGCTTATTTTTATTTAATATCTACCCCTGCGCATCAAAGTTATCCAAATAAAATGATGACAAAAGAGGAAGCATCTCCTGTACATTTAGGCGATATACTTACGTCTAATAAAAGAACCATTTACAAATATATACACAACGATGGCATTCAAAGCTGCCAACTGGTAATGGGCTTAACCGTACTAGCAGAAGGCTGTGTATGGAACTCCGTACCACCGCATACACATACAAGAAGAATGGAAGCATATTTCTATTTTGATATGGATGAATCACATCGTGTAATGCATTTTATGGGTGAGCCACAAGAAACAAGGCACTTGGTGGTAGCCAATAATGAAGCTGCCCTTTCTGCCCCTTGGAGTATGCACTTTGGTGTAGGTACGGCCAACTACGGTTTTATTTGGGCAATGGCCGGAGAGAATAAAGAATTCTCGGATATGGATCAACAGCCAATAGCAAGTTTGAAATAGTAAGAAGGAAATATACAGATGGAATACAAACTACGAGAACGTTTGCGTAAATATTGTTGTTATAAAAAGGTATTTTAAGGGTTAAATTATCATACTTTACAATCAACAAACAATTTGATGTAGAAGTTTTTTAAACGAATGCTTGTAATAAATTAACTGCATGAGAAAGGTATTGTGTTTTGGGGAATTGCTTTTAAGGTTGCCTCCTGCAAATGCAGGGGAGTGGCTTCGTAATAATACAATGCCAGTTTTTGTAGGTGGGGCAGAATTAAATGTTGCCACCGCATTAGCTACTTGGGGTTTGCCTGTAAAATATTGTACTGCTCTCCCAGATAATATTATTTCAAAGGACATAGCAACGTACCTCCAACAAAAAAATATAGATACATCTCCCATAATATATGCTGGCGAACGTGTAGGACTGTATTATTTAAAAGAAGGGGCGGATATGAAAAGTTCCGAAAATGTTTTTGATAGAAAATATTCGTCTTTTTCAACATTGGCAACGGGTATAGTAGATTGGGATGCTATACTAGAAAATGTTTCTTGGTTTCATTTTAGTGCCATCGCACCGGCAGTAAGCCAATCGGCTGCGGCACTTTGTAAAGAGGCATTGGAAGCTGCTTCCAAAAAAAATATTACCATTTCGGTAGATCTAAACCACCGTTCCTTGTTGTGGAAATATGGCAAGCAACCCATTGAAGTAATGCCAGCACTGGTTCAATATTGTAACGTGGTTATGGGAAATATATGGTCGGCTAATTCTTTGTTGGGCATTCCGGTAAATGAAAATATTCATGAACAAGCAACACAAGAAAATTATTTGGCCAGCGCACAAGACTCCGCCAAATTTATTTTTGAAAAATATCCAAACTGTAAATGGGTAGCCAATACCTTTCGATTCGATGGTAATGAAGGAGACATTCGGTATTATGCGGCACTGGATAAAGTAAATGGACAAGCAATTTCACCCATTTTCCAAACAGCCACAGTGGTAGATAAAGTAGGAAGCGGGGATTGTTTTATGGCAGGTTTAATTTATGGTATTTCAACAGAACATACGCCAACAGAAATTATACGTTTTGCCGCAGCTGCCGCATTTGGCAAATTGCAAGAGAAAGGCGATGCTACAAAAAACAGTGTCGAGCAAATTCAAAATATATTATCAAAATACAATTAATATAAAAATAAAAAATCAACAAAAATAAACATGAGCAAGAAAGTAGTAACCTTAGGAGAAATTATGTTGCGGTTGTCAACACCCGATTTTAAACGATTTGTACAAGCAGATACATTTGATATTACTTATGGTGGTGGAGAAGCAAATGTGGCTGCGGCTTTGTGTAATTATGGATTAAACGGAACTTTTGTATCTAAAGTTCCCACCAATGCCATTGGACAATCAGCCATAAATCATTTACGTCGTTATGGTGTAGATACACAATTTGTAGCAAGAGGTGGCGATCGTTTAGGGATTTATTTTTTAGAAACTGGTGCATCTATGAGGGCTTCGCAAGTTGTGTATGACCGTGCAGGTGCTTCCATTGCAGAGGTAGATGCAAGCGAATTTGATTTTGATAAGATATTTGAAGGAGCCACTTGGTTTCATACAACAGGTATTACACCAGCATTGAGCGATAAAGCGGCAGCACTTACGTTGGCCGCATTAAAAGCTGCAAAGGCTAAAGGTATTACAACAAGCATCGATTTAAATTTCCGTAAAAAATTATGGACAAAAGAAAAAGCACGAGAAGTAATGACCGTGCTTTGCGAATTTGTTGATGTATGCATAGGCAACGAAGAAGATGCAGATTTGTGTTTAGGGTTTAAAGCGGTAGATACAGATGTTACAAAAGGAGAATTAAACCTCGATGGTTTTAAAGATGTATTCAAACAAATGCAAGCAAAATTTGGCTTTAAATTTATTGCATCATCATTAAGAGAAAGCCATAGTGCCAGTGATAATGGCTGGAGTGCTTTGGTATACGATGGTACCGATTTTTATCATACAAAACAATATGAAGTAAGAATAGTAGATCGTGTGGGTAGTGGTGATTCATTTGCAAGTGGTTTAATTTATGGATTGGTTACCGGAATGCCCATGGCAGAAGCAGCAGAGTTTGGAGTAGCGGCAAGCGCATTAAAACATACCATACCCGGCGATTTAAATCATGCGACACTAAGCGATGTAAAAGATTTAATGAAAGGTGATGGTAGCGGAAGGGTGCAAAGATAAAGCCCCCTCTATCTCCGTCCTATCCATCCACAAGGCAAGAGGGAGTCAATTTTTTATACAGCAGTACTGTAAAACAACTTTAAGTAACAATAAAAAAAAAGAACTCCGAAGGTTAGGGACTAAAAGTCCCTCCCTCGGAGGGATTTAGGGAGGCTTTATGATAATAGATACAATACAAAACGCAGACAAATATTTCTCCCTTCATCCATTGTTTGAAAGGGCATTTGAATACATCAAACAAAATGATTTGGCAAATGAAGCAGATGGAAAATCAGCTATTGCCGAAGGATTAAAAGCCATTATAAGCAATGCACCCGGCAAAACAAAAGAAACAAGCTTAGCCAAATTTGAATGCCACGATAAAAATATAGATATACAACTTTGTGTAAGTGGTGTAGAAACCATTGGTTGGAAACCAAGAGAAAAATGTATCATTCCAAATGGCGAATACAACGATGAAAAAGATGTGCGTTTTTTTAATGACGAACCCGATATGTTTTTTCAACTAACCAATGGGCAGTTTGCTATTTTCTTTCCCGAAGATGTGCATGCACCTATGATTGGAGATAGCGACATAAAAAAATTAGTAATAAAAGTAAAAATTTAAAAAATAACCTCGGCAAGTATGAATTGCCATGGCTGAATAGCCCTGGCATTTATGCCAGGGATCAAATTCATGCCATGGATAAAAAATAAAAATTATGAATAATCCACAACAAATTACCGATGCCATTGTAACACAAGGTATGCTTCCATTATATTTTAATGCAAGCGAAGAAGTAAGTTTAGATGTTTTAAAAGCCATTTACAAAGCAGGTGTAAAAGCGGTTGAATATACCAATAGAGGCGAGGCGGCATTAAAGAATTTTGCTAAGATGGTAGAACTAAGAAATGCAGAAATGCCGGGCCTTTTAATTGGTGTAGGCACCATAAAAAATTTGCAACAAGCAACAGATTATATAAATGCGGGGGCAGATTTTTTGGTGAGTCCGGGTTTTGTAAAAGAAGTAGCAGACTATGCAGTAGGCAATAATATTTTTTATGCGCCGGGTTGTATGACACCATCAGAAATAATAGCAGCAGAAAATGCAGGTATAAAATTTATAAAACTTTTTCCAGGCAATATGCTAGGTCCTGAATTTTTAAGCGGAATTAAAGATATCTTTCCAAAGCTCTTGTTTATGCCTACAGGTGGCGTAGATACAACCAAGGAAAATATAGAAGGCTGGTACAAAGCTGGTGTATGTGCAGTAGGAATGGGCAGCAAACTCATTAGCAAAAAATTGATGGAAGAAAAAGATTACCATACCATAGAGCAGGAAACAATAAAAGTATTGGCATTAATTCAAAGCATAAAAAAATAACGATACATGACACAGCAAGCTATAGGAAAATACAGGTGGACGATTTGTGGGATGGTATTTTTTGCCACCACCATCAACTACCTGGATAGAGCAGTTATTGCCATTTTAAAATCTCCCTTAACCAAAGAATTCAATTGGTCAGAAACAGACTATGCCAATATAGTTATTGCGTTTCAAATATGCTATGCCATTGGTTTTTTGGGTGCGGGTCGTTTAATAGACAAGCTGGGAACAAAAATTGGTTATGGCTTGGCTACCGCTTTGTGGAGTGTGGCTGCTGTGGGCCACGCTTTGGCTACCAATACAATGGGTTTTTTAATAGCCCGTGGTTTTTTAGGATTTACAGAGGCGGGTAATTTTCCTGCGGCCATCAAAACTACAGCAGAGTGGTTTCCCAAAAAAGAAAGGGCATTTGCCACAGGCATTTTTAATTCGGGCGCAAATATAGGAGCCATAATAGCACCACTAACTGTACCGGCCATTGCAGAAGTTTGGGGTTGGAAATGGGCATTTATTTTAACTGGATTGGTTGGCTTTGTTTGGTTAATATTTTGGTTCATCCTTTATGAAGTACCCAAAAAACACAAGAAATTATCGCAGGCCGAGTTTGATTATATACACAGCGACCCCGAAGAAGAAAAAGATTTAAATGGAGATGTAAAAACAATTTCTTGGGGTAAACTATTAACTTATAAACAAACATGGGCTTTTGCCATTGGTAAGTTTTTTACCGATCCTGTTTGGTGGTTTTATCTTTTTTGGTTGCCCGATTTTTTAGAAAAAGAATATGGCTTAGTTGGCACAGCCAAATCTTTGCCTATGGCACTTGCATACACTTTATCTACCGTTGGCAGTGTGTTTGGAGGTTGGTTGCCTATGTATTTTATAAAAAAGGGATGGCCCGTTTTTAAAGCACGCAAAACCTCTATGCTCATTTTTGCTGTAAGTATTTTGCCAGTAGTATTTGCACAATATCTTGGCAGTATAAATATGTGGTATGCCCTTATTATTATTGGTTGTGCAATGGGCAGCCACCAGGCATGGAGCTCCAATATTTTTACTACGGTAAGCGATATGTTTCCTAAATCTGCTACAGCTTCGGTAACGGGCATTGGCGGAATGTTTGGTGCTGTTGGGGGTATATTAATTGCAAAAGGAGCAGGGTTGCTTTTTGATGCATATAGGGCAAGCGGTATTGCAAAATCGTGGGTAGAGGCAAAAGCAAATGGTCTTGGTGATTATGTTACCAATATTTTAAGTTTGTCTCTCAAAGACAAACAAGATCATATCGTGAATCTAAACCAAAAAGATATTAGCAAACTACCCAATGAAGTAATTGAACAATTAAAAGCAATTGACATAACCGCTTTCGAAAAATTAAAACAAATTCAATTGCCATTGGTTAAGGCAGATTTATCGCAGAGCTATTTAATCATGTTTGTTATTTGTGGTCTTGCCTATTTAATAGGTTGGTTGGTTATGCATTTTCTGGTACCCAAAATGAAAAAGATAGATTATTAATTTAAATTTCGCAAACAAAACTTACCAGATAAGACATAGAAGCATCAACAGAAAAACAATGTTCAACATTGGTTCCCAGCTTTTCGCTATTATCTTTTTGTACCCGCCAAGGGGCTGGCACAAAAATGATAACCGCTTCAATCTGGGCTAGGCCCAACATAGGAACATTGTTCAGCATTTGTAGGCGTGTCATAAGATAAAATCATTGTCGTATTTATACATTTTAATAAACAATAAAAAAGAAAAGATTGTACAACAAACTGAATAGCCATTATTTTTCAATGATAAAAATATGTTTAGCCATCATGCCATTCGCTATTTCTTCATGTGCCCCTTCTATTTCAAAACAGAAGGCAAAGGAAAATATACTAGCATACTGCGATGCACAAGCCAGAAAAACAGTAGCGGAAAACCCACCAAAAAATCTATTGCCCATCATAATTGAGAAAGGAAAAACGGAATGGACAAATATGGAGATACATAATTGGCGGAGCGGTTTTTGGCCCGGTATAGAATGGTATTTATTTGAAAGTACAAAAAGCGAGTATTGGAAAGCCGAGGCCGAAAAAACAACTGCCATGCTAAGTGGAATTTTAGACAAGCCTGGTTTTAATCACGACCTGGGTTTTCAGTTGTATTGTAGTTATGGCAATGGTTATCGTTTAACAGGAAATACTGAGTATAAACAAATCTTATTAAGGACGGCTGATTCGTTGGCAACTTTATATAATCCAACAGTAGGAACTATTTTTTCTTGGCCCGGTAGGTATAAAGAACTAGGTACTCCTCACAATACAATCATTGATAATATGATGAACCTAGAATTGTTGTTTTGGGCAGCCAAAAATGGAGGAGATCGTAAATTGTATGATATGGCTGTTAGTCATGCAACTGTTACTATGGAAAATCATTTTCGTCCAGATTTTAGTACCTATCATGTTTTGTTTTATGATAAAAAAACGGGCAATAAAATGAAAGGCATCACACACCAAGGCTATGCTGATAATAGTATGTGGGCAAGGGGACAAGCATGGGCCATTTATGGTTTTACAATGGCTTATAGGGAAACGGGTAACAAGGCCTTTTTAGAAACAGCCAATAGCGCAGCCGATATTTACCTTAAAAAATTACCAAAAGATTTTATTCCCTTTTGGGATTTTAATGATCCATCTATACCCAATACCCCTCGTGATGCATCTGCCGCTGCCATAGTTGCATCCGCATTGTTGGAGCTATCTACGCTCTGCAATGATGCAGCACTGCAAAAAAAATATAAGCTTGCCGCAGTTGCTATGCTCAACGAACTTTCATCTGATAGGTATTTGAGTAGGGAAAAAAACCATGCTTTTTTACTACACTCTACGGGCAATAAACCTGCTAATAAAGATATTGATATACCTATTATCTATTCAGATTATTATTTTATTGAAGCATTGATAAGGTTGCAAAAGCTACAATAGGATCTTATCCGCAGGATGCTGTGCAAGAGGGGGACTTACCATTAGATGCCATAGATTTATGATTGATCAAAGATCAAAGATGGCCTTGCGTTTTATCCAGCAGGGTATAAACAGAAAAAATAATACAAAAACTATAGACTGAATTTTATTGATAGAAAGAACTGAATAAAATTTAAATATAAAACGGGAACAACAAAAGGATATTTTATCAAATCGGCAAGGAGGAGTTACCAATAATCAATTCTGGACTCAGAACCCTTTTTTCAAATTGTGTCACCGGTCTTTTGCTTTCTATAAGTTGCAATAAAAGTTCCATAGATGCTCTACCCATTTCCATGGCTGGTTGTCGCACAACAGTAAGCGATGGGTTTAGTAACTCGGCAATATCCGCATTAGAAAAACCTGCAATAGCAATATCTTGTGGTACGCTAAGCCCTCTGCGCATGATGGTTTTAAAGCAACCAGTACTAAGTTTGTCGCTGGTAGCTAAAACAGCATCGGGCTTTTGTTTGAGGGTAAAAAGTTTGTTTACGGCATCTTCTATTTCAGAAAAAACCATACCGCCATAAAAGCAATGTTTTACATAACTGCTATTGTATTTTATTCCATGAGCCTGCAATGCTTCTTTGTAACCTGCCAATCTTTCATTAGTAATAGAAAGGAATTCTGAGCCTGCAATGGCCGCTATTCTTTTATAGCCATTTAGAATAAGGTGTTCGGTAGCGTCATAAGCACCTTTAAAATTATCTATTACCACTTTGTGTGTTTCTATTTCATCTGTTACCCTGTCAAAGAGTACAATGGGCAACCCTTTTTTGTGTAAAGAAAGCAATTGGCTTACATCATTTGTTTCTGTAGATAGTGAAACGATAAGGCCATCAACTGATCGTGACGATAAAGAGTGGAGGTTTAGAACTTCTCTCTCATATGATTCGTGGCTCTGCGATATAATGACATTGTATCCTTTATCGTTGGCCACCGATTCTATCCCATTAATCACCTGCGAAAAAAAACTATTGGCAATTTCACAAACAATTATGCCAATAGAACGACTTCGTTTTTCTTTGAGACCCAATGCATTGGGATTTGGCCTATAATTTAATTTTTCTGCACAATCTATTACTAGTTGCTTTGTCTCTGCACTTATTTCGTAACTATCTCTCAAAGCACGAGACACGGTAGAAGTGGATATACCCAACGCTTTTGCAATGTCTTTAATGGTAACAGCCTCAAATTTCATTTCAGATAAATTATTTGTATTAAAGTTAGGCTTTTGTTTTTTGAAGTTATTATTTTAGCTGTCAAATTAATATAGTGGCTTATTGTTAAAAGTATTGAATGCACCATACAACTGTAATGTAAAACAATTAAACAGTTTAGGTTCTTTGCAATTGATTTGAATGGATATTTTATAAACTTTTACCTGATTTGTAATTTCATTATCGGGAACGTTTGCGTAAATATAGTGCGCTATTTATCCCAATTAGCTATTTAAAAAGTTTAACATTGGGTAACGATTCTGCCAGTTTAAACAATTATTTTGTTTAAACATTAATAAAATTGTTATTAAATTAAAACCTGCTATATGATTAAATTGCATTTTATTTTGCTCCTCACATTCTTGCTCCCTTGTACCTTACTCGCACAAAACAGAACCATTAGTGGCAATGTAAAAGACGAAAGCGGCTTGCCAATAAGTGCAGTAAGTATTATTTCAAAATCTTCGAGCAAAGGAACAAAAACCGATAAGGAAGGAAACTTCACCATTAGCATTTCTGGAAGCGGAAATGCCAATTTGGTATTTTCTTCTGTAGGCTATGCTTCACAAGTTATAACTGCAAAAGGAAACGAGGTTGTAAATGTTGTTTTAGTAAAAGAAGCCATTACACAAGAAGATGTAGTAGTTGTTGGGTATGCAACTGTAAAAAGAAAAGATCTGACAGGTACCGTTTCTTCAGTAGGTGCAAAACAATTAAAAGACATTCCGCTATCATCTGCTGCAGAAGCATTACAAGGTAGGCTAGCGGGCGTGCAAGTAATTAGTTCCGAAGGAGCACCAGGAGCCGATATCATTGTAAGAGTAAGGGGTGGTGGTTCTATAACGCAAGATAACTCTCCTTTATACATAGTAGATGGTGTACAAGTAGAAAATGCATTGTCTGTTATATCGCCGCAAGATATTCAAACAATAGATGTGCTTAAAGATGCATCTACTGCAGCTATATATGGTGCTAGAGCAGCAAATGGTGTTATCATTATAACCACAAAACCAGGGCGTGCTGGAAAAACAACCGTAACCTATAACGGCGCTTATGGGGTTAGAAATTTACCAAAAAAGTTGGAGGTATTAAGCCCATACGATTATGTGGTATGGCAGTGGGAAAGAACCAGAGGAGTAATAGCAGATAGCTCAAGCTTTGCCAGAACATATGGTACCACTTGGGATACATTGAGTAATTATAAAAATGTAGCACCAATAAATTGGCAAGACGAAGTTTTTGGAAGAAGTGCAGTATACCAAAACCACAACGTATCTGTAAATGGTGGAAATCAATCAACCACTTTCAATTTAAGTTTAACCGCCAACAGGGAAGATGGCATTTTATTGGAATCTGGCTTTGATAGAAATTTAGTAAATTTTAAATTGGATCATAAAATATCCGATAAATTTAAAATGGGAATGACTGCTCGCTATCTTGATCAAACAGTGAGAGGAGCAGGTACAACCAATAGCGGAACAAGAACCACCAATAGGCTTCGCCATACCATATCGTATCGCCCATTTGAATTACCAACCCCCACTGGAGGTATCGATGATTTTGACGAAGCTTATTTTTTAGCATCAGCTGGAGCCATAAACCCAGTAATCTTAACAAGTGCAGAATACAGAAAGCAATTCACCAAAGCTACCTATTTAAGTGGTTATTTGAATTACAATGTAATGAAGAACCTTGTTTTTAGGAGTACATTCGGATTCGATAATACCGTAACAGAACAAGACTTGTTTTATAGCAAGATCACCAGTACTGCACGCAATGCGGCGTCTTTGCCAGTGGCTTCTATCGGTGAGCAAAATAATAGAAGTTTAACCATATCAAATACACTACAGTATTCTGTAAATAATTTTAAAAAGCATCATGATATCAGTGTGTTGGTCGGTCAAGAAGTGGTTGATACAAAAGTTAAAAATTCATTTTTTCAAACAAATTTTTTCCCTGCAGATATAACGCCCGAAAAGGCACTTGCCAACATGGGCTTGGGTTCTGCTCCTACAGGTTCGGCACAACCCCTGCCTTCTACTTTTATCAATCCTCCAAATCGCATAGCTTCTTTTTTTGGAAGAATTAAATATGGATATGACGACAAGTATCTAGCCGAATTTAATATGCGTTCCGATAGGTCATCTAAATTTGCACCCATAAATGGTAATTTGGTATTTCTATCTGGTTCAGCTGGATGGCGTTTTACAAAAGAGAAATTTTTTGAAAATATGAAATGGTTAAGCGATGGTAAAATAAGATTTGGTTATGGCTCAGTAGGTAACAATCGTATTGGAGATCTGCTCTATTTGCAGTTATATGGTGTAACGGGGCAGTATGCCATTAACCATTCCATATTACCTGGGTTTGCGCCAACCTCCTTATCTAACCCCAACTTGCGGTGGGAAGAAAACACTACCCGAAATTTTGGTATAGATCTTTCTTTTTTCAAAAGCAGGTTGCAGTTTACAATGGATATATACAAAAACACAGCAAAAAATTTATTGTTAGATGTGGCCATTCCACCTACAACTGGTTATACAAGTCAAATACAAAATATAGGCGCCACTTCTAACCGTGGTGTGGAGTTTCAATTAAATGCAACGCCTATTTCCAAAACAAATTTTACATGGACGTCTAATTTCAATATTGCATTTAATAAAAATATAGTTGACAATTTGGGTGGTGTAACACAACTAGAAAGAAATTCAAACTGGCAAGGCTCTGATGGTATAGCAGATTATTTGGTAAAAGTAGGAGAGCCCGTAGGTTTGATGTATGGTTTTCAAACGGATGGGTTTTATAAGGTGGAGGATTTTAATTACAATGCTACCACACAGGTGTATACTTTAAAAGCAGGTATTCCATCTACAACAATTAATGGGGCACCTCAACCAGGGGTGCTAAAGTGGAAAGATACCAATGGTGATGGTGTTATTACTCCCGATGATAGGTCTGTAATTGGTAATGCAAATGCAAAGTTTACCGGTGGTTGGAACAATCAATTTTCTTACAAAGGATTTGATTTTAGTGTATTTGTAAATTTTGTTTATGGCAATGATGTATACAATGCAAACAAAGTAGAATGGACAGATGGTTCTTTTCTTAATTTGAATATGTTGAACATTACAAAAGACAGATGGACCAATATAAATGCTAGTGGACAAGTAGTAAGGGACCCAACAGAATTGGCTGCATTAAATGCAAATGCAAAAATATGGACTCCAGTGAGAACACAGCGTTGGTGGTTGCATTCTTGGGCCATTGAAGATGGTTCATACTTACGGTTTAACAACTTAACTATGGGCTATACATTGCCAAAGAAAATAAGCATGAAAGCAAAAATAGCGAGCCTTAGGTTTTATGCCACCGTAAATAATTTAGGTACCATTACCAATTATACTGGGTACGATCCAGATGTTACAGCAAGAAGATCGGACCCACTTACGCCGGGTGTTGACTTTGCTGCATATCCTAGATCTAGAACTTGGGTTTTTGGTGTAAACGTTTCTTTCTAAAAAATATAAAAATAACTGTATGAAAATTAGAATAAATAAAATATTGTTTTCAATCACATTTTTACTAATTGTAATTGTATTTCTAGGCTGTAAAAAATTTACAGAAGTACAACCCGTATCTCAATATAGTGTAAAAGATGCTTTTTCGGATGTGTCAAATGCCACTACAGCAATCATTGGCGTATACGATGAATTGCAAGGAGATAATGGTTATGGAATTCGTATAAGCATGTATTATCCATATGATACAGATGAAGGCATTGTATCTGGAAATATTGACAATGGAAGAAGAGGGGTGGGTCGTTACCAATTGTTATTGAGTAATGCAGAAATTGCAAACCCATTTCGCCAATTATACCGTGGGGTAGAAAAAGCCAATTTATGCATAGAGCAAATTCCTTTAATGCCCCAGTACACAACTGGTAGCGCAACGGAGCAAGCGGCATTAAAACGTTTATACGGCGAAGCATTGACGCTTAGGGCACAATATTTTTTTGAGCTTATTCGCAATTGGGGAGATGTACCAGCTCCAATGATACCGGCTTATAGGCAAACAGATTTATTTATACCATCCTTTGATAGAGATTCTACTTACGATAAAATAATAGCCGATCTAGCCATTGCAAAAGATCTTGTTCCATGGAGATTGGATGCAGGTCCACGAAATGAGCGTATAACCAAAGGTGCAGTAAAAGCGTTGCGTGCAAAAATTGCACTTTTTAGAGGTGGTTACGCTTTGCGAAGCAACAGACAAATGGAACGTAGGAGTGATTACCTTACCTACTATGCAATTGCAAAACAAGAATGTGAGGAGTTAATGGCAAATAGAAATCAACATACCCTAAACCCAAATTATGAAAATGTATGGAGAAATGTAACTTCATTTATTTATGACCCACAAGGAGAATTGCTTTTTGAGGTAGGCGCAGGCGGTGGCAATAGCAATAGTGATAGCCGTATGGGTAATTATGACGGTCCCTCTTTAAACAATGCATCTAGGTATGGTGCGGGCGGGGGAGGCCTTCAAATGTTGCCAAACTATTTTTATGCTTTTGATTCTGTAGATACAAGAAGAGATGTTACCGTAACGCACTTTGCAGTAAATACTTCTTCTAATATTAAAAGTCAAAGACGTTTAGGTGAATTAAATACGGGTAAGTATAGAAGGGATTGGCGGGTGCCTTTATTGCCTGGTACAGCCCTTAACCCAGGGTACAATTGGTGTTTGATACGTTTTTCGGATGTTTTGTTGATGTATGCTGAAGCAGTAAATGAATTAAATGGAGCCCCAGATGCATCGGCTATTTTAGCGTTTGAAGAGGTTAGAAGAAGAGCTTTTAGAGGCAATACTGCTTTAATAGGAATAACCCCCACTTCTAAAGCAGGTTTTTTTGATGCAATTGTAAATGAAAGATATTTAGAGTTTGGGCATGAAGGCATTCGCAAGTATGATTTGTTGCGTTGGAATTTATTGGGAACAAAAATTGCAGAAGCTAGAACTAGAATTCAACAAATGAGCACAAGGGTTGCACCTTATACAAACGTGCCTCAATATATTTATTACAAAAATACAGGCGAAGAAATTACTTATTATACTGTTACGGACAGTGTAAATGGAAGACCTTTTTGGAAGCCTACACAGGTGCCGCCAACAGGTACAGTAGGTACGTCGCCTGCCTCAGGAGCACCTGCTAACAGGTGGGTAAGAATAGATTGGGCTCAACATCTTACAGGCAATGTGATAGATGTGGATGGCACTGGTTCTAAAACATTATGGTTGGCAATGGCTTTTTACTTTACTCCTGGAAAAAGTGAATTGCTACCATACGATCAAGGAACGATTGCAGCTTATCAAGGTAAATTAAAGCAAAACCCTGGATACTGATAAAAAATTATTTTTTCGTTGAACATATAAATGGCTACTGCTTTGTTGGTAGCCATTTATTTTTATTAATATTAAAAATTAAATGATACCAGTTTATAATTATTAGCGGAATGCTTGTATAAACGTAAAGAATTAAAATTGAAAATTTATTGCACCATATCTTTTTTTTGTTTTTGCTTGCATACTTTACAGTCCCAATCTTTGGTTGGTGTAACTGGTAAAGCGGATACCTCTTTTACAAACTATAGTGCTTGGTTATCGGCAATAAAGAAATATCCATTTATTAAAGTTGTTCAACCTATTTCTTCTTCATCCTTTGTAGAAAAAAAGAATATTGTTTATATAAAATATGGAGAACGGGTATTGTTATTGGATGTTTTTAGCCCTAAAGTAAAGCCCCAAAAAAAGAAAATAGTCATATTGATTTTACATGGGGGAGGTTGGCGCTCGGGTAATAGAGCACAACATTACCCCATGGCGCAACGCTTGGCCCAGCTAGGATATAGCTGCATTACACCTGCATATAGTTTATCTACAGATGCATTATTCCCCACTGCAATCGATGATGTAAATGAGGCAATACAATGGGTGAAAAAAAACGCAACAACATATAACTTTGACACAGCCAAAATTGCCATACTAGGATTCTCCGCAGGTGGTGAGTTGGCCGCTTATATTGGAGCTACAAATACAAACCCTACCTATACCAAGCATAATATGGCGGTAAAAAACAGCATTAAAGCAGTTATTGATATTGATGGTATTCTTTCCTTTGTGCATCCCGAAAGTGGTGAAGGAGATGATAGTAAAAAAATATCTGCTGCCACCTATTGGTTTGGATATGCTAAGAAAGATAATCCAACACTTTGGAACGAAGCCTCCGCTTTAACCTATACTGGCAAATACACGCCACCTACTTTATTTATTAACAGTGCTGTTGAGAGAATGCATGCTGGGAGAAATGATTACGTAAAAATCTTAACAGAAAACAATATTTACACAGAGGTAAAGAGTTTTGAAAATTCGCCCCATACATTTTGTTTGTTTCACCCTTGGTTTGACCCTACTTTATTGTACATTGATGACTTCTTAAAAAAAGTTTTCACAAAAAAGAACCAATAATGAAAAGATATGTTTGCTCACTGATACTGCTATTGTTTGTTGCAAAAACATTTGCTCAAACGTCCAATCCGCAACAATACAAATATATTTTTACTGTTGCAAAAGATGGCAGTGCAGATTATATGTTTATTCAAGATGCAATTGATGCCATTCGTGTATATCCATTGGCACGAATAAAAATTTATATTAAAAATGGTATTTACAATGAAAAAATAGAATTGCCGGCAAACAATACGGACGTAACGATGATTGGCGAAAATGTAGATAGTACCATCATCAGTTTCAACGATTACGCAGGAAAAGGAAAGCTTACCACATTTACATCTTTTACAGCCAAAATATCTGGCAATCGTTTTACAGCAGAAAATATAACTTTCTCCAACACTGCAGGTAGCGTGGGACAGGCGTTGGCTTTGTATGTAGATGCGGATAAAGCTGTTTTTAGAAACTGTAAATTTCTGGGCAATCAAGATACCATTTTTGCAGGTGGTGAAAATGCAAGACAACTTTTTACCAATTGTTATATAGAAGGAACAACCGATTTTATTTTTGGCCCTGCTACGGCTGTTTTTCAAAATTGTACCATTAAAGCAAAATCTAATTCTTACATAACAGCCGCAAGTACTACAAAAGACAATCCGTTTGGTTTTGTTTTTATCAACTGCAATATCATCGTAGATACTGCGGTTACAAAATTATATTTGGGCAGACCATGGCGGGCAAATGCAAAAACAGTTTTTATGTTTTGTAGTTTACCTAAAGAAATAGCGCCAACAGGTTGGGACAATTGGGGGAATACAGAAAATGAAAAAACAGTTTTGTTTGGAGAATATAAAAATACAGGTGATGGGGCCAATCCCAGCAGCAGGGTAAAATGGTCTAAACAAATTTCGAGTAATGATATTAAAAAGTACACACTTAAAAATATATTTAGTTATACCCAACATCTGAAAGACCCCAATTGGTTCACTCAAAACTTGGATGATACGTTCTGCAAAAACGTATTTGATAAAAAGGCAATAACAGAAATTTTATTGTATAAAAATGCCATACCAAATAATAAAAATATACTTAATAAAGAAGCGTCAACCTTTACGGATAATGTAACCAGAATTGCAAATGTGAATATACCTACACTGAACATTTTTAAACCTGTAAAACCGAATGGAAAATCTGTAATTATTTGCCCTGGTGGAGGGTATAGGGTGTTGGCCTTTGATAAAGAAGGTACCCGAGTGGCTGCAGAAATGATCCGTTGGGGTATCACTGTTTTTGTATTGAAATATAGGTTGCCAAATGATACGGCCAATATTGATAAGAGCCTTGCTCCTTTGCAAGATGCGCAGCAAGCCATTAGATACGTAAGGGAAAATGCGAAGGAATTGGGCGTTAATAAAAACCAGATTGGCATAATGGGGTTTTCTGCTGGTGGGCATTTGGCATCTACAGCGGCTACACATTTTAATTTTAAGGCAGATGCTGAAAATACTGACACAATATCTTTTAGACCAGACTTTGCTATTCTAATTTATCCTGTAATAAGTTTCGATAGCAGCATTACACATAAGGGATCTAGAAATTTATTGATAGGTACAAAACCCAGTGAAGCACAAGTAACATTTTTTAGCAACGAATTGCAAGTAGATAAGCAAACGCCTCCTAGTTTTTTAGTACATGCTGGCGATGATGGTTCTGTACCAGTACAAAATAGTATACGATTTTACGAAGCTTGCATACAAAATAAAGTACCGGCAGAAATGCATTTGTATCCCAAGGGTAGTCATGGTTTTGGCATGAATAATAAAACAACGGATGACAATTGGATGGAGCGATTGAAAAATTGGATAAACAGATTATAAGTTTTGTAGAATGATAAAAAGATTTTTATTATTAAAAATTACGTTGGTATTTGCAATGGCATATTTTGTAAATATTTCTTTTGGGCAGCAAAAAAATGCCCCCGCATCTGTGTGGGTAACCGATAATGGAAATGGTACTTACAATAACCCCATCATTCATGCAGATTATTCTGACCCCGATGCAATAAGAGTGGGAGATGATTATTATATGATTGCTTCTAGTTTTACCCAAGTACCCGGCTTACCTATTTTGCATTCAAAAGATTTGGTAAACTGGAAGTTAATCGGACATGCATTGAATAAATTAATTCCTGAAGAACATTTTAATACCGTGCGGCATGGCGGTGGCGTATGGGCACCAAGTATTCGGTACCATAACAATGAATTTTATATTTATTATTCCGATCCCGATTTTGGAATATACCTTATCAAATCAAAAAAAATTTTGGGTCCTTGGAGTACCCCTGTTTTAGTACAAGCGGGTAAAGGGTTAATAGATCCTTGTCCGTTGTGGGATTTTGATGGAAAAGTTTATTTAGTACATGCGTATGCGGGAAGCCGTGCTGGTATAAAATCAATCATTGTTGTAAAAGAGTTAAATGCCGAAGGAACAAAAGCCATTTCAGATGCGGTGATGGTTTATGACGGTCATGAAAATGATCCTACTATAGAGGGGCCTAAATTTTACAAACGCAATAATTGGTATTATATTTTTGCTCCTGCTGGCGGTGTATCTACAGGCTGGCAAGTAGTGCTTAGAAGTAAAAGTGTTTTTGGACCATACGAACGTAAAATTGTTATGGATGAAGGTAAATCATCAACCAACGGACCACACCAAGGGGCTTGGGTACAAACACAAACCGGCGAAGATTGGTTTTTGCATTTTCAAGATAAAGATGCATACGGAAGAGTAGTACACTTGCAGCCTATGAAATGGCTAAATGATTGGCCAGTTATTGGGAGAGATGAAAAAAGCATAGGTAAAGGGGAGCCTGTTGAAGTTTATAAAAAGCCAAATGTTGGCAAAGTCTATCCTATAGAATCGGTGCAGGAAAGTGATGAATTTAATGATACCAAATTAGGATTGCAATGGCAGTGGCAAGCAAACCCAAAAGATGGCTGGGCTTTTACAACCTCACAAGGTTATCTTAGGATGTTTACCGTTTATAAAGCAGATTCAATAAAAAACAGTTTTGATTTGCCCAATATCCTTGGACAAAAATTTCCAGCCAAATCATTCATGGCCACAACAAAGCTTGCTTTAAAATTAAGTAGAGTAGGTGAAGAATTTGGTATGGCAATTATTGGATTAGATATGGCTACACTGACAGTTGAAAAAAAAGAAGATGGGAGTTACATCAATTTTATCAAATGTAACAATGCAGATAAAGGTAACCCAGAACAGAAAACAGTTATTGAAAAACTGAATTATACAAGCGAAATCTATTTGCGTGTAAAAGTTTTAAAAAATGCAATATGCGAATTCAGCTACAGTACCGACGGGAAAATATTTAAAACAATAGAACAAAACTTTACCGCCAAGCAGGGTAAGTGGGTAGGAGCAAGGGTAGGGTTATTTGGGACTGCCATTACAAAAACAAACGATGCTGGTTATGTAGATGTAGACTGGTTTAGAATTGAAAACTTTAATTAAAAAATAAATTCATGAAAAATAGCCTTAAATTTTTATTGTTCTATTGCATCTTAAATGCCCCCTATCACTTACTTGCGCAAAGCAAACAACAAAAAGACGTGGAAGTAAAAGTTACACAACTCAGCAAGGCAATGATTGAGGGTGATTCGCTAATGTTGGACAAACTTACCAATGATAATTTAGTATATAGACATTCTGGTGGTCATATAGATGATAAAAAAGAATTTATTCATAAGCTGGCCAGCGGGTCAAGCGATTTTGTTAGCATTGATTTATTAGATCAAAAAATTTCTGTAATAAACAAAAAAGTGGTGGTGGTTTACCACACTTTAGAAGCAAAAACCAATGATAATAATAAACCTGCGGAAGTTCATTTGTATGTAATGCTGGTGTGGAAGAAGCAACAGGGTACTTGGAAATTAGTAGCGAGGCAAGCGGCAAAGAAAGTTTAAGTAAAGGGGAAATTAATAGGAGAACGTTATCGGGAACGTTTGCGTAAATAAAGACCTTTCAATAGCTTTTTCGCTACGCAATTAATGATTAAATTTAAAAGATAATGCAGTATAAAAATACTTCAACTTGTATTTTTATAGGAGGTAGGATATTTTTAAAAGAATAAGAAATAAATCAACGATGAAAAAGTTTGCAATGATGGTGCTTGTTGTTATTAGTGGCTATGCATTTGTGTTCCCAGAAAAAAAGCCTACCATTTTTTTAATAGGCGATAGTACTTGTGCCAATAAACCAACCGACGATAATCCAGAAAGAGGTTGGGGGCAATTGTTCCCTAATTATTTTACCAACGATGTAGAAATTCAAAACCATGCAGTAAATGGTAGAAGTACCAAAAGTTTTATAAAAGAACTCAGGTGGGATACTGTAATGAGTCGCTTACAAGTGGGAGATTATGTTATGATACAATTTGGGCACAACGATGCTAAATTAGATGATAGTATTCGCTCTGCACCTGCACATACATTGTACAAAGAAAATTTGATTCGTTTCGTAAACGATATTCGCAGCAAGGGTGCAAATCCTATTTTGATTACCCCAGTAATGCGACGAAAATTTGATGAGCAAGGAAAATTTGTAGACCAACACGGAGATTACCCTGGCGTTGTAAAAGAAGTAGCGCTGCAAATGAATGTTCCACTCATTGATTTGCATAAAAGTAGCGAAGCATTAATCTTAAAAGAAGGATTGGAAAACAGCAAGCGTTTATTTTTAAACATCCCCAAGAATCATTTTAATAACTACAAAGGCAAGGAAGAAGACAATACACATTTTAGCGAATACGGCGCAGCATCCATGGCTTCGTTGGTTTGTGAAAGTATAAAAGATCAAAATTTACCATTGGTAAATTTTCTTGCGCCCTCAGATTTCAAAGAAAAGTTTGCTTTTGAGCTACCTAAAATTTATTCGCCACATTTTAAAAGAGACACGTTCAATATTCTTAATTATGGTGCCATTGCTGATGGGCTCACATTAAATTCTATAGCCATCAACAAAGCAATTGAGGAATGTGCAAAGCAAGGTGGAGGCACCGTTTTAGTACCACGAGGAAGTTTTGTTACAGGCCCTATCATTATGAAAAGCAATATCAACCTGCATTTAGATAAAGGAGCATTTGTAATATTTACCAAAGATTTTGACCAATACCCGCTGGTTGTTTCCTCTTTTGAAGGGGTAGATGCTGCAAGATGTCTTTCCCCTTTTGTTGCAGAAAACATTGAGAATATTGGTATCACTGGCGAAGGTATCCTTAATGGAAACGGATACTATTGGAGACCTATAAAAAAAGACAAGCTTACCGAAAGTCAATGGAAAAATTGGCAAAAGAATTATGGTGGTGTATATGCAGCGGATGGTAAGAATTGGTACTGCTCACCAAAAGCCCTGAAAGCAGCACTAACAAATAATATTGGAAAATTGACCGATGGCAAAACCTTGAAAGATTTTGAAGATGTAAAAGATTACATGCGGCCAAATATGATACGAATTTCTAATTGTAAAAATATTGTAATTGAAGGGGTAACATTTGAGAATTCTCCTGCTTGGACAACGCATGTTTTACTAAGCGAGCATATAACCATTAGAAATGTAAAAGTAAAAAATCCTTGGTATGGTGCAAATACAGATGCATTGGATTTAGAAAGTTGTAAAAATGCATTGGTTGAAGATTGCAATTTCGATACGGGCGATGATGGTATTACAATAAAAAGTGGTAGAGATGCTGATGGTCGTAAAAGAGGAATGCCCACAAAAGATGTAATTGTAAAAAATTGTATTGTATATCATGCGCATGGCGGGTTTGTTGTAGGCAGCGAAATGAGCGGCGGCGTAAACAATATGTATGTGAGCAACTGTACTTTTATAGGCAGCGATATCGGCCTTCGTTTTAAAACCACCCGTGGCCGTGGCGGCATGGTAGAAAATATTTATGTGAACAACATTAATATGAAAGACATTCCAGCAGAAGCCATTTTGTTTGATATGTACTATATGGCAAAAGACCCTGTTGTATTGGCTGGCGAAAAAAGAGAACCACCGGTTGTAGAAACAAAACCTGTGGATGAAACTACACCACAATTTCAAAATTTTTATTTTAGAAACATAACTTGTAATGGTGCCGCAAAAGGGATTTTGGTTAGAGGTATTCCCGAAATGCACATTAAAAATATATTAATTGAAAATGCGGTTTTGCAGGCAGATGAAGGGATAGATATACAAGAAGCTAGTAACATTACGTTGAACAATGTTACCATGTTATCTAAAAACACCAATCCTGTTGCGTATATTTTAAACAGCGATAATATTGTAATTAATAATTTAAAATATAAGGATAGTGCAGATGTGTTGGCTATTGTACAAGGAGGAAAATCTGCCAAGATAAAAATTTTAAATACGGATGTTACAAAAGCAAAACAAAAACTACAAGCAGGGTTTGGTGTTACAGAGGCCGTTGTGAGTTGGGAAGTACAAAAAGTTGAAGTAAATAAAAAGAAGAAAAAGAAAAAATAAAATGAAAAAATTTGTAATCATATTTCTGCTCGCAATTGTCGTTATGCAACATTCATTTGCGCAGCAAATACCCTTGTCGCAACAAATGTCTCAAACAGCCATGAAGATGTGGCCCGATTCTTTTTCTACTGGAGGTAAAACGGCACGTTGGAGTTATGACCAGGGCGTTATTTTAAAAGGAATGGAAGCTGTTTGGAAATTTTATGGCGATGCTACCTACTTTAATTATATACAACACAGCATGGATTTTTATGTACAAGATGATGGAACCATAAAAGATTATAAAAAAGAGGAGTACAATATAGATCACCTAAACAATGGCAAAGCCGTGATGCTGCTCTACAATGTAACGGGAAAAGAAAAATACAAGAAGGCCATCGATTTGATGAGAAGCCAATTGGATAAACACCCTCGTACAAAGGAAGGAAGCTTTTGGCATAAAAATATTTATCCTTGGCAGGTATGGCTCGATGGTTTGTATATGGGGCAACCTTTTTATGCAGAATATACAAAACTTGCAGGGCAAGATTCTTTGTTTACAGATATAGCCAACCAGTATATAAATATTGAGAGGCATGCCAGAGATAAAAAATCAGGATTGTTATACCATGGTTGGGATGAAA
>JANNGD010000126.1:0-3371 GCA_031380515.1 Ferruginibacter sp. | reverse complement strand
ATTAATAAAACATATGAATTGACAAAAGTCAATAAATTTCAAATCAAAAATAATATTACCCAATTTTTATAAACGATGCCCCTCCGTAATGGTTCATTTCTCAGGAACCTAGACGGAGAACACTTCAAGAGTTGTTGGTACACTTGGCTTCTTTGCTTGCGCTGCATACCAACAACGGCTGCAGATTCGTGTACCCCTGCCAAGGTTTGTGTCTCACGAACCTAGGGAGAGAACGCTAAACGAGTTGTTGGTACGCTTGGCTTCTTTGCTTGCGCTGCATAGCAAAAACGGCTGCTCTACGATTATCGAACGGCGGAATAGGAAGCTTTATATTTATACCAACAGTGGCAATAATAATTCATGCTTATTTACCGAAGCGAACGGTTCGAGAAGACTCGAGGCGTAGTACAAAATATTTTAACGTTTGGACGCTAGTGATAATATAATTAAATTTACTGTACGTATATTTTATTTAAAATAGTATGAAAGTATTAACCCTTATCTTTTTTTCTCTTATCTCTTTATGTATACATGCACAAGAAATAGATTGGAACGATGGAAATCTCAATACTGCGAAGTTGGCCACCTACATGCAGCCGGAAGAAAGGGGAATGGTATATGAGATCAATCGACTTCGATCTGATCCGGCACGGTATGCAAAATCATTTATCAGCATTCGATTAAACAATGCATTAAAAGACCTTAAAGAGTATGGGAGAGGCGATTCTAATTATTCGCTTACTACAACATACATTAACAATAAACCAAACAGAGTAGATACAACCTGGCATTATGTAAATGAAGAAAATGTAAAAGCGCTGCAAACACTGTATGATACTTTACTAAAACTGAAACCACTTTCAATATTAAAACCGGATGAAGGTATTTATAAGGCTTGTATCAAACATGCAAAAGATCAAGGGCCAACGAATAACGTAACCCACCAGGGAAGAGATGGCTCCTGGCCAAATGAACGAATTATGAAATTTTCTCCTAAAATGGAAGATGGTAATGAAAATTTAGCATACAATGGCAATGCAACTGTACGGATAATTGTATTGCAATTGTTAGTCGATGAAGGTATTCCAGGTTATGGGCATAGGTATAATATGTTGAATGCAAAATGGACTCATATAGCATGCCATGCTACAAGGCCACCTGTAATGAATTCGAAATGGTGGATACAGAATTACGGAAAAATAAGGATGCAATAAATTTGTAAAGTGGAATGTTTTTTATTCCCTCACTCTATTACCTTTCTTGTCAAGATAAAACGTTTCATTTTTTAAACGAACTTTTGCAGTTTCGTTATCAGAAAAATGCCATACCTCATCATAAATAAGTGGTATTATTTCATTACCATTTATATCTACAAATCCATATTTTCTTCCAATCTTCACTATCCCAAAACCTTGATGAAAAAAATCGGCATTATCATATTTAAGTGGAGCAATAACATTTCCTTTTTTATTAATGTAGCCATATTTGCCGTTCAGTTTTACCGGAGCCATCCCATTACTAAAATTGTCAATTTTATCATAAATAATTGGTACAATTATATTATTATGTACATCAATATACCCCCATTTGCCATTCTGTTGCACAGGTAAATAACCATCCTCAAAGGCTAGTGAAATTAGGTTTTCATATACAATCGGAATAATAATTTTATCAGTAACATCAATAAAACCGTATTTGCCGTTCAGAAAAATTCCGGCCAATCCGTCTCTAAAAGGTCCTGCAAAATCGTATTTTGCTTCTATTACCAGGTTGCCATTTTGATCTTCAAAACCCCATTTTTTTCCGTTCTTTATAGGTTCTAGCGTAACTTTTTTATTAGATTCAAATTTATTTATTGGAGTTGCTTTTATTTCAGTTGCTGTCGCTTCTTCTTTTTTTATTGATGGTATTGCATCTATTATTTTTGAGGGCATTATTGCATCATTTTTTATACACCGTACTGAAAGTCCGTATGTAGGATAACCCGTAGACCTGGTAATATTATCATTCTGCAATGCAAAGCTTGGTTTGAAAATAAATTTGGGGTCATTTATTCCCCACCTATCGGCTTCATAACCGGTAGTAGAAAATTTGCTTTCATATCCACGAGAGCCGCTCGGTAGTCCAAGAAATCCACATTTTTCTTCTTCGTAGTCATTAAAATTATAAAGCCACCCATCAGGATATTTCATTTTTTGGGCTGCAACTTTACTGCCTCCTAAATAGGCTATAAGTTTATTCCATTCTTCTTCTGTTGGGATATGCCAGCCATCGGGAGCTAAACCATTTGCTACTGCATAAAAGTTATAAAGCTTACCATACTTCGTACCATTTGCCGGATCATTATTGTAGTAACACCATGCCGGTTTTTCTTTTTTACCTGCTTTCTCCCATGCTGAAATTGATTTTGCTTCAGGTATTTTTTCTCCGTAAGATAAATTGGTTACGTTTAGATTTTCAGACATCCATATTTGATCGCCTATTTTTATAGTGCCGTAAACTTTATTATCTCTTGCATCTGTAAAAGATCCGGTTTGCAAAACTTTTGTAACCCGGTTGCCTGTAATTACATCCGTACTTAAACCTACCGATTTACCCGAAGTGTTTATTTTAAATTTTGCTCCACCTTTTACCACTTCAGCTAAAACAGCGAAATTAGTATTTTCAAAATTTGAGAAATCACTGATGATTTTTTCGAATTGAAAATCAATTTTAGTAGCCCCGGTTTTATCTACATACCCCCATAAACTATTTAGCTTTAACGGATAAAAGTTATAATTAGAAAGAATTGCATCTTCATATTTTATTGGTATTATTGCAACACCACTTTTATTAATATATCCATATTTATTATTCAGTTTTACCAATGCCAATCCATCATAGCTAAAACCACTGATGTAATCATATTGTATCGGTATAAATATTTTGCCTGAATTAGAAATATACCCGTATTTATTGTTGTATTTCACATAAGCTATCCCATTTATGAAGGAAGTTGCTGTGTCATAAACCAATGAAATAAATTCTTCTCCCAGTTCATTTACGTAACCATATTTTTTATTCAAGGCAACAAGTCGTATTGGATCAGATGTCAAAGATTGATCAACATAGTCGTACTTACTGACTTTTTGTTTGAAAGCAATTATTTTTTCTTTTTGTATCTGTTCAATTCTTCTTTCTTCTTCTAAAACTTTTCCAATTCTCTTTAATTCTATTTCCCTATCTGCAGCTATTTCTTTTGCTGTTTTAGTTGGAGAAACCCTTTCAGGGGTCTTCTTTTTATATCTTTCTCCTCCGGTAGGTTCGTAAGTATTATTGTTTTTATACTGGTTGCTGTTTTGTTTATTTCTGGCTTCTTCTGCCGCCTTACT
>JANNGD010000112.1:0-4719 GCA_031380515.1 Ferruginibacter sp. | reverse complement strand
GCTAGAGCAATGGTTGCCATGTGCCAACATGTAGAATTGTTAAATGATGAAGCCGATATAAAACTTGTTAGAATCTACTTAAACTTTATAAAATATTGTTTACAACAAAGAGGAGATTTTTTAAATTACGTTGATGAAAATGGAATGTACACCATCCAAAATCATGAAACAAATTTAGAAGATTCTAACGGAAGAGCCATATGGGCATTGGGATATTTAATTTCTTTAGAAGATTATTTTCCAAATGATATTATTGAAGATGCCATAAAATTAATAGAGCTAGCTATTGTAAATATCAAAAAAATGCACTCTACAAGAGCTATGGCTTTTGTAATAAAAGGTTTGTACTATTATAACGTAAAATACAATTCTATACAAAATATTTCGTTGATAAAAGCGCTAGCAGATAGATTGGTACAAATGTATAGACACGAGGCAGAACCAAGATGGCAGTGGTTTGAAAGCTATTTAACTTACGGCAACAGTATATTACCAGAAGCAATGTTATGTGCTTGGCATGCAACCAAGGATAATAATTATAAATATATTGCAAAAGTTAGTTTTGATTTTTTACTATCAAAAATATTTGTTGAAGATAAAATAAAAGTAATTTCTAATAAAGGCTGGTTACAAAAAGATACCGAGCTCACAGAAATTGTAATTGGAGGCGAGCAACCTATTGATGTATCCTACACAATACTGGCATTGTACAAATTCTATACTTGTTTTGGTATAGAAGCTTACCACGAAAAAATGGACATTGCTTTTAGCTGGTTTTTAGGAAACAATCATTTACAACAAATTGTATATAATCCTTGCACAGGTGGGTGTTACGATGGCTTGGAAGAAAATTATATAAACCTTAACCAGGGCGCAGAGTCCACAATAAGTTTTTTGATGGCAAGACTAACCATAGAAAAAGTGAATAGAAAAATTGAAAGAACACATAAACGAGAACTTAATAATTTACAGTTAAATATTGTAACAACAAATTGAAAATAACCTCATAGGTTATTTTCTTTTTCTACAATTTCTTCCTTAGTAGTAGTGTTTGCAAAAGCCTCACCTATACTTTTCATTAAGCTAGATACTGGTCCTTCCATTTTATTGGTTTCATCATCCAGTGCATTGTTATCTAATAAATCGCCCATTTTTAATATTGGCAATAAATACAATAGAATATCATTTCTTTGGGTAATAAAATATTCTTTCACAGCTTTTACGGTACCATTAGCTCCTACCTGCTCTCTAATAATTTTTGCAGCCTCTGCAGCAATAGAATTCATTTTAGCAAGCGGGTCGTCGCTAGATTGTTTTGAATAAGAAGAAATAATTTGAATAGCTTCTTTTTTATTTTCATCAAAAATTTTACTCACCCACTGTTCATCCCCATCGCTTGTTAAAATTTCATTGGCACCTACGTCTGTTAGAGCATATTTGTACATTCCTGTGAGTACTGCTGGAATTGCTGCTTGGCTAAACTTATCTTCATCTGGAGTTGCAGTATCTTCTTTAATAAGATTGGTATTTGGATCCACTTTTTGTAAAGCTGGGTATCCTAATTTTTGTTGTACGGTTTCTAAAATTGTCATATTTTTTAAGTTTAATCATACAATCTAGCTACTAAAAATTTAAAAATGCTGAAATAAAGGAATTATGTAAGTCTCTCTTTTATTTTGTAAACTACGCATTTTGCAAAAGAAAAATGAGCAATACTAAAGATGTGAATTATGCAAAATTTAATCAAAATTGCGTAATGCTTACCAATCAAATACGACGCATCTTTACAGTAATAAAAAGAAACCAATCTTTAAACACTCTAAAAAAAAAATCATGGGAAACTTACTCTATGCAGTTGCCGTAATTCTTGTTATTATTTGGGCCATCGGTTTTATTGGGTACAGCGCAGGCGGCCTTATTCATTTACTACTTGTCATAGCAATCATTGCTATAATTTTAAGGCTTATACAAGGAAGGAGGGTTTTATAAATTTTCATTAAAAAAAATTAATTATGAATACAGGAAAAGCAGCACTAGGTATTTTGGCAGGATTAGCCACTGGTGCAATATTAGGAATTCTACTTGCTCCAGATTCGGGAAAAAATACTCGAAAAAAAATTGCAAATAAAGGACAAGATTATGCTGATGACGTTAAAGAAAAATTTGATAGTTTGTTAGACAAAATGAAGGGCAAATATCAAAGTATTAAGAATGAAGCTGAAAACATAGAAGCGCAAGCAAATGCAAAATACGCTGCAGCGAAGGCAGATTTTAAAAATACAATGAGTTAAGATAAATAAAAGCAGCTCTTTACTATTCTATAAAAGACAATGTTACACAAATAGAAATGCTTTTTGATTAAGCGGAGGATTATTGAAAAATAATATCGTTACTAAAGCTTATAACTTGGTGTTACTTTATTAATTTAACAAAATGGTTGATATTAAAAGCAGTCATAACAATTTGTGTCGCATTGTCTATTTTATTAAAAAAAATGAGCGTTTCAAATAGAGAATAAACTTTCATTAAAATCGAATTTTATTAAAACGTTGTCATCAGTTTTACTTCATTAGTATTCAAAATTATCTTCTTTTATTTTTCTTATTTATTGGTGTTTTATTGTTCATTCGTCTGTCCTTATATTTTTTATTTAAGGCAGCCCCCTAGCTACACATGTAGTTCTCTGCCTAAGGCGAAAGACAAAAACGTAAATCCCTTATTAGGCTGTGACTTTGCTACAGCCTAATAAGGGATTTTCTTCTTGAGCGCTACAATTGTCGTTGGTATTCTTGGCTGCCTATCTGCATTTCGTAGTAACAACGGCAGCTCTGCCAACAAGGATCAAAATATTCGCTATTACAAAAAAATAAGATAAATAAAGTTAAATCATATTTCAAAAGATTAATAATACTTTCCCAACCTATGCAAAGTTTCAAAATAAAAAGTGCATTCTCCAAGATAGCCGTTTTTACGGTTATAATCAATCATTTGCTTTAACATTTCTTTTTTTACTTGGTACCCATCTCCCAGGGAAGTTAAAATACCGGGTATTATTTTACTTTTTTGTTTTTGAGAAACTTGCGTATTCAATTCATCTATCAATTTTTTATACGCTTCTATATTATATCTGTAGCATTGTGGGAAAATATAATCGGCATACCCTCCATTGAGCCAAGCCGGCCAGTCTTGTAAATATTGTTCTTTACTCCAGGGAAAAATACTCGGTGCCCATGAAACAATACAATTGGGTTTTGCTTTTTTTACATCCTTGTACAATTGTTTTATATATACACTTAGTTTATTTGCTCGCCATTGTAACCATGAACTATCTTTACTATTTTCTGGTGGCAAAGCTCCTCCATTTTCATAAGCATACATTTTTTTTGTGAGGGAATCATAACCGCCCTCGCTAGGCATAGCCGGCAATCTATCATCACCTTGTATGCCATCAATGTCATAATTATTCACCACTTCCATTACTATTTTTTTTATGAAAGCTTGTGGCTCGGGGTGCAAAGCATTCCACCAAAAGAATTTATTTTTTTGTAAATGATTTCCTTTCACATCTCTACCAACCCAATTTGGATATCGCTTTTGCCAAATACAATTACTATCTCCATAGTTGTAAGAAAATCCAAATTCAAACCAGGCATGTACTTTTATACCAGCTTTATGCCCTTCTTCAATTATTTCTTTTAAGGGGTCTCTAGTGCCATACATTTTTGATTGTTTTATTCCAATGTATGCATCCAACACTTTGCTTGGATACATTGTTAAACCATTGTTCCAAACAACAACATATACATTATTTATGCCTGCTTCTTTACAAAGTTTAATTGCAGCTTCAATATTTTTTTTAGATTTTAAAACATCGCTTGCCACATTGGTTATCCACGTGCCTCTTATTGGTTCCTGCTTTTTTTGTGCCAAAATACTTACGCTACAAAAAATTATTAAACAAACCATTGCTACTTTTCTCATAATTGAATTATTTCATTTCTGTATTCTCGATAACGGTTGTACAAATGATGTGCTTGTATGTATGAGGATTGCGGACTCATAAAATGACTAAACTCAAAGGTAATTGCCTTGTCGTAACCTGCTGCCCTTGCAGCTTCTAGCTTTAACCTTAATTTTTCGAATTTTATTGGTAAAAATTTTATCGGCATATCCCTATCAAAACTTTCTGCATTTGTCCAGCATTTCATGCCATATTTATCGGCGAGTTTTTTGTTTACTGTAAAAAAAGTACTGAGTTCACTAAAGCCTATGTGCCCATCCTGAAAAGCCACTGCATCTACAGCACCCGCAATGCCGCTGAAAATCTCGTTCCACTCTTTTTCATGTGCTGCTACTTCTACACCATCACTCTTTGTTAGTTGTGAAGACGATGCCATCACAGCTTTTTTCCCATCTATCCATGGCGAAATAAATGTTGGTAAATTATTGCTCACGCCTTTGCATTGTAAACCCAACGTTCTGAAAGCTTCAACGGCACCGATCGTTCTGCGGCTTATCTCCATGCTCAAATACCAACCTTTAAAGGAGGGATGATGGCCATATTTTTTCCATGCTTCGTCAATAATAAATCTGTTATCTTCCATTTCATTTACAAGGTTTCCTGTGTCCCAGTAATGACCACTGTCGTACAAACCAAAATAAAATTTCATATTGTATTTATCTGAAAGCGTTAAATACAATTCTACCAGATCTAGCGGG
>JANNGD010000095.1:0-16305 GCA_031380515.1 Ferruginibacter sp. | reverse complement strand
ATATGCACCACCGGCAATGGTTGTAGTGGTTGCAATAGCTGCACCATCTGCTACGTTATCGTTGTTTGCATCAGCATATAAATTTACTGTTGCACCTACAATTCCTGTTTCAGTAGCTTGTTTAATACCATCGTTGTTTTGATCGTACCAAACGGTATTACCCAAGTTCAAGTTTGCTTGATAGAAACCAGCATCAACGCTGTTGTTCACTTGACCTGCAGTAAGAACGATTCCTGTAACAGTTCCACCGATTGGATCACTATCTACTGCATCATTTACACCTACATTACTTGCCGTTGGTGTAAAGCCAGCCGGAGTTGTAAATGCTACACTATAAGTACCAGGAGCCAAATTTGTAAAGCTGTAGATACCGCTAGCATTGGTTGTAGTTGTTACTGTTGTCCCATTAGGGTAAGTCAAGGTAACTGTTGCATTTGGTATGCCTACCTCAGTACCATCTTGTATACCATTACCGTTTGTATCATTGAATACAAAGTCTCCAATAGAAGCTGTTCCTTTAAATCCGAAGTCAACAGTTAAGTTACCATTGGTGCCATCACCATCAACTGCTGTAGCTGGCTCGCCACCTGTAGTTAAGGTTACTGCACCGCTTCTTACTTCACCTGCTACACTTGTATTTGTTCCGTTGTTGTCATTGTCTGTATCGTTATCAGGGTCACCAGCATTGGTAGTTACCACTGCATAACCTGTAGGGATAATTACACCTACTATATAATTGCCTGGAGCAAGATTTGCAAAACTGTATGCACCTCCTGCAATAGTTGTAGTAGATGCGATAGCTGCACCATCGGCTACATTATCGTTGTTTGCATCAGCATATAAGTTTACTGTTGCACCTACAATACCTGTTTCAGTTGCTTGTTTAATACCATCGTTGTTTTGATCGTACCAAACGGTATTACCTAGGTTTAAAATTGCAGGTTGATAAAAACCAAAATCATATGTATGATTGAAATTACCAGTTTCCAAAGGCTCGCCACCACCTGTTAAGGTAATTGCAAGACCTCTCCATTCTGCTCCAACAAGGTTCGTACCGTTGTCATCTAAATCAATATCATTATCGGGATCTACACCAGTCAAACTACTTGAAGTGTAAGTAGCTGGAGGAGTAGCACCTACAATATAATTGCCTGGAACCAGATTATCGAATCTATAGTTACCGTTTGCATCGGTAGTTGTAGTTGCAATAGCTGCGCCATCTGCAACGTTATCATTGTTATTGTCTTTGTATAAATTTACTGTTAGGGATGGTATACCAGTTTCAGTAGCATCTCTTGTGCCATTATTGTTCAAGTCATAATAAACCCTATCGCCTAATGCCAGGGTGGTAGGGCAATAACCAGCATCTACGTTCGTAATATTTTGACCAACGCCCAACACGATGGTACCCGTTTCTCCAGTTGTTTGACTCGCATCACTGTCTACATTATCATCTGCACCTACATTAGCTGTTGTAACAATAGCACCACTAAGAGAAACTGGGAATACTACTGTATAATTACCAGCAGCTAAACCAGAAAATAGATAGTTACCGGTAGCATTTGTCGTTGTTGTTGCTATTACAGTACCAGCAGCATTTTTAAGCTGAACACTTACACCTGTTAATGGTGTAGTTTCTGTTGCATCTTGAATACCATTAGCATTTGCATCAAGCCATACTCTATCACCGATAGAACCTGTTGGTAAAGCATAAAAACCAAAATCATATGTATTGTTGATATCAGTAGTAGTAGACCCAGTTCCATCAGGTTCAGTTCCTCCAGATAGGGTTAAAGACAATCCTCTTACTTCTGCACCAATAGTGTTTATACCATTGTTATCATTATCAATATTATTATCGGGGTCGCCTCCATTTATGGTACTCTTTGCAAAACCAGCCGGCGTAACTACACCGATTATATAATTGCCTGGAACCAAATTACAGAAAGAATACGCACCATTTGCAGAAGTAGTTGTAGTTGCAAATGAAGCAGCATCTGCAATATTATCGTTATTTGCATCCTGATAAATATTCACAGTCGCTCCACTTATCCCAACTTCCGTTGCATCTTTAATTCCGTTGTTATTTACGTCATTCCATACTAAGTTACCAATACACAAAGTAGTAGGGCAGAAGCCTGCATCAATTGTTTGATTACTTTGTCCAGCTGCTAAAACTACAGTAACTGAACCTGTTCCATCTACATCGCTGTCAATTGCGTCGTTCGCACCCACATTTGCAGGAGATACTCCAAAGCCAGGTACTGCTAAAAATTTAACGGTATAAGTTCCTGCAGCTAGACCTGTAAATTGGTAAAATCCAACTCCATTTGTAGTTGTAGTAGCTATAACTGTTCCAGCTGTATTCAATAATTGAACTTGTACACCACTTAATCCAGGTTCAGATGCTTCTTGTAAACCATTACCATTTCCATCATTCCACACAAAATCACCAATTGAACCAGTTGGAGGTGATGTTGATGTTACACACCAACGATCTGTTTTAGTCCAGCTACCAGTTCCACCAAATGCAACCCTTGTAGTTGTTGTGCCCGTTGGAACAGTAGCAGTGAAAGTATATAATTGTGGTCCAGTTGGAGCATTAGCCAATACCTTATCTACTTGAACATAAACTGATGAACCCAATACAACATTACTTGCGTTTAAAAATTCAACTGCCACAAAATTATTAAAGCTATTATCATGTACACCTGCATATACAGATACATTAACCACAGTGCCAGTTGCTAAATTTGTGCCTATATTTTGCCAAGCTTTACTTGTGGCAGATGTATTATTTAAATCACCAGAAAATGATCCACAGGCTACAGCTCCATTTCCTTGAGCTAAAGTGCCACCAGAAAAACTCCAATTGCTGATACCAGATTCGAATCCTGGATTTAATACAATATTGGTACCAGTGCAATTACAATCAAACGTAGTATTTGTAAGAATAAATGTAATCGTTGTATCATGGCATTGTACACCCCCTCCATCTGCTGCATTGTAAGTCTTTAAGTTTACACTGTAAGTACCTACTGCGCCAGTCCAAGCTCCAGAAGCAGTTCCAGGGCTATTATAAGGAGCTGTATTTTCAATATTTGAAGTAGCTGTTGGGCCTGTAATTGTAAATTTAACGCTACCTATCGTTCCAGATGCACCAGCTTCAAGATTATACAAAGAAGCCAATTGAGCAACGGTGAACGTAGAACCATTAGTGATAGGCAAATCTGCACCGCCACCTAATTCATTAAAATACAAACTAGTTACTCTTCCAGTACAAGAAGCACATGAAGTACCAGTAACGTTTATAAAATGATTGGTTGTACTTGTCCAAGTATTACCAGCAGGTAAAGTACAAGGATTAACCCCGCTACCATCAGAAATAACCATTCTTATTTCTAACCCTTGCAAACCGCTGTTGGGGTTTGTTATGGTAATAGTTTGAGTAGTTAAGTTTGATAAATTTACAACTGATCCTGTTACGCTGTATGTATTTCCGTTGATGGTATTGTTACCATTAACAAAACAAATCCAGCTGCCTGAAGTATTTTTCCATTGCCACCTGTAATTAGAACTGCTATTGTTATTTGACATATTTGCAGTTACAGAATACTGTGGGCCAGCGCCGCAGGTAGCAGCATACGAATCCACAGTGTGTGCTGTTACATTTAAACTAATCAGTAAAATTAAAAAAGTGGAAACTAAATAGGAAAATTTAGCCTTTTTGAAAAAGATAGTAGTAATTAATTTCATAGCTGTTTTTTTTGTGTACTAATATTTTTTAATAGTACAGTTTCAATAGAAATGGTATTTTAATGGATTTTCAATTTGCAAATTTTCTACAATCGTTTCGATAACTATGCTTTGATAAGATGTGAACATTAATCATAAAAAATGACTTGAGTTGGATCTTAGCTCTTTAAAGAAGCACTAATTATTTGAAAAAACTTTTGACGCTGTTTATTAACAGGAAGTCTTTTTGTAGGATTTGCAGTGGATGTGGAAAAATACATGTTCTAAAGTGAGTAATGGTAATTATACTAACTAAAGGGCAAAGAAACGATTTTTTTTAATATAATGTACTTTTTTTACCGATTTTTTGTAGTTATTTTTCTACAAGCAGAAAAATGCGCACTACACTTTGGTATTAATGTTTGATTTAGAATAATTTATACTCGTTACAAATAAAAAATATATTTTAAATAACCATAAATTAATGTTGATAAATTGCGATTCTACCATTATTTCCAGCAAAAAAAACCGATTTTCCGTTTTTTGATCGCTTTAAAACGTGAAATCCCTCGGAACTAACTTTAGTAAATGTACTACCATCATTTCGGGTTATATCCACTCCGTTAAGACCACATGCAAGCCATATATTATTTTCTATATATTCGATACAACTTCTATATCCATAGGGCGGATTAGATGGAGATAACCAATCTTTTCCTGCATTTTTTGTTATCAGGCAATTTTTGGAAGTTGAATCTTTTTTTGTAAAATCTCCGCCAACTACAATAAACTGTTTCTTATTTTTTGCAGCAACTGAATTTGCTCCTGTACTTTCTTTCCCTTGTAAAATAGGCAAATCTGTTTTCATATTACCAATATAAAGATGTGATGATAAACCACCACTTACAAAAATGTAATCTCCTTTTTTTAATTTTCTAATATTTGTACCGCTACTGGCAAAACAGGCTTCGCCACTATCAGCTACAGGTAGTTTATTAATGGGATCTTCTTTCCATGTATTTCCCCTGTCGTTTGTCCTAGCAATGAAAAATTTCCCCTTTATCGGATCGCCAACAACTACTCCTTTTTTTTGATTTAAAAAATCCATTGCATCTAAAAACATTCCTTTGGTATCGTTTCTATATACTGTTTTCCAATTTTCTCCACCATCAATTGTTTTTAAAATAAATGCTGGGCTATCAATTGCCATAATTATAGCAGTATTTGCATCAAATGCCTCTATGTCTCTAAATTCTTTTTTCTCAAAACCTTTTACAGTTATCCATTTCCAAGTAGCCCCAGCATCTACACTTTTTGCAACCATTCCAGCACTACCACTAGCCCAAACAATTTTGTCTGATACTACACTTAATCCACGTAAAGATGTTTTGGTGCCCGAAGTAAGTATTTTTACAGATTGTGCTTGCAAGTGCATTGTAATAATTACAGAGAGAAAAGAGAATACTATTTTTTTCATGATTTTATTTTATGGTTGCATTTCAATTTATAAAACTAGCTATTTTTCAGGTTTATTTATACTACTTTTGAATTTGCTATACTGTTTTAAGATTGATTTACAAAATAAGCGATTAATGAGCTATAATTATTTACCCCTTGATAGAAAACATACCAATTTTGAACAAATAAAAAATTTGTTGGCTTTTGACCAACTTGTTTCTATAACATTTGATGCGCATGAAAGGATTGTAAAATGCAGAAAATACCTTGACGAAAAAATGAAACAACCCGGTGCATTGTTTTATGGTATAAATACGGGTTTTGGTTTTCTCCAGAATGTACAAATTGAATATGATCAACTTAGTGAATTACAAAATAATTTACTAAAATCACATGCGTGTGGTTTAGGAGAAGAAGTGCCAGAGGATATTGTGAAGTTGATGCTTATGCTTAAAATAAAATCGTTGAGTTATGGTCATTCTGGTGTGCAAATAGATACAGTAAAGCGATTAATGGATATGTACAATGCAAAGATGTATCCAATTATATATACACAAGGATCTTTGGGTGCATCTGGCGATCTTGCTCCACTTAGTCATTTGGCTTTGCCACTTATAGGCTTGGGCGAAGTATATTTAGAAGGAGAAAAAATGAATGCGTCTGAAGCATTAAAAAAATTAAATTGGCCAGCCATCAAATTGGAAAGTAAAGAAGGCTTGGCATTGATAAATGGCACCCAGTTTATGAGCGCTTATGGTTTGTATAATTTATTACATGCAGATAGGTTATTGAAATGGGCAAATATTATTGCAGCAATAAGTTTTGATGCATTTGATTGTGTAATAGATCCATTAAATGAGCATATACATGCAGTACGTTCGCATGAAGGCCAGGTATTTGTTGCATCAAAAATGAGAGCGCTTTTAGAGGGCAGTGAAATAAGTAAACAAACAAAGCAACAGGTGCAAGATCCCTATTCTTTTAGGTGCATACCGCAAGTACACGGGGCTACACATGACACGGTTGCCTACATTACCCAGATTTTTATAAAAGAAATAAATTCGGTTACGGATAATCCTAATATTTTTCCAGAGGAAGATTTGATAGTGAGTGGTGGAAATTTTCATGGGCAACCACTAGCACTTGCTGCTGATTTTCTTGCCATTGCTATGAGCGAAATTGGAAGCATAAGTGAGCGCAGAACATACCAATTGATAAGTGGCCAAAGAGGCTTGCCAGCATTTCTCATAAAAAAATCTGGTTTGCACTCTGGCTTTATGATACCACAATACACTGCCGCAGGTATAGTAAGTGAAAATAAGCAGCTTTGTACACCTTCTTCCATTGACTCTATACCAAGCAGCAATAACCAAGAGGACCATGTGAGCATGGGTGCAAATGGCGCAGTAAAATGCAAACGAGTTATAGACAATGTAGAAAAAATACTGGCCATAGAATTGCTCTCTGCCGTGCAGGCAATAGAATTTAAAAGACCTTTAAAAACTTCTCCATCATTGGAAAGAATTATAACCGCTTTTAGAAATGTGGTGAGCTTTAATGATGCAGATAGGATATTACATGATGATATGATAAGGGCAATAAATTTTATTAGAACCTATAATTTGTAATATTAAAAGTAGAATAGTGAAAATATTAAGCTGTTTGATTTACATTTTTGTGTTATCTTGTTGCCTACCTTCTGCACCAAAATATCCTTACATTGATAAAATTTTAATAAACAAAGAGGCAGGAGTACTTTCAGAATCTTTAGAAAATTATATAAGGCTATGCTATTAAGGGGGGGCTTCTGACCCATTACCTGCAAAGTTTTTACCCAAGGTTATGATTTTAACCAATATAAAAGTATAAGGGTTGTAAAACTTGAAAATATTGACCCTAAAAAGAAATGGGCTTTTAGACCTGCGCACCAAATTAATTTTGATAGTTAGTTAAGCTGCTTTCCTGACCCACGTAGCTCTTATTTACTAGCTCCCATAATGTTGCTTTTGGAGCTTCGCTTCATATAGAGGGTAGTTTTCCATACTGTACATTTTTTAGCATACAAGTATCACCATCATTTGATGCGAAAGAATATTGCTTTAATAAATGGAGTGGGAAAGGTGAAGTAGCAATAGTAGATGCATATATAACACCCAAGAATGGAAATAAGAACCCGTTTCTTGTAGGTGCAAAAAGACATATAAAAAATAGAAATTATGAAGTTGTTTATGAAATAGCAATGGGTAATGCTGCTAGAAGATTGCGTGATGCTATGTTGAAAGCCATAAAATTCTTAACTTTATATAAAATTTAGTATATGCCAGTTTTAGAAACCCCCTCTTCGTTTAGTAATTTGCAAAAAGAATTATTAAAATTATATGCAGTAAATGTTGCTGATGAAGATTTATTGCAAATACAATTAATGATTGGAAATTACTTTGCAAATAAAGCAACCGATGCAGTTGAAACCTTTTTAGCAGATAACAATATTTCTACTACTGAATTTAATAATTGGGAAAATGACCACAATAGAAAAAGTAGTAATTGATACAAATGTTTTCATTACCATTTTTAAAAAGGATAGTGATAATAGATGGATGTTTGAAAAAATAATAAAAGGAGAATGGCTGTTATGTTTGAATAATGAAATCTTTATGGAGTATTGGGAGGTTTTAGAACGCAGAATGACTCCCGCAATTGCATCAAGTATTATTGACTTTTTAATTTCACATCCCTATATTTTATTTGTAGATACTTTTATTCGTCTTAATCTAATTTCAGTTGACCCTGATGATAATAAGTTTTGTGATTGCTGTTTTGCATCTTCTGCTAAGTTTATTGTGTCAAATGATAGACATTTTGATATCTTAGAAGAAATTGAATTCCCCAAACTGATAAGATATAAAACCCACCAAATAAAGGAAATTTATTTAGGCTAACAATTTTAAAAAAAAGACTTTATACAATTACAGCATGCAATACGACTACGAAAAATACAAAACCCCCACTGGCACAACATTAAATTGTAAAGGATGGATACAAGAAGCAGCATTGCGTATGCTACTAAACAACCTAGACCCCGAAGTAGCGGAGCGCCCTGAAGAATTGATCGTATATGGCGGAAGAGGTAAAGCTGCCAGAAATATTGAATCGTTGGATTTAATTATCAAAGCACTAAAAGATTTGGAAGATGATGAAACCTTGTTGATACAAAGTGGTAAACCTGTTGCTATGTTGAAGACGCACAAGGATGCGCCACGTGTACTGATATCCAATTCTCAATTGGTACCAAACTGGGCAAATTGGAAACACTTTGATGAATTGGAAAAAAAAGGCTTGATGATGTATGGGCAGATGACTGCTGGTAGTTGGATATATATAGGCAGCCAAGGTATTGTGCAAGGAACCTATGAAACCTATAGAGCAGTTGCTGATAAGCATTTTCCTAAACAGCTCGCCACAGGCGGAGTTGCTACTGAAGGTACTGCTACTGAAGGAAGTCAGCTTGCCACAGGCGGAGCTGCTACAGGAGGTACTGCTACTGAAGGAAGTCAGCTCGCCACAGGCAGAGCTGCTACAGGAGGAACATTAATGGGTACTTTAAATGTAACCGCTGGGCTTGGCGGTATGGGCGGTGCGCAGCCACTTGCAATAACCATGAATGGGGGAGTAGCATTGGTAGCCGAAGTAGAAGAATGGAGAGTGGATAAAAGAATAGAAACAAAATACCTCGATGTAAAATATACAAATATTGATGATGCAATTGATGCAGCATTGGTAGCAAAAATAAATGGTGAAGCTATAAGTATTGGTATTGTTTGTAACGCAATTGATTTGCTACAGCAACTAATTGAAAGAAATATTGTACCAGATACACTGACCGATCAAACGAGTGCACATGATCCGTTGATAGGCTATGTACCAAATAATATGAGCAATGAAGAAGCGAATATTTTACGAAAAGAAAATCCAGATGAATACATAAATAAGAGTTATGATAGCATGAAATTGCATGTAGAACTGATGCTTGAATTACAAAAAAGGGGAGCTATCACATTTGATTATGGAAATAATTTAAGGGCACGTGCTAAAGAAAGAGGGTTGGAAAATGCTTTTGATTTTCCTGGTTTTGTACCGGCATACATCCGCCCATTATTTTGTGAAGGTAAAGGGCCTTTTAGATGGGCTGCATTGAGTGGTGACCCAGCAGATATTGAAGTAACAGATAACCTAATGATGGAATTGTTTCCAGAAAATGAAGGCATGATCCGTTGGATGAAAATGGCAAAAGAAAAAATTGCTTTTCAAGGATTACCAGCTCGCATTTGTTGGATAGGGCAGGGAGATAGAGAGAAAGCCGGGTTGGCTTTTAATGAATTGGTAAAAACGGGAAAAGTAAAAGCACCAATAGTAATAGGACGAGATCATTTAGATACAGGAAGTGTTGCTAGCCCCAATAGAGAAACAGAAGCTATGTTAGATGGTAGCGATGCAGTAGCTGATTGGCCAGTATTAAATGCGCTGGTAAATACGGCTGGGGGAGCAAGTTGGGTAAGCTTGCACCACGGTGGGGGCGTAGGTATGGGCTATAGCATACATGCGGGAATGGTAATTGTAGCCGATGGAACGGACGAAGCTGCTGCAAGGATAGCTCGAGTATTGCGCAACGATCCTGGTATGGGTGTTATACGTCATGCAGATGCAGGTTATGATGTAGCACAAGATTATGCAAGAAAATATAAGTTGGATATAAAAGAGCGGTTGAAATAATTTAAAAAGGATGCATTTTTGCATCCTTTTTTATTGAAATGTAGCCAGCGTATTATCCATCATCTGCACAATTTTATCGTTACATAAATTACCTAAACTACCCTCGTGTGTATGTTGCAATGCACGTGTGGTATCGTAAGAAAAAGTCTTGTTGTCAATATCATTGCCTACTTGTTTGTATGCATCTCTAAACGTGATGCCTTTTTTTACTAAATCATTTACTGCTTCTACACTAAATAAATAGGTATATTTTTCGTCGGACAAAATGCTTGGATTAACTTGTATTTGGGGTAAAACGAGTAGTAAAATATTTAAACAATCTTTCAATGAATTTATTTGTGGAAACAACACTTCCTTGGTAAGTTGCACATCTCTATGGTATCCAGTAGGCATATTGGTGAGCATCATTGCCAGTGTGTTGGGTACACTTTGAACAATGTTTGTTTTAGATCGGATTACTTCAAACACATCGGGATTTTTTTTGTGTGGCATGATACTGCTGCCCGTAGTTACCGCATCAGGAAATGAAATGAATGCATGATTTTGATTTACATACAAACAAACATCTGCACATAATTTATTTAATGTAGCGGCCAAACTGCTCATAGCCATTGCCATTACTTTTTCTGTTTTACCTCTGGTTGTTTGTGCATAAATGGCGTTGTAATTTAATGCGCCAAACTGTAGTAATTGGGTAGTTAATGTTCTGTCTAATTCAAATGCAGAGCCGTATCCAGCACCTGAGCCAAGTGGGTTTTTATTTGCAATAGTGTAAGCTGCTTGTAACAAAGTTAAATCATCTACAAGGCTTTCTGCAAACGAAGCAAACCACAAACCAAAAGAGGAGGGCATAGCAATTTGGAAATGCGTATATCCTGGCATCAATACATCTTTGTGTTGGTTGCTTAAAGAAATTAATAAATCAAATAATTGTTTTACAGTAATTTTTATTTCAAGCATTTCTGCTTTCAAAAAAAGTTTTATATCGGTAGCAACCTGGTCGTTTCTGCTTCTACCAGTATGTATTTTTTTGCCTGCATCTCCAATCATATTGGTGAGCATTATTTCTATTTGTGAGTGTACATCTTCTACAAGCGCTTCTATTAAAAATTTCCCCTCTTCAATTGTTTGTAAAATTTGTTTGAATGCATTTTCCAATGCAAGTATTTCTTCCTCATTTAAAATACCAATGCTGTGCAACATTTTTGCATGCGCTACACTTCCCATTACATCATACTTGGCTAACTGCACATCAAATATTTTGTCGTTCCCAACAGTAAATTTTTCTATGCTTTCAGATAAGCTTGTTGCGTTTTTACTCCAGAGTTTCATTTTATAAAATATTTTCTAATAATTTAATATACAAATCAATCCCTTCTTCTATTTCCACTACATAAATAAACTCATCTGCGCTATGGCTTCTTGCGCTATCACCTGGTCCCATTTTTAAAGAGGGGCAATCCATTAAAGCCTTATCCGATGTAGTAGGAGAGCCATACTTCCCTCTACCCAATAAAATACCAGATTGAACCAAAGGATGTGAAAGGGAAATACCAGAGGATTTCATTCTCATACTTCGTGGCATAATTTCAGCATCTATATTTTCTTTAATTACTTTTACAATTTCTTCATGTGTATATAATTCGTTGATACGAATGTCTACCGTAAAGCTACAATTATCTGGAACCATATTGTGCTGCATACCCGCATTGATAATTGTTACACTCATTTTTAATGGGCCGAGCGTTTCTGATACTTTATCAAATTGATAATTTTTAAACCAATCAATATCTTTCATGGCTTTATAAATGGCATTTTCACCTTCTTCCCTTGCAGCATGACCCGCTTTGCCTTTTACCGTACAATCAATTACCAGCAATCCCTTTTCGGCAATGGCCATTTGCATAAGTGTAGGTTCGCCTACTATAGCAGCATCTATTTTGCCTAATTGTGGGTACATGATTTCTATACCATTTGTACCAGATATTTCTTCTTCTGCAGAAGCGGCAAAAATTAAGTTGTATCGTAGGTTTTCCTTATCGTAGAAATGTAAAAATGTAGCCAATAAACTTACCAAACAGCCTCCAGCATCATTACTGCCTAAGCCATATAATTTACCATCTTCAATTCTTGCATCTAATGGATTTCGTGTATATGCTTTATTGGGCGGAACTGTATCGTGATGGCTGTTTAAGAGAAGGGTAGATTTGCTTTCATCAAAATATTTGTTCTTTACCCAAACATTATTTTGTAAAACTTGAACATTCGCACAATATTTTTCTAAATAATTTTTTAAGATGAATGCTGTTTCGTTTTCTTGTTTGCTTAATGAAGAGGTTTTTATCAAGCTTTGCAAAAGTTCAATAGCTTCTTTTTTAAGTGTAAATATTGTATTCATTTTAGTGAGCTACTAGATAGCTGTAGTATTATTTTTAAGCCAAGTTACAATTTCTTCAAACTTAATTTCGCCAGTAGATATTTTTATGGTGAAGTTATATAATTCATCATTTGTAGCTGTTATTTTTAAATTCCCAGCTTCTAAAACTGCAAGCATGGCCAAAAAACCAGTACGTTTATTTCCATCTACAAAAGGATGGTTTATTATTATGCTTTCTACGATAGCAGCAGCTTTTTCAAAAAATGTTGGGTATAAGTCTTCACCACCAAAAGTTTGATAAGGCCTAGCAATTGCACTTTCCATCAAACCTTGGTCTCTTACACCTTCGGTACCCCCGTATTTTAAAATTGAAAGCTCATGCAGTCTCAAAATATTATTTATTGAAATCATTATTGAGCTAATTTTTGTAATATATCTCCGTATTTTTCACTTGCAGATTTAAAAAAATTATCTGCATCAAATTCTTCTTTGCTTGGTTGAAGATTTTCTAAGAAATGTAAGACTTCCTTAATTGCAGATTCCTCATTGATTGCTGCTAATTTTTCAAAAGCTTTCGCTTTCATTTCTAATGTACTCATAAAAATTTTTTTATTAACCCAAATTTACGAATTATATCACTTAAAAAAGATAAGATTTTATAAACAGTCTACTTTTGAATACTCGTACCAGCTTGGCCTTTAATAATTTTATTCAAATCATCAGCATGTCCTACACTCACCTTGGCAACGCCATTGTCAATTGCCTTCAATGCATTATCAATTTTTGGAAACATTCCTTCAAAAATAATTTTTTCTGCTTTTAGGTTTTCGATATTGTCTTTTGTAATAATTGGAATGATAGATTTTTCATCGTTTACATCTTTCAATACACCCACTTTATCGAAACAGTAAATCAAATGAACATCGTAATATGCCGACATTGCTTTTGCAATTTCATTAGCTATGGTATCGGCATTTGTATTTAATAATTGGCCTTCTCCATTGTGGGTAATAGGAGCAATGATAGGCCATGTATTATTTTCTAATAAAATTTTTAATAATGCTGTATTAATTCCATTTGCTGCAATATCACCTGCAAAGCCGTAATCTATATCTTTTACTATTCTTTTTGTTGCTAAAATAACATTTCCATCTACCCCACTTAATCCAATTGCATTACATGATTTTGCTTGTAGCTTTGCAACAATATTTTTATTAATAAATCCTGCATAAACCATGGTAACTAATTTCAAAGTAGCCTCGTCTGTTATCCGTCTACCTTCAATCATTTGCTGAGGAATTTGCATAGCTTCTGCCATTTCTGTAGCTAGTTTACCGCCCCCATGTATTAGAATTTTAGGAGTATCAATAGCAGCAAATTTTTCTATAAAGCTATTAAATGCAACTGCATCATCAATAATGTTTCCGCCGATTTTTATAACAAGTAAAGCCCCACCAAAACTCACCGAGGGGGAGGAATCAGATGGTAGTTTAATAGTATTTTTCGAATCCATTAATAATGGTTATTTATTTATTAATATTTCAGACAATACTGCCTGTGCCGCCCAAACCCTATTGCTTGCTTCTTGTGTTACCAAACTATTTTCGCTATCCAATACCTCATCACTTAATTCTACATTTCTACGTACCGGTAAACAATGCATAATTTTTGCATTGTTGGTTACTTTTAATTTTTCTGGTGTAAGCATCCAAGATGGGTCGTTGCTGTATATTTTTCCATAATCGTGGTATGTACTCCAGTTTTTTACATACACAAAATCCGCATCTTTTAATGCTTCTTGTTGGTTGTGAGTAATGGTTGCTCCTTTTGTAAATTGCTCATCCAATTCATAATCTTCGGGGTGAGTAATCACAAATTCAATTCCCTCTTTTTCGGAGAGCGTTAAGGTGAGGCTCCAAGCATTCATCCATTGAGCAAAACTATTGGCAACACATTGAGGCAAAGGCTTAATATGTGGCGCCCATGTAAGTACAATTTTCAACTTTCTTTCTACCTCTTCGGGAGCCTTAGGAGCTAATAATATTTGTTCTTTAATTGTAATTATATCTGTAAAACTTTGCAGAGGATGTAGTGTAGCTGTTTCTAAACTTACAACTGGCACTCCGGCATATTTTATAAATTGCTTAATTACATGCTCACTATAATCTTCTTCTTTATTGGTTAATGAGGGGAAACTTCTTACGCCAATTATATCGAAATAATTTCCAAGAATGGGTGCCGCATCCTTTATATGCTCTACAGTAGTTCCACTCATAATGGCTTCTTCTTCAAATTCTAATTTCCATCCATCGTTGGTTACATTGAATGTGAGCACTTGCATACCTAGGTTTTCGGCCGCTATTTGTGTACTTATACGGGTACGCAAACTTGGATTTAAAAACAACAGGCCCATTCTTTTGTTCACCCCCAAATGCTTATCTACAAATGGATCGTTCTTGTATGCCAATGCTTGATGCGCCAATGCATCTATATTGTTTACATCCTTTACCGTAATAAAATGTTGCATTAATTCTTATTTTAAAGTTGCTACAAAAGAATTTAAAAATAAATCTGCTTCCGTTTTGGTAATATTCAAAGCGGGTAAAAGCCTTATCGTATTGGGCTTTGCTTCGCCAGTAAATATGCTATGCTTTATCAAAAGGTCTTTTTTTACGTGCGCAAATTCTTCCGCCATTTCAATCCCAATCATCAATCCTCTTCCCCTTACTTCTTTTATTTGTGGAATGGCTTTCAATTTTTCTATCAAATAATCGCCCATTGTTTTTGCATTCATTAAAAGCTGTTCCTTTTCCATTACTTCTAATACAGCCAAAGCCGCAGCACAAGCCAGGTGATTACCGCCAAAGGTAGTGCCTAGCATAAAATGTTTTGGTTGTATGTGAGGCGCAATCAAAATGCCACCTATTGGAAAACCATTTCCCATTCCCTTTGCCATGCTATAAATATCAGCTTGTACGCCAGCACAATCGTGCGCAAAAAATTGCCCGGTTCTTCCATATCCACATTGTACACTGTCTGCAATATAAACGGCGTTGTATTTGGTACAAAGGCTTCGTATGAGCTGCAAAAATGATTTGCTGGCTTCTCTTATGCCCCCCACACCTTGTATTCCTTCTATAATTACCGATGAAATTTCATTGCCGTAATGTTCAAAATGATTGGCCAATGCTACTTCATCATTAAAAGGCAAGAAAGTAATATTATCCGTTTCATTAACTGGTGCAATAATACTTGGATTGTCGGTAGCCGCTACCGCTAATGAGGTTCTACCATGAAATGCTTTTGTAAAGGAAACTATTTTTTTTCCTCCATTGTAAAACGAAGCCAATTTTAACGCATTTTCATTTGCTTCTGCACCACTGTTACAGAAAAACAATTGGTAATCTTCCTTGCCAGAAATTTCTCCTAACTTTTTTGCCAATTCTTTTTGTATAGGAATCTCAATAGAATTTGAATAAAATGCTATTTTGCTCAACTGTTCCTGTAAGCGTGCTACATAATGTGGGTGGGTATGTCCAATTGAAATAACGGCGTGCCCTCCGTACATGTCCAAGTATTTTTTGCCAGAAAAATCCCACAGGTAAGAACCCTGTGCCTTTTCAATTGCTATCGCATTTATGGGATAAACGTCAAATAATTTCATCGCTAAAATTTAGAGGCTTTTAAATGAAGGCCCGTTGTTTCTTCCAACCCACACATTAGGTTCATATTCTGCAAAGCCTGTCCGGATGCGCCTTTCAATAAATTATCTATTGCTGAATGTATTACCAATTGGTCATCTATTTTTTCGATATGAATTACTGCTTTGTTGGTATTCACTACTTGTTTCAAATCTATCATTGTATCACATATATGCACAAATGGGTGTGCTGCATAAAATGTTTTGTATAAATTATTGGCATCTTCCAAAGTCAAATTAGACTGGCAGTAGCTTGTCACGAAAA
>JANNGD010000074.1:0-3902 GCA_031380515.1 Ferruginibacter sp. | reverse complement strand
GGTAATAGGACGATTGGGAGGATGGAAAGGATACGACTCTCAAGGTCCGCCAGGGGTTATATGTTTGAAAAAAGGACTCGATAGGTTTAATGCGATTATAGAAGGAATTAACATTGCCAAAGATATGTGTACAGGGTAGCTTCAGAGAGGCGGGGTGAGGTTATTATTTTTGGACAAAAAAGCAAAGCTTTTATGTCCAAGCTAGAACACAGCTATGGGCAACTTCAGTGGCGTCGCACATTTCATCAGCAGCAAAATATTCAGCTTTTATTATGCACTAGATTGAAGCTAATAAAGAAAACCCGAAGTAATAGTTAACATTTAGACAATATAAAAATGAATACATCTACAAATAATAACGAAACTAAGAACCCCCTCTTGGGGGGCAGGGGGGCAGTAAGTGTAATTGGCGCTGGCCAAATGGGAAACGGCATAGCACATGTGTTTGCACAAGCTGGTTTTAAAGTAACAATGATAGATGTAAATGCGGAGCAACTTGCTAAAGCCATTGCTACAATTGGGAAAAATTTTGATAGGCAAATTGCAAAAGGAACACTTACAGAAGATAATAAAAAAAACGCATTAGAAAATATTACTACTGCTACCGATTTGGTAATAGGCGTAAAAGATGCTCAACTTGTAGTAGAAGCTGCTACAGAAAATATAGACCTAAAGCTGAAAATTTTCAAGTCCATAGATGAAGTTGCACCCGCAGGTTGTATTTTAGCTAGCAATACATCTTCAATATCTATTACAAAAATAGCCGCAGCTACCAAACGACCGCAGGATGTAATTGGTATGCATTTTATGAACCCTGTACCCGTTATGAAATTGGTAGAGATTATTAATGGCTATGCTACAAAAAAAGAAGTGACCCAAACGATTGTTGAGCTTTGTAAAACTTTAGAAAAAGTACCCTGCGTAGTAAATGACTATCCTGGCTTTGTAGCAAACAGAATTTTAATGCCAATGATAAATGAAGCCATCTCCACCTTATTTGAAGGAGTGGCTGGGGTAGCAGAGATAGATACTGTAATGAAACTTGGTATGGCACATCCTATGGGGCCATTGCAGCTTGCAGATTTTATTGGTTTGGATACTTGTCTTTCTATTTTAAAAGTATTACAAGATGGATTTGGTAATCCAAAGTATTCACCAAACCCGTTATTGGTAAACATGGTAATGGCGGGTAAGCTTGGTGTAAAAACGGGAGAAGGATTTTATGTGTATACAGCAGGGAGCAAGGAGTTGGTTGTTAGTGATGCGTTTGGAAAATAATAATGATATAATTTGTTCAGTAGTAAATGTAACCCACAAAAGACTTGCATACATTAATTAGGGCTTGCTCAAAAACTATAAATTGCTATCTGTATTGAATTTCGGTTAATCATTTTGCTAATTGATGCACTGTTTTTTTATGAAATTGTTCAAAAACCTTCCAGACTTTTTTTAGATTGCCGTTTTTGCCTCATGCCGGCAGGCATCTCTACTGCAACGCTGCTGTTTTTTCTTCTTTTGAAAAAATATGCTAACGCATTTTTTCAAATTTGCCTTTGGCAAACCGAACAAAAAAAGGCAGCTTATGCAGTAGCTGGTAGATTTTTGCGAAGATTTTATCGAATAAAGTTTCTAATGACTAGTCCCTAAATTCCAGAATATTGTTGCTTGAGTTTTTGAGCAAGCCCTAATTATAAATCTACCACTCAAACCCCGGCATTACAAAAAACATAATGCTCCAATATTTATCTTCTCGTTGCATATATAATTTATAAGGCCCTTCGTAGTGAATGACTTCTCCATTTTCTATTACAGCATCGTATTTCAGCATGCCCTCTGCATGTCCCATACCAGTTTCCTTATCATACAATTCAAATTTTATTTCATCAATGGTATAGCCATCATTTTTAAATGCTGCAAAAGACTCAAAAAACATATTTAGTTTTACAAAAAAAGCTTCCCTATCTAATTGCTTTCCATCTGCCGTTATAAAATCATACGCCAATTCAGAACTGTATTCATTAAAATCTCTTTCGAACCAATGTTTCAAAAATTCATGTGCATTGCGCTCTATCTCTGCTTTATCATTTGGGTAAAACTCTTCATAACTAAAATGCCAAGCTCCCCCAAACAAAGATTCCTTTTCTATTTCATGAGCGAATAATTCTTCTGTAATAAATGTATAAATAAGTTCATCGGGGTATGGTCCATCATTAATATCCAACATAATTCCATGCTCCTCCATTTGCAACATTAACGCTTCTAATGCCGCAGTAATTTCCGTATCGGTTAACTCGGCAGCTTTTTTAAAAATAGGGCTTCCTATTTTTTCATACACCGTTGTATATTCTGCATTTTGGCTATTTTCTTCAAATGCAATCATATTTTTAAGAAACTGGTTTTCTACTTCTGGTGGTAAGGAAGCATCACCTTGCATAAAAAAGCCATCTCCATATTGTGCTTGAAGTTTTATTTTTAAAAACTCGTTTTCTATTTTAATATGTTCTATTGGGTCTTCAGAAAATTTTTCTTCTTCCATAAAAATAATTTAATAACTCAATGTAAGAAATTATCTTGTGCACGTAAAAAAAATGTCTAAAAATAAAATATGGAACATAAATTATTTATGCTTTTAATTGGTTGTACACCACCAGACAGAAACATTGAACAACATGATATCTTCTTTGGCATTGCAAAAGAATTGAAGGATTTAATTCCTCAACTAAATGAATTTTGGAAAGATGCAGGTAAAATTCACTTAGATGGATGGAGGGTTGTACATAATGTAGATGGCTATGAAATTGGCATTGCAGAAAAAGAATCAGAAAAAACGAATAGCAATGCCTTGTTTTTTATAAACCTCGGAGGGTATAAAGAAAACGAATTTGAAGAGTTTCATTATAAAATATTATCTGTTGCCAATGATAAAGCCAATGCAATTTATAAAGCAAAACAAACAGCCTTTTTCCAGCATACTGGTTTTGGTAAAGTAGCCAATTCTCATATTGATGATAAATATGGAGTAGATGTAGATGATATTTTTCAAATAAATGATATCCTTCCACTAGCTACCAAAGAAAAATTTACCATTATTATATCTGCAAATAAAATAGACAATTTGCCAGAAGATAAAATTAACCTTGGCTATTTTAAATTGGATTCTTTGTAAACTTATTGCAAAGCAGCAACGGTTTTATTCACTCCAAAAACACAAGTTACTTTGTATCCTAGTGGCTTATAATAATTTGTAAGAATAGATGTTATATGTTCTTCGGACAACTTCAAATATTTTGGATCATTTTCTAATAGTTTCAAAGCCTGTGTATACAATTGCTTTTGGGCTTTTACCAAGTCATTCATGGAAGCACTTGCAAAAAGTCCTGTCTGGGTCATTGTTTCCATCTTATCCATTTTAAGCTGAAGACTCATGAGTTTGCAAGCAGGTAGCATAATTTTTACTGTTGCTGCTTTTGTATCGATGGTCATTTTTTGGTTGCTCATGTCTACACCAAACTTAGCTTCATAGGGTAAATTTACTTGCAACGTATTTTCTGCAAAATAATTTTTAAATTTTGCCCATGCTCCCTCTTCATCCCCTTTGTTGCTTATTTTCATATTCATCGTTCCATTTACATTCAATGCAGCGAGTTCGGCAATTTGTTTTATAACCTCCACATTTTGTATCATAGTTGTAGTGGCATCATTGCGCCCATTCTTTTTACCCAAAAAATAAAATGCCGCTGCTATTAGTAGCACTAAGAAAATTATTAATCCATTTTGTTTCACTTATTATTTTTTTCGTTAATTAAATTTTAGCAATAAATTGCAAATTAAAATTAGAATTACTGCCCACTGCCCACTGCCCACTGCCCACTGCCCACTGCCCACTGCCCACTGCCCACTGC
>JANNGD010000056.1:0-9179 GCA_031380515.1 Ferruginibacter sp. | reverse complement strand
TGGAACAATGGGATCATGCTGGGTACTTTTCAGCACATGTTTTTTGCCAATGAGCTTGGTATAAAATCGATACTCGTTATTTGGATTCATGGTACAATTGAAATCGCCTCCATCGTTATTGCAGGCGCAGCAGGTTTGGTTTTGGCAAATGGCATGTTGTTTCCTGGTACATACTCAAGAACGGAATCATTTAAACGAAATGCAAAAGATGCTGCCAAAATATTAATTTGTCTTGTTCCATTTTTTATATTGGCTGCTTTTTTAGAAAGCTATATTACACAACTCATGAGCGATACATACGATCGCAAGCCAGATGGGATGCCGGTTTGGGTAAGCTTACTTATTTTGGGAAGCTCATTGGCACTTATTGTTTGGTACTTTGTTGTATGGCCTATTTTGCTTAGTAGAAAAGGATATTTTTTAAAGAAAGATGGCATCGTATCTCGATTGCAAGAGGACGATGTATAAAAAAATAATTTTCATAGTTGCTTTGTTGATGTTTAATGCCGTTTCTTGGGCGCAGAATAATGGGTATGTGCAAGAAGATAGCAATGCCATTATAGAAAACGCCATTGCTGAACCTCCTGCAGAAACAGATGAAGAAACTGCTGACAACAGGAACGGCACATTTGGAGAAGATGTATTGGGAGATACGTTGATTTATTTCAACAATTTTGTATTGAATGAAGATTCACTTGCCCTTTGGAAAAATAGCAAGAAATATGCTTGGATAAAAAATTTAGATAGTCTTTTGAAAGATAGGGAAAACAAAAATAAAAAGCAGTCAAGAGAAGTTTCGAGGCAAGGTCAAAATTTAAACGAGGGCATTTCTGCCACAGAGCGTTTTTTTAATTCTACTTTTTTGAAAGTTATTTTGTGTACATTGGCTGCATGTTTTGTAGCATTCATCATTTTTAAACTCTTTTTAAGCAAAGGGATATTTGGTAAAACAAGCAAAAAAGCTATTGCAGAAATTGTGCAAGAAGAGGAAGACCATAACATGGACAATGATTTTCATCGGCTTTACAAAAAAGCGTATGCAGCAGGCGATATTCGATTGGCCATGCGTTATTTGTTTTTAAAAACATTGCAAGCACTCAACGAAAAAGATTTGATACGATTTGCTGCCGATAAGACTAACAGTATATATGTAACAGAATTACCAGAGGCCAAACGAAACGATTTTGCATCGCTGGCTTTGTATTACGAATATATATGGTACGGTAATTTTATTGTAGGAAATGATGCATTCGATAAAATAGAATTTAAGTACAACGAATTTTTAAACAAAGTATAGCAGTTGAATAAGAGGTTACATCATATCATTGCATTTTTTTTATTGCTTGCCGCTGTGCAGGCTTGCAAAACTCCCGTGTCTAAAATGCCAGACCTAAGGGAAAGTTTTGGTTACACAGATAACCGCCCATTTGGTACTTCTGTAGCATACGCAATGTTGCAAAATGCTTACCCACAAAATAAGATAGAAATTAGCAAGAAAGAATTTGCTGATAATTATGGATGGGATAGCGATACAGCTTCTTTGTATTTTAATATAAGCCGCAGTTTTTATGTAAACGAAAGAGATGCCCAATCGTTGTTGGATTTTGTGTACAAAGGTAATACGGCATTTATCTCTGCTGGCACAATAGATACCAGTTTATTCACACAAATTTATTGCACACAATCAAAAGCAAATAACTATTTTGGTAAGTTGGAGCCTAGCAATACGGCCATGAAGTTTATTGAAGAATTTACCATAAGCAAAGAAAGTTATAGTTATTTTTATTATCCATTCGGTAATTTTTATCCAGCAATTAATGGAGATTATGCCCGTGTTGTAGGGTACAATGATTCCGATAAGGCCAATCTTTTTGTTTTTTTTTGGGGCAAGGGTAAAATGTATTTTCACAGCGAGCCAAGGGGGCTTAGCAATTATTTTTTACTTACCAAAAATAATAACAAGTACTTGCAAAAATTATTACAGATGATGCCCGAAGCACCAGCGCATATTTATTGGGATAATTTTTATGGTAAAAGAAATTTTACATCAAAGCCAGGCGACAATGCTGGCGGTGGTTCTTCTATAGGTACATTAATGAAATACCCTCCGTTGGCTAAAGCATTTTTTATTTGCCTTGCGTTATTGCTTTTATATGTTTTGTTTAATAGCAAACGTAGGCAACGAATTGTGCCTATAGTAAAACCACCAGAAAATACAAGCATAGCTTTTGCCGAAGCAATAGCAGGATTATACCTTACTAAAAAAGACAACAAGGTAGTGGCCGAAAAAATGATTACCTATTTTAATGAACATGTGCGCACAAAATATTTTTTGAACATACATGTACAAGATGAAACTTATGCCGATGTACTGAGTAGGAAGAGTGGCGTGCCAATAGAAACAACCAACCGGCTTGCAGCGGCTATAAAAAAAGCCAATAATAGCTTAAAAGTAAGCGATGAACAATTACTTTTATTGAATGGATTGGTAGAGAAATTTTTTAAACATAAGAGTTAAGGAATGGTAGAGCTGCTCGAATGAATAAACTGGCAAATGCCATTATGCTAAGCAACGGAATAGCATAAGTTAAAACTTGTGTTCTTGTGATCTTGTGCTATTGTGTACTTGTGGTCTTGTGCCCTTGTGGTCTAATGCTTTTGTGTTTTGCGCTCATGTGGTTAACTTTTTTGTATCGCTAAATCAATTGATAAAATAAAATAAAATGGAAATAGAAGAAAACTTTTTTGAAGAAAGCAGCCCGGTAACAGAACTCAATGGCAAGCTACACGAAATACGAGCAGAAATAGCCAAAGTAATTGTGGGGCAACAAAAAGTAGTAGACCTACTGCTCATCGGACTTTTTTGCGATGGGCATTTGTTGCTGGAAGGTGTGCCCGGTGTAGCCAAAACACTGGCCTCTAAATTGCTTGCAAAAATAATAGATGTAGATTTTTCTCGCTTGCAGTTTACACCAGATTTAATGCCTGGTGATGTAATAGGCACTTCTGTATTTAATCCCAAAGAAGGTACATTTTATTTTAAAGCAGGTCCCATATTTAGCAATATCGTATTGATAGATGAAATAAACCGTGCACCCGCAAAAACACAGTCGGCGCTTTTTGAAGTAATGGAAGAAAGACAAGTAACGGTGGATGGCGCTACACATGTTATGCAATATCCATTTATTGTATTGGCTACACAAAACCCAATAGAGCAGGAGGGTACTTATCGCTTGCCAGAGGCACAACTAGATCGTTTCTTATTTAAAATAGAAATAGGCTACCCAACTTTGCAAGAAGAAGTACAAATACTTACACAGCAAGAAGGCAAAACACAAAACCAATTGTTGCAAAATGTAAACAAATTGTTATCTACCACTGAAATAGCAAAGTACAGAGAAGTAGTACAAAATATAACAGTAGATATGAAATTGGTAGAATACATTGCTGCCATTGTACACGAAACCAGAAACCATGCATCCTTGTATTTGGGTGCATCTACCAGGGCTTCGCTTGCACTACTAAAATCTGCCAAAGCCACTGCAGCACTCAAGGGTAGAAACTTTATCATACCAGAAGATGTACAACAAATGGCACCGCATGTGCTGCGCCATCGCATTATGCTATCGCCAGAAAAAGAAATGGAAGGAATAACGCCCGATGAATTGATAGAAAATATTTTGAAGACGATTGAAGTACCCAGGTAGGGGGGAGGGTTGAATGTGGTTGAAGGGTTGAATGTGGTTGAAGGTGGTTGAAGGGTTGAAAAAGTTTCAAAGGTTTAAGAGGTTCAAAAAGTTTGGAAATTTTGGGTACTTAAAGTAAATAGAGTTGATAAAGTAAATAGGGTTGATAGAGTAAATTAACATCTGTGGAAATCTGAGATATCTGCGGGAAAAAAAATGCGGAAAAAAATAAAGTAAATAAACATCAGTGGAAATCCGAGATATCTGCAGGAAAAATAAAGTAAATAAACATCTGTGGAAATCCGAGATATCTGCAGGAAAAATAAAGTAAATAAACATCTGTGGAAATCTGAGATATCTGCGGGAAAAAAAATGCGGGAAAAAATAAAGTAAATAAAAATCTGTGGAAATCTGAGATATCTGCGGGAAAAAAAATAGCGAGAAATAACAATGACTCCATATAGAAAATACATCATTGATTTTTTTATTACCCTTCGGTTTTACATAGCCATGGGGGTTTGTATTTTTTTATATATTGTTTCCTTTTTTTATACCCCTTTGTATTCTATTGCCAATATTATTTTTGTGGTGGTCGTATTGCTTGTGCTGGCCGATTATTTTTTTATTTTCTTATCTGCCAAGCCACCCACTGCAAGCCGTACAGTAAGCGAGCGCTTAAGCAATGGTGAAGACAATTTGGTACAGATAGATATCATAAACAAAATGTCGTTTACCATACACTTGCAATTGATAGATGAGTTGCCTATGCAAATGCAGGAGCGCAATATGCACATAGCAAGAACCTTGCAACCAAAAGAAAATACCCAGATAATATATACCATTAGACCAAACCAGCGAGGCATTTACAAATTTGGAAACATCATCCTTTATTTTCAATCGCAACTAGGGCTAGTGCAGCGTAGGCAAGTGATAGCAGCGGAGGAATCTGTAAGTGTGTTCCCCGCATTTTCGCAACTGGGCAGGTATGCATTGATAGCCCAAGCAACCACCAGCGAGCAGGGGAGTAAGCGTATGCGTAAGATAGGGCAGAGCATGGAGTTTGAGCAAATAAAAGATTATGTAAGTGGCGATGATATACGCACCATCAATTGGAAAGCCACGGCCCGCAAAGGCACACTGATGGTAAACAATTATACTGACGAAAAAAGCCAACAGGTTTATTGTGTGATAGACAAAGGCCGCCTGATGAAAATGCCTTTTTATGGATTGAGTTTATTGGACTATGCCATCAACGCTACGCTGGCACTGAGCAATATCTGTTTGCAAAAGCAAGATAAGATTGGTCTCATTAGTTTTTCTGATAAAATGGGCAGTATCATTGCCGCCGATAGAAAACCGGTGCAGCGAGAAAAAATTGTGCAAGTGCTACACAAAGAAGCTACCAATTTTATGGAAAGCGATTATGAAATGTTGTACATGCAGGTGCGCAACAAACTAAAGCAGCGCAGCCTCTTGATACTCTTCACCAACTTCGAATCGTTGAACGGGCTAAAAAGGCAGGTAAATTATTTACGCTCCATAGCCAAGCACCATTTGTTATTGGTCATATTTTTTGAAAATACCGAGCTCACTAAACTATCGGGCGCTACTGCCCACAATGTAGAAGATGTGTATGTAAAAACCATTGCCGATAAACTGGCTTACGAAAAACGCATGGTGGTAAAAGAGCTGCAGCAATATGGTATCTTATCGGTACTTACGAGCCCGCAAAACCTCACCGTTAATGCAATTAATAAATATTTGGAGTTGAAGGCGAAGCAGATGATATAGGGGAGGAGAGTTGAGGGGTTTAGATAGTTTAGGGAGTTTAGGGGTTTAGAGGTTTAGAGGGTTTAGGGAGTTCGTATGAACTTATACTGGCTTGATGTTTGGCGAAATTTATGACTTATTCTTTTTTCTTTGTGTACTTTGCGTGCCTTTTCCTTTGTGTACTTTGCGGTTAGAAAAATTAAATACAGATTTCTTTGTGTGCTTTGTGTTTCTCACCCTTGTGTTCCTTGTGGTTAAAAAAAATTAAACACAGATTGCTTTGTGACCTTTGTGTTTCTCTCCCTTGTGTTCCTTGTGGTTAAAAAAAACACAAATTACTTTGTTCAGTAAGCAGTAAAATATACCCCGCAGAAAACGCTGATGAAGCAGATCATCCTTTGAGTAATAAAGCCTGCCGAATAACAAGATGTAGTTAGTTTGATAAGATTTTCTTTGCCTCACTTACCCGTTTTGCGTGAAATAGACAACTTGTATCTAATTGAAAACAACATCCTTAACCTCCCAATAGCCCATTTTACTACAACCGCCGAAAAACTTCTACAACCATTATATAAAGGCAGCTACAATGGCCGTTAAAATAAAGTTGCACTTTTACATTATCCAACTAAACAAAAAGCTTTAAATCCAATATCTAAAGCGAAACCATTCCAATATCGTTAAAAAACCATAAAATGCAGTACATCTGTGAAAGCCTTCCGAAAGAGGGCTTTTTTTTATGCGTACATGCCAAGGCCAGCAAATATTTGAATTGATACATTAGACAAGCTGAATTTTTGGCGATGTTATTTCTCCTCGGTTGGTCTCTGCTAGATCTTCGCCACAGCTTGGTCTGATCTGCGGTGTACAAAGTAATAAACATACTTATAATTTAAAAATTGTATATATATATATATATTGTAATTATCATTTAATTTTATTATCTTACATTTCAACGTTTCAAACGAATATAAAAAAGCCTGCCCTAGTGAATGAATACCAGAGATGCTGTAAACAGTTTTTTTATTAGTACAGGGTTGTTTGCAACAAAATTGTACCAAAGCAATAACAGTAAAAAATATGGGAATAAGACGCAATACAACAAAAGTTACCAGAATGACTTTGTATGCAGCATCACAATATCTTTCAACTGCTGCAAGAGATGAACTAGGATTAAGGATTCCGTTTGACGTTTATTTGCAAGATCCTTATGTAAATAAGAATGACCCTAAGTTTGGTTTTGATAAAGATTTTTATGTGAACTGGGAACCTGGTATTGCAGATGGACCAACCAGTGCTCGGTTTGCGGTTGTAGATTACAACGCCGATACAGAAACGATTATTCCAATGGCGGTTTGGGATGAGGAGAAAGAATCTTTTTTAGCACCGAACAAAACAATACTAGACAGAAAAAATTGTGATTTGCCACAATTTCACCAAGTAAATGTTTGGGCTGTTTTACAAAGGGCACTTACATTTTTTGAAGAAGGCAGCGGACTCGGTAGGAGGATACCATTTGGTTTTGAAGGTAATCGTTTAATAGTTTTACCTCATGCGGGATATGGAAAGAATGCATACTACGACCGCAAAAGCAAGTCATTACAATTTTATTACTTCGATCAAGATGATACACGTATTTTCACTTGCCTTTCTACTGATATCATTAATCATGAGTTTGGTCACGCCGTGTTAGATGGTATTCGTCCATACTTCTACGAAAGCACACTGGTACAAACGGGTGCCTTTCACGAATTTATTGGCGACCTTACCGCCATCTTAATTATTCTTCGCAATAATAATTTTAGAGGTAAGATAGCTGTTGATACAGATGGGGATATAACTGCAGCATCTCACTTAACTTCTATAGCCGAAGAATTTGGACAAGCAGTGGAAGGTAAACCCTATTTGCGTACCGCATTGAATAAACTAACCATGGCCGATATTACTGTAAGCGATGGACCACACAAGGTTTCTCAAGTACTTACTGGGGCTATGTTTGATATTATTACGGAACTGACCAAGCATTATATTACTAAACAGAAACATTCCGTTAAACAAGCATTTTTTTATGCAGTGGATAGGATGCAGCGTACAGCTATTCAGCCGCTTGATTTGCTACCGCCAGTAGATGTAACTTTTAGAGATTATGCTTTGGCCGTTTTAAGAGCCGAAGAGTTGTCTAATCCTACGGATCCGCATAACTATTACGAAATGATGTTGAATATTTTTGTGAAACGCAAAATATTAAGCAAAGAAGACCAAAAGAAACTGATGGAGCCAAGGTACATTTACGATGCACCAGACTTGGATGTATTTCATGATATTGGCAACATTTCAAGATCGAGAGCTACTGCGTACAGATTTTTAGATGATAATCGTGATAAACTGTTTATACCTGCAAATCAGGATGTAATTGTAGCTGACTTGTATGACGCCAATAAATTTTCGCATGGAGCAAGCCGCCTTCCGAGGCAGATAATACTAGAATATATTTGGAGAGAGGATGTGGCGCTGATTGGGAAAAAATTTGGAGAATTTGAGGGGCAAAACACCAGCATGCTTTGTGGCGGTACGCTTGTGTTTGATGACAAAGGAAACATATTATCTTGGTTTCGAAAACCCGGTTCCGTTGGCGGGAAAGGCAAAAAATGGGAAACAGAAAATGCCACTGGAAAATTACGGTTAACGGATTTTATGAATGACTTAGCCATTAGGATACAAACAGGACAGATAGGAGCAGTATTGGGAAGTGAGAAAGGTATGGTTGGTGCGCTGGTACCGCCAGTTACAGTAAGTAAGCAGGATGGCATATTAAAATTTGAATTATCTCCTCATTTAAATTTAAATGAAGAGGATCATAAACACTATAAAGGAGGAAAACAATGGCAAGTAAGCTCTTAGTAAGAAGTTATAATGTGGGATGTGGAGATTGCATTTATGTGCGCATTCCCAACGGTGCAGATCATTTTCATATGCTGATTGATTGTGGCTCTAAAGAAGCATCGGGTAGTGGTGTGATGGAACGAGCAATAAAACATTTGGAAACAGACATGTTGCCCGATTCGGAAAAGCCAGGTTTAAAGCGACTGGATCTTTTGGTTGTTACACACCGGCACGAAGATCATATTAAGGGACTTGACCCGGTTTTTTTTAAAAAAATTGAAGTGAAAAATATATGGATTACTGCCGCTATGGATCCCAAACACAAGCAAGCAGAAAAATCGATGGCACTTCATCAATTTGCAACTACCGAAATGCGGGCCTTGGCAAAATCGGGTGCTGCATTGAGCCCAGAGCTTGATGACCTTTTGGGACTTTATGGAATAGGAAATGACGAAGCAACTGAATTTATTACTAAAACATTGCCCAATAAAAATGGCATTAAACCAACCTTTGTATATGCAGGAAAAACTTCCGATGATTATGGAATTACAATTGATAAAACAAAGATTCATGTACTTGCTCCCGAAAAAGATATTGATGGATATTATTTGGGAGAAGCAGCAGATGCAAGTCTGCGTGGATTAAATGGGGGATCGGCATTTATTCTACATCATAGCAAAAAAACAAAATCATCTTCTGAAGCCCCTTCCAATATAAGCCTAAGCGATTTTAGAAATTTGCAACCACGTATTTTATCCAACAGTCTAGCATTTGCGTTAGACGATAGCAGTATTCAAAATAATGTAAGAGTTGTGCTATTAATTGAGTGGAAAAAAAAGCGAT
>JANNGD010000046.1:0-4478 GCA_031380515.1 Ferruginibacter sp. | reverse complement strand
ATTTAATAAAGTTGTACAGTGTACGTACTATTTTGAAGGTAGGTTTGAATTTTTTGCTTTTCTTATATAATCTATGATCATTTTATTAAACAAATGGGCTTCATCAAACAAAAAGCTTTGTTTTATAGGTATAACATAAATGGGCAATTCGGATAACTCATTCTCAAATTTCTTTAATCTTACGCCATCTTTTTCAGTAGTGATAATGATTTTATTTTCCGATTTAATCTTATCAAATTGCTTTTTAATATCTTTTAGATCAATACTGGAAAATATATGATGATCAGCATATCTGAGCATATCATAACTATGTGCATACTTTTCTATAAAAGATTTTAACGGTTTTGGATTGGCTATTCCGGTAATCAATAAAACGTCGGTAGTGGCACCAAAGCTAGATTTTTCTTGTGTGAACAAATGATATGGAGCGGAATATAAAATCTCAGTATAAAATATTGATTGATTTGGAAACAAGTCCAATTCGCTTGTAATATCTTTCTTTTCTACTTCGCTTAGCTCAGATTTACATTTAGTAACAACTATAATGTCCGCTCTTTTTCTACTGGCTTTCACATCCCTTAAATCACCAGCAGGTAACAATAAATCACGACTGTAGAGGTTTCTATAATCTGTAAGTAAAATATTCAATCCTGCTCTCACTGTTCTATGTTGAAAAGCATCGTCTAAAATAATAACTTCCGTATCTGGCCGATCATGTAATATTTGTGGTATAGCTTCTATGCGCTCCTCTCCCACTGCTACAGTGATGTCTTTGTACTTATCATGAAATTGCATTGGTTCGTCGCCAATTTCTAGTGCTGTAGTTCTTTCGTTGGCTATTGCATATCCTTTTGTTTTTCGTTTGTAACCACGGCTAAGGGTTGCCGTCTTGTATTCATCTTTTAGTATTTCTATCAGGTATTCTGTCATAGGCGTTTTACCTGTACCACCTGTAGCAAGGTTTCCAACACAAATAATAGGAAAATTAAATGATGCAGAGCTAAAGACTTTTTTATCAAATAAAATATTACGCAATACAACAGCGCCACCATATATAAGTGAAAACGGAAACAATAAATATCTAAAACTTTTTAGCAATTGTACTAATTTTAAAATTCATATATTTTTTCTGGCGTTATACAAAAGTCCAGCTTCTCATCCATAAAGTTTGCATCCTCAATTTCTATAGGATCAAAAAAACTAAAACCAATTTTTATCATACTGGGGTTGCAGGTACTAATAAATTTATCGTAATAACCTTTGCCATAGCCAACCCTGTTTCCTATTGTATCAAATGCCAACAAAGGTACAAGCATCATATCAATATCCTCTGGGAATATCCTTATTCCACCAACAGGTTCATCTATGCCATAAATATTTTGCTCAAATTCGGTGCCTTCTGGTACAATATAACTTTTCAAGGTATCTGTTGCAAAATCTACGATGGGATATACCAACGCAAGATTTTCTTTTTTTAGCAAACAGTATTCTTCAACCAAAAAAGGATTGTATTCGTTTTGTACTTCTATGGGGGCATAAGTCATTAAACAAAGTTTAATATTAATAGGCAACCGTTGAAATTGTATCAACATCAAATCTTCAAGCCTTTCTTTATCTGCCTTACTTATTTTTCTTCTAAGGTATTTATATTTTATTCTTATTTCTTCTTTGGTCATAGGAAAGCACTTATTCAACTATATTTTTATAAAAATGGATTTTTTAAATTATTCTGCGTTTACAAAGCTAGAAAAAATGGTTGTTCCATAATTTCGCTCTTTTACGTAATGGGCATATTGTCTGAAATCGTTTCGTGGTGTATGTTCTAATATAAACATACCGCCCGGTTTTAATAGGTTTTTTTCAAAAATTTTGAGTGGTAAATCATTGATGGTTGTAAGTGCATAAGGAGGCCCTGCAAAAATAAAATCATATTGATTAGTACAGGAATTTATATATCCAAACACTTCACTTTTCACAACTTTAAAATTGTCAAACTTTAAATCTAATGCTGTTTTTTTTATAAAGTCATACATTTTGCTGTCCATCTCTACTATAGTAAGGTCTTGTACTCCCCTACTAGCTAGTTCATAACTAATACAACCGGTACCACCAAACAAATCCAATGTTACAAGATCTTCAAAATCTAGCTGATTCTGTAAAATATTAAAGAGCCCTTCTTTTGCAATATCTGTTGTAGGCCTAGTGTGTGGCATGTTTGCAGGTGGTTGTATGCGCCTGCCACCGTGTGTTCCGCTTATAATACGCATAATGCTAGCGCTGTAAGGTTACTGTAAAAATGTTGAGGTTGTTCTTTCATAGAATCGGCACACATTGTTTCATTGGATAATTGAGTAAAAGTAATGTTTAAAAAATACTTATACATTTCATTGTACAAATTAGAGTTCTCCTCTATCATTCCACTCAATGACAGCAATACATCGCTTATAGTTACAGTAAATTGCTCACAAACATTTAATAAATGATAACATACATCCAATGGTGTTTCATAATCGAAATATTGTACGATTTGTAGCTCGTTGCCTTTAAACAATATTATTTTTATGTTATGTTGGTAAATAATACAATGGAGTATATTGGCTGATTTGTTTTGCAGTAATTGCGAGGAAGTAGCGTGCGAAAATTTATTTTTTGGATAAAGTTGATTCCATAAATCAAACATTCTTTGCGGGACTCTGTAAATGAGTTTCATTTCACTATCCTTTACATCTTCTTGAAAAGTATAAGCAGTTGTATCTTTTCCAAACATCAATTCGCACACATTTTCTTTTGTTGTATCTACAAAGTATTCGGTAGGTACTAGAGCAGATTCTTTGTAATTATAGATAATATTTACGGAAGCAAAATGCATAGGTAGCAAATGATACTGCGCTAGGATCATTTTTACTGTGTTTTCATAATCTTTTGTAAAAAACTTATCGTCTAGCGTAAATATAAAATGGCCTTGCAATGTAAAAGGATTTGTTGAATACAAAAGCAATGACACTTCATTGTTACCTACTTCTAGTAGCAAATGAAGTGAAGAAATATCTTCTACAATGGGTGGTATTTTAAAAGCAACTTTCAATACGTGGATTTTAGCAAGCAAAATAAGATAATTTTGCTTATATATGGATAGCGGAGCAACAATAAATAAATTAAAAGTAGACGTTACAAACAAGCAAATCCTCTCTATTGCGCTGCCCATAACACTTTCAATCCTTATTCCTCAATTAAATATGCTCATTAATAGCATTTTCTTAGGAAGGGTTGGAAGCGAAGCGTTGGGAAATGCTGGTATTACAGGGGTCTTTTATTTAATATTTGCAGTAGCAGGCCACGGGCTCAATAATGCCATGCAATCTGTTTTTTCTAATAATGCAGGCAGTGGCAACCACGAAAAGTTTAAGATAATTCTTACCCAAGGTATACGTATTGGCCTTATTTTTTCATTTATTGGAATTTTATTTACTTGGCTTATTGCACCATATATTATGGAGTCTGTTGCAGATGCTTCTTCCTATCCGCAAGAAATGAGTTTTCTAAGAATAAGAATATTAGGCTTACCCTTTCTATTTCTATTTCAAATGGGCAATGCATTTCTTATAGCTTCACTTAATAGCAAATATTTAATGATTGGATTTATTTGCGAAGCATTGGTAAATATTATTTTCGATTATTTATTAATTTTTGGAAAAGCAGGTTTCCCTAAAATGGGATTTAATGGCGCAGCAGTGGCATCTATTTTTGCAGAGTTTGCCGGTATGATAACCGTATTTGGAGTCATTATCATTACAGGTTTAAAGAAGAAATACAACTTGTTGCAAACATTTAAATATGAAAAAACAATTAGTAGAAAAATATTAAACGTTTCCTTGCCTTTGGTAGGACAATATGTGATAAGTGTAACCACATGGCTTATCTTTTTTTTATTGATAGAAGCAAGAGGCGAAACAAATTCTAAAGCCATAAGCAATGTTATGCGCAATGTATTTGGGATTGCTGGTGTATTTGTATGGGCATTTGCTGCTACTACCAATACGATGATTAGTAATTTAATGGGGCAAAAAAGGGAAGCAGATGTTTTTCCAGCCATAATAAAAATAATGTTATGGAGCATTGGATTTTGTTGCATACCCGTTTTAATCCTTAATATTTACCCTGAATTATTTTTCAGTCTTTTTGGTCAAGATGATGCTTTTATAAAAGAAGGAATAACAGTGATAAGGATGGTTTCACTTGGTATGATACTCATGAGTATTGCAAACATTTGGTTAAATGGCGTAACGGGTACTGGAAAAACAAAAATGAATCTTGCCATAGAAATTATAGCAATTACGCTGTATATGACATATACATTTTACTTTATGAAAATAAACTACATTTCTCTTGCTATGGCTTGGAGCAATGAGTTTGTATATTGGACATCAATATTTCTGCTATCCTTTTTCTTTTTAAAAAGTGGCAAATGGAAGTCAAAA
>JANNGD010000234.1:0-16175 GCA_031380515.1 Ferruginibacter sp. | reverse complement strand
GGTGACTGTTATCGTACCTGCTATCTGTGCATTTGTATTATTAGTAGCAACAAAAGTTGGAATGTTGCCAGTACCTGATGCCCCTAAACCGATTGCAGTGTTAGTGTTTGTCCAATTATAATTTGTGCCGGAAACAGCACCACTAAATGAAACTGCTGAAGTACTAGCACCGTTACAAAGTACTTGGTCGGGAGCTTGTACAACCGATGCTGTAGGATTAACTTTTATTAAAAATGTTTTTACAGGTCCTGGGCAGCCACTAGCAGTAGGTGTTACCGTTATAGTACCAGTTACCTGAGCATTGGTATTATTGGTAGCAACAAAAGTTGGAATATTGCCAGTGCCAGATGCGCCTAAACCAATTGCAGTATTACTGTTTGTCCAATTATAAGTTGTGCCTGCAAGAGCGCCACTGAATGAAACTGCTGAAGTACTAGCACCATTACAAAGTACTTGGTCGGGAGCTTGTACAACCGATGCTGTAGGATTAACTTTTATTAAAAATGTTTTTGCAGGCCCTGCAGAGCAGCCATTGGCAGTAGGGGTGACCGTTATTGTACCAGCTATTTGTGCATTGGTATTATTTGTAGCAACAAAAGTTGGAATATTACCCGTGCCAGATGCTGCTAAACCAATTGTTGTATTACTGTTTGTCCAATTAAAAGTTGTGCCGGCAAAAGTGCCGGTAAAATTTATAGCCGAAGTGATATTTCCATCACAGACTAATAAATCCGGCACCTGTACTACATCGGCAATAGGATTTATATTTACAATAACACTATCAATATTAGAACAGGCATTTGCAATATTAGTTACAGTTAAATAATAGGTAGTAGTTGCAGGTGGACTCGATTTGGGGTTTGCAATATTGGGGTTAGATAAGTAAGTAGTAGGCGACCATGAATAAGTATTACCAGCAATACCTGCTGTTCCGATACTGACAGAATCCCCTAAACATATGTTTTTATCTGGCCCGGCATTCACTGCAGGATTATTATTGCTTACCAATACATTGAGTGTATCCCTACAGCCACTGCCATTAAATGGAACCACTTCCACGTGTAGGGTTGAACCAAGCGCAGGTGCAGGTGTCAAAATTGGGTTTTGTTGCGTACTTAATAAAGTTGTATAATTATAATTCCACCAATTGTAAAACTCAAATCCAGGTGGCCCCAATAAGCTTGCGGTACTTGGGTTACAAGAATAATTAATATTTGCAGTGATATTGCAATCTCCCACATCTACATATGCATATCCCCAATGCGCCCCCAATGCGCAATCGGCAGTTGTAAATTCAAGTCTAACGGTTTGACCAGCATACGCACTTAAATTCACAAACACAGAAGTCCATGTTTTGCAACGTACTGTAGGATTTAACGGAGAAGTAAAAAATCCGGGTAAAAGTGTATCTGCAATATAGTCGTAAGATGCACATGGTATCGGAGTAGAAATATTTCCATTTTGTATGAATAATTTTGCGCTAAATCTTGGTTGTTCTTGAATCAAATGTCCAGGATCTTCAAATACAACTGCATACCTATATGTTATGGAAGCATCTGTAGAACCAGCTGGTACATTTATTAAGTAGCTAACCCTCTCTGCTTCTTTCCCGTTTATATCGTTTCCTAATTTTAGCGCAAAATTGCTTCCGTCAGGTGGGTTAGTAGGAAATAATCCTAATGGATCCAATCCTGTTGGTACTGCTCTGGGAATCATTGTATGTCTCCCAGGGGTTGGAGTAGTGGCTGGTACATTTGGAGTTACAGTAATCACATTTGTTAGTACACCTGCTGCATTTGTCACAGCAACTGTACCTTCATAACAAATCCAGTTGGCAAAATTTCCAAATTCAAAATCAATATTGGTAGGGCAGGGTTCAGATTCCACTAAATTTGGTCGGGAATAAATAGGCCTCATTTTTTTTGGAGTGATGTCTTTCTTTGGTTCCAAAGAAATTATATTCCCATTGATATCCATTAAGCCAGTTTGTCCATCTTTGTCAATTTTGGCAATGCCATTTTTAAATCCCCAAAATATATCTATCTTAAGCGCCTTTATGATGTTATTTTGTTTATTTACAAGGAACCATTTATTGTCTTTGTATCCCGCTGTTATTTCCTCTGTAAAATCATAAATAATTTCATACTCACATGGAATAACTTGTTGTCCTTTTTCGTTTACAAATCCCCATTTACCATTTTTTGAAACTGCTGCAAGATTATGTACAAAGTTTCTTGTGTCGTTGAATTCATTTTTTACGACTAAATGTCCTTGCCCATCTACCAATCCCCATTTACCATCTTTTGCAACTTTAGCAAACCCTTTTACAAATGGTTCGGTTTCAGTCCACACATCGCTGTTTACCGGCTTATTGGTTATTTTATCAATGAATTTTATGTGAGAGTTCCCTATATCATTTGCCTCTACATTTACTTGGCTGTAAAGGCTGCTAGATATCAAAAGAATAAGGAATGTGCTGTAAAATTTATTCATTGTTTATTCATAAGGATACATCCTTAACTGAACTTTATTGTATTTATTGTGGTAATGTTAAAAAAAGTATAAAAAGCAGTATTTTCCGAATGAAGAAATTCGGAAAATGCGTTAATTGTAGAAAAACTATTACAATAACTTATTTTTTTTTAGTAGTAATTTCGCTAAGAGGGCGAAGGGTTTTATAAGATACAGTCAAAGTATATTACAAGTTTTTTTAGCAAACCAATTCATTACATATTAGTAAAATTATTTTTTTACCTGATTATTTTAAGAGCGTTTTAGTAAGTAACCCTTCATTAGGAAAAGCAACATCAACAATCAATCAACCTCTTTCCTTTTGTAAGTTGCTGAAAGTTTTCTTCAATGCTGAACTCCCTTTTTTTATGGCTAGATTATGATAATAAATTTTTATTATCATAATCTTATAGCTGTCAAAGTTTCGATATCGGATTCAGATACATCACCGCTAAACAATTTGTTTTTAATTACTCAGTATAATTTCAATTTTCACTTCATGTAAAATTTACTTTTAATCCAATTTTAACTAGTTTAATGTCTTCAAAATTTTAACCAATTTTGGTCTTAGCAAAAAAAAATCTTATTCCTTTAAATTGTCTTAGAGTAGCTTTTGTTGGTATGCAATGCAGGTCAGTAACTTGGCGTAGCTACAAATTTTGTCTGCTTCAATTTATTAGCAGAGGGGGGCTAGCACATGGCTATACTTCATACCATCATCTGTTGCAAGAAAGTATTCACTCAAATAAATTATCCCAAAATAAAGTTTACAATATCTTTTAAAAGTATGTCGCTTTTTAAGGAATGCCCTAAACCTTGAGTGATGATTAACTTGCTATCTGCCCAATTTTGATGAAGTTTTACAGAGTTTTCATAGCTGGTATCTTTATCTCCTTTATCATGAATAATTAAACCTTTTGTTTGTACTTGCTTTGCAAAAGCAGCGGAAGAAAAATAGCTAGGTGCATGGCCCAATAATTTCATGAACTCATTTATGATAATTTTTAAGGTTCTGTCTGTTAATCCTAATGTCTTTTGATAGAAATTAAAAAAATCGTCGGCTTCGCCGGGCGCACCCATTACCACTACTTTTTTTATACTATTTTCTGGATGTAAAAAAAGCCAATACACGGTTGCAAAGCCACCAACCGAATGGCCAATGATATGTTCAATGTCTTTGTTTTGCTGTATAAAAAGATCTATTATTTTGCTGTATAATATTAAGTGCAGTATTTTGCCTGACGATAGCCCATGCGCTGGTGCATCAAAAGCATAAACGGTACAATCATTTTCTATAAGGTAATCAATAGTGGCTTTCCAACGATAGCTATGGCTCGCCCAACCATGTATGAGCAATACTTTTTTTGAACCATTGCCCCATTTATAGGTTTGTATTTTTGTTTGCTCATGTTGCAATACGACATCTTTTGCATCTTCTAAAAAACTTTTTTGATAAGGCTTTAGTGGCTGCGACATGGGATTACAAAATAGATGATATCCTTTTTTAGCCGCTAATGATGGGTTGATTATGGCTAAGCTATTAAAATAAAATCCAATCGATTTTTCAATTATTTTTTTCATTTTTCATTATTTTATTCCAATGGGAAAAAGGCATTCAAAAAATTATGTAAGAATATCTTCTTCTATCCAATTTTTTAAATGTGCTACCACATCTGAAATGTCTTTGTTGTTATTTTGTAGTTTGCTCATCATTATTCCACCTTCAAGGGTTGCAATTACAATGGTAGCAATTAGTCCATCATTTACGGTTGGTTTTATCTGCTTATATTTTTTACCATTTTCAATGATAGTGATGATTGAATTTTTTAAAATGGACAATGCTTTTTGTGCCTTTTTTTTTAATGGATCGTTGGTATCGTCCATTTCTATAGCTACATTTAATAACGGACACCCACCTTTTATATATGGATTGCTGATATAGTTTTGAAACATATCCAATAGAGAAAATAATTTATCTTTTGCATTATTCTCTGCTTTAATTTTATTAGACATTATTGTAAAAATAGTTCCCATCATTTTTTCAAATGCCTCTATTTCTAAAGCTTCTTTGCTATCAAAATGCCTGTATAGGGCACCCTTCGTATAGCCAGTGGCAGAGGTGATATCACTGATAGAGGTAGTCTTGTAACCTTTTGTATTAAAGAGCTTGGTAGCTTCTGTTAATACATGTTCCTTGGTTATTATTGGCTGTCGCATACTGCAAGATACCGATTGGTATCTAAATAAAAAAATGATTTAAGTCCGAAGGCTACAAATAGGTTTGTTCTTTTAAAGCAGCCTTTTTTTTAAGGATAAAAAATCAGGGCAGTTTAATTATTACAGAGGAAATTTAAGTAGATGCAAGAAAACTACTTTACATGTTTTTTAAAAAAATCTATGGTACGTTGCCAAGCTAATTTTGCAGCGGCTTCGTTATACCTTGCTGGGGCCGTATCGTTGTGGAAAGCGTGGTTTACACCCTCGTACATGTATAGTTCGTAGCCAATGTTGTACCGTTTAAGAGCCACTTCGTATGCAGCAATGCCCGCATTTACTCTTTCATCTAAAGACCCATAATGCAATTGCACTGCGGCTTTTATATTTGCCACATCTGCAGCGGCTGGCTGACGACCATAAAAAGCCACAGCCGCTTTTAGACTTGCTATTTTTACCGCCAAGTTATTTGCCATAGCACCACCCCAGCAAAAACCTACACAACCCGATAGTCCATTGTAATCTTTACGGGTACTTAAATAATCAAATACATTGATAAAATTTTGTAAGCTATCTTCTGCCTTTAGCTCCTGGAACTTTTGTCTGGCTTCATCTTCATTGGCTGCTGTAACGCCTATTGCCGAAAGTGCGTTTGGGGCAATGGCTAAAAATCCTTCCTTGGCCGCTCTACGGGCTACATCTTCAATATGGGCATTCAAACCACGGTTTTCGTGTATGATTATAATTGCCGGGTATTTTTTATCTTCCTTAGGTCTTGCTACATAGGCAGACATCATGCCTGGCACGCCTAGGTAAGTTACCCGCTCTGTAAACAAATCCTCTTGCTCCGTAATATTGGCATTGGCTGCATTTACTTCTATTTGGGGCAGTATAGCCAATGCGGCAGTTATGCTTCCTGTAATTATAGCCAAGCGACGGATAAATTCGCCTCTAGAAAGTGGGGTATGTGTATAATCGTCGTATAGGTTTATAATATCCTGATTCATTTTTTCAAATTTGTTATGAAGGTAGTAAGTTTTGAATAAATTATAAACATACTGCTTCTTTTACATTGATTGAATTAAATAATAATAATAATAGTAGATATTTTCATACTTATAGCAGGATATTACACAAATTTATTTACCATTAGGGGCTTTCGGCTTCATATCTTTTTTCATCAGTGGTTAGGGCTGTCTGCACTACTCCTCGTTCCGCTACGCTCCACTGTGGGGTAGTGCTGCCCATCCCTCAGCCCTTCGGCAATAAATCTTTATTCGGCAATGGCGCCCTGTAGTTTTCTTCAAAGAATATTTTAAGCGTACCTTTTTTGGAAAACCAAAACAGGGACTATAAATAAAATTACAATCAATAAAGCCTACATACAATAACAAATAAACCGTTTTTAGCCATTACAAAACTTTAATAGCTTTTGTAGGAATGATAATGTAAAAATCATTGCTGTAGGTACAGTTGCCACCCACATTTTTATTTTCGCTTGCTGGTACCACCAAAATAGATTCTTCACCAAAATTTTCGCCATTGCGTATGTTATCAAATGTAGCAATGCGGTACGTTTTTAAACTTGCAAATACGGCATCAATTTTATTATTAGCCGCATCATCACCCGTAGTGTAAGAAACCAGTTTTTTTATACATTCTGGGTAATCTTCTTCATTGTAATTTTTTTCTATTAGGGCTATTTTTTCTTTCGTTAGCTGTTGCAATAATACTTTGGTAATGCCTTCATTAAAATATCCGCTTATCATCACAACACCCCTTGCATCGCTGTTTATAATTTTCACACTATCCATTTGTTCTTTTATATCTGTGTTTTGTGCAGCAGAAGTAAAGTAAAAAAATAAAGTAAATGCTGTGGATAAAATTTTAATTAGTTTCATAATGTAATTACAATTTAAAATGTTGAATTAGTTTTTTCAGAGGTTAAAGTTAGTTAACTATGCTATTAGTTCGCTACGTACTATTGGGTATATTTTTGCGATTAATATTAGGTAGACTATGCCGTACTGATTTACATTTTTGTATTTTTATCCTTGTTCGAATACAGGTATATACCCAATGAAATGAACAGGAATGTATAACTTAAAAAAGGTACTAATTTTTTTATATTTACCCAATCGATTGGCTCATATCAAGCATACCAAGCAAGTGCTCACTGTACAACTTTATAGGCCATAGTCGAATTGTTTTATAATTAGATGCTTACCAAAGGGAAAAGGTATTAAAGTTGAAGACTAATTATTTGTTATGTAAATGGTATTTATTATTGGAAATTAGGGGATGCAATAAAGATGCAGCTTCAAGTAAAAGCAATTTTACGATTGAAGACAATAAAAAGATAAAAGAACTCCTATTCATTTTTTACAACAAGCCTATAGGTACCTGTTATTTTTCCGCTACCGTTTTTATCCCATACCGAAAAATTTACCTTAAAATATGGGATTTCATTTTTCATTTCTGTAATTACGGCTTTTAATGAAATATACCTTGCATCATCTATTGAAGCTACATCATTGCCTTCAGGGAATAATTCATCTTGTTTCAATACAACTTCATTTCTGTTGGTCAATATTGTTTCGGATGCACCAACTTTAACCATGCCATCATTTACTGTCCATCCTTTTTTTATTACAATCCACATTATGATTTTCTTATTGAGAAAAGTAATATTTTCTTTTTTCACTTCAGTAAAATCTTCGTACAACAAATAAGCAGAGTCTACCACAAACCCTCCCGTGGCTGTTAAAGAAATATTGTTTAATAATACAGGCTTTTTAATAGCAACTTGATTATATCCTGTTGACGCAAACATCATTTGTATCAAAATACAAATAACAATGGCTTTATTTTTTTGCATAAAATTTACTTTTATGATGTAAAGTAAATTATTTTTTTATATTTGGTATATCCATTCTTATTATAAAAAAAAGTATAGACACAGTTAGTATTATTGTTCGTTTGTGTTTTGGTATTAAAGACGATGTATATCCAAAAAGTATTCCATGATTTATGTTTCTAAGCAATCAAAATAAATTGTTTTTTTAATCATTAAAATGCTGCAAGGGTAGCCCAAGTAGAAAGCGCACCGTTGTAGCTTGTATAAAAGCCAAATGTATCGTAGATAAATGATGACCATTCATTTCTTACCACATCTGGTATAGCCAAGCCAGCCATTGTATTACTTGGCACCACAGGGTCAGATACATTGCGTACAAATACATACGATACAGCTTTAGTACTTGCTACTTGTGCTAATACCGCATCGTCCATTTCTAGAATACAATATTTTTCTGCATCTCCAGGTTGTGCTATGTAATAAAAATCGGTTGTGAGCAAAGGTTTGTCTTTACAATTGGCTGTTTGAGGTTGTTTAAGGTTATCAGGGTTAAGTGGGGTGTTCACCAAATCTGTTACTGCAATGCCATCCATGCTTGCAAGCGGACTGCCATTGTTGTATATTTTTGTGCACAATTCACCATACAAATATTGATATTGCACCCAGCTTGCCACATTGCTTAATGAATAAAATAACTGTTGTTTTGTGCTGTCCATTAAATTAAATGAAGGAAACCAATCTGTACACGTAAAAGTTTGGTTGTTGTATGGCGATGGAATATTATTGCCATTCGTCATCATCAAATGTGCACTATTGGTTACAACAGTATTCCCTAAAAGATCTGTATCACTTACCCCTCCGGCAGTGCCTATTGAATAAAGGTATTTTGCACCTGTATCTTCAAGTAAGGCATTTGTCATATCTTGTAATCCTTTTAAATAGGGATCATAGGCAAGATGCGCTTGTGCTTTAAAGAGCAACACCCTCAATGCTTTTCCAGATTGCCCTGTAATTTGTACCATTCTATAAAATCCCCACAAATGATAATTGGTACCAATTGCAGGAGCAGGAGGTGCATTTTTTGCATAGGCAAGCCAGTCTTTTTGCCAACTAATATCTTCGCTTGTTCTTAATTCTCCACTATTGCAAAATACATGATCAAAAGCCGACCACTCTGCGTTGGTCCAAGTAATTACAACTACATCAGCAGCTGGCAAACTAGCATCTGGTCCTTGGTAATTTATTGGCAGTATCAACGGTGCTTCATTTTGTATACTTTCCCAATTTATTATCGGGAGAGGGGGCATGGTTGGTGCTACTGCTGGTAATATTTTATCTGATAATCTAGACATTTTATTGTTTTATTTTTATTATTACATATTTCTTCTACCCAATTTGAAAATCTTTTTTGGCGTTTCTGGTTTTGCCTCTGCTTTAGTTGTTTCACTTTGTACGCTATAATTATTATAGAAAAGTCCGCCTTGAGTAGATTTCCAGCTTTCAAAATTTTGTACTGCTTCTGCCATTTGTAAACAGAAATCTGTGCTTTGATGTGTAGCTGGATCATCGAATGGGGTGCCACACTTTAAATTGCTAAACCAACGCATCCAACCTTGGCTTCCTATTGGGTTTGCCTTTAATGTATCTGCATCAAACAACGGGCTTATTGGGGAGCTCTGAGGATATTGTGCCGTAGAGTGACAACTATAACATGAACTCTGCGGATTATCTACGGGTCCGTTTAATCGGCCATTCCATCCCAAATGCGTTGCGGGTAATTCTGTTGTATCTGGATTAATAATGGTTTCTACAAGCTTGGTATTTATGATGGTACTTTTTGGACTTGGATTTGATTGGTTTGTATTGTTTGTAGGATCTTGGCCCCACATAATGCCTACTGGTACAAGGTTTTCCCATTTATTCGCCTTATTCATTTTTCCATTGTACTGAAAATTTCCAAACACCCAACCATTAGGTGCCCGCTCGTCCCTTACCATAATATCCATTTGTATAAGTGCCACTTGTATTTGTTTCCTATTCACACTATCAGGAAAATTGTAGGTTGCATATGCATCCCACCATTGGCCATTTTGCAAACATGGAATTTGTTTTTCTACTACATCTTTGGGTATGGAAAGAAATAATATTTTAAATAACACAGCACCATTATTAAAGCCCTTTCCCATGGCTTTTACATCTGGATTGTTGTGATCATTCCACACCCGCCCGATGGTATAACCAGCTATATCATTAAAAAACCCTATTGCCCAAGCCCCACCTGTAGCATAAGATTGTGCGCTTGCAAGTTGGTAAGGTTTTACGGGTGCTTCCTTCGTAAGACCATGAAAACCTTCCCTGCCATTGCTTGTATAGTTTTGCCATGGCATATGGTACCAACCTCTTACTTTATTATCTTCTACCCTAAAGTCAACATCTGTATTACCTTCAAAACAATATTTCTGTACCGCTAAAAGATATTTTTTCCAGTCTGTTTTAAAATCAATTTTAAAAAAATCGGGTTGCGGATTGGTAGGAAGCGTTTCGGGATAATCTTGCGAAAGCCTAAAAACCCTAATTCCCAACGAATCTGCTTGCGCAGGAGGAAGCATAAATCCGAAATCTGGAAAAGGGGTCTTATCGATGCCAGAAACCATATAAGAATCTTTATCTTTACTTGCACTTTCATTTTCAATTGCATTGGAATCGCTTGCTTTATTATCTTTACAAGAAAACTCAATAAAAAGGATGAGGCATAATAAAATGGCTGAAGAAAAAACGATTTTCTTTTTCATAATGGCTAGTTGTTGGGTTTTATAATGTATTAGTTAAGAAAAATTCGAATAGTTGTTTCAGGAATAGTTGTTCCTTCTTTGTACTTATTAATCATATTGATTAAAATAACAATACAATACTAAAAGTCTTTTCTTAATTAGTTGTACGTGTATACACCCGTTTTTTTTATCAGGTATTTTTACGGGGTATGTATAGGATATATGGACTTTTACTTGGTAATAGTTAATTGATAACCCGGTTGAACAGTGATGACAGCGCCTGATTTTAAAGTGGTACTTCTACAAGTAGCATTCGAGTTTAATTCTGGTGTATTGGTATTGCTAGACACTACCACATCTGTATTGGCATCTGGCATATTACCACAACTCCAATTGCGAGGATTTTCCCAAGCGTTATTTTCATAACCCACCCAGTTGCTCACAAATTTTAAAGTTAAAATATTACTATAAATTGATCCATTGAAACAACGATATTGATAACCATAAAATGAACTAGGTATATTATTCAATTGCAATTTTGCAGTTGTTGTACCTGCATAATTTGCATTGTTGGCAATATTTACAAAGCCGCTTCCATCATTTACTTGCCATTGATAAGTAGCTCCAGAGATATTGGATGTTAAAATATTGTAACTATTTGGGCATACCTCTACAACCGAGCTGTTTACAGCAAAATTTGTTGACTGTCGTTGGGTTCCGTTATATAAAATTTCATATCGCCAAATGCCTGTAGGAGCGGAATTGGGTAAAACCATTGTATAGTACCACCACGATGCGCTATAATATGTATTGAAACTTTGTGTCCAAGAAGTATAAACAGAATTGTCTGGTCTATAAATGGTATGAAATGATTGTTGGCCTGCCAACTGATCTCTGTAGTAGCTAGATAAAAATACAGTTTCACCATTTGCAAAATTTATTTTTTCATTTGTATTTTCGGCATTTGGACAGTTACCCGTAGCTGGTGCTGCACCACTGGTCATTACTTTGTTTAAAGTAGAAACATAGTAAGGTTGTTGATTGGCCCACCAACTGGTTAAGCCATTTAAACTGTTGCATGCGCCAGCCCATGGGTCTACCAATTGTGTGTATGCCGAATTAGTATATACTTCGAAATGTAAATGTGGACCAGTAGAATTTCCCGAACTACCCATAACGCCTAAATATTCGCCGAGTGCAACTGTGGCACCAATTAATTTGGTAGTAAGCGAACCAGATTTCATATGTCCATACCAAGCTGCGGAACCATCTGCATGCATTACATACACGGCATTCCAATTGCAAGCGCTTGTACAAAATGCACAATTTTGGTCGAAGTTTCCATCAGATTTGGCTATGATTGTGCCAGGTGCTGCCGCAATTATTTCTACCGCATTTCTACTCATTTTTTGCCAACTATATGGCCATGAAAAAATATCTGTGCCAGCGTGGTTATATCCAGATGCTACATCATAACTGCGAGTACCACAGTTGTAGTCTCTTATTTGATTGGGGAATGCTGCATTTTGGTCAATATAATTTGAGATCCCATAATACCCATTGTCATTGTTGTTTATAGCTTGTTTAATGGGCCATGCAAACGCTGTTACCGTTGGATTTCTATTTGCAAGTAGTTTCCCTTCGTTTCTCAATCTTGCTTCGTTCGTTTGAAGCATATTTATAATTTCAGCTCTTTGTGCAGGTGTAATTTCATCTTTTATTTCTGTCAATAAATTGTAAGACCCACCAGCATTTGGTTGGCGTAGATTGGATTGGGCCAACGACGCAATGCTGCAATTGAAAACTAAAAAGGCCACAACAACAAACTTTAGGAGTAGTATATTTTTTTTCATAAATGAAGTTAAAAATGTGCCGATCAACAAATAGTATCTGATTGAATAATAAAGTTAGGGAAATGTTTTAAAGTTGCCAATGGGAAATGATAGGGAGTAATTTAAATATGTCATTATTCAGGAATAGCATAAATGTATTTTGGCATTAGGGGCTCATTCCTTTCCTACATACACAATTTTATGAGACTCATTCAATTTGTATATAATAATACTTTCAAAATGAAGTGCTGTATCGGCCTGTATTCTTTGTACTTCAAACATGGTTTTTACTGCGTACGAATTTTGTGCAATATGTGTAATGGATTGAATCGTATTTTTCGAATATTTATTTTTTGTCCAGTAGTCTTTATAAAAACCAATGATTTTTTGTTTTGTTGGGTTTTCCATTTTCCAATAGGGTGTAATGGTATCTGCTAATAATGTTTTTAATACCACACTATCTCTAGTATCTTCTGCATTAATATAATTGCGAATGGATGCTTTTTGTTTGTTTACACTTACGAGCGATTGGTGAAAATGGTTATTGCAGGAAAGCAATAGCAAAATAGCAAAACTATAAATATATTTTTTTAGCATAGTGAGGGAGTGTAAAATTGATAACGAAATTAGTGGATGTTTTTATCTTTTGTAGGGTTAGTTCTGTAAAATGCAATGATATTATTACTTTTTTATTTATATAAGTCAAGAGAATTGCTGACAGCTATTTATAGAACATCCGCTCGAATTCAGCTTTCGTAATAATTTTTAATTTCTTGTATTTACTTTCTAAAATATTTTTTTGAGATAAGATATGTTTATCTCCACTAGTAACAAACCCTGCATTTTGTTGTAACGCAAGTGCTATAACATAAGAGTCATCTTTATCATCAGGGATATATTTTTTTATTGGATAAACCAATTCTGCAGGCGTACCTATTTCTTGTATAAATTTTAAGGCTCTCTTTATGTTTATTGAACGTTTCTTTATATGAGGATACTTCAAAACCCTTTCTATTTCGATGAGTAATTCGTTACAATAAAAAACGGTTATTTTATTTATAGATACTGCACTAGTAAGGTCAAGTAAATTATTGGTAAGAAAATAACTCACCCAAATATTGGCATCGAGCACAAACTTCTTACTTCGCATGTTATAGTTTACGTGATTTGTGTTTTATGCTATCAATTTGCGCCATTGTTAGCGGTTTTAATCCATCGATGTTGGCAATTTTTGGAATACCTTTTTTTAACATTAATGTGGCATTTATTTGTGCCAATATGGATCGTTGCTCTTGGTTGTTTAACTTTTTAAGTCCTGTTACAATGGCTTTTAAATTTTCATCTACTTTTATTGAAGTTTGCATTTAAATTCTTTTAGACAAATTTAAGGTATTAATTTATACGTAAATTAGGTTGTAGGTTTTGCATATTGGCTTTTATTATGGCTCTCTTATAACTTGCCCACAGAAACCCTGCCGCACTTAGCTCTGCTGCATTTCTGCTGTAGGATTAGGGGAAAGCATGTGAGCTTTAAATCTCCACCATTACGATGATTTTACCATTCTTGAATTATAACTCCAACTTGATTGTCTTTTAATGCAAATTCTTTTGCAGTCCATGGTCTAAGTGTAATTTCTTTAAGGTTAGGGTGAAGAAATTGAGGATGAGATGTAGAAACCTTATCATAAACTTCTTGAATATTTTTAGTCACTAACCTAAACTCAGGATAATGCTCTTTTGCAAGCTGTGTATTTTCAAAAAGATTTATACGTAATCCGTCTTTTTCCAATACGCAAAATGGGTTAGCAGATTTTATTTCGTCGTGTCCAATGGTGAAATTTAAACAGTCAACAAAAAATTTTAACCCATCGTTAATATCAACATAAAAAACGTTTGGAACTAATTTTTCAAAAGTCATAACTTATTTTATTTACGTTTATGAGAATCGTCTGTCTTTATAATTACCGCTAATATACACCCCATCTTTTCTTCAACAATTTTTTTAACTGTTCTATTTTTAGTTGTGTATGAAAAAAATACCGATAATGGAGCATCGTTAATACAACACAAACTAATTTTCATAGTTAGCCTTACCCCTCGCACAAATGATGCGAAGGTTTTGTGGATTGGCTTTTTTATAACTTGCCCCACAGAAACGCTGCCGCACTTTGCTTTGCTGCATTTCTGCGGTAGGAGTGGCAGTTTTAAATCTGCACCATTAGGGGGCGGATATTGTAGCTAATGCAGGCAAACATCTTTCATATTTTGCCGCACAAACAATCGCCTCATTTCTAGTAGAGGTAGAATAAGTTACCCTGCTGTCAAGTAAATTGTTACTACTCCTTTGTCTTTGTAACATTCAAGACTTTTTATAAGGTTATTCAAGTCATCAATAATTTGTCCTTGGTCAAAATACCATTTCCATGGATTGGGATTTTCTTCAATTTCTTTTTTTTGTTTGGTCTTAGATTCAAGAAACGGCTTTGCTAATTCTTCTCCTATTTGTTCTATTAACTCTTCAATTTCTGTCTGCGATAGGTTGACATCCCGGTCATACCAAACGTATTCTATTTTATCACAAACAGTATTGTTATTTTGAATATTGTTACGAAATGTTACCATCAAGTTTAGTAAATCTTGAACATTTTGACTATTGCTTATAATATCTTCTTTTGTTACTCCATCCCATGTGTAAACAATCTTTAATAATGCGGACAAATCTAGTCCATAAAATTCTCCCGATTTGATAAGTATACTTTCGTCGCCATACATCTCACCTTCATTTACAAAATTGTAAAAAGCTCTATCAATAAAATGACTACACTCGAAATTATTTTCTCTTTCTGCAGATGAAACTCCAATATTGAATCCCATAATTTTTGTTGAGTTTAATTAGTTTTAGTTTGTTTTTTAAACCATCGCCGTATTTCATTAGCAGCGCTATAAATCATTTATTTGGTTTTTAAATTCCTCCAAACTTATATTGCCAAGCCTTGACAAAGCCATTGAAAAATATGGCTCCAATTTTTCACCTTCGCCATTGTTTTTTAATGTTAATATCATGGGAATTGTCTCAGGATGGTTTTTAAAAAGATGTATTCTTTTTAGCGCTGCAAACCGTACACCAGTATCCTTGTCGTTTACAATTGCAAATTTAAGAAAATGAAAATAGTCAAGATTGCCGCTATCGCCAACAATCATTATTACGCTCATTCTATCATTATCATTTAGCAACGGAAATGCTTCAATAGTGGGTAATTTTTGCTTTTCGGTTATTTGCTTATTTTGTTTGCTGCCAAATATTTTATTGAAAATGCTCATGCACAATATTATGTAAGTTCAATTAATAAGTATACCAAAATGTTAAGAAACTTTTACTTTTTTGAATAACCTTTTATTAGGTATTATTAATATGCGTGCCTATGTACGCGGCAGTGCACAGAACAATTAGCGACGAATATTGTATCGGAGAACTTAGCGAATAACTAACAAAGGTTGAAAAAATTGAAATTTTCTACGAACTAAAAATGCTCAACCCTTGTTCAAGTATAAATGTGTGAAAATGTAATGAACTTCCCCAACCCGCAACCCATAACCCGCAACTCGTAACCAAATCACCCCAATCCAATCAACCCATCCACTAATCAACTAAAATCGTTAATTTTGCAACCTAAAAACAGGCGCCGAAAGCATTCACATGAAGAATATTAGAAATTTTTGCATCATTGCACATATTGACCACGGAAAAAGTACCCTTGCCGATAGGCTTATACAAAGCACCAATACCATTGGCGAGCGGGATATGCAAGCCCAAGTGCTTGATGATATGGACCTTGAGCGGGAAAAAGGTATTACGATAAAAAGTCATGCCATACAAATAAATTACCCATATAAAGGCGAGGATTATGTTCTCAATTTGATAGATACGCCCGGCCATGTGGATTTTAGCTATGAAGTGAGTCGTGCACTTGCTGCTTGCGAGGGTGTGTT
>JANNGD010000220.1:0-7817 GCA_031380515.1 Ferruginibacter sp. | reverse complement strand
AAGAAATTTTGTTGAATGTTAAGGTTAAATATACATTTGTGGTGTCATTTCGACGGAGGAGAAATCACATAGCGTGAGTAACAAATGTGATTTCTCCCTCTGGTCGAAATGACAAAAGAACCTTGTCGTAATAATAACATTGGGACGCGCCCAAATTTTTTTGGCAATAAAAAACGGCTTCCATTTCTGGAAGCCGTTTTTTTAATTCAATAATGAAAATTTTACTGGGGTAACATTACAGCATCAATTATATGATAAACACCATTTACACCATTTTGATCTCTTTTAATAGTATTTGCTGGTTGGCTAAATGCAGTACCTCCTGGAGGAAAAGTACCTGCTCCCGAAAATACAAGACTAGCAGCAAAAGGACCAGAAAAAGTAGAAGTAGCTCTTACACCAGGGTGTGTAGCAAAAGATCCATTTACCAAAGTCCTAAAAAAAGTAGATGTAGTGGGTACATTTGCATTAAAAACCCTAATATTTGGAGCAAAACTTCCGGTTGAGTTAGATGCCAAAATATGGTATGCAACAATACCTTTTATAAGTGCTGTACTCACATTATTTGTAAATAAGAAAGCAGGGCCAGCAGCAACTGCATTATTTGCATTAGCTGTTGCAATTGGTATTGATCCTGTTGCAGCTAATGTTTGGCTGTATACCAAACCAAAAATCAATGTTTGAAATGCAGCATCATTTGGTGGTAAAACTGTCATATTTAAAACGCCATAACCCAATAAATAATTTATGAATTTTGTAGAATCAATAGTAGGTTTGGTTGGGGTAATAACATCCGCAGCACTATCTGCTCTTAAAACAGCTGCTCTAAAATAAGAAAGTGTTGGCTCGGCTGCAATTAAATCTCTAAGTACTCTAGTTGGTGGTGCCACTACAGTAAATGTACGATGTATAACTCCATTGCTCGCAATTTGGTCTGTGGTTGTAACTGGAATAGTATTTACATATGATGCCCCACCTGCAGTTTTTGCAGGATTTATTGTCATTCTCACAAATGGAGAATTAACTGGATCTAACTGAATTAAACTTGGCAAAGGATAGTTCGGTGAAATAGCAGGAATTGCGCTCCATAAATATTTTTGACCAATTGTATTGTATTGGATAATACCCGCTGCACTTGCTGCTGGTAGGCTATTGGCAATAAAAGCGGAATGAGTTGCATCCGGAGCTGCTATGGGTATTGCACCAAGAGACGCTTGGTTCACAAATAACCTCATTCCTGCATTGTCTACTGCAAATAACGTAAAAGTTTTAGTAGAATCAGCTAATGTACTGGCTAGACCAGAGCGAATTAGCATTCTGTTAAACAAGCTATCATTAGGATTTGCAGCTATACTAGCGGCTATATTACCTGCACTTGCATTATAAGCTGGTATTGCTATCGGATCAAATCCAGGTAAATTTTTGTTGCAAGAACTAAGAAAAAATATGCTCGACAAGGTAGCTAGGCAAGCAATTTTTATTTTATTATGTATTGTCTTCATTTTTAAAAATTTTATATAAAAAATCAATTTGGCAAATTGGATTAATAAATATTGTAACCAAAACTCAAATAATATAACCCTCCAATTTGTGAGTTACCAATGGCGTTATAGTAATATTGGTTCAATAAATTATTTGCACCAAGTTTTATTACCGATTTTGTAGTAGGAAGCTTTAAACTGATTTGTGCATCTAGTGTATGTACATCTGGTAACTGACCATTTGCGAAATCACCTTGATAGAAGTATGATTGTTGCCACCTGTAAGCAACATTTGCAGCCATACGCTTATTAGGTCCAAAACCACTATTACCAAAACTTAAATTGGTCTTGTATTTTGGAGCATTAAAATAAGCAACAAAACCAATAGGCACATCTTTAAGTATGTCTGAAGCTATATTTCCCCCAACTGTAAAATTAAGAGGTAGCCTATAATCCAAGCTAAAACCAAAGCCGTAGGTTTTTACTTTATCTGTAGAGTTGTTTGGTACCGAAATACCCCTTCTTTTAGAAGCATTTGTAATATCTGCAGCTATACCTGTTGTAGTTTGGAAAGTATTTATCCTTCCTAAGAAATTTTGATATTGACCAAAATAACCGTAAACATCTATCAATAATTTACTTTGAGATAATAATCCCTTGTATCCAACTTCAAAAGAATTTACAGACTCTGGCTTAAGCTCCGGTGCTACAAATACGGTGGTTTTAGGTGTTCCACCTGCTGCTGGCACCAAATCTTCTGCAAGGTATAATGGATTGGTAGCTGTTTTTAAATACGTAGCAAAATTTGGATTTCCTCCTACCAATAGGGTACTACCTACTTGTAAGTTTATCCATTGCTGCTGGTTTGTAGGAAAACGATAAGCAGATTGGAATGATAAACGAACGTTGTTGTTTTCTTTCACTTTAATTAAAGCTGTAACCCTTGGTGTAAATCGACCTTTAAAGTTTTGATTTTTATCATATCTTCCAGATGCCGTTAATTTTACCCTATCCGAAATAGCTCTTGTAGCTTGTATGTATCCTCCATATTCATCCACACTAATTGAACCTGTAGAATCAGCAAATAATGTTCCAGCAGAGTTTAACACAAACTTCTTGTAATTAACCCCTACCAATATATCGGCAAAGTCTTTGGTAACATGGGTTAAATTATAATTTCCCTCATAGTTGTATAAATCTGTTGCATCTACTAAGCGTCCACCAGCTTGAGAAATAGGTCTTTTACGTATAGCATCGTAAGCGGTTCTAAATGCATCGCTTCCTGCTGCAGGTCTACCCACGTCTGCTACTTTTCTGGCTGCAATGTGTGCATCATAATTGTTTACACCATTCATTCTATCGCTTAAATATTTGTAAGCATATTGTGCATACCAAGTAGGTGAAGCTTTCCATGTTTCATTGAACAATCTACTAGTAGCAGTTGTATTGTACGTTTCTCCAGAATTTTCTTGCGTTGTATATGCACGCAATGACCAGTTTTTATTGTTCAATTCAACTTTATACTGTCCCATTTTAAAATTCACAATAGAGTATCTATCACTACCTGTGTAAATGGTATTACCTGTACCCCAATAACCAGCAATCACGGCTTCTGTATTGGCAGAAACTTTGTAATGCATAGAGCCAGACATTTTAAAGTTTACCGTGTTTGGATTTACAACTTCTTTTTCTGTGTATCCTGTACGAGAAACATTAATTGGGTTGTTTGGGTCATTTAAACCATTTGCTGCAATGAAATTTGCTGCACCTGGTAAACTTTGCGCAACTGCTGCAAAAATGTTTTTAGAAACATCTACAGTTGTTTCATCACCATACACATTTACACCATCATAATTGGGATCTGTTAATCTATCACCAGCTATTACACCACCTGTAGTACCTACTCTTCTATAATTTCTATCGTCTGTTCCTAACCAATCTTTGGCCTGTATAAATTCTACGTTTGCTTTAAAAGCAAATTTCTCAGAAACTTTTTTTGCCCACCTTACATTCCAGTTGTAATAAGGTGCAGCATTTCTTTGTCTACCATCTGTATGCATAATACCCGTTTTTACCAAAAATGATAAACCTTGGTATTTAAAAGGGTTTTTACTTGTCATCAACAAGGTACCATTCATACCGCCGGGACCATACAAAGCAGAAGATGCACCTGCTAGTAATTCAATGTTATCAACATCTAACTCGCTTATGCCAATAATAGCACCCACAGAAAAATTCAGACCTGGTGCCACATTATCCATACCATCTACCAATTGATTGAAACGAGCATTACCACTGCTATTAAAACCACGAGTAGTGGGCGTTTTAAAAGTTAAAGAAGAAGTTGTAACATCTACTCCTTTTAAAGCCAATACCACATCATAAAAGTTTGCAGCTGGCGCATTTCGTATTGCTGTAGCATTTACTCTTTCAATAGATACAGGCGATTCCAATATCTTTTGTGAAACACGAGTGGCAGAAACAACAATTTCTTGACCTAAGGCATTATTAGGAACAAAACTTACCAAAACTTTTTGGGTTGCGCTTGTTACGGTTACTTCCTGGTTATTATAGCCTACAGAAGAAAATACCAAAGTGATAGGTAAAGATTTTGAAATAATGCTAAAATTACCTTTATCATTGGTAAAAGTTCCTATGGTGGAGCCTTTTATTGTTACTGAAACGGCTGGAGACTGCTCGCCAGATACGCTGTTTTTTACTGTACCGCTAATGGTTACATTTTGTGCAAAAGCTGCTATCGTTAAGATATTAGCTAGAACCATGGTAACCAAATAGCTTGTGAACTTTCTCATATGCATTGTTTTCGTTTAGAATTTGACGGCAAAATAAGCATAGTTCTGCTTTAATAAAATTTTATTTTTTAACTTATTGTTAGTATTTATATTCAACGAAGCGCTATTTTTAAAATACTACAGTCTAATTTAGCAGCATGGCAATTTTTAAATTTGAAAATCAAACGAATTTCTATAAAGGAAAAGTAAGAGATGTATATAGCATTGGAAACGATATTTTGTTAATGATAGCTAGTAATCGTCTTTCTGCTTTCGATGTAATTCTTCCTCGCCCTATACCTTATAAAGGGCAAGTTTTAAATGAAATTGCTGCATTTATGCTTGAGAAATGTAGGGATATTTGTCCAAACTGGTTAATAGAAACACCTGCTCCTAATGCCAGTATTGGAAAAAGATGCCATCCATTTGCAATAGAAATGGTTGTAAGGGGCAATATTACTGGCCATGCATGGCGAACATACAAAGACGGTGGAAGAATTTTATGCGGTGTAAACATGCCAAATGGTATGAAAGAAAACGACTTTTTTCCTACTCCAATAATTACACCATCTACAAAAGCTACCGAAGGTCACGACGAAGATATTAGCAAAGAAGACATCGTTGCAAAAGGATTGTGTACAGAGGATGAATGGGCTATTTTGGAAAAATATGCATTGGCATTATTTGAAAGAGGAAAAGAATTGGCCACAAACCAAGGACTCATTTTAGCAGATACTAAATATGAATTTGGAAAAATTGGAAATGAAATTTATTTAATGGATGAAATTCATACTCCAGATAGCTCCAGGTATTTTTATGCAGATGGATTTAAAGATCGTTTAGCTAATAACGAAAAACAAAAACAACTGAGTAAAGAATTTGTAAGAGAATGGCTGATAGAAAATAATTTTATGGGCAAAGAAGGACAAACTATTCCCGAAATGACTGATGAAAAGATACAAACCATTAGCAATAGATACATAGAATTGTATGAACAGATTACAGGACAAGCATTTGTTGCAAAAGAAATATCGGATGAAGAATTATTTGAAAAAATATCTGTGACTTTGAAACAATTAAAATAAGGGAATTTGAGCATGGCATCATTTTTGAAAAGCAAAAAGAAATTGTAACGAATGAACAAATCAAAAATAATACTAGCTATAGTTGTAGGAGCTGCTATAGGGGGCGCAATTGCACTTTCAATTAAAAACAACAATGATTCGTTGGTAGAAGTAGAATCAATGCCTGAAAGCGAGCCTAGTACATTAGAAAATATAGCTCAACAATTTGCTGAGAAAATTGCGCCGGAATTACAAATTGCAGAACGAAAAATAAAGTCAATCGTATCTAAAGAAACAAATGGCTTCAGTGCAGAAAGGGAATTAGGATTATTCCTATAATATGCAAGAAAAATTTAAACCAATTGCGACATACAATAAACCACAATGGGTCTGCCTCATAAGAAGAGACAGACCCATTTTATTAAAATTATTACGATATTATTCTGCAGTTTCAGTTGCTTCTGCAACTACTGGAGCAGCAGTAACAGGAGTTTTCTTACCAAAACGCTTATTAAATTTATCAATACGACCAGCAGTATCTACCAATACATTTTTACCTGTGTAAAATGGGTGCGATGTATTAGAAATCTCCAATTTAATAACTGGGTATTCTTGACCATCTTCTTCAAAAACAATCGTTTCGTTTGTTGAAGCTGTAGATTTGCTAAGGAAGGTAGTACCATTACTCATGTCCTTAAACACTACCATTCTGTAGTTCTTTGGGTGAAGTTCTTTTTTCATTTGTATGTTTTTGTTGCATGGATTTTGCCATGCTTGTTATTTTAAGAGTGCAAATGTAGGGCTATTTTGATTAGAAACCAAAGTAGGGAGCATTTATAAATATTACTAGGATGGTCAACTTCAATTGATAATCCCAAAATTAATGTACTATAAAGAGGTTTACAACACTATTTAAAAACTGCTCCATTTTTAAATACAGCCCAAAAGTCATAGATTATTTTAGTCCATAGAAAATACATTATAATCTGATTTATAAGCAATTACTATTTATCCTATTTGTCTTTCATGTTCACAAACTGCATAGCCAATCCTATATTCCAGCTCTTACTATCCTGTATTACTTCTTGCAAATCATCTATCTTTTTTCCAGTAACACGTATTATGTCATCCATAATAGCGGCCTGTACCTTTAATCCTCTGTCTTTTATCAGTTTTACAATTTTCTTTGCATCTTCTTGCTTTATGCCATTGCGTACAAGCACTTCTTGCTTGGTCACTTTTCCACTGGGAAAAGGCTCTTTGCTAAAATCATACACTTCGGCAGCTAGACCTTGTTTTATACTGCGGCTAATCAGTACATCTTTTATTTGGTCCAATTTCATTTCACTATCCGCTTCTAAACTGAGTTTAAAATCATTTTTGTTTAGCTCTATTACTACATGAGCCCCTTTAAAATCAAATCGATTTTTAATTTCTTTGCTTACCACATTAATGGCGTTATCTAGTGTTTGTAAATCTACTTTACTAGCTATATCAAATGATGGCATAATGGTTTGTTTTTGTAAAGATAAAAAACTTACACTAGTTAAATAATAAAAAAACAGCTCCCAGGGGAACTGCTTTTTTTGCAATTATTCATTCTGTTTTATTAGCCAGCTGATTTTACCCTATTTTGCTCTTCGCCTGCCCCACCCGATTTTCTTTGTTTTGCTTTAAATGGCTTTCCAAAACGATAATTAAACGTTAAACGAACGTTTCTACTATCTCTTACCTGTAAAAAAGAGGCGATTGTATTTTGTATAAAAACTGTACCCGATTGTTGTCCAGAGTTAAACATATCGGAAAAATTCAATTTTAAACTTCCTTTTTTCTTTAATATTTGTTTAGATACACCCATGCTCACTTGCCCCATGTCCGCTATATCAAATTGGCCAGTTTTCATTCTTGACCTGTAAAAGGCCGATAACTCTGCACCCCAGCCTTTGTTAAATTTAAATTGGTTGTTCACATTTGTGTTAAAACCAACGTTGCTTGTTTTTAGGGTAAAGTTGTATAAAGTAGAATTTACCGCATTGTAATTAAACTCCGTATAAGGTAGCAATGTCCACCATTTTGTTGGCTGCAATTCTGCATTTACAGCAAGCGATACATCATCTATACTTCCATAATTATTTTGTTTTACGATGGTAGCATATCCTGCTTGCTCAAAATACTCGTTAAACATATCTTTACTATGCGTATAATTTAGCGTAGTAGTCAAAAATTTATTGTAAGTGTGCGATAACTCAAATACATTGGTAAACATAGGTCGCAAAAAAGGATTACCAGCTTCGTAAGTGTATTTATCTATAAAGAAAACAAATGGATTTAAGCTTTCATAATCGGGCCTAGAAATTCTTCTTCCATAAGAAAAACTGAACTCATTTTTATTGTTTGGTTTATAACCTGCAAACATGGTTGGGAACAGTCCCGAATAACTTCTTTTAAAGGTAGAATCTTTTTTTATTGGATTATCAAAC
>JANNGD010000208.1:0-7863 GCA_031380515.1 Ferruginibacter sp. | reverse complement strand
GGTGCAGCAAAATTTTGCGCAATATTGCGAAGTTGCCTCTGCCACAAAACTGCACCAGTGCTGCTTATTTTCGCAATAAAACAGTCATCATCGTTGCCTGCACTTATTCGCCCTACATTTACCGTGCTACCATCAGAAGGGTCAAATTTGGAAGCAATTAAGTTTACAGTGGAGCCTGGTATATTTACACTCCATTGTGATTGGGAAAAAGAAATTTTCCAAAATAGAAAAAGGAAACTGCAAAAAATAATAATCTTTTTCATATCATTTTGTTTTAGGTTAAAAAAAGTAATGGTATTGTAAGTTTAATGTATAGTTTTGGGTAAATAAAACGCTAATTCATATTCGTGTAGTTTTGGCTATATCCGTGTACAAAAACAAAAAAGTGAGGCAAAACCTCACTTTTAAATTCTTACATTAAAAACTTTATATCATTAAATCCTTTTGTGCCAACTGAACCCTACACTTGAAAAACCCCCACCTTAAACTTTGCCATTTTAGGATTGTGATTGGCTGCAGCAATGCCCTCGCTAATTACATTCCTTGTTTCTGCTGGGTCTATAATGGCATCAACCCAAAGGCGTGCAGCTGCATATGGTGCTTTTGTTTGCTCAGTATATTTATCGGTTATTTTTTCTAGTATTATTTTTTCTTCTTCGGGAGTTACTTCTTGTCCCTTCGCTTTCATGGCACTTACTTGTATTTGCAACATCGTTTTGGCTGCTTGATCGCCACCCATAACAGCTATCTTTGCGCAAGGCCAAGCATAAATGAATCGTGGGTCGTATGCTTTGCCACACATGGCATAATTGCCCGCTCCGTAAGAGTTTCCGGTAATGATGGTAATTTTTGGTACCACCGAATTGGCTACGGCATTTACCAGTTTTGCACCATCTTTTATAATACCACTGTGCTCACTTCTGCTTCCTACCATAAAGCCGGTTACATCTTGCAAAAAAACCAAGGGTATTTTTTTCTGATTGCAGTTCATAATAAAACGGGCCGCTTTATCTGCACTGTCATTGTATATCACACCACCCAGTTGCATTTCTCCTTTCTTGCTTTTTACGATTAGGCGTTGGTTGGCTACAATACCTACCGCCCAGCCATCTACTCGTGCATAACCACATACAATTGTTTTGCCATATCCTTGTTTAAATTCATCAAAGCTATCGGCATCTACTACACAATTTATGAGTTCTACCACATCATAAGGTTTGCTGTTATCGCTGGCAATAATGCCATATATCTCTGCTGCTTTTTTTGCTGGAGTTATTGATTCAATCCTATCAAAGCCTGCCGTATCTGGCCGCCCTAGTTTGCTTATTATTCTTTTTACCCTATCCAAACATTCTTCTTCTGTCTTAAAAGTATAATCTGCAATGCCGCTTATTTCGTTGTGTGTAGCTGCGCCGCCAAGGGTTTCGCCATCTGCATCTTCACCTATGGCAGCTTTTACAAGGTATGGTCCTGCCAGGTAAATAGAGCCTGCGCCTTCTACCATCAAGGTTTCGTCGCTCATGATGGGTAGGTATGCGCCACCCGCTACACATGCACCCGTAACGGCTGCTATTTGTGTAATGCCCATGGCACTCATTTTGGCATTGTTTCTAAATATTCTACCAAAATGTTCTTTGTCTGGAAAAATTTCATCTTGCATTGGTAAAAAAACACCCGCACTATCTACAATATAAATTACAGGCAAATGATTTTCCATGGCAATTTCTTGCATACGCAAATTCTTCTTACCAGTTATGGGAAACCAAGCACCCGCTTTTACCGTTTGGTCATTTGCTAAAATTACACATTGCCTGCCGCTTACATAGCCAATACCGCTCACAGTCCCACCTGCAGGGCAACCACCATATTCTTCATACATGCCAAAGCCCGCAAAGGCACCAATTTCTACAAAAGGTTTATCTGCATCGCACAAGTATGCAATACGCTCCCTTGCTACCAGTTTGTTTTTTTCTTTTTGCTTTGCTTGGCTTTTTAAACCGCCGCCTTCGTAAATCTTTTCTAGTTGTTTTTTTATGGCACCCCAAGCTAGCTTTTGTTCGTCTTCGTTTTTGTTAAATTGAATATCCATTTTGTTTTTTTATGAAGGGCAATTTAGGTAATAGTACTTAGTATTGAGTATTTAGTATTAAGATTTTACCTTTATAAATTAAGAAGCATGTTTTAAACTTGAACATTTACAACTCAATATCTGAATTTTCGTAAATAATTTGTAAATTTGATTTAATGAATGACAGCATTATATATAGCAAACTTTCTACTTTACCAGAAAACTTAAAGTCTGAGGTATCCGACTTTATAGATAGTTTGGTAGCAAAAGAGAAAAAAACATCTGAAAAGAAGAAGCTAATATTAGGTAGTGGTAAAGGTATTTTTGTTATGCACGATGACTTTGATGAGCCTTTAGAAGATTTCAAAGATTACATGTAAGCATGAAAAATTTATTGGATACACATACTTTTATTTGGTTTTTAGAAGACAATAAAAGTTTATCTACTACTGCTATAAAATGCATTGAAGACGCTGATGCTGAAAATTATCTAAGCATTGTAAGTCTTTGGGAAATTGCCAGAATAGTAAGCTTGGGGAAATTGGAAATAAATATTCCATTCGAAAAACTTGAAGCATACATTGTAGAGAATAATTTCCAAATTCTACCTATATCATTTAACAATTTAGTAAAACTCTCCAATTTACCTTTTCATTATAGAGACCCGTTCGACAGGCTTTTGATAGCTCAAAGCATGAGCAATGAGATGAACCTTATTTCAAAAGACAATATTTTTGCTGAATATGGGGTTTCGCTAATTTGGTAATTATAAACAAGGTTAATTTTCCCACTCGTTTCTTATCTTCGCTGCATTCCAAGTTGCACAATTAAAGCTGAATAATGGTATTCGGCCGAAGTGAGTGACACAACGATGCTGCCCATAGCTGCTTATTTGCTTGGACAAAAAAATAAGACACAAGATTTTAGAAATAAGACACAAGATTTTAGACATAAGAAAAATAAAAATAAGTTTGATTATTGAAGCGTAGTCTTAATACTCAATACTTAGTACTTAATACTTTAAAGCATGAGCAAAGAACTTACAAAAAGAGCCGATAATTACTCGGAATGGTACAACGAATTGGTGGTAAAAAGTCAATTGGCAGATCACTCTGCGGTGAGAGGGTGCATGGTGATAAAGCCCTATGGATATGCATTGTGGGAAAATATGCGTGACCAATTAGATAAAATGTTTAAGGATACCGGCCACGTAAACGCTTACTTTCCATTGTTTGTACCCAAGAGTTTGTTTGAAGCCGAAGAGGCAAATGCAGAGGGCTTTGCAAAAGAGTGTGCCGTGGTTACCCATTATCGTTTGAAAGCCGACCCAAATAACAAAGGAAAATTAATAGTAGATCCAGAGGCAAAACTGGAAGAAGAATTGGTGGTACGCCCAACCAGCGAAGCCATTATTTGGAACACTTACAAAGGCTGGATACAATCGTATAGGGACTTGCCATTGCTTATAAACCAATGGGCAAATGTAGTGCGATGGGAAATGCGGACTCGTTTGTTTTTGCGCACGGCAGAATTTTTGTGGCAAGAAGGACATACAGCACATGCTACTCGGGAAGAAGCGGTAGAAGAAACCGTGAAAATGGTACATGTATATGCCGATTTTGTAGAACAATACATGGCAGTGCCGGTAATTATTGGCGTAAAAACGGCTAGCGAACGTTTTGCAGGTGCAGAAGATACGTATTGCATAGAAGCATTGATGCAAGATGGTAAAGCTTTGCAAGCCGGTACATCACATTTTTTAGGGCAAAATTTTGCCAAAGCATTTGATGTAAAATTTAGTGATAAAAACAATAAGCTCGAATATGTATGGGCTACGAGTTGGGGTGTATCTACCCGTTTGATTGGTGCATTGATAATGGCACACAGCGACGACCAAGGTTTGGTAATGCCACCAAGAATTGCGCCTATACAAATTGTAGTTGTACCGATATACAAAGGTGAAGATAGCAAACCAGTGATTGATGAAAAAGCACATGCAATGATAGCCGAATTAAAAGCAATGGGTGTGCGTGTAAAATATGATGACAGCGATAATGCAAGACCAGGTTGGAAATTTGCCGAGTACGAACTCAAAGGTGTGCCCATACGTGTTGCCTTAGGTATGAGAGATTTGGAAAATAATGTGGTGGAAGTGGCTCGTAGAGATACCAAAGAAAAACAGACAATTTCACTAGATGGAATAGCAGATTATTTAAAGAATTTGTTGGATGAAATTCAACAGAATATTTACGATCGTGCCTTGGCTTTTAGAAATGAAAATATAAGAGAAGCAAATACTTGGGACGAGTTTGTAGCTTTATTGGATGAAAAGGGAGGCTTTATTTCGGCTCATTGGGATGGCACAGCAGAAACAGAAGAAAAAATAAAAGACCAAACAAAAGCTACGATTCGCTGTATTCCTGTAAATAACAAACAGGAAGAAGGCATTTGTATTTTGAGTGGAAAGCCTAGTAAGGAAAGGGTTATGTTTGCAAGGGCATATTAATGGCCCCCTAAATCCCCCACAGGGGGACTTTAGTCTTTGATACGTTGTAGTTTTTTAATGAATATTGAATAGTGTAGTTTGAACATTTTAGATAAAGGCTAAAAAATACTAAGTTGAATAGGTCTCTTTGTATGAAAAACAATAATGCAAATAACAGTTAATGAATGGCATTTTATTAAATATTATTTCTTGGTTGGATGCGCACCAATTGCCTTGTTTAATAAAAACTGTTTTTAAGGTTGAATGCCCCACTTGTGGGATACAAAGAAGTATGATAGCGCTTTTAAAAGGCGATTTTATGAATAGTATAAAACTATATCCTGCATTATTTCCGGTGCTTATTTTTCTTTTTATGGTGGTTTTTAATAACAGAATAAAGTTCGTGAATATGCAAAAATTTATAAAATTTGGCGTTCCTTTCATTTTTATTATTATCTTACTTTCTTATCTAAACAAACTAACATCTTAAACTAACTTTATGACTGATCAACAAAACCAATTATCGTCTAACAATTTTAACCAACCTGCAAATTTACCCAACGCCACCGCATCCCTTGTTCTTGGAATAATTTCTATCTTAGGAGGATTCTGCTACGGAGTTGTAGGTGTTATTTGTGGAATCATAGGTTTGGTACTTGCAAACAAAGACCTTAAGCTATACAAAGAGAATCCTGAAATGTATTCTGCTGCAAGTTATTCTAACTTGAAAGCGGGTAGGGTTTGCTCCATTATCGGTTTAATTATTGGCGGCTTGGTTATTTTAACTATGATACTAGCATTTGCATTTTTTGGTACATTTATTATGAATGAAGCTATGAGGCAGGGTAGATAATTATAATATGGTGCTATTTATTTTTATTGCGTACTAAATAAGAGGTTCGGTTATGGAAAATAATGAGAATGATCAATTGTCTGCTTTAGACTTGGAGGTAGACAATGAAGTAAGGCAACTGCTGATAGAAACATCTAAATGGACAAAGTTTATTTCTCTATCTATGTTTATAATAGGTGGGTTTGTTTTACTCTTTGGTATTTTAGGGGGTAGTTTAATGATGGGTGTGCTTGGTAAAATGGACAATAGTTTTGGAAGTTTGGCAGAATTTGGAGGGGGCATTTTAATAGCTATCATTGTAATAGTGGTGGCTTTTTTTGTTGTGGTATATTATTTTTTATATAAGTTTTCCACGAAAATGAAATCTGCTTTAACTGCAGAAAATGTGCTAGATATGAATGAAGCCTTTGGCTCTTTAAAATTGTTTTTCATTATTACAACAGTTATCAGCATTCTTTCTTTGGCTTATTCTATTTTTAATATGGTTAAAACCTTATAAAATATTTCTATGGATTTAATAAAAGACAACGATTTGTTGGATTTGCAAATAACAGATGAAACAAAAACCCAACTAACAGAAATTGCTAAATGGGCTAATATATATGCCATAGTAGCTTTTGCAGGCCTCGGTATTACTATTCTTACTACTATATTGGCAATAGCAAAAGCCAGCAAATATGGTATCGAAAATGTAGAAACAGTAGTAGGAACCAGTTTGTTTACTGTAGTTATAATGGGCGGTTTAACTTTATTGCTTAATATAGCGTTGTACAATGCTGCAAAAAACCTAAAATTGGGATTGGATGCCAGCGACCAAGGTTTTTTTAACCAAGGGATGAGAAAACTCAATTCTTACTTTAAGATAACGGGAATTCTTTTTATAATCTTTTTGGGATTTTTTGTACTAGCACTTTTATTAACATTTTTAGCCAGCCTCACGGGAGCATTCAGGTAGAGTGCGAATAAATAGCAAGAAGCTAACATTCACTTATTCTTTTGTAGCCAAATAATTATAATCTTCTAAGAGTGTTTCTAAAAAATCGATGGAAGATAGTTTGGACTCTATTTTAAGTACTTCTTTTATTTTATACTCTACCCGCATACAAATATCGTGGTTGTGGTTTTTGCGGGCTTGTGTAAGTACTGTTTTTATGGTATTGATATCATTGTCTGAAAGCCGCATAACTTCCGGAAAGTTTACTTTGTGGTTGCTGCTGTTCACATTCACAAAAATGGTATCGTTTATACTCATAAATGACTTAGCATCTACCACCACTGTGCCCGCGGCCAAATCCCCCAGGCGTTGGTTCTTTTTAGTAACGAGCACGGTTACTACCACCGCAATACCGAAAAAACAGGTTACAAAAATATACCCTACTAATGAATAGTCGGATGTATAGATATAACCGAATAAAAAAGGCCATTCAAAAAATTTCGTTATCCAGCGTAAGATAAATTGTCCAAAAGTAGGTTCGCCTCCCTCTAAACTAATTGCCCTTATCCGCAATATCTTTTTGCCTATGGTTTGCCCATTCATTAGTAATTCTGTAAGCAAAGAATAAAAAAGCATCGGAACAGAAATAATCAATATATCGAAGCCGGCACTATTGTCAAGAGAGAGGTTGAGTACTTCATACAAAAAAAATTTCATCGCATACAAGTAAATAACCAGAATGGCGAAATCGATGATATAAGCCAATAACCTTTTGTGAAAGGGGGCTATTTCAAAATCTAAACCTACATTAAAAGCTGTATTTATTTGTACTGTACTCATAGCGTTTTGCAATATACATGCAAGAAAGATGCAAATGGCAAAAAAGCATATTTTTTTATTATGGAAAAAAGAATGAAATTGTATCCTAATAAAAAACTTTAAGGTTAGATTTAATATTTTATGAGGGAGGCAATGTTTATTAAGAAAAATGCGGAGAAATGGAAAGCCTACCAGCAGGAAGAAACGACTGATCCTGATGAAGCTTCGGAGCGGTTTATAACCCTTATGGACGATTTGGCCTATGCCAAAACCTTTTACCCCAAAAGCAAAGCCACTAAATGGATCAATGGGTTGGCAGCAAGTGTTTACCAAAATATTTATAAGAACAAGAAAGAAAAGTACTCCCGGGTTTTTTCTTTTTGGAAATATGAACTACCACTCATAATTAGAAGGCACCACCGCACATTTTTATCTACAACCATTATTTTTTGCCTGTTTGTAGGCATAGGTGTATTTTCTTCTATAAACAATCCCGATTTTGTGAGAGGCATACTTGGCGATGATTATGTGCGTATGACAGAAGATAATATTGCCAAAGGCGATCCTTTTGGTGTGTACAAGGAAGAGAACCGTTTTAATATGTTTGTAAGGATAGCATTCAACAACATTAAAGTGGCATTTTTTACTTTTGCAGGCGGATTTACAGCCGGCATTTTTACCGTTTATTTTTTGTGGAACAATGG
>JANNGD010000200.1:0-13016 GCA_031380515.1 Ferruginibacter sp. | reverse complement strand
CACACAGTATTAGAAGTGTTTTTCTATTGAGTCCTTTTTTTGCTGTAAAATATCCTGCTGTTATAGAACCGAGCACAAAAGCAATAGCGCCAAAAACACCATACAAAATTCCAATTTGCGAAGTAGATAAACCAAGACCGCCCTCCGCCCTTGCAGCTTTAAAAAACAAAGGCGTAATTTTTATTGCCTGCCCTTCGGCAAAGCGATAAAAAACGATAAAACACAAACTGATCCAAATGTTTTTTTTCTGAAAGAAAGTGACCATAACATCCTTTAACGTATCAAATCCTTCTTTAACTGAGTGTACATTTTTAGTTTCGCCGCCTGTGGGCAATGCCTTCATGTTATAAAGACCAAGCCCTATCATAATGATACCATAAGCAGCCATTACAGCCATCCAGGCATTGGCAATCCCCCATTTTTTTTCCATCTCGCCCGCCATGTAAACCAGCACACCGCCCGATAAAACTTTTGCAATATTGTAAAACGCACCTTGCCAGCCTACATACTCGGCCTGCAGTTTAGGCGTAAGCTCATTTAAATACACACCATCGGCAGCCATGTCATGCGTAGCTCCGCTAAAAGCTATAATAAAAAATATACCAATCGAAATGGCAAAAAAATAGGGAAGCTGCAAACTTACTGCCACTAAACCAAACAAACAGCCCGTAAAAATTTGTGTAGTGTATACAAAGAATTTTTTTGTTTTAAACATTTCCAGTACCGGCCCCCATAAAGGTTTTAGCGTCCAGGGCAACATCACAAGCGAAGTCCAAAAGGCAATCTGAGCATCACTGATACCCATGTTTTTATACATAATAGAACTGGATGCTGCGAGCGCAACAAATGGTAAACCCATGGCGAGCCAAGTGGTAGGTATCCAAGTGGCAGGGTGTTTTAGAATCTGTGTTTTTTCTATCACTGAAGGAAATTAATGTAAAAATGAATATAGTTAATTAAATTATTTAAAAACTATGCACAATATATTGAAAATATTATTTAAGTTCGTATTTTAGGAGGATAAATCAAATAAAACTTTCTACATGATATATTTCAATAAATATTCAACTATACTTTACCTGTCCATTTCTTTATTTGTATGCATAAGTACATCATGCAAAAAAAGTAATAGTGGTAGCGTAACACCAAGCCCAACACCTGTTATTCCACCACCTACACCGGTATGGGATGTAAATGCATTAAGAGGTGCATGGGTTACAACGGCAGCAAGTACAGCCTTAGACAGCAGAGCAAATATTGCAGCATGTGTAAAAACATGTAAAGATGCAGGTATAAATAATATTTTTATGGTTGTATATAATAATGGTACAACTTGCTACCCAAGTACTATTATGCAAAACTTAATTGGAGTTAGGATACGACCAAGTTTTACAGGAAGAGATCCTTTGCAAGAAATGATAGAAGAAGGACATGCAGCAGGTATTAAAGTTCATGCTTGGTTCGAATATGGTTTTTCATCTTCTTTTTCTGCAAATGGCGGTGCCATCGTTGCAGCTCAACCTACATGGGCCGCAAAAGATGTAAACAATAACCTAGTTGTAAAAAATGGCTTCGATTGGCTTAATGCTTTTGACCCCGCAGTACAAAATTTTATGATCAATCTTTTTAAAGAAGTAACAACAAATTATGCAATAGACGGCGTACAGGGCGATGATCGTTTGCCGGCAGTCCCTTCCTCCTCTGGCTACGATACTTACACAAAAAATTTATACTTTTCTGAAAATGGTGTAAACCCACCCACAAATTCATTGGATGCAGGTTGGATACAATGGCGTTCAAAAAAATTAAATACCTTCTTAAAAAGATTAAGAACAGAAGTAAAAACTATCAAGCCTACCATTCTTTTTTCTATGAGCCCAAGTGCTTACCCTTTTAGTCTTACCGAATATTTACAAGACTGGCCTACTTGGGTGGATAGTTCTTATGTTGATGCCATTTTACCACAATGTTACAGGTATGATATTGCATCTTACAACGCAACTGTCAATCAGCAAAAATCTTATTATAACAATCCTTCCGTGCCCTTTTACCCAGGTGTTATTGTAAAATCTGGCAGCACATTGGTTACAGATAGTTATTTAAAAGAAATGATCCAAAAGAATAGGGCAAGCGGCTTTAAAGGTGAATGTTTTTTCTTTTACGAAGGCATTAAAGATAAAATAGCTTTCTATCAAAGTCAATACCCATATATACAATAAATATTTTTTTGTTGACGAGCTGAGGGACCCTGATATAGCTTCATTGCTTGCCCCAATGCTAGCGTTGGGGGCGACATGCGCTTGACGGCAGGCAGGCGCTCCATTCATCAGCATATCTTTTGGCATCTTTTATTATTTTATATTTTAATTGCCACAGATAAAAAAGAAAAACAGAAAATGTATTTAACATTTGAATTTTATTATTGACATAAATCTAAAAGAACCAAAACTGTGACTCTGTGGCAAACAATTGCGTGGCAATAAAAGCGAAGCTTTCCTATTAGCGCCTGGGTGCCTGAGGCAAAAACTTTATGCAACTATTTCCGCCGAAGGAGGAAGCAAAAAACTTACCTACTTAGCAAGTAAAAGAACTAAAAAAATTGAAAACAAAAAACGCCTTACCGACCTTGCCTTTGCCGGCAGGCAGGTTTCTGGCAAAAAAACCAATGAAAAAATATTTACTACCCATACTACCCTTTCTATTTATAACCAGTTTTTGCCACGCACAAAAACTCACTAAATACGTAGACCCTTTTTTAGGCACTGGTGGTCATGGCCATACATACCCCGGGGCTACAGTGCCATTTGGCATGGTGCAGTTAAGTCCTGATAATGGTACAGAAGGCTGGGATTGGTGCAGCGGGTATCATTATAGCAGTGATAGTATTGCCGGTTTTAGCCATACCCATCTTAGTGGTACCGGCATTGGAGATTGGTGCGATATTAGTGTTCTGCCGCTTACAGACACATCGCTTATTCGTCAGGAAAAGATAAAAATTCCATTTAAGCACACAAACGAAAAAGCAAGCCCGGGTTTTTACAGCGTTTTGCTAGGTAACGGAGTGCAATGCAGTTTTACAGCTACAGAAAGGTCTGGTTATCATCAATATAATTTTAATGGCAACAATGCTTTTTTGCAATTTGATATGGGCTTTAGAATAAACTGGGATAAGAGTACAGCAGGTATGTTACAGTTGTTAAATGACAGCATTCTTGTAGGATACAGGTACAGTACCGGATGGGCAAAAAACCAGCGTATATATTTTGCAGCTAAATTTTCTAGCCCGATGGTTGCAAAAATATTTTTAAACAGCAACAAAAATAATATTGATCAAGATACGGGCCAACTAGTGAAAACTGTTTTACAATTTAATTTAAAAGGAAGACCACTTTTTGTGAAAGTTGGTATCAGCAGTGTAAGTCCTGAAAAAGCCTTGCTCGCAACAAATGAAATTGGCAATAAATCTTTTAATGAAATAGCAAACAAAGCTACAAAGTTGTGGGAAAATGAATTGAGTAAAATAAAAATAAAGACTTTTAAAGAAGATGATAAGATAAGATTTTACACAGCACTTTACAGAACATGTTTAGCTCCGGTTATACATTCAGATGCCGACGGAACATACCGTAATCACCAGAATAAAATTGTAAAAAGAAACAGCGGACAGCAATACACCATCTTCTCTTTGTGGGATACATTTCGTGCATTAAACCCGCTTTTTACTTTTACACAAAATGACCGTCTAGCAGATTTAATGAACAGTATGCTGCAATTAAAAAAAGACAACGGGTTACTGCCTGTGTGGGATATAAGTACATGGGAAGCCAATACCATGACCGGTTACCATGCGATACCGGTGTTGGCAGATGCTATTTTAAAAGATGTGAAAGGCTTTGATGTAAACGAAGCATACGAGGCTATGTTACTCAGTGCAAACCAACAACAGAGAGGTACGCAGGATTATATTCGCTTTGGCTATTTACCGCAAGATAAAGAAGGATGGAGTGTAACGGTTACGCTGGAATATGCTTATGATGACTGGTGTATTGCACAGGTTGCAAAAAAATTGGGCAAACAAAATGACTACAATCGTTTTATGAAACGGGCCATGAGTTACAAAAATTTGTTTGATAAAAGCACCGGCTTTATGCGGGCAAAAGATAGTACGGGTAAATTTATGGAGCCATTTGACCCACTGCTTTCCGAACATGGCTTTGATGGCCAATATGTGGAAGGCACTGCTTGGCAACACAGTTTTTTTGTACCACAGGATGTAAATGGCTTGGCAACGTTGTATGGCGGCAAACAATATTTCATAAAAAAATTAGATGACTTATTCAATGCCAGTTCTGAATTGCACGGTGAAAATGCGTCAGCAGATGTAAGCGGATTAATAGGACAATATGCACATGGGAACGAACCGAGCCACCACATTATATATATGTATACGGCACTTGGGCAACCACAAAAAGCTGCGGCTAAAATAAAATTAGTAACAGATAGTTTGTACAGGCTTGGCCCCGATGGATTGAGTGGTAATGATGATTGCGGCCAAATGAGTGCATGGCTTATTTGGACAATGATGGGTATGTACCCGATGAACCCTGCAAGTGGCGAATATGTTTTTGGGTATCCACTTTTAAAAGAAGCAACCCTACAATTACCAAATAATAAAACGCTTGTAATTAAAGTAAATAAACAAAAAAAGAAGGGAGAAGCAGCACGTATTCATAAAATAAAACTAAATGGAAAATCAATACCCCTCATTTCCATCAGCCATAAAGAGATGATGGGTGCTGGTGTACTGGAGCTGGATGTTTTGGAATAAATGATAATACCGGCTATCCATTTATTTCTGTTTAAATTTTTATTGAACGAACGATTTTGGAGTTTTATTAATGAAGGAACATAAGAAGGATAAGCGTTGTTCTATATCAAGAGATTTGTAATAGAATAATTAAATAAGAAAGTTACTAGCAAATTGTTGAAAGAAGGCATTGTATTAGTTGTAACAATAAAAATGTTGTAGAAGTATTTTATAAAATAAAAAAAATCTATAAAATTATCATGAAAAAATTAAGTTCATTTTTTTTAATTACAAGTTTAATTGTATCTGTTTCATGTAAAAAAAGTACGACGCCAACGCCAGCCCCCATACCTGTGCCTGTTCCTATAGTAGTTACACCGCTTATAACACTTCCGGCAGGTTGGAAATTCAATAACACTTTGTCTATAAATTTTCCGTTGGGTAGCATACAGGCTTATAAATTTGATACCATTTGGGCCGGCAGAAATACGAAAGCTGTTTGCTTAGTGTATAACAGTGCCAACACTGGTATTGAATTTAAGCCAGTATTATCTGCTACAGCAAAAAAGCCGACTGAATTTTTTGCGCAGGAAACGGGGGTTTACGCATGTATAAACGGCGGCTATTTTGGCGGCAACCAGTCTTTCAGTTTGGTAAAGTACAACAATACTGTTTCATCTGCCAATGTAAAAATTTTAAACAGGACTTTTAATGGCAACAGCACTCCGTATTACCCTACCAGAGCTGCTTTTGGTGTTACAGCTGCTGGTGTACCGAGTATAAACTGGATTTACAGTGTTGGTGCCGGCAATGATAATATTTACAGTTATCCAACGGCTAGTCCAAATGTGGAAGGGCAGGCACCACAACCAGAACCTACAGCTAGTTTTCCTACAGGCGGAAGCACATGGAATGTTGCAAGTGCAATAGGAGGTTCACCCATGTTGGTAAAAAATAATGCTGTAAATATTTCGGACGTTGCAGAGCTTATCAGTATAAATAACACGACTTCCCGCCCACGCTCTGCTATTGGTTACACAGCTAGTGGTATGGTGGTAATACTTGTTATTGAAGGTGATAACGCCGCCGGCGGTTATGTAGGCATGAACCTTGTAGAACTTGCAGATATGATGCGTAGTCTTAGTTGTACAAATGCGATCAATCTTGATGGTGGCGGATCGTCGATGATGGTCATTGGTGGACAACAAGTAATAAGGCCCGGAGATGCAGCAGGAGAAAGACCAGTGGTAAGTGCTGCGATAATAAAGCAACGATAATTTTATCCGATTTGCAGCAAGTTGTGTAGTAAGTATATAAAAGGCTTTGTTCTCATTAAAGTAAGAAAGAAAAATCAGTAGTAAAAAAGAGGCTGTCTCCTAGTTTTGAGACAGCCTCTTTTCTGTATTAATCCAACCTGGTAAATCAGTATTTAAAATAAAAAAGTGTTGTGCATGTTTAGGTTTTAATCAATTGAATAAAAACCTTCTTTTAATACAGCATTTATAAACGCAGAAATATAGGACTAGAAACACCCATATTGAAAACTACGTTTTCCAAAACCAACCTTTCTTTGTGCAAAAAATTGTTATTAAAGAAACAATGCCCGTAAATATTACACCTTTTAAAAACCCGGGCCAAACACCGCTATTCATATTATCAAAAATGCTGTGAAGACCCGTAAGCTGTAGGATTGGCATTAGTAATAAACTTCCTGCAACATACGCCAACATTGGGTTGCGCCCAATTAGACTGAGGTAGTTATTTAAAGCAGTTCCCATTTTAAATTGTGCCATACTACTAAATGCAATGAGCACAAAAAATGCCAGCCCACTCGTTACAAAATAATAGCTATAGGTAGAATGATCTTTCCGTATACCGCCTTCATAAGCCTCAAAAAATAAACCCAGCAGTAATAAATAAGCACCTGCCGAAAAAAACTTTCTTAATAAACTATCCTTTTCGGTGCTTGTTTTATGTAGAAAATAAAAAAGCATTATTAATAAGCCAACAGAAACAGCAAGATTAATTTCTAATTGCCTTGTAAATAAAAAAATTGTATTGGTAACAACAATTGCCAGAGAGATAAGTGTTATTGGAAAAGTAAATGGTTTCTGTGTTTTGGTAATTGTGTGTAAACTATTTTCGTTATTGGCCTTCAGTAAATAATCGCCGGCAATAGTACCCGGAATGATGATGAATAAATATTTTAAAAAATAGAACTGGTACAACCAATTAAACTTAAACGTACCGATGTGGGAAAAATTATATATTTCGCTCACCCATCCGCTTTCTGGTTCTTTTGATGCAAAAAATACAGCCATTACAAAAGGTAAAATGCCTAATCGCAAAAACATATTATCCTTTGTGAACCACCAAATAATTGTACCAAAAAAAGCCATATTAGCCAATACAATAATAATGATATCACTCTTGGTAAAACTAAATGCCTCCCCTCTAAAACGGAGAAGTAATAATAGTACAATTGCAATAATGAAACTGGATATTTTTAACCCAACAAATAGCTTTTTATAACGCTCCTTTTTGTTTTCATATAACTGAAAAAAAAGTACGGTAAAAGCAACTATTGACAAGAGATTTTCTTTGGCCATTGGGTTTTCTGCTAATACCCACGCTTTCATGTGCTCTAAAAATAATGCAAAAAAGGCGAGCAGTAAAAATCTTCTAAGTGCTATCCATAAAATAGGTAAAAAGTTGCTTTTACTTTTTACATGTTTATTTAAGGCTAATGGAATAGCAGCACCCATACTAAATAAGAAAAAAGGAAAAACCAAATCTACCCAGGTAATGCCTACAACGGATTCTATAAATGTATGATTGGGGGGCGGCACCTGTGCATGGTACATCCACGCAGGCAGTGAGTCGCCATAAGCTATACTACCACTTAATATCATGGTAAGTATTGCATATCCTCTAAGTGCATCCAGACTTTGATTGCGTTGTTGCATAATAATTTTGTTAATATAAAGGCGACGAATAAATCGCCGCCTTTATGATCACCATTTTTACCAATTTGGATTTTGGGTAAGTGCGGGCACTTTATCCCTTTCACTTTGTGGTATAGGGCATAATAAGTGTTGGTTGGTTCTAAATACCCTAAGTTCCCTCTTCAACCTCAATGCATCGCCATTTGGATATGAAATTGGCACATTGTAAGTAGCATCAAATAAAGGAGCAGGCGCAGGTGTAATAAATTCTAAGCCTATTCCGGCAGTAAATCTCATATTACTATTAGCTTCTCCGTAAAGTTGAACTGGCATTACTGTTTGAGCATATGCACCATTGTCCCATCTGCGAATATCAGCCAGATGCAACCCTTCATTGGCCAGTTCAACTGTTTTTTCTCTTCGTACCAGTTGTCTCAATTTATTAATATCAGCAAGCGTAACAGCATCTACAACTGGCATTCCGGCCCTTTGTCTTACTCTATTTACAGAAGCAGCTACGGTAGCCGCTGGTGAGCCTTTTTCGAGATGCGCTTCGGCATTTAACAATAGGATTTCTGCAAAACGCATGTACACCCAACCTACTCTGTATAAATTTCCAGCCGTTCCATTAATATCTCTATCTTGGCAATACTTTTTCCAAAGGTTTCCTAATCCATTAGCACGAGGGCCAAATATATTTGCACTATCCTGATTGGTAGTAGTTGTTGGAAAAGTAATGGCACTGGTAGTTGTATTAAAGCTGGCCAAGAATGGATCTTTAAAATTAAAGATAATACTTGTAAATCCTTGCACAATACTAGTATCCCCAGGCACAATAACCGTTTGACGCATTCTTGGATCCCTGTTTCTATTCGGTCTTGCAGGATTGTACAAAGGTGATTCTGCAATATTTTTCCCATCGGTACATTCAAATAAATCTACCAAAAACTGGCTAGGAAAATGGCTAGACTGCCCACCTTGGTTTCTTGAACCCTGTACCAATTGTAAGTAATTGAAGGAACCAGCATCTAAATCTCCAAAAGGATAAATAAACATGATTTCTCTATTTTGGTTAACAGCCTGCCCAGCTTTTCTAAATACATTTTGAAAGCTAGAATTAAGTCCATATCCACTGTTTGCAATAATATCATCTGTAATATCCGCTACATATTGATACCTCTTATCAACCATAGCTAAGCGAGCAGCTACCCCTTTGGCAACCCCTCTACTTACCCTTCCCTGTGCAGTAGGATTCCAATCCAATGTATTAGCAGCACTTACCAAATCGGCAAGTAAAAAATCTATAATAGTTGTTTTACTTGTTCTAGGGAAATTATACAATGCCTCTTGAGAAGCTGGCGGAGTGGTGAAGAAAGGTACATCTCCATAAAATGTAATCAGATACCAATAAGCATTGGCTCGCAAAACTTTTGCCTCGGCTATCACGGTATTATATTCAGTTGCTGACATAGTAGCTTGTGCCTTTGTCATGTAGTACAGTAGATTATTAGCTCTTTGGACAACTTGATAAAATGCAGCCCAAATTTCTGCTACTGTAGTATTATTGGGATCGTAGGTACCTGAGCCTATTGTGCCATTCAAACCTCTTTCTAGACCAATCTCGGTAAACAAATCCATTTTGGCATAGTAGGGAGTAGGATTGCTAAAGCCGGGGCTCACCGTTCTTGCACCCATCGCATTATATACTCCTGTAAGTGCTTGTTGCACTTGCTCGGCATTGGAATAGTAATCATTTTGCGTAAACGCAGATTTAGGTGTACGATCTAGATATTTTTTACACGACAGACTTCCACACAAAATGAAAACAAATAAAATAAATTTATGTTTATTTATATTTTTCATAACTAATTTTTTTAATAATTAAAATTTAAGGTTTATACCAATTGTGGTTGTTTTCATAATTGGATAAAATGAACCATTGGTGTTACTAACTTCAGGATCAAAACCTGGTTCATACTGAGAAAATGTAAATGGATTTACGGTATTTACATAAAATCTTAATTGCTGCACTTTTATTTTATTCAATAATTTTTTAGGCAATGAATAACCAATGGTAATTTGTTTAATTCGCATAAAAGAGCCGTTTCTTAAAAAGAAATCCGATCCTGTATAATTACCGTTTCCACCTCTAAAAAGACGAGGATATTTAGCGTTGGGATTATCGGGAGTCCATCTATCCAATGAAGATTCTAAACCTGAAGCAATCCAATTTCCACCATTAAAAGGTTCTACTGCTATACCAGAAATATAATTGTCTCTTTTGCCAACTCCAAATAAAAATACATTGATATCGAAACCTGCGTAGTCTGCATTAAAATTTAAACTGTAATCATAGCGTGGAAAATTATTACCCATTAAAACCCTGTCTTTAGAATTCAACGTATCATTACCATCTACATCTACAAATTTAATATCGCCAGCACCCGTAGTTCTAGTGCTATTCACAGGGCTGTTGAAATTATCACCCTTTTGGTAAAGGCCATTTGTTCTATAAAAATTGTAAGAGTATATAGAATTTCCTTCTCTAGAAATTAATCCACCAGTTACGATATCTCTACCGCCAGTGGTAAGCACTTTATTTTTTACGTCAGATAAATTACCTGTTATACTGTAATTTATTTTTTTAATATTACTTCTGTAGGTAGCAGATAACTCCCATCCATTATTTACCATGGAAGCACGATTTGAAGGAATTGGAGCGCCTAAAAATCCTAAAGCAGTTGGGGTTGCGTCATCAAAAATTAAATCGGTTACTTTCTTTTGGTATTTATCAAATGTTACACTCAATTTATTTTTAACTAAAATAAGGTCTATACCAATATTTTTTTGAGTAGATGTTTCCCAAGAAATGGTTTCGTTTGGTATACCATTTAAAGAGGTTCCCCTGGTAAGTACATTGTTAAAATAATAGGCAGTTCCTCCATTTAACGTAGCAGCAAATGGGTAATTATCTCCTACTTCTTGGTTTCCAATTTTACCATACGAAACTCTTAATTTAGCATAATTTATAACTGGGATATTATTCATAAAATTTTCTTTGCTTATTATCCACCCAGCAGATACTCCTGGAAAAAAGCCCCATTGAGCATCTACCAATTGGCTAAAGCGAGAAGACCCATCATACCTGCCCGTAAGCTCTAACAAATATTTCTCATTAAATGCATAATTAATTCTGGAGAAAAAACCTGCTAGTGCATAATCAGAGATTGATCCACTTACTGTAGGTTGTACAGATGATGTTGCTAAATTTAAATAAGGCCTAATAGGATCTTGTAAACCTTGTCTCGATGCTCCAATAGATGAAATGGTGTTATCTAATCCTTGAAAACCAACTTGTGTTTTAAATTCGTGTTTGTTACGAATATTAAATGCATAACTGGCTGAAGCATTGTATTGGTTTGTATTTAATCGGTTATTGGTATAACTAAGCGTAGAATCTCCAATTACTTTATTAAACAAATATGTACCCGTAGCTGGGTTAGGATTGAAAGAATTATAGGTGCCTCTTGCAGTGTAAGATTCTGTATAAGAAGTGCGATTATTATAAGCCATCTCGACAACAAAATTTTTAAACAATTCTGCATTTAACGCAAATCTCAATGATAAAGTAGGCGTTTCGGCTCTGCTTATGCCAGAGGCCTCAGCAGCACCAACTGGATTGATTTGGTTTGATTGCCCTGCATCGCCATATTGACCCTCACCAAACTTACCAGGAAAAAGCCTTGCCATAGATATAGATCTTTGTATAATTTCATTTACAGACATACCAGCGGGCCTGATATTGATTGCTTTCGTATAAAATAAATCAGAACTGAATTTTATCTTATTGGTAAAGTTTACATCTCCATTTAGCCGCAAATCATATTTTTTAAAACTGTTATTTACAATTAGACCTTGCTGTTGTAAAACGGTACCAGATGCCAAAAACGAAGCCTTATCTGATCCGCCAGAAATGATAAGGTTATGGTTTTGCATCATTCCATTATTTTGAAAAATCAAATCTTTCCAATCTGTATCAAAAATGGTTAAATTATTAGCTGGATTATTCCTGTAATTATCGATTTGCGCCTGTGTATATGTAGGTGCAGCCAATGGAGCCGTATTTAAATCTGATTCATTAGTAAGCAACATATGATCTATAGACGACAACAGGTTCGGAAAATTGGTTGCTGTTTGCTTGGACAAGAAACTATTAAAAGCAATAGCTGTTTTACCTGAAGCAGCTCTTTTTGTTTTAATTAAAATAACACCATTGGTACCTCTTACACCATAGATTGCTGTTGCAGCAGCATCTTTCAAAATAGTAATATTTTCAATAACGTTAGGATCAATATCGTTTAAACTCACCCCTTCTACCCCATCGGCAATAATAAGCGGAGTACTGCTACCAGTAATAGATCCATAACCACGAATGTTAATACTTCCACCATCTGCACCCGGTTGCCCAGACCCTTGTTGTACTACTACACCAGCTGCCAACCCTTGTAGTGTCATACTGGTTGATGCTAGTGGCCTTTTGGTTAGTTCTGATCCTTTTAATACGGTTACTGCACTTGTTACATTTCCTCTTTTTTGTGTACCATAACCAACAACAACTACATCAGCCAAATTATTATCAGCCTTTTTTAAACTGACTAAAACACTTTCAGTTGCTATTAATTCCTGCTTAGTATAACCAACACTACTAACTATCATCGTAGCACCTGATGCTATACTTAATGAAAAATTTCCATTCGCATTGGTTGTAGTGCCTCCTTTAGTTTTTCCTTTAATGATTACAGACGCAGATTCAATTGGCCTGCCGGTGCCTTCTTCTGTAACGGTTCCCGTTACTTTTATATTCTGCGCTTTTACGCCACCTAACAGCGTTGCAAAGAGCACTAGAAATAAATAAATTTTCTTTTCCATGTTTGCAGTTTTTGTTTAAAATTTGTTTTACAATCGTTTTTAGTTTTTGTTGTTAATGAATTCACCCCGGTGATTGATCGGTTTTGTTTCGAAAGGTTTTAGATAATAATCAATCAGAACGGCAATTTCAAAGCGTTTTATAGGCCTATTAGCATCAAAATTTTCTAATCCTAATTTGCTCCAGTTGTTTATAATATTTTTTATTGTAATTTTTTTGGATGAAAAATTGACAATATCATTCAAAAGATGTTGTACTGTTAGTGTTGCTTTTGGACATTTAAATGCCTGGTTTAAATATTCTCCAAAACCCTCATAAAAATCGCCTAACATAATGG
>JANNGD010000196.1:0-30123 GCA_031380515.1 Ferruginibacter sp. | reverse complement strand
TTTCATTTTAATATTTTTGCTTGAGTTATTGTTTTTGACCTATTTTTGACGTTTTTGCTGTTTTTGCATTTTTAAATTTTATGATGGCCAGATCGAGTGTCGGGTGTGGAATATAATCATAAGTACTACTGTCGGTACAATTAATTAAATGATTTTTAAGTTGCGCTACTGCATCTGTATTGGTGAAGTTATATTTAGCTTCTAAATCTTTCAATTTCTTTTTATACTGACCATCTATCTTGGTGCCAAGCAAATTCTTTTCTGCTTTAAAATTGGCATAATGGGTATTGATGGCATGTTCATTTAGTAATTGTTGTAACACATGCTTGCAAGTAATGGCCACCGCATCTTCGTTTACAAAAAAAAGGGTGGCGGCACCTGGCTGTATAAAATTATTGTGATAGTGGCGTACAATGCTGTGTACTGGCCTTGTATATTCTTGTACTTTATCTATTGCGTTTACGAACATGATTTTATTTAATATATTTTTAGTTATTAATTGTGATGCCCCCATTTTGCAGAGCGATTTGTACTGGCTTCTATCTATTTAATTTGAACTTCATCTATAAAAATATGTGTATCACCACCCGGACTTTCGTGCCAACTTGGTAGTTTGCCATATTGTATTGCTTTAAGCTTTACATACCTTGTTTTTACTGCTGCAAAATTAGCTATTACTGTTTTCAATTGTGCATTCAAATCTTCTATTGGTAAAAAGTTATTGTTATCAAATACTGTTGTAAAATTTATACCATCATTTGAAACTTGCACAATTACTTGCTTTGGCACTACAATCCATGCTCGGGTATCTTGCAAAAAACCAGCCGATACCGACGAAATGGTTGTAAGCTTTTTTAGATCAATGACAATATCTGCATCTGTTTTTTGATAGCCTTGCCAATTCCCTTTTCGCCAATTTGTTTCGCCTCGTATGCCATCTATCAATCCCATGGCACCACCGCCACCATACATTTGTTCGTAGTCGGTATTGAGTTTTACATCCCAATCGTGTTCCATTTTTTTGTAAGTAGCAGTTGTTACAAAACTTTTATTTTCATATTGGTTGTAAGCAATTGCTTTGATGGTTTGTGAAGTGTTAACCAAAAGCGGTTTGGTATATTTTTTACTTTTATTATCTGGTTCGGTTCCATCGGTTGTGTAAAAAATAGTGGTGTTTTTTTGAGAAGAAGTAATAGGAACAGTTTTGCTTTTTTGGAAACTGATGCCTCCCCCTTGGATTATTGGATTGATTACAAAATTCTTTGCATCAATATTTAAATTAGATTTCAAAGCGCTAAACCGATTTCTAGTTCTTTCTTGAGAAGACAACATTAAAAATTCAGTATTTTCATTTTCTCCTCTAACAAGAAATATAAGTTCTCTAAAAATTGACTTTTTGGGTTGCTCATTTATCCCATAAATTTTATAAAAATCTTTATCGTTAATATTTCTTCCATCTAATATTATTTGTTTCCCGTTCTCGGAATTAATAGTTGATTCTTCGAACAATGGCGTACCAAGATTATAAAAACTAGTACCCGGCGTTACCTGATAAAACCCCATTGCACTCAATACATACCAAGCACTCATTTGCCCACAGTCTTCATTACCTATCAAACCATCAGGGGTATTCTTATAAAACTCCGTTTGTATTTTGTAAACAATCTTTTGTGTTTTCCAAGGGGCATTTGTATAGTTGTATAAGTAGGCTATATGGTGGCTTGGCTCATTGCCATGCGCATACTGGCCTATCAATCCGGTAATATCACTCTGCTCTCTTCCGGTAGTTTTGGTTGTGGTAGAAAAAAGTTCATCCAATTTTTTCTCCAAGGCTTTTTCGCCCCCCAGCATTTTTATATACCCACCAATATCTTGCGGCATGTAAAAAGAATATTGCCATGCATTGGCTTCTGTATAATTGTTGTTTACTTCTTTGGGATCAAAAGGGCTTAACCAATCGCCATTTTTGCGAGGACGCATAAAACCCGTTTTGGTATCAAAAACATTTTTATAATACTGTGCTCTCTTTATAAATTCTTTGTATACCTTTTGGTTGCCAATGGCTTTTGCAAATATGGCAATGCACCAATCATCGTACGCATATTCGAGTGTACGGCTCACGCTTTCTTGTTCATCATCGCTTTCTATCAATCCCTTTGCTTTATAAGCAGCCAATCCAAAATGATCCATGTTGGCACTGTGCAACATTGCTTTTAATGCAAGGGCTGTATCAAAATCAGTAATGCCTTTCATGTATGCATCTACAATTACAGGAATGCAATGGTAGCCAATCATACATTCTGTTTCATTGGACGATAATTCCCAAACGGGCAACCTCCCACCCTCTTTGTATTGTGCCAAAAATGTTTTTATATAATCCAATGTACGAGCCCTATCAATGATTGTGTACAATGGATGAGCGCCACGGTAGGTATCCCATAAGCTAAACACAGAATAATAAGTGAAGCCTTCTGCTTTGTGAATCTTATTATCCATTCCCCTGTAAGTTCCATCTACATCCATATTTACACAAGGCACTACAGCCGTATGATAGAGCGCAGTATAAAATATTTTCATTTTTTCTTCATCACCCTTTACTTCTATTTTTCCAAGTTCGGCATTCCATTTTTTTTCTGCCGTCGCTTTTGTTTTTTCAAAATCCCAGTCGGGCAATTCTGCTTGCAAATTATTTTTGGCACCTTGCACGCTCACTGGAGAAAGTGCAACTTTTACATAAATATTTTTATCGGTTGATAAATCAAATTGAAAAAATGCTTTGATATTATTTGAACGCAGCCCTTGCACTTTTATGGTCTGGTTTAAGCTATCGCCATCCCAAAAATTATAGTTTATTATAGGTTTTGAGAATTTCATTACAAAAAAAACATATTGATTTTGCGCCCAAGATTTACTTCTACGCATACCGCTTACCGTAAAACTATCCTCCATTGTTAAAACGCCACCCAACACTTCATCCCTATGTTTTAGATCAAGTATAATTGAATATTCCATTTCTTTTCCAAAAGTATAATGATGAAAACCCACTCTTTCAGTTGTAGTAAATTCGGTTTGTATATTTCCTTTATCGAGCAAAACACTGTAATAACCTGCGTAAGCTTTTTCATTTTTGTGAGAAAAAGTAGAGCCATATTTTTTGTTATCTGGAGATGGATTTCCAACCATGGGCATTACCAAAATATCGCAATAGTCGGGTATTCCGGTACCACTTAAATGAGTATGCGAAAATCCATAAATATAATTATCATCGTAATGGTAACCGCCACAACCGTCCCAACCTTCGAGCCTAGTATCTGGACTCAATTGCACCATGCCATGCGGTGCAGTAGCTCCCGGGTATGTATGCCCATGTCCGCCCGTACCTATAAAAGGGTTTACGAGTTTTGCATAATTGTCTTGTGCTTGGCAATTAAAAACTAATAAAAAGACGAAAAAAGAAGTATATAATTTTTGCATAACAAATGGCATTTTTACAAGGCTAAGGTAATCTAATAATTGAATATTTTGGGTTGATTAAAAATTGTAAAACCTCCAAAGAAATATTGAACACGGATGAAACGGATTGGACGGATTTGCACAGATCATTTATTCTGAGAAAAACTGACTAAATCTGGGAGCATTTTTTTTTCTCTCCGATGAAACGGATTTGCTCAGATGATTTATTCTACGAAAATCTGAAAGAATCTGAGAGCGATTTTTTTATCTTTTAGATGAAACAGATTTGCTCAGATTTTTTGTTTTCTTCTGCGAAAATCTGATTAAATCTGAGAGCGATTTTTTTTATTTCTCTCGGATGAAACGGATTTGCTCAGATGATTTATTCTGCGAAAATCTGATAGAATCTGAGAGCGATTTTTTTATCTCTCAGATGAAACGGATTTGCTCAGATTTTTTGTTTTCTTCTGCGAAAATCTAATTAAATCTGTGAGCGATTTTTTTTATTTCTCTCAGATAAAACGAATTCCCTCAGATTTTTTGTTTTCTTCTGCGAAAATCTGATTAAATCTGGGAGCAATTTTTTTATCTCTAAGATAAAACGGATTGTAGGATTTATCGGATTTACCCATATTCTTTCACTAAAATATAAATCCCTACATTTGCAGCGAATATGGTTTCCGGCTCTTGAGTCGGAATTAAAAGGGAATCACGTGTAAATCGTGAGCTATCCCCGTAGCTGTAGAATCGCCCATTGCAAAAATGAAAAAATTTTGAACAAAAAACCACTGTAGTAAAATACGGGAAGGTGTTTAAGATGCGGTAAGCCAGAAGACCTGCCAATGTTCATCATAATTTCGAAGCTTTCGGGTGAAAGGCTGTAGATGCTGTCATGTGCATTTGCATACCTGTATTCATACGTGAGCTGTTCATATTAAACAGCTATTGTTGAAAATATTTTTTTTATACTTTCTCTTTTTTGTATCAATGCCAATTTTATGCATTGCGCAAAAACATGATACGCTACAAACGGTAAAAGTAAAAACCGTAAAAGAAAAAGATATTGCAGCTACCACTACACCATTGCAACAATTAAATGCAGCGCAACTTTCTACCATAAACAGTATTTCTGTTGCCGATGCAATAAAACAATTTGCTGGCGTGCAAGTAAAAGATTATGGCGGTGTGGGCGGTTTAAAAACGGTATCAGTTCGCAGCCTTGGTGCAAACCATACAGGCGTGTTATACGATGGCATTAGCATTGGCGATGCACAGGGTGGACAAATAGACCTTGGTAAATTTTCGCTGGATAATATTGAGCAAATACAATTAGCCAATAGCAATCCAACAGAAATTTTATTACCAGCAAGGGCTTATGCAACAGCTTCCTTGCTTAGTTTAAAATCGTCTTCCAGCATTCTAGCTAAAGATGAAAAACAAAGTATAAAAATTAAATTACAACAAGGTTCGTTTGGCTATTTCTCCCCCAGCGTATTGTACAAAATTCGTATTGGTAAAAAGTTTCAAACAAGTATAAGTAGCACCTACCAAAACGCTACAAGCCAATATCCATTTAAATCTTATGAAAATGCTGCCTTAGTAGAAAAAAGAAAAAACTCCGATATAAAAGCATACAGATTAGAATATGATGCAGCTTATGTTATAAATGATAGCAACAAAATAAAATTTAAAACTTTTTATTACAATTCTAAAAGAGGATTGCCTGGATCCATTATTTTATACAACAATACCAGCAACCAACGCTTGAATGATGAAAACTTTTTTGCACAAGCCACATGGCAAAATAAATTTAATACCAAAAATGAATTTTTATTAAGCACAAAAATATCTTCTGATAAAAATTATTACTTAGATCCAAGTTATCCAAACAGTTTTGGTAAACTAGAAAATGAGTTTCACCAAAAAGAAATGTACTTTTCGGCTGCATATAAATACAATGTTGCAAAGTACATTCAACTAAGCTATGCAAGTGATTATTTTAATAGTCAACTAAAACGTACCGATATTTTTGCCGATAGTTTTGCAACCCCTACTAGAAATACATTTCTTAATAATATTGCCATTCAAATAAAGAAACATGCTTTTGAGTTTAATGGAAATATCTTGCTCACCAATATTAATGAAAAAGTACAAAATGGAAAGACCGGGCGAAATCTACATCAACTAACGCCTGCACTTTCAACCATTTTTCAACCCTTCAACAACATTCAACTTTTTGTAAGGGCTTTCTACAAGCACACTTTTCGTGCCCCCACATTTAATGATTTGTATTTTACCAATATAGGCAATACAAACCTTCGCCCCGAAAATGCAGACCAGTACAATATTGGCGTTACATTCTCAAAAAATAATATTTCTTTTTTAGATAAAATTACAATTACTACCGATGCCTATATAAATAAGGTGAGCGATAAAATATTGGCCGTACCAAGGCAAAACCTATTTCAATGGAGTATGCAAAATATTGGCAGGGTAAATATAAAAGGCATGGATGCCACCCTGCACTTGCTTTTTAAAGAATGGAACAGCATAAGGCTATCATCCAACATTTCATATACTTTCCAGCAAGCCATAGATGTTTCAGATGTTACATCTACTTTATACAAAACACAACTGCCTTACACACCGATGCATACTGGTAGTATGAACCTGAGTGCGCAATACAAAAAAGCCATTTTAAGTTACAATATTGTGGCTTCCTCTTACCGCTACAGACAAGGCGATGTTATACTAGAAAATTTATTACAAGGCTGGAGCAGTCATGATTTTTCTGTTGCCTACAACCTAAAAGAAAATTATAAAATAATAGCAGAAGCCAATAATATTTTTAATACACAATATGAAATAATAAGGTACTACCCAATGCCTCGTTTCAATTATAGAATATCTTTTATAGCAAATTTTAAAAAATAAAAACAAACATGAAATCAATTAAATTTTTAAGTTCCATTATCATTACAGCAGTAGTTCTAAATGCTTGCAAAAAAACCGAAACCACAGCAGTAGCTCCTGCGCAGCTTACGCCCGCCATAGGCGAATACATTTTAAGTGAAGGTGGCTTTGGCAGCAACAATACCAAATTATCTTTTTACAACAATACTACAAATACTGTAGTGGGGGATTTCTTTTTGCAACAAAACCCCAGCATAACAGCTGGCTTAGGCGATACGGGCAATGATATGATTGTGTATGGTGGCAAGTTGTACATCATCATGAATGTTTCTGGCAGGGTTACGGTTCTAAATGCTGCCAATGCTAGTTTTATAAAAAGCATCAGTTTTATAAATGCCGGTGTAAACAAGAATCCACGCTATGCTGTAGGTGCAAGGGGAAAAGTTTATGTAACGGCCTATGATAATAAAGTAAGTGTAATTGATACCACTTCATTAACCATTGTAAATACGATTCCCGTAGGTCCAAACCCCGAAGGAATTGCAGCATCTGCCAATTATTTGTATGTAGCCAATTCTGGCGGGTACAATCTAATACCAGATTCTACCGTATCATTAATAGATCTAAATACCGAAACAGAAATTAAAAAAATAAAAGTAGGTGTAAACCCTAACAAAGTAGAAATAAACCAAGGAGGAAATGTTTTTGTGAGCGCCTATGGTAATTTTGGTAGCATTCCACCATCTGTATCAGTTATAAACGGACAAACTAATGCCAATGGCATAAACCTTGGGCCCAATTTCCAATATTCGCATATTCGTGTTTTTGGAGATATTGCGTACGTATTTAATAACTACGGCGGTGCAGGCACAGCCAAGGTTTTTAACAGCGCTACCAATACCATTGTGCGCAACGAATTTATTACCGATGGTACGGTTATTACAACGCCTTATGGGATCGATATTGATGAACTTAACGGCGATGTATATATTGCCGATGCAAAAAATTATGTAAGTGCAGGCAGTGTCACCTGCTTTACAAGTGCGGGTGTAAAGAAATTTTCTTTTTCTGTAGCGCCAGGGGTAAATCCGAATAAGATTGTGTTTAGGAGGTAGGGAGGTTCTATAAATATTTAAGAATCCGCAGTGTTTAGTTCAGACTAAGTGCTGTGGATTTTTTATGTATTCTTTTATTTGTCTTGATGAAGTTTTTACTATCACGATCGTCTTTGTTTATAAAAATAACTTATGAAATGCTCGTTCGTCTAGGAAGGCTTTTCACCAAAATCCACTTTGTAGAATAAAAAATATTTGCGTGAAACTACAACGCACTCAAGAACTTTAAGCTATTATAAACCCATAATCTAAATCTTTATAATGGATGCCACGAAGTATTGTATTAAAGTCATTTTGTAGGGGTCGTTTTGGTTTTTAGAAAATTAAGCTTCCTTCATACCTCGGGGTTTCGCTGTAGAATTTATTTATAATTTATAGATTACGTTTGCGAAAACCCCGCCGAGACAGTACTAAACTAATTGTTATTTTACTGGGTATTGGGCACCTTTAACAAAATTTAAATAGAGCAAAAAAAATTATTTTCTATTAATTGAAAAACAAAAAACTAGTTTAACATTTCTAGCCTACTTTGTTGAATGGCTGGCCAACGATGTGGGAAAAATGCCGCCAAAATATTTTCTCTTGAAATCAAACTGCCATCAACGTTTCTTTCTTTCAAACATAATTTTACAGCTATCCTCAACAGCCAAATAAATAAATTAAATGGACAGTCTTTAATACTTTGCGGATTTTGCTGTGCTACTAAAAAGGTATTCATTAAAATATCTTCTGCCTTTAAAGCTGAGTTTACCAGTTGGAGGATGGTACCAAACAACGGAGCCGAATACTTATCATACAATATAAACAAAGCTTCATCAGACTCCTTTATAAGCAAAGCTTTTAACTGGCAATCCGTATATTCTATTTCTTGTGTCAATTTGTATTTCGTTGCCATAAAACTCATTTAAATTTAAAAAAAAATACTTTTATGATTGCTTTCAATTATTGGTTAAAATTAGCATTGCGTTTCGCTTGAAACAATAGGGAAACTCACTATATTTTTAAAATTTATAATGTAATCTCATTAAATTGGAAAATAAATATTGTAATTGTTGAGAAAGCATTTTAATATTTTATGAATACTACAACAAGCCGTTAGAAATTTGGCAAAATACTTTTGTAAAGAAATAAAAGCTGTATTTGAGTAGTTTTATAAAAGAAGTAGTAGTTATAACTACAAACTTATATTTTACAAATGCTCCTAGGCATTTTTTGTAAAAAGCATTAACTACCATTGTAGAAATAGGTAAAGAAATAGTGATTTACAAAAAGCAGGTATTTTGATATTGATAAAATACCGGTAAACTATTTATTGGAATGACCGTAATAGGACATCATAAGAGCAATGTAAATGATTGATGGGTACTTAAAATCCTAGTACTTTGCTGCAAATGGAGAAGCAGAGGAGATAATGTAGGTATTCTTTATTTTGAAATATAATTAAGTCTCACTCATTACATACAATTTTTCCATCGTTGGCGTTGGGCTACCACCTTCTTTTTCTAGCGTTATAGCAAAAGCTTGTGCCTTTCCAAAGCTTTTCATTTTTTGTATATTGTATTTTTGTCCTTTTTTGTTATAAACAATCATACCGGCATTTACAGGCTTACCGTCTATAATTGCCCAGAGCTGGTATTGCATGCCTTGTGGTGCTGCGGGCAATCCGCTTGCTTCTACATATACGTCGCCCGTATTTTTTACCCAAAATATTTTTGCAGTACTAGAGGGTGCAGCGGGTGTTCCTTTAAGTACCACTTGCTGGCTGTTATTATTTAAAGGAACTTCTAAATTCTTTTGCAATGCAACAATATCTTCAGATTGTGAGGCTATTTTTTGTTCTGCTACTGCTAGAGCACTGTTGGCCCGATTGTACTTGGTAAAAGTTACCATATTAAAAATAGCCGATCCTATTAGCAACATTACAGAAGCTGCAACCGCATATTTTAAATTGCTATTTATGTTTCTTACAGGTGCTGTTTTTATTGGAATTACCTTATTATTAGATGAAGCCGTTGTTGCATTATTCTTAATAGCCGCAAATAAATTTTTCTTGGTATCTAAAGAAGGAGATATTGCTTTTGCTATATCAACTTGCTCCAAGCCTTCTTCTATAGCAAGCAACTCTGCCGCCACTTCCGGATGGGAAGCTTTCCAGGCCAAAACCTGTGCAGTTTCTTGCTCACTCGTAAGTCCTAAAACAAAGAGTTCTAATAAGCCAGATGATATGATTTCGTTTATTTGCAACCTTAATTAAATATTTTTCTTAATTCAATAATAGCCGTTCGAATTTTTGTTTTTACTGTACCAACGGGCATTTCCAGCTCTTTGGCTATTTCTTCTTGTGTATATCCTTGAAAATAGGACATATCTATAATCTTTCGTTGTTTTTGATCTAAAGTATCCAATTTTTTTCTAAAATCTGCCGAGTCCATTTTGGTAAATACATTGTTATTCACACTTATATTAGCTACCACATTTTCATCTCCCGCTACCTTACTTTGGTACTTATGTTGGTTACTTTTTAAGGTATCCAAGGTTAAATTGTGCGTTATCCTACGCATCCACGTATACAACTTGCCTTTTGTTTCATCATACCCATCTATATTATTCCAAATTTTTATAAATGCTTCTTGCAATATATCTTCAGACAGTGAAAAATCATTTACCATGGCATAAATAACCCCATTTAACGCAGCAGAGTAATTGTCATATAAGTACGAGAATGCCGTTTCATCCTTTTGTTTTAAGGATAATACAAGTTCTTGTTCTGAATATGATTGTTTGCTGATTTGCACTATAAATTTAATGCTTCAAAAGTAAATAGAAATAATGTAATCTGCAAGCAATTTTATAATTCATTCACCATATCATCGTATAACTTTTTATTTATCTTATTTTTATATATCTATTTAATAACAAAAACTAAATTATAAAAATTAAAGTTTTATTAAGCTACTATACTTACGATTATATTTTATTGTTTGATTAAATAAAGCGGATTATTTAAAACCCATGCCTTTTAAACGTTTTTACAGTTAGTTTTACTCGCTTTTGTAAACGTTGACCGCAGTACTTCTTTGGAGAAAAAATTTTTATTGCACAAATGTTCCCGACAAAAATGTACGGGACACATGCGGTGGACCTGCCTGCCCGCAGTGCGAGCGATGTATATATGTGTATGGAACAGCCCCGCCATAGAGCTGGAAGACTAAACTAATACTTCCACCTGCGCCTATGCACACAGCGCATAAACTTTACTTGTACTATTTTTTTATTTGTATAAGAGATGTTAAACAGTCAAATTACATGGCTCGTTCGGGTTTTGCTGCAAGATTTCTTTAAAATTTATGGTTCCTGTTTGCAAAAATTACGCAGAATCTGCACTCATTTATAGCTTTTCTAAAACCTATTTAGAGAATTTCTTATTCTTAATCAACCAAACAGCAGTTTGATAAAATGAAATGGCTTCTTTTGCCAGACTATCGTTCAAAGAAACGGATTTTGCTTCGCCTGTGGTAAAATTAGGTTTGAACTGGTTTACTTTTTTAACGGGCGATTGAATAACCAGTTGCTCATTTTTAATATATCCTAAACCTTGGTATGTACTAATATATGCTCGCCTATTTTCTGGCGCTGTTTTAAAAATATCTTGTCCAAAAAACTTTGAGGTATAACTAAAATTTAATAGCCCCAAAATAGTAGGAGCAATATCAATTTGTGCAGTAATGCTGCTAACAATGGCGGGTTCAATATTTGCTGGCGAATAAATGAGTAAGGGGATGTGATAAACATTTACGGGCAATTGCACACTACCGGCACTGCTGGCGCAATGATCGGATACAATTACAAAAATCGTATTGTTGAACCATGGTTTTACAGATGCTTCTTTCAAAAATTTATTAATGCAATAGTCTGTATATTTTACTGCCCCTTCCCTACTTTGTGTGGCAGCCGGAATATCAATTCTTCCATCGGGATAAGTGAATGGCCGATGGTTGGATACTGTCATAATATGCGTAAAAAATGGTTTTTGCAAAGCTTCATTTTTATCCAAAGTATTTATTGCTAAAGTAAATTCATCTTCATCTGCCACCCCCCAAATATTCTGATAATGAATGTCAGCCGGTTTTATAGCATCCCTATCTATTACTTCATATCCATTGCCGCCAAAAAAAGCTTTCATATTGTCGAAATAACTGTAGCCTCCATAAATGTATTGTGTGGTATAACCTTTGCTTTTAAAAACAGAACCTATAGAAAACAAGTTGGCATTGTCTGGACGTTTTACAATACTTTGCCCAGGTACAGGCGGCAACGAAAGTGTGAGTGCCTCTAGCCCACGCACAGTGCGTGTTCCGGATGCATAATGCTGTGTAAAAAAAATACTTTTATCGGCCAATGAATCTAAGAATGGTGTAATATTTTGTGTGTTACCAAAGTGCTTCATAAATTCGCCACTAAGGCTTTCAATACTTATCAATACTACATTTAATTTACGCTCTGGCTTGGTGCTTGTAATATTTCTTTCAATACTAAGCACATCGGCACTTGTAAAAACGCTGCTGCTATCTTGTAATTGATTGCGCACAATTTTAAAGGCTTCTTCATCTGGCAATGTTTTATAAAATTTATAAAAATCCAATTCATTGTTTTTAAACGCTACGCCAAATTGGTAAATGCCATTTCCTGCAAGCTCATTGGCATATTGGTTGTTGCTAAAATGATGCCATGGCTCCTGCACCACAAAATACAACAATGCCGATGAAGCTAGCAATAACGATGCTTTCCAAGACCTTTGTCCTATAAATTCACAACTTTTTATCCATGCCCTTATCAGTTTTCTGCAAAAAAACAACGCTATAAAAGTAATAGAAACAATAATGCCAATTGATAAGCCAATGGGATAAGACTCTTTGATATTTCCTATTACTTCATTGGTATAAATCAAATAATCTACCGCAATAAAATTATAACGGGTAGAAAATTCTTCCCAAAAAAACCATTCACTCGCAGCATTAAAAAACAAGCAAACAAAAAAGATGGCTAGCATAATGTACATCAAAACCATTCTAATTATTTGCCTTATTCTCAATGGTACAAAAGCCATCAACAAATAAATAACAAAACGTACAATAATATACCCAGTAAACAATTGGTAAACCAACTCATTAAACTCCTTTGGAAAAACATTGGTGAAAAGCAATAAGCCAATTAAAGTTATAAATGCCGCTATTACAAATGGAATAACTTTCTTTTTATAAATAAATTCATTTTGAAACCAAACATATATTATAAAAGGAATGGCCACAAAAAAACCAACCGTAATATCATACAATAAGCCAGTAAGCAATGCCAGCGGATATTCCCATATTCTCATGTGCGAAACGGATGCAGAATAAACCATCAAAACAATCCTAACCAAAATGGAGATTCCCACAAAACTGCCAAACACTATTCCCACAGGAATAAATCGTTTACCAAAAATATTTTTTAAAAACATATATCACTTTAAATGAAAAAAGTTTGAAAACAGTTTACCACCATCATCAAACTTACTTTATAAACTTATAAACTTTTTCAACTCTATTTACTTTTCAACACTTCAACAACTTTCAACAATTTTCAACTTCCCTCAACCCTTTTTCTCCTCCAACCATTTATCCCGTCCCCAGTTTTTTATTACGTGCTTTTCGCTATGATAACTTGAGCGAACCAACGGACCACTCTCTACATAATCCAACCCAAGCTGGTAACCAATTTCCCTGTATTCTGCAAATTCATCTGGTTGTATAAACCTTTCTACCGGTAAATGTTTTTTTGTAGGTTGCAAATATTGCCCAATGGTAACTACATCTACACCGCTGTTGTATAAATCTGTAAGCGTTTGTATCACTTCTTCTTTTGCTTCACCAAGCCCAAGCATAATTCCACTCTTTGTGCGCATACCACCCTCTTTTAAAATTTTTAGGGTCTCCATACTTTGCCAATATTTAGCTTGTATGCGTACTTGTTTTGTAAGCCTTTCTGTTGTTTCTATGTTGTGGCTCACTACATCGGGCGCTGCATCTATTATGCGTTGTATGTTTTCTTTTTCTGCTTTAAAATCTGGTATCAATGTTTCCAAAGTAGTATTTGGATTTAAAGCATACACCGCTTTTATGGTATTTTCCCAAATAATACTCCCGCCATCTTTTAGCTCGTCTCGGTCTACAGATGTTATTACTGCATGTTTCACTTTCATCAAGTGTATAGCTTCCGCCACTCGTTGTGGTTCGTCCCAATCTACGGCATCTGGTCTACCTGTAGCTACGGCGCAAAAACCACAACTACGGGTACAAATATTACCCAATATCATAAAAGTGGCGGTACCTGCACCCCAGCACTCACCCATATTTGGGCAGTTTCCACTCTCGCAAATCGTATGTAGTTTGTGTGTATCTACAAGCCCTCGCACATGCTTGTATTCTTCGCCAATAGGCAATTTTACCCTCAACCAATCGGGCTTTTTTATTCGTTGCTCACCTGTTTCTACTGTAGCTTCCATTTATTAATTCTATATTTATAAATATTTTTTACAAAAGTACCTACGTATTGTTATGCTACTTTCGTTTTCCAAAGATCACCGCAACATAGGCAGAAAAGAAAAAATTATTCTCTTTGCTACCAACCATTTGTGGTATTTTTTTGCTATAAAATTCTGCCGTTATACCTACTTCCAAGGCACTAATAACTTCGTTATACTTTCCATAATCAAATCTTAACCCTCCTTTTACATAGGCGCCAGGCGTAACTTTCAACTTGTTAAAACCCGTTCCCAAATTAGGGCCGGCTACATTGGAAGCATTTAAAAATTTCACACTATCATCTGCGTATCCTCTAAATAACTGTGTTCCCAAGCTATCAAAAGCCAAAAGATACGGCCTCAATAAACCCAAAGTAATTCCGCCTCCTGCATTTGCCGATACACTTACACCATTTTTATTTCCCTTATTGCCCAGCAAATACTGCATTTGTACCCCGAGTTTTACTGGATAAAAATAATTTATCTTACCATAAATATATGGCCCAGCATTATTGGTCAATACATTAAACTGTTTTGCTTCTTTAGGATGCTTGCGCTCCGTTATTTCCAACTGAAACAACATTGACTGCCTTACAGATTTTGCCCTTCCAATTTCAATGAAGCCACCATAACCATCGCTGGTTAACTTTACACCGCCCAAAAAATGCTTTGGATTTACAATTACGCCTTCTTCCTCCTGTTTTACGAGGGCAGTTATCTTTTCTTTGCGTTTCTCTCGTTTTTCTTCCCTGCTAGATTTAGATTTTTCTTGTGCATAAGAACTTAAGGAAACGGAAATTATAACCAGCGAAAAAAATATTTTCTTCATACATACTATTTATCTCAGTAAATTTATGTAAAAATAACCTCTAACAGATTAGTAGCAAGTAATTAAATTGCCAAACAGTCAAAAATTTATCTTAAAATGACAAGTTCTATCGTTTACAAGGGTAGTTTACGTTGCGAAGCCAAACATTTACAGAGCGGTAGCGTTTTGGAAACAGATGCGCCAACCGATAATATAGGCAAGGGAGAACGATTTAGCCCAACAGACCTTTTGTGTGTTTCTTTGGCTACTTGCATCGTTACTACCATGGGTATAAAAGCGATGGATATGGGTATCGATTTATCAAATACCAAATTAGAAGTTACAAAGCACATGCTTTCCGAGCCCAGGAGGGTAGGCAAAGTAGAAATTGCACTTTTTTTTCATTCTAGTTTACAATTAGACGAAAAAGATAAAATTATTCTACAAAGAACGGGCGATAACTGCCCAGTTATGAAAAGCCTTCACCCAGATATGGAGGTAACGGTAACATACAATTGGTAACTACTTTTTTAAGGGCTGTCAGCAGCATTTCTTTTAGCAACAATTGCTCAGGCTGTACGCTTGTAGTCCTCATTGCTGCCGCAAAAGCGGCATCCATTGCGGGCTACCGCTTCCATCCTGCAGCCTTTCATCGGTATATCTTTCCTCAGCAGGGCGCTACACATATTTATATTTCTTTTACAAAAGCGAAGTTTCGCCGAGACGTAGTCTTTAACCAGCCGACAAAGTAGCCGTAAAAATTGTGGCCATTCTTGTGGGTATTGTTGTTTCATTTATTGAAAATAAAACATTTATTTGTTATTAATTTCTTGAGTATTGATCGGCTGGTCAAATACCACGCCTCGGCAATGAGTGATTGGATGCTTTGTAATAATTGTTACTTTTGGTACCAACTGAAGCAAGACCCTAATGTTAAATTGCCATATCTTATTCTTAATATTGTCATTGAACTCTGAAACAATAAATACTTTTTTGTAATAATGCATCTGGGGCATACCCTAAAGCATATTGAAATAAATTTAAATTTTTATTGGTATTTGTAACAGTCATGCTAAAACCTGCATTTGTACAATCTTTTCCAATAATTCCCTTACTTGCTAAGTTTGTTACTCCTATATAAAAAAGACCTTTAAATTTAAGTTTAATCCCTAATTTAAAATTATATCCTGATTGGTTTTCTGTATAAAAAATATTAACTCCTGAGTTTGGTGAGATGCTCTTTGGAGACGTAGTACCAATGTAATTTATTATCTCAAAATTATTTAATCCTTCTACACCTAATTGGCTTATTGTATCCATTTTTGCAGTATTGAAGTTGCCTCCAATTCCAACACTATTGCTATAATCAACTAGTTGATTAGAAATTAGATTTATGAGAGATTTTGGGATTAAAGAATTTAAAAAAATTGTGTCACCAACATTATATATTTCACGCTGAGGACTAAACTCACTGGTCACACTAAAGCTATAATCAGCAGATTGACATTGCTTCGGTTCATTAGGATTATTTTTCCCACAACCACTTCCTAAAATAAATAGGGTTGCTGTAATCAGCAACCCTATTGTAAAATATTTAGTAACCATATTGTTGAAATAATTGATTTACTTGCACCTGCTGAGTATTACCATTTTGCAGTAATAATCTGTCTCTAAATGCTGGTATAGATTGTATATCTGTTTGTAATGCATTATAGCACTGATTTATTGTGTAACCTGTAACATTATCAATGATTGGAAAGAAATTATCATTTCTATTATCTAGCAAATCATATGGCAAACCTTCTGGTATCCATCTATGAACATCAGTAGGTAAATCAGGGTCAAAACTTTCTATAGCTGCTAAGTTTGCATTTAGACCCGGTATTACACCTACTGAACCTATGGCAAAACTATTTATAGGATTCGCCCAAAAGCCACCTTGAATTATAGATAAAAAAACATTAGATGCTGCACCACCATTTCCAAAATACCTTTCCGCATAAATTTTCTCACAATGGTTACCCCACATTTCTCCTGTAGCTATTACGGGGGCAGTGGTTGAATTATTACCCGTACCATAAGGTTCGCCTGTAAAATTTGACAACTCGGTTATAATTGCAGTTCGGTAATTTTGCCAAAAAGTACAACCCGCTTGAGCATAATGTTGAGCATGCCCTAATTCATGATATGCTATAGATTTTAATGAAGAACTATTCAAGCCACAATTATAATCACCTCCAGCAAAATTTACGACGATGTCAACCTGATTTTTTAATGTATTCCCAATAGCTATTAAACCACCTACAACATAACCTCCAAAAGTGTTGCTTATCAAAAAACTAGCTGACCATATAGTTGGAATAACACTATTGTTACATTTATTAAACATTGGAGCAGCTCCAATTCTAGTAAGTTCTCCCCAATTAGAAACTATAATTTTCAAATTACTTGGTGGCTGCGTTAAGTTAAATTCCGCAGCATAATCTCTAAACTCAACCACGCTATTGTGAGTTGTTGTTGCGGCCCAATACATTAGTTCTTTACTTGCGGCACTTCCATTAGCAGGTTTTGTAAATACATATCTAAAAGTTGCCAATTCACTATTGTATATAACACCTAACTTCTTTTTACATGGTAATAGCATTTGCCAAAGCCTTGCGCCACGAAGTTTTGCAATTCTTGCGTTCTCATTTTTAGTTTTAATAATAATTTTTACGTTATTTTTAAACGTCTTGGTGACGTAAAACCTCCCGTTATTGTCTGTGTAACCTCTCCAAATTTTAAACCATCTTTTACAAACCATTCTTGCTTGGCGAAGTGGAACAACGGTTGTAGCAGTGCCACAAGCCCTTTGCTCTTCTACGAATATACCAGGAGGTTGAGGTGGTGTCCATCCGCCACTACCGCCGCCAGGACTTCCCCCACAGGGATATTCAGGGTCAAATTCGCAAGGAAGTACATTTTTTGAATAAACTATTTCTGGACTTACATCCGTTCTTCTAATTTCTACCCTTCCATCTTCTAGTGTTCTTGATACATAGGTAACACCGGCAGCAATGCTTTCAGCCATATTTTCCAAAAGTTGATTTTCAGTCAAAAATAATGGCGTTATAATTTCATATTGAATACCTACGGGGGGAGTGTATCCAACTGGCACTACAGTGTATAGCCAATTGATTTCCTCTGTTCCTAAAGTTGCGTCTTGGTAGTAATCACCATCTTGTAAAACAGCATAATCCATTGGGTAATCTTGTAACTCTAATTCCTCATTTTCTTCTAATGCTTCTATTTGTTCAGGAGTTGTGGGTTTAAATCTTACATACAAAAAGTTTGATAGCAATGTTTGTGCATTAGTGCCATTTAATATATTTACAGCATTTTGCATATTTATAAGCGTGTAAGGGTTCACTAGTTGATTCCCAAGAATGATGCCAACATCCCCATTATTAGGGTCAAAACCACCACTTGGAGGTGCTGTCGCATTACTCATATAGGTTGAGTTTTCAGGATTGTCAGGTACTTCTGCTTCTGCGAAAAAGTTTTCAGGAACTTTACTTGCAACATTATTTGTTTCGGTATCAGCAATTTTTTCAACACTTGTTTTCTTACAGCTTATAAAAGTTGCTAAAACAAAAAGAAAAACAAATAGTATGATTTTTGTGTTGTTCATATTTTCAAAATTAAAGTTATGATTAAAATATATTCAAATCCTAGGTATTGACAACTATTTAAGGGGGATGGTTAGAAATAATTTCAATATTCATAGAAAATTTTTTATTCATTTTCTTATATGTTAAACGTTGTTTATGTTTGCTCATTTAAAAACACTCAAATATTTGAAATAAACGCATCGTTTTTCATAAATAATAGAATTTTAACTCTATTTATTATCGACATTCATTTTTAATTTTTATTACGCCTATCCAATATTCAATAAATCACATTTTCAATAAAATGTACACATTTACCATTTTGCAATAGCAATTAAAAAAAGGGGTAAATCTCAAACCAATAAAGTGGGGGTAATCAGCCGTTTGGGGTTTTAGAAAAATTGGGGTTTGTTTTTCTATACCAAATATATTGGAATAAAAACAAACAGCGTAATATAATTGGGGTTATTTTTTGTGGCAAGCAAAAAAACCAAACAAAAACCTTAAGTTGGTAGGCTTTAAAAATGAAGAAATAGGCAAGGCTAAAAATTCAGTAGGTAGGCCTTAGTAGGTCTGTACCCAAACCTAGTATCAGCTCCCAAACAAAAAAAACTTTTTAACTCTTAACCTGCGATGGTAGCCTCCAATATTCGTAATTACCCATTGCCTCCCCCCTTGCTAAGCCTAGGCTTGGCAGAATGCGCCTCATGTATTTTTACCATTAGTACAAACTGAGTTTAATAAAGTCATTTCACTGCTTTTCAAACAAACTATTGCGCTTTCAAAAATTCATATACGTCTTCCCAACTACTACTAGACAATGCTGTCCAATTGGTTTTCAATTCTTCAACAGTATCTGTCAATTCTGCTAATCCACGTTGGTTTTCTGGATGCAGTAAAATACCCTTACAGCCTAAGTTTTTAGCAAATTGTATATCAGAATATCTATCACCAATTACAAAAGAGTTTTGCATATCTACAGCAGGATTTTTTATATAGGCATGCATACGCCCCACACGTGGTTTGCGTAAAAAAGAATTGTCATCTGGGTAGGAATTATCTATAATGATGTCTGTAAATTCTATACCTTCCTTTTTAAAAATTTCCAACATCAGATTTTGTGCTGGTAAAAACATTTCTTCAGGATATGAAGCAGTTCCTAATCCATTTTGGTTGGTTACCATTACCAATTTAAAAGGTAATTCTGAAACAATTTTTCCCAGCCAAGTAATTACATCTGGATAAAAACGGAGTTTATCAATGCTATCAATCTGTTCTGGAGATGGAGGGCTTTCTATTAAAGTTCCATCTCTATCAATAAATAAATATTTCTGCATATTTCTTTTTGAATGAGGAATATTGTGCGCCTGTAAAACTAGTTTCTTTTACTCCTAAATAAAGTTACAAACTCATTTAATAATAAGCCCGATAGTAGTCCCATTACAAAAATTAATAAGAATTGAATTACTCTTACATTTTCGCTTCCTGGCAATCTGAAGTAATTTCCAACTGTTAGGATTAATAAAACAGCCATTAATACCCTTCTTTTCTTTTCCATAATAAAAATTTATTTATTGAATAGAGAATGCGCAATCCTTTCTTTCTACCCATATTAAAAGCTGTAAAATAATTAAAAATAAGTTGTTGCTCGCACCTAATTAAACTATCCTATTCTTTATTCATTATGAAGCGAATCGAAAGCATTGGTACAATATTACAGCATTTTAAACAATTTACTTTTTACCACTCCACAATTTCTACTCCAAGCCCCGTAATGTCATTGTACACAATCTTTCCATTGTCGAATGTAACGCCAGTTGCAATATCCTCCGCCAACAACAATGGCCCATCCATATCTACATAATCAAGCAAGGGCGCCAGTTGTGCTATTGCTGCAGTACCTATAGATGATTCGTTCATACATCCTATCATTACCTTTAAATTCAATTCCCTTGCTTTGGTTATCATCCTACGTGCAGGTGTAATGCCACTGCATTTTGTTAGCTTAATATTAATACCATCAAAATGATGCACACATTTATCTACATCGTTTTCAAAAACGCATGATTCGTCTGCAATTAAAGGCAACGGCGATGCTTCATATAATTTTTTCATACCATCCCAATCCTCTTTTGCCAACGGTTGTTCTACAAATTCAACACCCAATTCTTTCAACAAGGGAATTTTATGTAATGCTTGTTCCAATGTCCAACCTGCATTGGCATCTACCCTAAAAGGCGCTTCTGTTTGTTTTCTCAATGCAGCTACCATTTCTACATCGCCCTCAAAACCTACTTTAATTTTATAGATTGGCCATGGACTTTCTTTCATTTTTTTAAGCATCATCTCTGTAGTATCTATGCCAATGGTATAATCGGTTATAGGCGCCTTGGCAATATCCAATCCCCACAATTCATACAACTGCTTTCTTTTCATTTTGCCATAAATATCCCATGCTGCCATATCGAGAGCACAAACCAAAAAAGGGTTTTTAGGAAATAGGTGATGCAAGTAGTGCCAATAACGTTCTGGATCGGACAATGAAAATTTTTCAACAAAGGGTTTCTTGGCTTCCAAATCTGCTATCATTTGCTCTACAGTAATATCGTAATAATGTATGGCGGGAGCTTCTCCATAGCCGGTTTGTCCAAAATATTCAAGTTTTACAATTAAAGCAGGTTGATGGGTTTTTGTTCCCTTAGAAATGGTAAAAGGGTATTTAAATGGCAGGTTTATTTTTTTATAAGAAAGCTTTATCATTATTTCTACAAATTATTTCCTTAACAAAGATGCATTTTTTTAGGGTTGCCAACCCTTTTACGATATTTTTATTTTGAAATTAGCAATAAAGGTTGACAACCCTTGGGTCAAATGGTCGCAGTTTGCAAATAGGGTTGTCAACCCTATTACGATATTGCTATTCTGTAATTATCAATAAAGGGTTGACAACCCTTGGGTCAAATGGTCGCAGTTTGCAAATAGGGTTGCGAATAGAGTTGTCAACCCTTTTACGAAAATTCTATTATGTAATTATCAACAAAGGGTTGACAACCCTTGGGACAAATGTCGCAGTTTGCAAATAGGGTTGTCACCCTTTTACGATATTTTTATTTTGAAATTAGCAATAAAGGTTGACAACCCTAGCGACAGTAACAAAATACCCTTTAATTTTACACGATGGAGGCAAAAGCATTTTACCTAAACAGGCTGGTAATTCTAACAGACGAACAAAAAAAACTTCAAAAACGAAAATCAATATTTGGTATTTTAAGGCTAGGTAGCATTTTATCTATATGTACAGTTTTTTATTTTCTTTGGTCTATTAATAAGTTATATGCCCTTGCGGCAGTTGTTTTATTAGCTATAATTTTCATACTACTCATTTATAAAGATCTTGCAAACAAGGCTACCATTAAGCATTTGCAATTTCTAATAAACATAAACAACAATGAGTTGGCCGCTTTGGAAGGCAATTATTACCCGTTTGATGACGGCGCACAATTTATGCCGCACGATCATTTCTATGCAAATGACATGGATATTTTTGGAAGATCCTCCTTGTATCAATTATTAAATAGAACAACTTCTGAAATGGGGGCAGAAAAACTGGCCAATTGGTTGCTATTTCCTACCAGCACTCAACATATTATTGAAAGGCAAATGGCCGTAAAAGAACTTGCAACAAAAAATGAATGGACACAAAACTTGCAAGCACTCGGTAAAGAAAGCAGTATTAAAAAAAATACTTTACAACAAATTAAACACTGGTTGCAAGAACCCAATTTGTTTATTCAATTTAAACATTGGCAATGGCTTCGTTTTTTATTGCCCATTATTATTTGCACAATAACCTTATTGTATGCCTTTGATATAATTGCAGAAAATACCTGGTATTTATGCTTGCTTATTTTCGCTGTTATTGCATTTCAAATAAACAAAGTGGCAGCAACTTTACACAACGAATTGTCTAGCATGGTAGATGATTTAACTACACTTGCTGAAAGCATAAAGGCCATAGAAATAGGAACCTTTACATCTCCATTATTACAAAAGCTACAAGCAGATTTACAAAAGCAACAAATTGCTGCATCTATTAAAATAAAACGCCTAAAAAAAATATTAGACAGATTAGATTTACGGTACAATATTGTTATAGCCATTCCACTAAATATAATGCTACAATGGACATTACAACAAGTATTAGACCTTGAGAAATGGAAAAAAGAGAATGATGACGATGTACAAAGCTGGTTTGAAATCTTGGCAGAATTTGAAGCCCTCAATAGTTTTGCAACATTACATTTCAATAATCCTGCTTACTGTTTTCCTATATTAAAAGAAACCCATTTTTCTATTGCTGCAACTGAATTAGGGCATCCGCTGATACAGTCAAGTAAAAGAGTAAATAATTTTATTAATATAGAAACCGCTGGTGAAATAATGCTGGTGACAGGCAGCAATATGGCAGGAAAAAGTACCTATCTGCGTAGCATAGGCATAAACAGCATACTCACGATGGCAGGCGCTCCAGTATGCGCAAAGTCTTTTGAAATATCCCCCATACAATTAATAAGCAGCATGCGTATTGCAGATAATTTAGAAGAAAGCACTTCTACTTTTTATGCCGAGTTAAAAAAACTAAAAACGGTAATAGAAAAAATAAACGCAGGCGAAAAAGTATTTGTTTTATTAGATGAAATATTGCGGGGTACCAATTCCTTGGATAGGCATACAGGATCTGAAGCGCTCATCAAACAACTAATCAAACAAAAAGCCGCAGCAATTTTGGCTACGCATGATGTAGAACTGGCCGCCATGGAAAAAGAATACCCTGGCAATATCTTAAATTATCATTTTGATGCACAAGTAAATGGAGAGGAACTTTATTTTGATTATAAACTCAAAGACGGTGTTTGTACCAATATGAACGCAAGTTTGTTGATGAAGAAGATTGGGTTGGAAATATAAGCCCCCTCTATCCCCCCCGAAGGGGGAGGAAACGCACAAGATTATGCAATAGATGGATGTTTTATTTTTAAGTTATTTTTCATGCTAGGCATATTTAATTCTTAAAAAAGTAAAAAAATATTCTATTTTTAAAATTACTCTCCATTTTCAGAAACTTGAAAGTCCCTCCTTCGGAAGGATTTAGGGAGGTTTCTATTGCATAAGAAAAAATAAAAATAGGTATGTCGCTGAAGAGAGTTATGCAGAAAAATCGGCACAGGCACAAGCATAATGATCCCGCAATTCTGCGGGACTGCGTATTTGTCTGGACAAAAAAAATAAGCAGTTCAGTTTAAATAATGAAACTTAAAAGTCTTATTGACTAAAAGTCCCCCTTCGGGAGACCAGCCTGCCGGTAGGCAAGGTTTAGGGGCTGTTCTTACCTCCCAACATTGGAACAAAAGAAAAATTTTCGAATAGTTCTTCGCTATAGCTTCCATCCTCAAGCTTGGTAAGCCTTTTCATGCGCTGGCTTTCACCCTCATCTACGGGTATAACCATGTATCCACCTGTTTTAAGCTGTTGAATAAGTTTGGGTGGTATAAAAGGAGCAGCGGCAGTAATAATTATCTTATCAAAAGGAGCATAGGTAGGCAAGCCTTCAAATCCATCCCCGTAAAAAAATTTCAAGTTTGGATATTTTCTTTTAAAAATATAATCCTTTGTTTTATCAAACAGATTTTTTTGCCTTTCTATTGTAAAAACTTTGGCACCTAGCTCTGCCAACATGGTGGCTTGGTAAATACTGCCCGTGCCTATTTCCAACACTTTTTCGTTGGGCTTTATTTGCAACAATTGTGTTTGATAAGCTACCGTGTATGGCTGTGAGATTGTTTGTCCATCCGAAATTGGAAAAGCCCTGTCCTCATATGCAATATTATCCAACGCACTATCCATAAAAAAATGGCGTGGAATATTATTCATGGCAGTTAAAACATTTTCGTCTGTAATGCCTTTCTCTCTGAGTAAGTCGAGTAATTTTTTTCTTAAACCTTTGTGGCGGTAAGTATCTTCGTATAGTTTCATGTATGGGTTGCAAGATAAAAAAATGTCAAGCAAAAGCTTGACATTTTTTTGAATTTTTATTTTCTTTGCTATTTTCAGTTTCCGCTTTCCCAGCTTTGTTACTTATACTTAGGCGTGTGTTCATCAAAAAATGATCTACCCCCTTTGTTCCATCCGTCAAGCGATTCGGACCTTTGGTCATTGAGCATTTGATTTGTGCTATTATACGCATTAGAAGACTTATTCATTTCATTTACTGCTTTGTTGTACGCTTCTACATCTTCTTTCGTTCTACTATCTCCTTTTTTATCCATTACTTTTTTTATCCCTTCAAAACGTTCTTTTGTCAATAAAAATTCATTTATTCCAGCTGTTTTTTCTGCTTCTTTCACATAAAAATTGAGTATGGTCTTACATGCCCCTATCAAAGCAAAATCTCCATTGTACGACTTCATAGCAGCAAGTTTTGCTAACCCTTCTTGAGCAAATTTAAGCATGGCGCTTTTGCTTTGTTCAATACCAGTCAAATTATTTTTCGTGATAGCATCCATCAAGTTTTTTTCTTGTATATAAGGTTTAAAAAAAACCAAATACACTTGGTGATAATATTTACTTACTGCACCAGACTCTTTCATTTTTTCACCTAGCTCGCTTTTATCGGCAGTAAGTGTAATATTATTTTTTTCAGCAAATTCTTTTTGTGCTTTCGTCATCGTTTTATTGGCATCTTCTAATTTTTGCTGTACTTTTTCTTCCAAAAAAATATAGGCTTCCATTTCGTCATAACTCTGCTCTGCAATTTCCTCCATGTTGATAATTTTTGAATAGTCATCGTTCATTACGTTAAAATAAAATTTCATAAAATTTACCGCACTATCCCTATAATTTTTATCGCCTTTGTAACTTGGCAACGAACCAATATTCATCTTTGCTTCTTGAATTTCATCCATCAATTTAGTACGCAATTTATCTACCTTTTTTTCTCGCTTTCCGTGTGCAGATGCACTGGTATAAGCCATATACCTTTTAGAAACATTCTCTTGCTGTGCACTGATGGCTTCCATATATTTAAGCGGTGAGTCAAAGTCTTGTGCGCAAACTACTTTTGCAATAAAAAGCATAAATAAAAATACAGGTAATTTTAAATTCATTTTCATTTTTTTATAAGTGTAGTGTTAATATTATTTCATTTTCTTTATGTACCAATTTATTTCTGTAACCAATCATTAAATATCTTACAGGCTTCGGCCAATACATTGTCATTTCTAATTTCTAATAAATAAACATCGTTTATTTCCCGTATTTGTTTGCTGGTTAGTTTAAAGCCTTCTTTATCAAATAAATTATTTTCCACTACCATTTGAGTAACATATAGTGAATCATTGTTTACATAAGCAGCATAGCGCATTTTAGTATTTGAGTAAAATGAAGAAAAAGCAGCCCAGCTCAGCGGTATGGTTTCCGCTTTGCTTTTTTGCAAAATAAACTGAGCAAACGATTCTTTTGCCATAAAATAGGCATTTGCCTTTACCCTTACTTCGCTTTTTCCTCTTAACATTGCAATAGGTAATGCCGGTAACGGTTGGTAATTGCCTAATTTGCTCATATCAGGTTTTAAAGCACTTTCATTTACTCGTTCTTTAAAAATATCGTCTCCGTATAAATCGGGCAAAATAATATCTGGCTCTACCCCTTTCCATTGCACTGTACTTCCATTTACTCTGTAAAATTTATGTTCTGTTACTTTTACAAAATCATCGTACTGTTTATTTGCATCTATTTTATTTGTATCCAATGGCAGCACAATTTGTGCTGTGCCTTTTCCATAAGTTGTACCGCCTACTATCAATGCCCTGTTATAATCTTGCAATGTTGCACTTAAAAATTCGCTGGCACTAGCACTACGTCCATTTATAAGTACAATTAATGGCCCGTCATAAATAGTACCTCGGTTGGGGTCTTTCAAAAAAGATATTTTACCATCCCTGCTTTTCATAGATGCTACTGGGCCAATATCTATAAAAATACCAGCGAGTTGCATTGCTTCCCACATACTTCCACCGCCATTGTTTCTCAAGTCTAGTATCAATCCTTCAATATTATCTTTGCGGAGCTTAATTATTTCTTTGCTTATATCATTGGCACATCCATCATACTTCAAGTCTTTAAAATCATCATCTCTACTATAAAACCCTGGCAAATTAATATAGCCTATTTTTTTACCTGCATTTAAAACATAACTTTTTACTTTGCCATCTTCATCTGTTATTTTTTCAAGCAAGAGCTTCGTGGTTTTAATTTCGCCTGCTTCAGTTTTATAGGTAACTCCTACTTCGCCGCTTGTAGTTCCTTCAAGAATATTTTGCAGTTCATCTATACTTAAATCGGCTACTTCTTTTTCTATACCATTGGTTTTTACTTTTAATATAACATCCCCTTTGTGCAACTTACCACCGAGCCAAGCGCTCCCACCTGGTTGAAGATAATCTACCGTTTTATCTCCTTTTTCATTTTCATCAATACTCAATCCCGCACTAAACTCCATTGCACTTACACGTGCATTAAATTCTTCTTTTTCCTTCACATTCATATAATTTGAATGAGGATCATAACAAGATGCAATGGTATTTAAATATTCATCTTGCATATTGCTAATGAAAAGTAGAGGAGTTGATAATATATTGCTTACATATTCCTTTTCAAATTTGCGGCCTATTTCACGTTCTTCCACTTCTATTTTTGCAAAATCTTTTGGAATAACTGTTGTTAATTTTACAGCATCATCCGTCATATTATCGGCAATATTGTCCAACAATCGCCATTTCAAATAAAACTGCCATCGTTTTATTAAGTCTGCTTCGTTTGAAGCAAAATTTTTATTTGGCCAAATGAAAATGTCTGGCTTGGCAAAATCTACCGGTTTTGATAAGTATGCTTGTATTACACTATCCATTTTTTGTACTCTAGCACGAAAAATAGTAGTTGAAGTGTTAAAAAAATCCCATCCTTTTCCAAGAAGCTCATCATCTAATTTGTTTTTATAGATGTCCAAAACAAGTAGGTCTTTTTGCGTAAAAAAAAGTTTTTCCTTGTCCAAAGAACCTATCCATTTATTAAACAAAACGAGCGAAGTTGTATCGTTCCATTGCGGCGGTTGATAATGGTTTTTATCCATAAAACCCTTTAGCAGTATAGCTTTTTGTTGAAACGCATTTACAGCTTTAATTTGTGCAAATGTAAAGATTGGAATAAACAACAGAAATCCCCAGTATAACATTTTCCTCATACACATTTTATATATTTTTTTTTAAGCCCCGAATAAACAAATAATTTTTTATTTATTCTTTCGTAGCGCTAGAAAATACTACAATCCCATTTCTTTAATTATTCCTGTAATTTTATCATCCAGTACTTTCTCTGTTTCATGAAACCTAGCTGCACTTTCTAGCGGCTCGTTCACACTAAAATAAAATTTAATTTTAGGCTCTGTACCACTTGGCCTTGCAGATATCTTTGTGCCATCTGCTAGTTCGAATTGTAGTACATTACTTTTTGGCAATTCAATTGTCCACTCCTCGCCTGTTTGTAAGTTCTTTCCCTTTTGTAACTCATAATCCAATACGTTTTGAACAGCTGTACCAGCAATGGTTAAAGGTGGGTTATTTCTATACCCTTCCATCATGGCTGCAATTTCTGCTACGCCATTCATTCCTTTTTTGGTTATGCTTACCAAGTTTTCTTTGTAAAAACCATATTCAATATATAAGTCAATGAGTTTATCAAACAAAGAACGCCCTTTATTTTTTTCATATGCAGCCATTTCACATATAAGCGCTACAGCACTTACAGCATCTTTGTCCCTTATTTCATCGCCTATCATTAGGCCAAAACTTTCTTCTCCTCCTACAATATATTTTTCCTTTCCTTCTTTTTCTTTTATTAAAGAGGATATCCATTTAAATCCAGTGAGTACGTTGTAACAAGCCACCCCATTGCGTTTGGCTATGGCATCTATCATATCGGTTGTTACAATCGTTTTTACCACCATATCATTAGGCTGTGCAATACCTTTTGCTTTTCTAGCTTCTATCATATAATTAAAAGCAAGTAAAGCAGTTTGATTTCCATTCATCAAAATCCACTCTCCCCTATCATTTTTTACGCCAATTCCCACCCTATCTGCATCAGGATCTGTGCCCAATAAAATATCTGCATTCAAAGCTTCTGCTTGGGCAAGTCCCATACTCATGGTTTCCTTTTCCTCTGGGTTAGGGTAGTTTACTGTTGGAAAATTTCCATCGGGTGTTGCCTGCTCCTGTACAATATGAACATTGTCAAAACCAAATATTTTCAATGCATCTGGCACAAGCATAATGCCTGAGCCGTGTATGGGTGTATATACAATTTTCAGGTCATGCTGTGCAGCACATACATCGGGGTAAATGCTCAAACCTTTTACCATATTGAGATACGCTTCATCCGTTTCCTTACTTATTATGGTAATATTGGATTCACCCCCGCTCCATTTTACATCATCTACATTGGCAATTTTTTCTACTTCTACAATTACATTCTTATCGTGCGGTGGTACCATTTGTGCGCCATCGTCCCAATATGCCTTATAGCCGTTATATTCCTTGGGGTTGTGGCTAGCGGTGCAAACCACCCCACCTTTACAACCATAATGCCTTATCGCAAAACTCAATTCAGGCGTGGGCCTTAGGCTTTCAAACAAATACACTTTTATGCCATTGGCCGCAAAAACATTTGCCGTTATTTCCGCAAATGTCCTACTGTTGTTCCTGCAATCGTGTGCCACAGCCACACTTACATTATCACCAAAGCATAGTTTCAAATAATTGGCATATCCCTGCGTAGCCATACCAATGGTATATTTGTTTATACGGTTGGTGCCAATGCCCATAATGCCCCTAAGGCCACCCGTGCCAAATTCTAGGTTGCGGTAAAAGGCGTCGGCAAGGCCATCAGCATCTTCCGACTGTAACTTTTTTATTCCATCTTTAGTGGCTTCATCATAATTACCTGCAAGCCAATTTTCCACATTTTGAGCTATTATTTCTTTCATTTGTTGTTGTTTTAAGAACTTTACAAATATAATATTCGTATTTGATTATAATATTACGCATAATTTTGTTTTTTTTGGTAACAAACATTTAATCTTTAATCAACATCGTTGTGTCACTCACTTCAGCAGATAAATCTTTATTGGTCTTTTTATGCATGATATTTGTTTGCCTGAGCAGCTTTGCGCAGATTCCTACACATACATTTGAATACTTAGATAGCATAGCCAAAATTCTCAATCAACCAACTTTGCCTGCTGATAGCCAAAAAAATAAACCAGTAAAAATAGATTACAACAATCAAGCGGTTAACCAGTCAACCAATCTACAATATCCATTCAATAAAAAAAGGGTGCGGGGCGTGACCATTGCAAACGTAGTAGGCTATGGAGCCATCATGTATGGACTAAATGAAGCTTGGTACAAGGGTTATACAAAAGGCAAATTCCGTAGTTTTGATGACAATGATGAATGGTTGCAAATAGATAAAGTAGGCCATGCATTGAGCGCATATGCAGAAAGCAAG
>JANNGD010000160.1:0-7395 GCA_031380515.1 Ferruginibacter sp. | reverse complement strand
TAAACAAAACCCTGTGGAAGGTTTTTGGAAGTGTTATGGCCGCATTAGAAATAGTGGCACCATTGTTAATCATAAAAAATTACACAGAGTTTATAAACAGATGGGATTGCCACTGCGCCGTAAAATAAAGAAACGATTGCCAACAAGAGTGAAAGAAGCATTGGCTACACCTGACTATTTTACTCAAACTTGGAGCATAGATTTTATGAGTGATGCACTTAGCAACGGCACTAAATTTAGATCATTTAATGTCATAGACGACTTTAACCGTGAGGTACTATTTATTGAAATAGATTATTCATTAAAAAGCAGCCGGGTAATCTGGGTGCTTAAACATTTAATTAACCGTTATGGCAAGCCGCAAAAAATACGGATGGATAACGGCCCTGAGTTTGTAGCAAAACTAGCGAAGGCATGGAGCATAGCCAATGAGATTGAGTTTAAATACATACAACCTGGCAAACCTACTCAAAACGCCTATATAGAACGATTTAATAAATCATACAGAGGAGGGATTTTAGATGCCTATCTGTTTGATAATATTGATGAAGTGAGAGAGGTTACACAAATATGGGTGGATGATTACAATTGCCTAAGGCCGCATGATGCTCTGGGAGGGTTATCTCCCAAAATGTATAGAGAAAAGCATGTACAAACAACCATTCCTGTTGTTGGGCTCCGTTACGCTTCGGCTACGCCTCCGCTCCACTACGCCCAACAACAGGAAATACAAAACAACTAAATAATGAAACTATTTTTCTACTTTTGAAGTGTACTAAAAAAGGGGAGCCTACACGACTTACGAGCAAAAAATTATTTTTCAACTTTGGTAACATTGATTTCATTTCTTAATCCCGACAAAAATATCGGGACAGGCTGACAAACATTCAAATTTTCTTAACCAGCCAACTGGCAGGCAGGCGCTTTTTTTCTTATGCCAATCCTACTCTATAATTTACGAACTAAATACATAATCCTAAACTTTTCTTCTTAATTTTATTGCTATAATTGGCAAACCATTTCTAGTACTTTTTTCATTCCTAAAATTTTTTATGAAAATAAAAGCACGGCTATTCTCTTTATTGTTTTTTTTCTTACTTATAATAGGATGCAATGTTTTTTCACAAACAAGTACTTTTGAACCCTTAGATACTTATAAAGACTTATCTCCCACCTATTTTAAATACCTCAAAAAAGGAAGCATTGCCCATTTCAATTCAACTATTGTAAATGATTTGCTGTCTAAAAATCCGAATAAAATAGATTTTATTTTTTACTTCGAAAATAAGGTATGGGAAATTTCTCTAGAAAAAGCAGCTATACTTTCAAACGGTTTTTTTGTTACTACCGGAAAAAATCCAACTGATAAACTTTACGATAATAGTACAGCCTTACATTATAAAGGTATTGTAAAAGGTAAGCCAACATCTTTTGCAGCTATGAGTATTCTAAATGATAAAATAGTAGCAGTAGTATCGGACGAAAGAGGAAACATTAATATAGGAGCAATAAATACGCCTGAAGCTAGGCTAATGAACGAACACATTATTTACAGAGATGCTGATTTGCTTATTAAAAATGAGTTTGAATGTAACACCGAAAGCGTTTCAGCTTCAAGTACAACCAATCCGATTCCTGTATATGCCCCAGTTTCTCCTACTGCTACCACCATAAATGCTGAGCCCATTGATATTTATTTTGAAACAGATTATGCTACTTTTTTAAACAACGGTTCCAATGTAACCAATGTGGTTAATTATGTAACTGCTCTTTTCAATGTGGTGCATACTTTATTTGAAAATGATAGCATCAATACAAAAATAAGCAGTATAATGGTTTGGAATATAGTAGATCCTTATAACAGTATATCAACCTCCTCTGCAGTTTTAAATGCATTTGCAAACAATATGTCCAATGGTTTTCCAGGGGACTTGGCTCATTTTTTATCGCAAAGAGGGTTGGGAGGCGGTGTTGCTAACCTAAATGTATTGTGTGATAACGACTATCGAAAAACCGCAGTTAGCGGAAATCTTTCAAACAGTTTTAATCCTTTCCCGATTTATTCTTGGTCCAGCATGGTAATTACACACGAGCTAGGTCATAATGTAGGCTCGCCACATACCCAATCCTGCTCATGGCCGGGTGGGGTGGCATTAGATAACTGTTACGCAACTGAGGGGGGGTGTCCCCAAGGCCCTGCACCAACAAATGGTGGAACGATTATGAGTTATTGTCATCTTACAGGTTATGGAACAAATTTAGCCAATGGATTTGGGCCATTTCCAGGTCAAAAAATTAGATCCTTTGTAAGGAATAATCCATGTATCAATCCGGGCGTATACTTTGAAACAACTTTCCAAAATGTACTTGAAGAAAGTGCAGATGTAGAAAATGGATGTTTGGATTACAAACTAATAACTACAAAATTAAAAATTCCCTACGGGCCATCTGCGCCAGCAAACATTACCTTGCTACCTATAGGCAGCAATGGATTGGTATTGGGTACAAACAATGACATTGAAATTAGTCCCATGAATTTCACTTTAAGTTCAAGTAACTTATCGCAAACAATTAGTTTTAAAATTTACAACGATGCCCTTATTGAAAATATAGAAACAGTTTCTTTAAACTTTGATATTAATCCAAATGGAGGAAATGCTGAAAAAAGAAATATCAACAATGTAAATATTATTAATATTACCAGCGATGATTATAGGCCTGACTCAACTACAAATCAGCTCTTATTTGTAGAAGATTTTAATAACATAGCAACTGGATTGGGAAGTTGGACACAAACAGTAAATTATGGCATACTCTCCCCAAACAGATGGATTATACGAAATAGCGGAGATGCAGATTTTCCAACTAACGCAGCTTATATTTCTAATAACGGTGTAAACAATGCGTATGCAGGGTCATCAGTAAATGATAGCACAATCGTAAGGTTGGAATCGCCAACAATAAATGCAAACAGTTTCTCTAATCTTAAACTTACCTACTTATATAAAAGCAAGGGTGAATTTAGAAGTCTTCCTAATGGTGGCCAAGGCGGAAGTTCTGTTTTAGATTATGGGAAACTTTATTATTCTATAAACAATGGCATTTCATGGATACTTTTAAAAGACAATATTTTTGACAGGAACTTTAAGAGTACAGAAAATATTTCAATTCCACCAGATGCTGACAATGCAAATTCTCTAAAAATTGCTTTTGAATGGAGAAATAATTCATCCATTGTAAACAACCCACCATTTATTATTGATAGCATTGTAATAAAAGGAACCTCCACTTCTCCCATACAAACAACTACACATATAGGAAACATGGACGAAGAATACCTTGGACCGAATCAAACCATTCATTTTTATAACCCGATAACAAAAAATATAATGGCAACCATCGAAAACCTTAGTGCATTCGATTTTGGGTGTACAAAAGTAGAACTGGTAAGAACCGGCGTGGGAGCTACTCAGGCATGGGGTATTTATAACGATCAAAAAATTTCTGATAAAGTTTTTAAAATCACTGCTGCCAATGTAAATCCATCTGCTCCTTATAATCTTAAATTATATTATGCAAATGATGAGATAAATGGGTTACTTGCTACAACAGGAAATACGATTACAGATTTAAAAATAGTAAAAACAAATGGTGATTTAACACTCGTTCCGCCAAACACAACTCCTGTTTTTTCTTCTATAAATAGTAAAACCAATTACGGTATTGCGCCCCATACTATTTTCGAAGGCAACTTTACCGGATTTTCTACTTTTGCTGTAATGAAACCTTATATATTGCCCGAATGTCCCAATAACAATATTTCTTATGCCGCTTCTATTACAGGTACAAATTATCAATGGCAAGTAGACAGCGGACTTGGATATTCTAATCTAAACAATGCTGGGATATATGCTGATGTAACTACCAATTTATTACAACTAAATTCACCCCCCACTTCTAATTACGGTAATAAATATAGGTGTGCTATTAATACGCCTTTGGGTTTGGTTTATTCACCTGAGTATACTTTGAAGTTTGGAATGACTTGGCTTGGCACTACCAGCAAAGCTTGGGAAAATACACTTAATTGGAATTGTGGCTTATTGCCAGATTCTAAGACCGATGTGTATATAAATGGAGGAACAATTTTTACGCCTGAATTGAGTACAAACGCTACAATAAGGAGTATAAGATTATCCAGTAGTACAGATTTACTTATAAGATCTGGATCAACATTAATTATAACAAATTAAAATATCAAAACTGAATGGGTATATCAAAAACCCCTTCCGAAATAATTTTGTTGCTTACTGTAGCTTGATTAAAACTTGACAAAGTACCACTAAAAGTACCTAATACCCTAGTAGGCGTTATTGAAGTAATATTTATTGTAAATGGTGGATTGAGTGGAGGACAGAAGTTACTACTTGTTTTCCAAAGTAAACTTGATGTGGTTATACCAGGTATAATGTATTTAACTTCCAATTTATAACCCCCAACTGGTAATAAAAATGAATTTTCATTGTAAGAACCCTCGGAAACCATGCTATTGTCATTTTTAATGATCCTCATATTAAATTGCGGGACTATTGATGAGGAAGGAACACCAGTATAACCTTCTATATACATTTGAGGTTGCCCATAACTTAATAAAGAAGCACGAGCCCTGCTATTAAAGTTTTTTTGCACCCCATCAATTTTGCAGGCAAAATTTGCAAAAGGTGCATCATCATAAAAAACAGAAAAATTGCAAGGAAGCGTACCCCCGTTAGTAGTATAATTGTAAGCACCTGCAAATACAGGAATAGAGCCAGTAGCAGTAAGGCTAACATTATAATTTCCTGAAGCAGGGAAAAAACCTGTAGCGCTGTAGTTTACACCGTTTACTAAAAATGTAGTAATGCTGTAGCTACCCGGGTTTGATGCATTTACACTTAAAGTTATTGTGTTGGAATTTTGAAATGGAACTTCTGCTGCAAAAATACCTTCTGCTACTACTCCTGCACTACAATTGATTGTATAAGTTGCCGTATTTCCACCACCACCACCGCCTGTACTACCTATGTATGTTACAGGAAAACTGCAACTTCCTATGCCACCGCTAGTAGTATAATTATAAATACCAGCAAGGGTAGGCACATTTCCAGTTGCTTTCAATAATATATCATAGGTTCCTGCTGCTGGAAATACACCCGTAGCAGCAAAACTTACTCCATTAACAGAATTGGTAGTGATATTATATAATCCTGCACTTAAAGTAGTAACATTAATAGAAACGCTATTAGAAGAAGTAAGCGGAACAGCAGCAGAAAAAGCACCAGAATATACTACGCCCGCACTACAATTTATCGTATAGGTACCTGGTAAAACGGTAGCAAAAGTTACAGAAAATTTACAAGTACTTCCTCCTACAGTTACAGGATAAAGAAAAGTGCCAGCAACAGTAGGTGTACCGGTTGCCGCCAAAACGATCGTGCTTGCACCTATAGAATTTAGGTTTCCAGAACCAGAAAATATTATCCCATTTATTGGAATACCTGTACTTAAATCATAAGCACCAATTTGTGTTACAGAGACATTTAGTGTAACTGTATTAGTAGGCACCATGGGGGAATTGGGAGAATAAACACCAGCAAGCAATGCGCCTGTACAATTATTAGGTGCGCCCCCTAAAGTAAACACAGCACTATTTACATTGTTAATAACTGTCACTAAAGTATTACAAGTACTGGTATCAAATTTTATTTTAAATGGATTTATTCCAACAGCAGTTGGGGAACCCTCTGCAAAAAGTCTTATTGTAGCAATTCCCAATTTAATAGCTTCTCCAAGTCCTCTAAAATGAAAACCATTTACAGTATCAGATTTAATATCATAAGGGCCTATCGTAGTAAAATTAACTTGAACATCCATATAATTAGAAGCAGATAAAGATGTACTCTTTATATAATTTCCGGAAACATTTATAGGAGCACAATCACCTTGAGCTGTTTTTAAAAGGAAGCCTTTTGCATTGGTAGGTTCAAAAAATAATTCTCTTTGGCAAGAACTTGCTAAAAGAAGACAAAAACCAAATAAAATTAAATTATGTATAATTTTCAATGAGTGTATATGAATTTTTAAAAATTGGATTGTTTATTATGTATTACCGAAAAGAATAACAAAAGCACCAAAAATGCAGATATCGTTTTACTAATCTGGGTATATAAAAATAAATATACTAAAAATTATGATAGCGACAACCTTATTATGTATGATACTACAGCCATAATTTGTAACAAGACGTCAACAGAATTACTTTAAAACATTTCAATAGAATAATGGAATAGTACAATAAAAAATGCTCCAATAAAATCAGGGCATTAAATATTTATTTTCTAATTGGTTTATAATATCCCAAGGCTTCTGGCATAAAACTTTCTATTCTTGCTATACGGTTTTCATCAGATGGGTGTGTTGATAGAAATTCTGGGGGTTTTTGACCACCACCCGCTGCACTTGCCGCAGCCATTCTGTTCCAAAAAGGGATGGCTTCTTGCGGGTTGTAACCAGCCATTGCACAAAACAACAATCCAAATTTATCTGATTCGTATTCTTGGTTTCTAGACTTTGGTAAAATAACCAATCCTTGTGCCCCTACCCCAAATACAGAATTGAAAATCTGATTTGCTTTAGGTTTATTTGATGTCAATGCATCACCCAAAGTACCAAGGCCTTGGGCCAGCAATTCTTGACTCATCCGCTCATTGCCATGATTGGCAACAGCATGTGTTATTTCATGACCAAGCACTACCGCTAAAGCTGCTTCATTTTGGGTGATAGGTAATAATCCAGAATAAACCACCACTTTACCACCTGGCATGCACCAAGCATTTACTTGTTTATCATTTACTAGGTTAAATTCCCATTGGTATCCATTCAAGATATCTCCTTTACCTTGGTCTGTATAGTATTTAGTAATAGCATTGGCAATACGGGTGCCTACTCTTTTTACCATTTCTGCGTCTCTGTTTCCATTAGCATTTACCACATTCGCTTGAGATAAAAAACTTTGGTATTGGGTAATTGCTTGTGCCTGTAATTCACGTTCAGGAATAAGGCTTAATTGTTTTCTTCCAGTAACTGCATTGGTAGTACATGCAGCAAATATGGCTATTGCAGATACGAATAGTATTACTCTTTTCATAAAGTGAGGTTTAATGTAGATAGTAGTTAAACAATTGCCGTACCAAACATTCTTAAAATTATGTGTATTTTATTTATGGCGGTTTTTTCGCTTGTCTCTGTGTTTGAGAATTGGAACCCTACTTTCTACTCCACGCAATAATTTTCCTATATTTTTTTGGTGGGTTATTATTATTAAAACGGCTACTAATAAAGCAAATATTCTGTACA
>JANNGD010000123.1:0-16522 GCA_031380515.1 Ferruginibacter sp. | reverse complement strand
AGCAGCACCAGCTGCAGCGGCTGAGCAAACTGAGTTCACAGTAATGTTGTTAACTGCGGGCGAACAAAAAGTGAGCGTGATTAAAGCGGTTCGTGAATTAACAGCGCTTGGTTTGAAAGAAGCAAAAGACTTAGTTGATGGTGCTCCAAAAGCTATCAAAGAAGGCGTTGATAAAGCTACAGCAGAAGAACTTAAAACTAAATTGACTGACGCAGGTGCTGAAGTTGAAGTTGCTTAATTTCTTTTCAATATTAAAATAATAAAGCCCTTGTATAAATTGCAAGGGCTTTACTTTTTTTAATGTATTCCAAATCATACATTAAAAGCAATAGTTATTTATTATAGTAGCTTAATGTTGGTTGCGACATAACTAATTCCTGTTCGCACATTTCTGCTTTCCATAATGGCGCCTTTCATAGGTTTCGAACCACTATAAGGCATAATAGTAGATGGTAATTTTTCTGTTACCCAAGATTCCATTTCTTTCTCTCCTTTGTAATTAAGTGTAATTACTTTGCTGCATCTATAACCGAGAATTGTCTTTATATCTTTAGCAAATAAGTATTCTTCTTTTTCGAATGGGATTTTTTTTATTTTTCCTTTTGTAAAAGCCAACCATTTAGTCGATTGATAAACCAAGCTATCAGGCATTTTTTTATATGAATCATCTCCCCAACCAGATGATTTATCAATAACTTTAATGGTGGATTTTTTATCATTTGCAACTACCTCTATTACCATTAGCTTCGTATTTAATTTGATTTTGGAAGAAGCAGACCATGGTATTTTTATACTATCACCGTTACGAACCATGGTAATGGAATCAGGAACTTTTATCGGTTGAATATTACTCAAAGAACAATCAAAGGTTATTTTGTAACGCTTTGATTGGCTATAAGCCTGCCAAGGAAAAATAAAAAAAGAAAGAAATAAAAAATAGAAATTATTGACCCGTAATCTTTTTGATTTCTTCATTTAAAAGAGTTTTAATATCATTATTAAAATTAGTATCTACTAAAAGTGAATCTGATGCTTGGTCACCCGTTGTAGAAAAAGCTATTGATTTGATTTCGCCATCATCTGTAAAGCACGAAGTACTGATATTTCTTAAAAAGCCGCCTGCATTAGGACAATGCTGATTAAGTACTGCGTTGGTAATTTGTACGTTCGTAGGTAAATGCCCTCTAATTCCATCCCATTCAAATGTTAAAACAGCTGTATATGTGTATGTACAACCTCCAATATAATAGGTCGGAGATTGAATATTCATAGAATATTGTCTTAATAAGATGCGTTCCATGCTTTTGAAATGTACTTTTTCAAAATTTATGCTAGAAAAAGCATAACTTGATGATAAAATACCGAAGATTAGTAATGTAGTTACAAATTGTTTTAAAAGTGTCTTTTTCATGAATTTATTTTTTTTGTTTTTAATAATAGTCTAAGTTACATATGTTAAAATAATAAATTTGTTAAGGTTATATTAAATTAATTTTAATATTTAATCCGAAATATAATTTCCAAAATACTAATTATCATTTCTATTTCTTTAGGATTTTATTTAATGTTAAAATTTATTAAAAACAAAGCAATCAAAAAAGGTGGTGATAAAGCTACAGCAGAAGAACTTAAAACTAAATTGACTGACGCAGGTGCAGAAGTTGAAGTTGCTTAATTTCTTTTCAATAATATTAAAGCCTCGAAGTTTTCTTCGGGGCTTTTTTGTGCCGTTTACATATTATTTGGTGGAGTAATCAAAGTATTTGTGATATTTACAAACTTAATTTTAAAACGTAACGATTATGAAGCTATCTCATTTAAGTTTTTTTGCATTGGCTATTTTGGTAGCCTCTTGTGATAATAGTAGTTCTAAACCATCTTCCAAAGATGAAACAAAGCGCAGCAGTTTTTTCGATGTAAAAGGTATGGATAGTTCTATTAAACCTGGTAATGACTTTTTTACTTATGCAAATGGTGCATGGATAAAAGCCACCATAATTCCAGAAGATCAAAGCGGGTGGGGAAGTTTTTATACTTTGTATGAAGATAACCAAAAAGCACTTAGAATTATTATTGAAGATGCGGCAAAAAGCAATGCTTCCAAAGGTAGTATTGAGCAAAAAGTAGGTGATTTTTATACTGCTGGTATGGATACCATGGCCATAGAGAAAAAAGGAATGGAACCCTTAAAAGCCGTGCTAGCAAGAATAGATGCTGTAAAAGATTCAAAAGAGTTGGTAGCTTTAATGGCAAAGTTGCATGCAGAGGGGCATGGGCACGCATTAATGGGCTTTTATGTAGGAGGCGATGAAAAGAATAGCTCCAAAAATATCCCTATTTTTTACCAGACTGGTCTTTCATTGCCCGAGAAAGATTATTATACAAAGACAGACAGTGCTAGCAATGCGGCCAGAAATGCGATGTTAGATTATGCAAAAAAAATATTTTCGCTAACAGGGGCAGATTCACTAATGGCATTAAAAAATGCTGCAGCTATTTTGGCTTTGGAAACAAATATGGCAAAATCGCATCGTACACCTGCAGAAACACGTGACCCACAAAAAAATTACAATAAATTAAGTGTAGTAGACTTACAAAAAGCGGAACCAAATGTAAATTGGGAAGCTTTCTTTGCAGAAATGAAAGTAAAGCCAGATAGTATAAATGTTTCCCAACCTGGCTACTATGCTGCATTAAATACTTTATTAACTTCACAACCAATAGATGCTTGGAAAAGCAAAATTAAATTTGGTTATATTTCTAGCAATGCTCCTTCATTAAGTAAAAATTTTAGAGATGCCTCATTTACTTTTAATAAAGTTTTTAGTGGGCAAAAAGTAGAAAGTGAGCGTTGGAAAAAAATGGTATCTAGGGTTGATAATGGTCTAGGTGACCTTGCTGGGCAGTTGTATGTAAAAAAATATTTTACGGATGAAGCTAAAACTAGAATGAATGAATTGGTAGAAAATTTGCAGAAAGCTTTTGCAGCTAGAATTCTTAAGAATGAATGGATGAGCGACACAACTAAAAAGAGAGCCATTGTAAAATTAAATACTTTCTTAAAAAAGATTGGATACACATCTAAATGGAAAAACTATGATGATGTAAACATTAATAAAGATGACTTTTTTGGAAATGTGCAAAGTATACGAAAGCACGATTTAAAAGAAAGTGCTGATAAAATTGGCAAAGATGTAGATAAAACCGAGTGGGGGATGACTCCCGCAACAGTAAATGCTTATTATAACGCTACCAACAACGAAATTGTTTTTCCTGCAGGTATATTGCAATTTCCTTTCTTTGATGCAAAAGCGGATGATGCTATAAATTATGGCGGAATTGGTATGGTTATAGGACACGAAATGACCCATGGTTTTGATGATCAAGGTAGCCAATACGATGAAAAAGGGAATATGAATAACTGGTGGAGTAAAGAAGATAACATAAAGTTTAAAGCCAAGACAGTGGCTGTAGTAAAACAGTATAACGCTTACACCATGTTTGGAAACATACATGTGAATGGGGAGCTTACACAAGGAGAAAACATAGCAGACATTGGTGGTTTAGCTATCGCATACGATGCTTTTAAAATGACCAAGCAAGGAAAGGATACCACAAAAATTGATGGTTTTACACCCGATCAAAGATTCTTTTTAGGCTTTGCACAAATATGGAGAATCAAAGACAGAGATGAATCTATGCGTACAAGATTACAAACTGATCCACATTCTCCAGAAATATTTAGAATTAACGGACCATTGGTACATTTTGATCCTTTTTATGCATCATTTAATGTAAGAGAAGGAGACGCTATGTATTTGAAACCAGAAAATAGGGTAAGAATTTGGTAACGCAAATCAATAAATAATTACGTAAATTACGTTTCCAAATAATATTTTTTTAACACAAAACAATTTTTACCATGAGCGATGAAATAATCAAAGAAGAAGAAGGTTTTTTAGATAAGCTAAAGAACAAAGCTGCTGAACTTTTAGATAAAGCAGAAGATGTTTGGGAAGATGTAAAAGACAAAGCAGAAGATGCTTGGGATGCTGCAAAAGACAAAGCAGAAGATTTAAAAGACAAAGTAGAAGATAAGTTTGAAGAGCTTACCGGAAAAGCAGATGATGCAGCTACAGAAGTAAAAGATGAAGTTGCAAAAGTTGCAGACGATGCAACAAAAGTAGCGGATGATGCATCTAAATAAAAAAGATAAAGTACATTTTAAGGGTTGCTAATTAGCAACCCTTTTTGCTTTTATCAAATCCGTTTTTCTTGTTTTTTTATATAGCTTGAATGAAATTCTCTTATCCTACTTGGTTGGTAAGCTCACTATATTTAATTTCAAAATTGTTTTAAAGTATTTCAAGTTCGTATTTTTACAGTTGCTATTGTTTTCTCTTACATAAATGCAAACATTTTATTAGAGAATATACAATTAAACAAAGGAATTTATTTCATAATGGTGATTGAAAGATTTTAAAAATGTTTATTTTAAAATTGGGCGAAAACAAATTTAAATCGAGGTGTGTTTCCAAAAAGCGGGGCTATTTTTTTTTATTAATCAATCCATCTCTAAAATCTCATTGTTCATTCCCTATAAATTTACTGACATTTCTTCTGATATTCTTCGATAAAAAAGTAAAACTGATACTAAACAATCCGAAAAATCGTCCTTTTTTTACTTTTTCTCAAATTTCTTGCCAAAAAATTATATTTTCATAATTTATTTAATTTTATTCCATACCTTTGCCATCCTTAAAATGGGATATTAGCGCAAGCTATATTTTCACAGCAAGGATCTTCACTAAACGTTTTAATAAATTTATGTCTGCAACAAAAATTAATGCTGCTAAGCGTATCAACTTCGGAAAGGTTGAACTCATAGCGGAACAGCCTGATTTGCTTGGAATTCAGATACAGTCTTTCAAAGACTTTTTTCAATTGGAAACCACGCCTGATAAGCGAAATGTAGAAGGATTGTTCCGTTGTTTTAAAGACAACTTTCCAATTACTGATACTCGTAATATTTTCGTGTTAGAATTTTTGGATTACTTCGTAGACCCTCCTCGTTATTCAATTGATGAATGTATTGAAAGAGGTCTTACATACGCTGTTCCATTAAAAGCAAAGCTTAGGCTTAGCTGTAATGATGAAGAGCATGTGGATTTCCAAACAATCGTTCAGGACGTGTTCTTAGGTAACATTCCTTACATGACTCCACGTGGTACATTTGTTATCAATGGAGCAGAAAGGGTTATCGTAAGCCAGCTTCACCGTTCACCTGGTGTATTCTTTGGTCAGTCTACTCACCCGAATGGTACTAAAATTTATTCTGCTCGTGTTATCCCTTTCAAAGGTGCATGGATGGAATTTGCTACAGATATCAACAATGTGATGTTTGCTTACATTGATCGTAAGAAAAAATTCCCTGTTACTACTTTACTTCGCTCTATTGGTTTTGAAACCGATAAAGATATATTGGAATTGTTCGGCATGGCTGACGAAGTAAAAGCGGATAAAAAGAGCTTAGAAAAACAAATTGGAAAGCGTCTTGCTGCACGTGTATTGCGTACATGGGTAGAAGATTTTGTGGATGAAGATACTGGTGAGGTAGTTTCCATAGAAAGGAACGAAATCATTTTAGAAAGAGATACTGTTTTGGATGAAAGTAATATTGCTACTATCCTTTCTGTAGAAGTAAAGAATGTATTTATACAAAAAGAAGAGGTAAGTGGTGATTACTCTATCATTTACAACACTTTAAATAAGGATACTTCTAACTCCGAGTTGGAAGCTGTACAACATATATACAAGCAACTTCGTGGGGCTGATGCGCCAGATGATGAAACAGCTCGTGGTATTATTGATAAACTATTTTTTAGTGACAAGCGTTACGATTTAGGAGAAGTTGGTCGTTATAAAATCAACCGTCGTTTAGGTCTTGATTTTCCAATCACTAAAAAAGTACTTACAAAAGACGACATCATCGCCATCATTAAAACATTGGTACAACTTACCAATGGAAAGAGTGAGGTAGATGATATTGATCACTTGAGCAATCGTAGGGTACGTACAGTAGGAGAGCAATTATATGCTCAATTTGGTGTAGGGCTTGCTCGTATGGCTCGTACAATTCGTGAAAGAATGAATGTGCGTGACAATGAAGTATTTACACCGGTTGACTTAATTAATGCTAGAACTCTTTCTAGTGTGATTAACTCATTCTTTGGTACTTCTCAGTTGAGCCAATTCTTAGATCAAACCAACCCATTGAGTGAGATAACGCACAAGCGTCGTATCTCCGCACTTGGGCCCGGCGGTTTAAGTAGAGAGCGTGCTGGATTTGAGGTACGTGACGTGCATTACTCACATTACGGCCGTTTATGTACGATTGAAACACCAGAAGGACCAAACATTGGTTTGATATCTACACTTTGTGTACATGCCAAGATCAATGACATGGGCTTTATAGAAACACCTTACCGTAAAGTAACAGCTGGTAAAGTGGATATGAAGAAAGTAACTTTCTTGAGCGCAGAAGAAGAAGATACAGCAAAAATTGCGCAGGCAAACGTTGATATAGATGATAAAGGAAACTTTGTTGATGATAGAATCAAATCTCGTCAAACAGGTGATTTCCCTATCCTAGATAAAGAAGAGGTAGAATACATGGATGTGGCTCCAAACCAAATTGTAGGTTTGAGTGCTTCCCTTATTCCTTTCTTGGAGCATGATGATGCCAACCGTGCATTGATGGGTTCAAACATGCAACGTCAAGCTGTTCCACTTTTAAGACCAGAAGCTCCTATTGTAGGAACTGGTTTGGAAGGAAAAGCAGCTCGTGATGCGAGGATTCAAATACATGCGGATGGTGAAGGTGTTGTTGAATATGTAGATGCAAACGAAATTCATGTTCGTTACAAAAGAAGTGATATAGCTAAATTGGTAAGTTTTGAAGACGCACTTACTATCTATAAGATAACAAAATTTGTTCGTACCAACCAAGAGACTACCATCAATTTACGTCCTGCGGTTATTAAAGGACAAAAAGTAGCGGAAGGTGATTTCCTTACAGAAGGATATGCAACTTTAAATGGAGAATTGGCATTAGGTCGTAATATGAAAGTGGCTTTCATGCCATGGAAAGGTTACAACTTTGAGGATGCGATTGTGATTTCTGAAAAAGTGGTGAAAGATGATTTGTTTACCTCTATTCATATCAGTGAGTTTGAAACGGAAGTGCGTGATACAAAATTAGGTGAAGAAGAACTTACACCAGATATTCCAAATGTATCTGAAGAAGCTACCAAAGATTTAGATCAAAACGGTATTATTCGTATAGGTGCAGTTGTGAAAGAAGGCGATATCATTATTGGTAAAATAACGCCTAAAGGCGAAAGTGATCCTACACCAGAGGAGAAGCTATTGCGTGCAATCTTTGGTGATAAAGCCGGAGATGCTAAAGATGCCTCTTTGAAAGCACCAAGTGGTACAGAAGGTGTTGTTATAGATAAGAAATTGTTTCAGCGTGCAAAGAAAGACAAAAACGCAAAAGTGCGTGAAAAAGCACAGTTGGACAAAATAGAAAAAACACACGAAGTAAACGAAGAGAAACTAATGGCTATGTTGCAAGAGAAATTGCAAAGTATGTTATTGGATAAGACGAGCCAAGGTGTTACAAATAACTTTGGTGAGATATTAATAGGAAAGGGTGTAAAGTTTACTACTAAGAATCTTGCAGGAATTGATTTTGTAAACGTAAATCCTTTGGGATGGAGTTCAGATGAAAAAACGAATGATCTGATCAATACGTTGCTTCACAATTTCAATATCAAATTCAACGAAGAACTTGGTCGTTACAAAAGAGAGAAATTTAATATTTCTATTGGAGATGAATTACCAGCGGGTGTATTGAAGTTGGCTAAGGTTTACATGGCTATTAAGCGTAAACTAAAAGTGGGAGATAAGATGGCAGGTCGTCATGGTAACAAAGGAATTGTAGCAAAAATTGTACGTGCAGAAGATATGCCGTTCCTAGAAGATGGAACGCCTGTAGATATCGTATTGAATCCATTGGGTGTACCTAGTCGTATGAACCTTGGACAAATATATGAAACAGCCTTGGGCTGGGCAGGTGAGAAATTAGGTTGCACATTTGCAACTCCAATTTTTGACGGAGCTTCGGTAGATGAAATTGCAGAGAATATTGAAAAAGCGGGTCTTCCTAAATTTGGTCATACTTATTTGTATGATGGAGAAACTGGAGATCGTTTCGATCAAAAAGCTACTGTGGGTATCATTTACATTATCAAGCTACATCATATGGTAGATGATAAGATGCATGCTCGTTCAATCGGACCATACAGTCTTATTACGCAACAACCGTTGGGTGGTAAAGCCCAGTTTGGTGGTCAGCGTTTTGGAGAGATGGAGGTTTGGGCACTCGAGGCATATGGTGCATCTAATATATTGCAAGAATTGTTGACGCTTAAGTCGGATGATATTATCGGAAGAGCTAAAACATACGAAGCAATTGTAAAAGGTGATAACATACCAAGAGCTGGTATCCCAGAATCGTTCAATGTATTGGTACATGAATTAAGAGGGTTAGGATTGGATTTGAAGTTTGAATAATATAGTTTGCAAAATGCAATGCGCAGTTTGCAAACAAAATTTCAAACCAAAGAATTATTAATTATTAATTATACAATTATCAATTATAGATATGGCATTCAAAAAAGAAAATCGTCCTAGAGCAACTTTCTCACAAATAACCATCGGTTTGGCTAGTCCAGATACCATTTTAGAGAGAAGCTATGGTGAAGTTTTAAAGCCTGAAACAATCAACTATCGTACCTACAAACCAGAAAGAGACGGTTTGTTCTGCGAAAGAATTTTTGGCCCAGTAAAAGATTATGAATGTGCTTGCGGAAAGTACAAGCGTATTCGTTACAAAGGAATTGTTTGTGATCGTTGTGGTGTAGAAGTTACCGAAAAGAAAGTACGTAGAGAAAGAATGGGACATATCAAATTGGTAGTTCCTGTTGTCCATATTTGGTACTTTAAATCTTTGCCAAATAAAATTGGTTACTTACTTGGAATGAGTTCTAAGAAATTGGAAACCATCGTTTATTATGAGCGTTATGTAGTAATCAATCCAGGGGTACGTACCGATAAAGGACAGAACTACGCAGATCTATTAACAGAAGAGGAATACCTTGATATACTAGATACACTTCCAAAAGAAAACCAAATGCTTCCTGATGAAGATCCGGAAAAATTTGTTGCTAAAATGGGAGCAGAAGCGGTACATGCATTGCTTGAGCGGTTGGATCTAGATCAATTAAGTTTTGATTTACGTAACTCTGCTGCAAATGAAACATCCCAACAACGTAAAGCAGATGCTTTAAAGCGTTTGAGCGTTGTTGAAAGTTTCCGTGATGCTAATACAAGAATTGAGAATCGTCCAGAGTGGATGGTTATGCAATATATTCCAGTAATACCACCAGAACTTCGTCCGCTTGTTCCATTGGATGGTGGTCGTTTTGCATCATCTGATTTAAATGACTTGTATCGTCGTGTAATTATTCGTAATAACCGTTTGAAGCGTTTGATGGAGATTAAAGCGCCAGAAGTAATTCTTCGTAACGAGAAAAGAATGTTGCAAGAAGCTATAGATTCATTGTTTGATAATAGCCGTAAATCAAATGCTGTAAAAGCAGAAGGTGGACGTGCTTTAAAATCTCTTTCTGATGTATTGAAAGGTAAGCAAGGACGTTTCCGTCAGAATTTGCTAGGAAAGCGTGTTGATTACTCTGGTCGTTCTGTAATTGTAGTAGGACCAGAACTTAAGATGCATGAGTGTGGTTTGCCAAAAGATATGGCGGCAGAATTGTTTAAGCCATTTATTATTCGCAAACTAATTGAAAGAGGTATTGTAAAAACAGTAAAGAGTGCCCGTAAATTGGTAGATAAAAAAGAAGCCATTATTTGGGATATTCTAGAAAATATATTAAAGGGTCACCCGGTAATGTTGAACAGAGCTCCAACCTTACACAGGTTGTCTATTCAAGCATTCCAACCTAAATTAATCGAAGGAAAAGCAATTCAACTTCACCCATTGGTTACCTCTGCGTTTAACGCCGATTTCGATGGAGATCAGATGGCGGTGCACGTTCCGTTGAGCAATGCAGCAATTTTGGAAGCACAATTATTGATGCTTTCTTCGCATAACATTCTTAACCCTCAAAATGGTACACCTATTACCCTTCCTTCTCAGGACATGGTACTTGGATTGTATTACATTACCAAAGGAAAGAAAACCGTTGGAGATGAAATCGTAAAAGGAGAAGGAAAAGCATTTTATTCTGCTGAAGAAGTTATTATTGCCTATAACGAGAAGCAAATTGATCTACATGCAAACATTAGAGTAAGAGCAAACTACCGCAACAACGATGGTTCACTTACTTTTAAATTGATAGAAACAACTGTTGGTCGTGTAATATTTAACCAACATGTACCAAAAGAAGTAGGTTTTGTAAATGCATTGCTTACTAAAAAGAATTTGCGTGAAATTATTGGTGATATCATCAAATGGACATCTGTTCCTATTACAGCAAAATTCTTGGATGATATTAAAACACTTGGATACCGTATGGCATTCCGTGGTGGATTATCGTTCAATATCAACGATCTTATTATTCCTGCTATTAAAGAAGAATTGGTAGAAAATGCACATGGAGAAGTAGCAGAGGTAATGGATAGTTACAACATGGGGTTGATTACGAACAATGAGCGTTATAACCAAATTATTGATATTTGGAGTCGTGTAGATACCAAAGTTACAGAAACACTTATTCGTGATTTGGCATCTGATAAACAAGGTTTCAACTCAGTTTATATGATGCTTGATTCTGGTGCTCGTGGATCTAAACAACAAATTAAGCAGCTTGCAGGTATGAGGGGATTGATGGCTAAGCCACGTAAGTCTGGATCATCTGGAAGTGAGATTATTGAAAACCCGATCTTGGCCAACTTTAAAGATGGTTTGAGTGTATTGGAGTATTTCATTTCTACCCATGGTGCTCGTAAAGGTTTGGCGGATACGGCTCTTAAAACAGCTGATGCGGGTTATCTTACCAGAAGATTGGTGGATGTGGCGCAAGATGTGGTTATTAATGAAGAAGATTGTGGAACCCTACGTGGTATTGCAACTTCTGCATTAAAAGACAACGAAGATATTATTGAACCATTGAGCGATAGGATTGAAGGTCGTATGTCATTGCATGATGTAATACATCCTGTAACAGATGAAATACTTGCGGTTGCAGGTGAAGAAATAAGTACAGATACAGCCAAAATTATAGAGGACAGTGGTATAGAAACTGTAGAAATTCGCTCGGTACTTACATGCGAAAGCAAGCGTGGAGTGTGTGTAAAATGTTACGGTAAAAACCTAGCGTCTGGTACACTGGCCCAGCGTGGTGATGCAGTAGGTATTATTGCCGCACAATCTATTGGTGAGCCAGGTACACAGCTTACATTACGTACTTTCCACGTGGGTGGTGTGGCAGGGTCTACTTCGGTAGAATCTAGCTTGTACGCTAAGTTTGATGGTACTTTACAATTCGATGGTTTGCGTACAGTATCTACTGAAGATGCTGAAGGTAAGAAGCAGGTTGTAGTTATCGGTCGTACAGGTGAAGTGAGAAATATAGATGTAAAATCTGATCGTTTATTGAATAGTATGCACGTTCCTTACGGATCTGTATTGAAAGTAAAAGATGGACAGAAAGTTGCCAAAGGAGATCCGATTTGTACATGGGATCCATTTAACAACGTAATTGTGGCAGAGGTAAGTGGTTCCATTAAATTCGATGCTTTATTAGAAGGTATAACTTACCGTGATGAAGTAGATGAACAAACTGGACATAGAGAAAAAGTGGTTATAGATACAAAAGATAAAACCAAATTACCATCAATCATTGTAGAAGGTAAAGAGAAGAAAGGATACAACTTACCGGTAGGATCGCACATCGTCATAGAAGAAGGTGATACAGTAAGAAGTGGTCAGGTATTGGTAAAAATACCACGTGTACTAAGCAAATTGAAGGATATTACGGGAGGTTTGCCTCGTGTAACAGAATTATTTGAGGCACGTAACCCAAGTAACCCTGCGGTAGTTTGTGAGATAGATGGTGTGGTTGCTTTTGGAGCCATTAAGCGTGGTAACAGGGAGATTATTGTAGAAGCAAAAGATGGTGTAGTGCGTAAATACTTGGTTCCATTGAGTCGTCAGATTCTAGTACAAGATGGTGATTTCGTAAAAGCTGGATCACAATTGTCAGATGGCCAAACAGCTCCTGCAGATATACTTGCAATTAGAGGTCCATTTGCAGTACAAGAGTATGTTGTAAATGAAATACAAGAGGTTTATAGATTACAAGGTGTGAAGATTAATGACAAGCACGTAGAAGTAATTGTACGCCAGATGATGAGAAAAGTAACCATTGAAGATGCCGGTGATACCATATTCTTAGAAGGAGATACAGAAGATAAACAAGAGTTTAATGTGGAGAATGACAACATCTACGATAAAAAAGTTGTTACTGACCATGGAGAAAGTACCAAACTAAAAACTGGGCAAATTGTTACACTTCGTGATGTAAGAGAAGAAAATTCTATTCTTAGAAGAAACGATAAAAAACTGGTTGAATTCCGTGATGCCAAACCTGCAACATCTTCGCCGTTGTTGTTGGGTATTACCAAAGCTTCGTTGGGTACACAAAGTTGGATATCTGCAGCTTCTTTCCAAGAAACAACCAAAGTATTGTCGTCTGCGGCCATACAAGGAAAAATGGATCCAATGCTTGGTTTGAAAGAGAACGTTATTACAGGGCATCATATACCTGCGGGAACGGGCTTGCGTGAGTTTGAAAACATGATAGTAGGTAGCAAAGAAGAATACGAAACATTGATGACTACTAAGGAAGCAATGAGTTTTGATGAGGAAGAGTAAAATGCAAAAATGCAAATATGCAAATGTGCAAATATGCAAATGAATAAAGGAAGGAGTGAGATGAAAATCTTGCTCCTTTTTTTTTAAAATAAATTACCCGTGCAATACATTTTTTAAAAAAGATATTGTACTTTTTTCTTTATGTTTATTTGCCTATTTTACACACTCATTATCACCAATCTAAAAATACATACTCCTTATGAATACTATTGAATCTAGTTATAATTTAATTGATTGGTGGAAAAAAGTTTTTCTTAATAATTATGCAAACTTTAGTGGTAGGGCAAGAAGGGCTGAATTTTGGTATTATTGGCTATGCAATTTAATAATTATTTTTGCATTGGGTTTAACCTCAAGTTTGGGCGCTGCTAGTTCCGGTTTAGCTATTTTTTCTTTATTTGGATTTATTTTAGTAGGGTTCTATCTATCCCTAATTATTCCAACTTTAGCTGTTACGGTTCGTCGTTTACACGATACAAATAAAAGTGGTTGGTATTATTTTATTTCTTTAATACCATTAATTGGTGGGATTATCCTATTGGTTTGGTTATTAAGTGATGGAGATAGGTATGCAAACAACTATGGGGAAGATCCAAAAAATCCGGCAATGCCAAGTTTTGATTTTGAAAATAATGGTTAGTTGTTTTTAAATAATAACTTTATTAATTTAAAATTGAAAAGCTATATTTTTTATTTTTATGCTTCAAACATAAATAACCTAATTTAAATTAGTAGTATGGAAGTGAACCAAATGAATTTAGGTGTAGGAACAAGGCTGCAACACACACAATTTGGACCCGGCGTAATCGTAGGCGTACGCTATGCAACTTATATAATTTCGTTTATAGATAGTGGTATAAAAGAAATAGACAAATCTGATGAAAAACTAGAAGAGATTATTGCCGAAAATGTAACGGTGGAAGTAGAAACCATTTCGGAGGTGGAGAGATCTTTATTGAAAATATTGAGGCAATGGGGCGGAATAAGCGAAATAGTTTCGCTAGGCGATAAATGGATTGGAGGTACCATGCTTCTACAAACTGCCGACAAGACCTTAAAACCAAAAGAAATTCCAATAGATGATTTTTTTCATAAAATAGTAATGCTACGTGATAGACTGCGTGTACTCGAACAAAATATAAACAGCCACAAAAAATTATCCGACGAAGATAAAGTGAACATACAACAATACATAACCCGCTGCTATGGCTCACTCACAACATTTAATGTGTTGTTTAAAAATAAAGAACATTGGTTTGTAGGGGAGAAATCGGGCGGAGAATAACCTCCACATTCGTTTAAATTTTTCTATAAAAATTATTCGCACAAATGTAATTAAGATACTTTAAATAATAGCTGATACGAGTCAATTCACTTTAAGATAGTAATCATTTTTAATAATTTTGAGATGCGTTTATTTTATGTTATAAATCAATAACATGAAATCGAACAATTTTAAAACAGCCGTTTTTCTTTCTTTTATTTCTTTTATTTTTATTTCGCTGCATCTTTTTGCGCAGGAGGAAAATATAGTTACATCAAAATTCGATTTTGTACCTGGCGAAAAAATAATTTTTTTTGATGATTTTACCACAGATAACTTGGGAGATTTTCCTGCTACTTGGAATACGAATAGCAGTGGCGAAATAGTAACAAACAGCAATTTTCCAGGTAGGTGGTTTCACTTGAAGGGCGGTGGTTTTTACATACCAGAAGCCAAAGAAAAATTTACAGATAATTTTACTATTGAGTTCGATCTAATACCGATGAACAAAGAAGATATAAGTTATCAATATAACGTAACGTTTATGTTTGTTTCTGGTACTTTAAATAATCCCAATGAGGGCGGTGCTGTACCTGGTAAAGCAGGTATTAAAATTTCATCCGATTATGATAATGTAAAATGGACAAACTATTCTGAAAAAGATGGTGGTTATGTAAACAATGGTAATTCACCATTTATGTTTAATACAAAAGAAAAATACCGTGTTTCTTTTTGGATACAAAAGCAAAGGGTGCGCATGTATGCAAATGAAACCAAAATATTGGATTTGCCTAGAGGATTAATAGACGGCTACATTTATAACATCTTTAGAATTCAAACAAACGATGATGTGATGCCAATGATTGCTAATTTTAGGATTGCTGCTGGTTTGCCGGATATGAGAAACAAATTGGTTACAGTTGGGAAATTAGTAACCTATGGTATCCAGTTTGATGTTAATGAAGATCAAATAAAACCTTCTTCTTATGGAACTATAAAAGAAATTGCGCAAGTATTAAAAGACAACGGTACTTTAAAAATAAAAATAATTGGACACACAGACGCTGATGGTGAGGAGGCTGCAAATTTGGATTTGTCAAAAAGAAGATCTATTTCTGTAAAAAATGAATTGGTTGATAATTTTAATATTGATGCCACAAGAATTGTTACGGATGGTAAAGGAGAATCACAACCAATAGCCCCCAATGATAATGCATTGAATAAAGCAAAGAATAGGAGGGTGGAATTTATTAAGCTTTAATATGACTATGTGTATGAAGGATATTTGATAGTTTAACCAATACATCATCAAAATAAGTATGGCTAAACGAATGGAGGTAGCGGCTGTTTTAACTATCTATTCAATTTTTTAATTCAAATTCTTCTAAAATATTCCACGGTTTTCCTATCTCTTGTTCTATTAGACTTACTTTTTTAAAAGTAATGGATGAAGGAAAACAATGGTTTTCCATTTGTTTAAATATTTCGTTGGTACAAGTTCCATTTCTGGGATGTATTAATGTGATATGGGGTTCTTGTATACTTGGTTTTTCAATTATATTTTGTAAAATATTTTTTCTTAGTTTTATGAAAGAGCTGTTTTTAGTAAATGCAGGAATCATTAACCCTTTATTATTTGCAAAACGAATAATATTTCCAAAATGAATTGTAATAAAACGGGTATGTATATTTCTTAGATTTAAACATATTTTTTCTATTTGCTCAAGCTCGTCTTCTCTGCAAAGTGTTACATGGCTTTTTATTATATGATACTGTAATGGATTAAATTCTTTGCGAAAATTTTCGATTATGTGGGATGTACTTTCATCAATAAAAAGCGTTAATTGTTTCCTTGTTGTTTTCATATTATTTTTAGATTTGTAAAATGGTAGGATTATTTTTTTTAATCTACATCTAGGTAAATCATTTTACAGTAAATGTTAGCATTAAGCGAATATTCCTTTACATTTGATTATGCAAGGAACCTTCTCATAAATAATAAACAAAAGTATGAATAAGTCTTATAATGAAATTTCCCCTAACGAATTGTGGCAGCACTTCGCCCATTTAAATGCAATTCCGAGAGCTTCCAAAAAGGAAGAACAAGTAATTCAATTCATATTGGATTTTGGGAAAAAATTAAATCTAAACACGTATAAAGATGAAGTGGGCAATGTAATCATAAAGAAAGGAGCAACTGCCGGTATGGAAAATAAGCAAACTGTTTGTTTGCAAAG
>JANNGD010000037.1:0-22042 GCA_031380515.1 Ferruginibacter sp. | reverse complement strand
AGATTACAGACAATATGAGTAAATTTATAGAGGTAAATTCTTTAAATGAAGAATGAATTTTTATAAAGTTTATTTTTAATTTTCTATTTTATATTCCTTGCACCTAATAGCGGATACCTATTTTATTTTTTTAATTTGATTTTTTTTACTCCTTTTTGAATTTTCTAGAAAGTTTTCCGGAGAAACAATATTTTGACCAGTTTTTAATTCAAGGTCCTTTCTTGCTTTTCCTGCTACAGATCCTCCTTGCTTAGCTGCTTTTTTATTTTCGATAAATCCAACAGGGTTTTTAATTTTTACAATTTCAATAGTTGAAGCTTCTCCAAGCATAGAAAAAATCAGTTCTAGATCATTCATGTGATCTCTTAAATTTTGACTTTTTAAGCCTTTAATTTTTTTATACTCCGCAGGTGTAAAACCAAATGTAGCCTTAGATATTTCAGAAGTTAGTATTGCATAGTCTTTTTGTTCATTTATTTTCCTCAATTTCCATTCACCGGTAAGTTCCTCACGAATTGCTATACTTCTTATTCTTTTTTCTATCCAATCATCTGAATAGCCCTTCATTTTATAAAGTTCTCTTGTTCTTTTTACAGCTAACTCTGGGTTATCTATTTCATCTAATCTATCTGCCCCTACTTGGGCAAGCCATAATTTAAAAGGTTCTGCTTTAGGTGATGGAATTGATTGTATTATGCGCAATAGGCTTTTAGACTCTGCACAATTTAGTTTTTGCTTTCCTCCTTTTGTATCTACCAAAAGGGGGGTGACAAATTGTCCCCACCCTTCAGCTAAATTTACATCACGCTTTCGCATTTTTTTAATGTAATCAGCGGGATTTGTACTATCTGTAAGAATTTGTATAACATCAGCAACAACAAAATACCATTTTTCATTTATTTCATCCCAAACAGATCTTACCTGCTTTTCTTCAAATAGTTTTATATTACTCATTTAATCCAAATAATTTTTAACAAATGTTGTTACACCGTATCCATAAAACTTCTTTCCACCTTATTAAAAATAACGGTTCCTATAAATAAGGTAAGTATTATGAATATTCCCGAATACAACAAATGCATCGGCTCAAAACTGCCTTTGCCAAACAACGCATAACGAAATGCTTCCACAATGGGTGTAAGCGGATTGGCACTAATAAACCACTCATAACTTTTTCCTTTTATGTAAGATAGCGGATAAGCCACCGGTGTTGCATACATGAGTAGCTGCACGGCAAATCCAATGAGTACTGCAAAATCTCGGTACTTTGTAGTAAGCGATGAAATAATGATACCCAAGCCAAGCCCCATGCCTGCCATCATGAGTACGAGCAATGGCACCAGCAACCAAGTAATACTGAAATAAAAATGGCCCTCTTTTATGCCAAGATAAACCATTACCACAAGCAATAAAAAAAACTGTATTACAAATTTTATAATATTGCTCAATACGGTACTGAGAGGTATTACCAACCTAGGAAAATATACTTTTCCAAAAATACCCGCATTGGCTACAAATGTATTGGATGTGCCTGTGAGGCAAGCAGAAAAATAATTCCAGATGGCAATGCCGCTCATATAAAATGGAATGGCATTGATACCATCGGTATCAATATTGGCAATGCTGTGAAATACCAATAAGAAAACAGCTGTTGTAAAAATAGGTTGTATTAAATGCCATACCGGCCCCAATATCGTTTGCTTGTATTGTGCGGAAAAATCCCGCTTCACAAAAAGCAACAATAAATCTCTGTACCGCCACACTTCTTTAAGTCGGAGGTCAAAGAGTTTTCCACTTGGTTCTATTACTTCATCCCAATGTTCTTCTGTAGTTATTTTTTCCATTTTATTTTACCACTAAGTGCACAAAGTTTTACACTAAGTACACTAAGAGGGTGTATGAATTGTTACTTACTAAAAAATTATCCTAATTAAAATATTTTTTACCACTAAGTGCACAAAGTTTTACACTAAGAGGGGTGATGTTTTGTTACTTACTTAAAAATTATCCTAATTAAAATTCTATCTCACCACTAAGTGCACAAAGTTCTACACTAAGTACACAAAGAGGCTGTATGTATTGTTACTTACTTAAAAATTATCCTAGTTAAAATTCTATCTCACCACTAAGTGCACAAAGTTTTACACTAGGAGGCTGTATGATTTTATTTATACAAATATGAAGCTGTTTGAATTAATTATTTTATTTTGTTTACCACAGAGAGCTGGAGTATTAAGAAGTTTCGCAGAGAACCTTTCTTCTCAGCGAGCACTCTTTTTTCTCATTTTCTCTGCGGTGAAAATTAGGTAATGCACCAAATGGTAATGAAAGAATTATTGTAAGAACCCTTCCAATTTTCTTTTATAAGCAGTGTACCCAAAATGATCCATCAGTAATTGTTGGTTTGGAAAATATGCTTCTTTGCTTTCAATCATTTTTTGCAATGCGGTTGTTATGGCTTGTACATCTTCGGGGTTTATAAGCAACCCCAATTCACCTTGCAACAATGCGTCAGTAGATCCATCTGCATTGCCCGCTATTACTGGGACACCGTAATACATGGCTTCTACAAATACAATCCCAAAACCTTCTTTCATACTAGGCATTACATAAATATCTGCTAAAGAAAAATGCGAAGCCAACTCCTCCTCTTCAATAAAACCGGCTACAATTACCTGTTCTTGCAATCCATACTTTTCTATCAATCCATCTATGTATATTTTTTCTGTGGCTTCATATCCACCAGCTATTATGTATTTAACATTCGTATTTGTTTTGGCAATTTCACCCAATGACTGTATCACATAACCATACCCTTTATACCTATCTTTTAGGGAAAGCCTTGTAAGGGTAAGTATAACTGTATCGGTGGTTTTTATGCCATACCGTTCTACCAATGCAGGGCTTCGCTTTTTTGTAGTAGTTCTTTCCAAAAAAGGATCTATGCAATTATTTAAAACAAAACATTTCTCTGATGGCAATTTATGCAACTTCAATATCCTATTTTTTGTAAAACTACTTACCGATAATATCTTGTCGCAAGAAGACAACAACATCAACCGCTTTTTATCCAAAGGATTCCATATCTCTATGCCGTGAGCCAGCAGTATTACTTGTGTTTGGGGCGATATTTTCTTTATAAGCCATCCCACTACCATCAAATTAATATGGCTTATTATTACAACCCTGCTTTTTCTGCCTTCTAAAACCGCTTCTTTTATAAAACTAACTTTAGCCGCATTAAATCCTTTAAATATTTCTGCTGGAAAATAAGGGTTGTTCAGTGCCGCATTTTTGGGGCCATGCATACTAAATACCTTTATTGGTACACTATTTTCTAGGCCATATTCATACAGTACTTTTCCTGCTATCCTACAAACTTTTTCTATGCCGCCTGTGGCAGAAAAAACTTTAAGCGTTAAAAATAATACCTGATTAATCTTTATTTTATTTTATGATTTTAGAGCGCACTTGATGCTAATTTGTTTTTTAAAACAATCAATGACATAATCCTACTCCAATGCAATTTTCCGTTTAAAAAATCTTTACAAGCTTTTCGGGTATGTATATTTTTACTTTGCTGCAATGCAATTAGCAAATCGCTCTTTACCATCCACTCTGCAAAGGGAAAGCTAAAACCCATTTTTGGCCTATCCCAAATTTGCTTTGGGAGTATGTCCCCAAATGATTCTATAAGCAATTCTTTGGGCATTTTTCCCTTAAATTTTATTTTTTCCTCTATGGCAAATGCTGTATCTACCACTTGATTGTCTAAGAACGGCACCCTTATTTCCAACCCATGCGCCATGCCCATTACATCGGCATCCCTTAGCAGTTGATCTTGCATGTATATATTAAATTCCATCCAACTGGCTGTATTTTTTGCCCCTGCTATTTCCAATTTTAACGATGCAGGATAATCATGCAGCATCTGCCAAGTTTCTTTTTCGTAACCACCTAATTGCTTAGCTATTTGCTCTGGTGTAAAATGGCCTCTTAAAAATAAATACAATCCCCTTATGCCATCTATTTGTAAATAAGAAACCCGACCATATTTTTTTATGTTTGTTTTACTGGATAAACCAAGGGCTATATCCGGTAATTTTTGCATCATCAATGCCTTACCCATCCTATTAAATGAGGGATATCCACCAAACAATTCATCTGCCCCCACGCCTGATAGCACGCCCTTCAATCCCTCGCTTGCAGCAAACTTACTGATAAACCAACTATTGATACCATCGCAAGTGGGCATATCCATAGATTGTATGACATCCAAAAAATGGGTATGAAAATCGGTTTCCTTTAATAAAATGGAATGATGGGTACTGTGCAAATTGGCTGCAACAATATCTTGAAATGTTTTTTCCGAATATTTTTTTTCATCAAAATAAATAGAAAGCGTGTGTAGTCTTTCTTTGGCTCCCTTATTTGCCAACTTTGCTATGATTGCCGAATCGATACCGCCACTTAAAAAAACACCCATGGGTGCATCTGCTATCATTTGCCTTTGCACTGCATCTTCCAAACTTTCTACAATTTGTTTTTTAGCCGTGGTCTCTTCTTGTATGGTTTTACTAAAACTAAAAAAAGAAAAAGATTGTATGCTATATAATTGAGAGTGGGTATCGTATGCCAAAAAACAACCTTTTGGCAATGGTTTTACATGTGCTAGTGTGGTTACTGGTTCTGGTAAATAACCATAAGCAAGTTGATATACTTTAGCGGCTTCATTGGTTGTTTGCAAATAATCAATGGGTGCAAAAGCCCTCATTTCGGATGCAAAAGCCACGCCTCCTCCATGTGTGGCATAATACAAAGGTTTTATGCCTGCCTTATCTCTTACCAAATACAATATTTTCTCTTTATCATCCCAAAGAGCAAAAGCAAACATACCATTTAGTTTTGCAAAACTTTGTGTATTCCATTTGGCAAATGCTGCCAGTATTACTTCGGTATCGGTACCTGTTTTAAAATGAACACCTGCCGCTATTAATTCATTTTTTAAAGCTACAAAATTATAAAGTTCTCCATTGTATGTTATGGTATATCTACCGTTAAACTCCATGGGTTGGTGGCCAGCAGCAGATAGGTCTAGCAATGACAATCGCCTATTACCCAAAACAAGATTTTCTTCGGCCGATGTAAATATCCCTTCATCATCGGGACCGCCATGTTGTAATAAATCACACATAGCTTTTACCATTTTTTCCAAAATGACCGTACCAATTGTTTGGTTTAAAATTCCTGCTATCCTACACATTTTCTATGGGTGTACCGCTGTGCTTTTTTGTTTTGTAGTACTGGTATTTTTTGGCAAAATCTTCGTAAGTAGATTTTAATCCCACTGCAAGCGGTATGCTGTATTTCCAACCAAGTTTGGTAAGTTTGGACACGTCTAGCAATTTTTGCATGGTACCGTCTGGCTTTGTGCTATCTAATATAAGTTCGCCTTTGTAACCTGCTACTTCTTTTATTGCTTCTGCCATTTCTTTAATGGAATAATCTTCCCCGCAACCTATATTTACTATGGAAGTTGCATCGTTGTAATTATTCATTATAAAAAAACAGGCAGCGGCAGCATCATCTACATGTAAAAACTCTCTTCTTGGCTTGCCAGTTCCCCAAATAGTGACTGTCTTTTTTCTGCTAGCTTTTGCTTCATAGAATTTTCTAATAAGTGCCGGCAATACATGTGCATTTTCTAAATCGTAATTGTCACCAGGACCATACAAATTGGTAGGCATTACACTTATAAAATTACAACCATATTGTTTATTATAAGCTTTGCACATTTCTATGCCTGCAATTTTTGCCATGGCATAGGGCGAATTTGTAGGTTCCAATGGCCCTGTCATCAAATATTCCTCTTTCATAGGTTGCTTTGCCATTTTTGGATAAATACAACTACTCCCTAGAAATAATAACTTTTCTACACCACTTTTATACGACTCGTGTATCACATTATTTTGTACGGCGAGGTTATCGTATATAAACTCCGCACCAAAATTATTATTGGCCAAAATACCACCCACTTTTGCCGCTGCAAGAAATACAAACTGGGGCTTTTCTTTTTGAAAAAATTTCTTTACAGCGTATTGGTCTCTTAAATCTAGATCTGCAGAATTACAGGTTATGATATACCGATAACCTTCTTTCTGTAATTTTCGTACAATCGCACTCCCAACTAAGCCATTGTGCCCAGCTACGTATATTTTATCATTTAAATTCATATAGTGTAATCAGTTAATTATAGTATTACAAATTTAATATCTTATCCCATTCAATAGGAGGAACGAAAATCGCACTATGTTCCAACCTTCACCAAATTTTTTCTTTCAAACATGGCTGTTAACGACAAGCCCATGGTCTCAATTTTTACCCTTGCCTTGTTCCCCATAATTTCTACAATAACTCCATTATAATTCATCAACAAACCGCTTTTAATAACAACCATTTCATCTACAGTTGCAATACAATCTGTAACCTCTACATCTGTAAATTCGTTCAAGAATTTTTTTATAATGATAATCTCCGATTCTCTTACAACAGCCGGTTTGCCTTGCCAGGTTACAAAATTTAAAATACCATTTATTTGTTTAAAAGACATTTTGGGTGTTCCTTCGGGGCACACAAAAACATACCCTTTAAATAAGGGCTCCAAAACCACTTTTCTTCTATCGCTCCATTTCTTGGTAACTTTGTTGAGCGGGCAATATTGTTTTATTCCTTTTGCTACCAATGCAGCCGATACCCTCTTTTCCCATCTTGGTTTTGTATATACTACAAACCATTTTTTTTCTGCATCCAAGTTTTATTTTTTTCAATTTTTCTTTTTCGGTTTGGGCAAGGCTTCGCCGTCCCTCAGTCCCATTTTTCTCAAAACAGTACAAAAGAACATTTGTATTAATTAATAACCCCACCAGTTCAATCTACACTTTATTAAGCTATTACGCTTTATTGCTTTCTACATACTTTATTTTCAGGTAATAAATAGCAAGTTCCTAAAAATTACTTGTAATTCCCCTTTCTTTTGAATAACTTTTTAATAAAACCAACAAATCCAAAAAGATTTTTATAGCCAGGTGCACCACCATCAGCAGTATAATAACTGCTTGCATCGCTACCATAACCATACCCATAGCCATAACCATAACCATAGCCATAACCATAACCATTTCCATACCCACCAAAACCATAATTTAAAAACGATGCACCCCTAGGTTTTATTCCATTAAAAACCACACACATATTGTTAAACTTTTTCTCTCTGTATAAATTGTCCATCAATTTTAAAAATACAGACGGTGTTACATCATGCCTCACCACATAGATGGTTGTTTGTACAAAACTATGTAACAGTTGTGAGTCTGTTACAGGCCCTACTGGTGCAGAATCTATTATGAGGTAATCAAACCTCTTTTTTAGTTCTTCTAACATAACGGTAAATTCTGGCTTACCAATTAACTCGGTAGGATTGGGTGGTATAGGGCCGGCCGTTACCAGAAAAAGATTGTTATGAGCAGTTGGCTTTATAATTTCATCCAGTGTAGATTTTCCTATTAAATAACCAGATATACCTGGGTCTCTTTTTACGCCAAGTTCTTTACTCAGTTTTGGTTTGCGTAAATCCATTTCTAGCAATGCAACTTTTTTGCCAGTGAGGGTAATACTTAGCGCCAGATTGGTAGCAATAAAACTCTTTCCTTCACCAGATATGCTGGAGGTAACGAGTATTGTTTTATTTATTTCGCTAACACCCATAAAACCAAGGTTGGTTCTCAGCGCCCTAAATTGTTCTGCTACTACCGTTCGTTTTCCTTCTGTAATGGCAATATTATTTTTTTCGGGGGTTTGTATAATCTCTCCTAGTACAGGAATTTTGGTTTTGTTTTCTATCTCTGTTCTAAACAAAACCTTGCTGCTTAGAGGCTCATTTAATTGTACAAATAACAAGAATGCCAATAGCCCTACAAGCAAGCCCATTAAATAATAATTTTTGGGTTTAGGGCTAATGGGACCATACGATCCTCCGTTTTCCAATACCCTAAGATCAGCCGTGGTAGATGCAGAAGAGATAGCGGTCTCTTCTCTTTTATTTAACAAGAAAGTATAAATATTGTTTTTTATGGCTTGCTGCCTGCTAATGGCCAGTAGCGCCCTTTCTTTGCCAGGTAATTGTGCAAGTAAGCTATTGTATTTGGCAATACCCGCATTTAAACTGCTTCTTTCTATTTGAAAATTATTGCGAATGTTGTTTATACTCTCTTTTAAATCATTCTTTATTTTAGTTACTTTTTGATCTGCTAAAATGACTGATTCACTTTTCTCTCCAGCTGTAGATCGGGCATTTTCGAGGTCAAACTCTGCTGTATACAACTGATTGATAAGGCCATTCATGATAGGATCGCTTACCATTTGTGTGGCTGGCACCGTGCCTCGTTGCCTACCCTTACTATACACATAACTTTGCACGCCAGAAAGTACATCCAATTGAAGGTCTATAGCCGTCTTTTTATTATCAAGTTCTTTAAGTATTCCCGCATATTCTCCGCCTTGTTCAGAAATATCTGTTATGCCTTCCCTGGCTTTTATGGCAGATTCATTCCTTTCCACACTGTCCAAATCGGCCGTTACTTTATTCAACCGGTCGTCCACAAATTTTAATGTTCTGATGGCTATCTCATTTTTATCTTTGATACCAGCAATATTGTACACTTCAAAAAGCTTGTTCAATATTTTTATCCCTTTTTCGGGCACGGGGGTTTGTATACTAAGGTTTATAACAGTAGAAGAAAAAGAAAGTGGTTCTGCAGATAAAAATATACTACCTGCTGCCCCTGCCAAGCTATTAAATATTACATAAAAGTTTTTTCCAATGGCATTTTTATTGTACGCATTGTTTATTACGGCACGGTAATCTGTTCCTTCAATATTGATGATATCAGAAAACCCATGTGTTATCTTATCCAGCGTGTACGTATTGTTTTTCCAGTTTATATCCAGCGAATATTTACCCCCTCCATTGATGCTTGTGTCCTTATTTACTGCTTCAAAAAACAGTGGTGCATTTGTACCAAACAATTCTTCTGTTTGCACTTTTCCTTCATTGTACACCGTGGTATATAAATCCAATTGCTTTACCACTTCCTGCAAAATAGAACTCGATTTTAAAACAAGAATTTCATTTTCTACTATTTTTTTTTCGCTAAAAATATTTAAGGCATCTAATACTTTGCTGTCTCCACCACCTTTTTGCGGATCCTTCAACAACACTTTGGCAGTAGCCACATATATTCTCGTTTGTGCACGTAAATAAACAAAAGCGATAGACATAGTAATGGCAAGCAAAATGGCAAGCAACGGCCAAAAAGGTAAATAGCGGTGAACTATTTGTGTTAGAATATTTGATTGCGGTTTATCCTCAAAAAATTGATCTTCGCTCATGCCCTCTGTTGTTTATTTAATAATCTGGCTTATTATTATTATTACAAGCGATACGGCCGATGCTACCAGCGATAAAGTAGTTTGCAATTTTTGCTTTTTCTCTGTCTTCACAAATTTTTCGTAGTCGGCAGATACAATAATAATATCGTTGGGTTTTACATAATACCATGGAGAAGAAAAAATAGAATGGTCTTCTAAATTGAGGTGTTTTACTTTTTTCTCATTCCCTTCTTCTCTGATGATTGTTATATCATTTCGCTTTGCATTGGGTGTTACATCTCCACTTAGCACCAACGCATCAATAAGAGAAATTTGCTCTTCGGGCATTTTAAGTACTTGTGGTGCACCTACTTCTCCTAAAATGGTAATTTTATGATTTAAAAAACTGATGGCTACAATGGGTTCTTTCGTATAAGCAGTTAAACTATTCTGTATTTTTTTTGATAACTCTTTTCTGGTAAATCCTTCTGCAGCTACTGCTCCAAGCCTATGCAACAGTACTGTACCATCTTGTTGTACGGTATAACCTCCAGCATCAATTGGTGAAGTGCTACCCGAAGCGCCCGCATTAAAAATGGCATCTTCTACAGGGCTTAAACTACTTACCGTAATAGAAAGCCTATCTCCTTTTATAATTTTTGCTTCAAAGTCGTTGCTAAAAAATCCTTTGAGCGTTGTATCTTTTTGCAAGGTTTTAAAATAGGCCGACTGGCTGGTTACCTTGCACGAACTAAAAGAAAAAAGCATAAAGCCAAATGACAATATTGATATGCACCATAAACCTTTTCCTTTTAAGGGATGAAGGAGATTATTTTTCATCATAATGAATATGCTTAAAAATTACTTTTTGAGCTAAGTTGGTTTGTAACAAAAATCGTGAAAAAAATTGATTAAACCGAGGGGCTTACCAAAATGTTTACAAACTAAGTATAAAACCTTATTAATTGTAAAAAAATAAAAAAGACAACCTGTTGAAGATTGTCCTAGTAATTATATTTTATTTGAAATACTAAATAGGTATGTTGCTGTATTGTTTCTTAAAGTCGTATGCTTTTTTTAAAGCTATAATTACAGCCGCAGCTATTAAAAAAACCAATCCACTATCAATCGGGCAATCCGGAAATGCAGGATCTGGACATGGATCTGGTGGTGGTTGTGCTATTAAAATGGAAGGCACAACAAGAAATGCAACAATTAGCACAAAGGAAATTAGTCGTTTCAATGATTTCATTAGAACAATTTTTACAAAAATAAGATATATAAATAAATAATACATATTTACTAAATTTGAATATCTTACTAATAACTATAGTTTTCAAAAAACTATAAAAAAAGTCAGCAAGTTTCCTCCTGACTAATTATTAAACGGTTTTATTATCCTTTTATTGTATTAGCAAAGGCAATATTTGTTTAGCCGCGGTAGCAGATTGTATGATCAATTCATACTGACCTTTGGCCAAGCTTTTATTTAATTCTATTACTTTAATTTCGTTTGCACTGGAAACCACTATATTTTGTGCAAATACTGTTTTCCCCTCATTGCTTATCAACATAATACTATATTTACCCATTTTATTGTTGAAATAAATCTGCATTTTCTTGCCCTCTACAGGGTTTGGATTAACGGCAATAGAAGCGTCTTTTAAATCTGCCAATAGTTTTACGATAGCACTATATTGTATTTGGCCATTGGTAGATATGGCTTTTATGCGGTAGTAGTTGTCTATTGCCAGTGGTGTTGCGTCTACAAAATGGTAGGTATAATTTCCACCAGTATTGTTAAGTGGTATGGTATTACCAATGCTTACAAAATTGGTTCCTTTGTCGCTGCGTTCTATTTGGTACTGCTGCATGTTTATTTCGCTGGCAACAGTCCATTTTACTGCGTTGGTTTTATCGGCATTTTTTGTGGCTGCAATATCTATAAATCTTACCGGCAATGGCCCACCAACTGGCTGCCTAAAAACAATCATAAACCTATCGGCCACTCTACTACCCGCATCTGCTGTTATATCAAAATTTACATTGGTTACTGCCGTTAAACTTACGGGCGTTTCCGTTTGTAAGAATTTATCTTTAAGGAAAGCCGCTAGTTGTAGGTTACCTAATACCGAAGGGTCTATTTCGAAACGGTAAGGGGCAATGCGGGTGTTGCTGAGGTTAAGGAAAATGGTATCTGATATTGATAATACTTTTCTTCGCTCTACCACTAAGTTAGCGGACCCTACCTTTATTCCTAGATTATCGCTGCTGTTACTAATTTTTCTTACATCGTTGTTATCAATATTGTTGCTGTAGTTTCCATCAAAATTTATAGTTACCCCGTCTACAAGGCTTTCTACCCCAGCATTGTTGTTTGTATGCATACTTATTTCCAAGGTGGGAGTAGTAACACCAACTCTACTCACTAAGCTGCTTCCAGCAACTTTATCCGTTTCTTTTATAGTAACAGAACCATCTGTTGTGGTAGAATTATTTTGAAGGAACACTGCTTGGCCGCTTTCTATTGTATTAAGTGGGGCGCCAATTGGAGAACCATTTCTCGTGAAATCAGAACCATTTTTTGCATAAAGTTCATATTGACCGACCCCATAAAATCCTCCCGCTGGATTCCAAACATAAAATGATTCTGAAACACCAGCCGCTAATGTAATAAATCCACGCACATCTATACGAGAGGCAAAAGGATTACCAACGCATTGAAAACCACTTGCTGGAGCAAGATTTTTTATTACAGTAAAAGTTTGGTTTCCTGTTCTTAAACTTCCTTTTATGCGTAAGGTAGTTGTTCCTGCTACCGTAGCAGGGGCAGCATCTTTGCCTCTATCACCTCTTACAAAAATAAAGTAACCTGCATCTTTGGCTATCGGATTTGCAAGTGCTGCTGCTGTACTTATTTCATCGAATGTATTGGTTGAAGCATTGTAACTTTTCATAGACGGCCGTTGGGTATATTCATCCATTGTAGGAGCCCCTACTCCTCCTTCTGCACCAGTAATACGAGTGCCATATCCACTTGATGTAAGTGGTCCTGGGACATTTGCTGATCCTTCCCTCCAAGAATTTGTAATGCTAGGCGAACCAGCAAATTGAACTGGTGTAGCTAATAAGCGCCAAGATTTTATTGCTTGTAGAAAACGCTCTATACTCACATCACCCGTAATCGTATTGCCCGTCATATCTGCAATATTTGCCGTACCATTTACATCGGATACGAGTGTGAGGTTACCGTTTGTGGTAAGTGTTTTAGTAGATGTAGAGAAAGAAACCGTACCAGTAACTTTAAGTTCGTTTGACAAAGATGCATCGGTTCCAATCGTAAGATTTTTTACAGTAGCATTTACAAAACTGCTACCAGCAATGCTAAGCGGAATTGCTCCGTCTAGTTTTAATGTACCATTGGTTAAATCAAAACTACCCGCATTGGTAATAGTACCATAAAGGTTGAAAAATCCGCCTGTATTTACGGTTACAGAAGCTCCGGAAGCTATATTTATATTCCTAGTATTTGCTGAACCTGTAATAATTGGGTAACGAGGTAAACTTGCAGGAATGCTTACATCTGTAAGATTATTTGGAACACCTCCACATGACCAATTAGCTGCATTGCTCCAATCAGTATCTGATGCGCCTGACCATGTAGTACCGCCAGCTTGCACGGTGTATTGGTAATTGCTACCAGCATTGTTATTTAAATTGAGTGTTGCTAAATCATAACCGCTAGAACCATAAGTCGACACGTCTGAATTAATTCCTATAAGTGTTTCATTTGAAGAAAATACATAATAAGAAACCACCGTAGTAGCGCTTTGACAAGGTAAAATTACAGTACCCACTGCATTTACAAAAGTAGCTTGCAACAAAGTGGAATTTACATAACCATTCGTTGTATAACGAACATAAACATTTTCTCCAGCCGAAGGTACACTAGCCAAATTTATAGTAATAGTAACTGCATTATTTCCAGCAACACTTCCTGCTATTGGGTTTTGCGTAACAGAACTTATTGCGGTAGGGTTATAACTTGTTTCCAAAACTTGCATTTCAGCATCAGCACTACCACGCTCCATCGTATTAAAAGTATAATAAAATCCATTTTGAGTGCCATTAATTTGTCCATCGCTTCCACCACCAAAAGTATTATACTTTGCTCCATTTGCAAAACTAGTAGGTATATAGTTACCAAATGAAATTGCATTTCCGCTGTTGTATGGCCTCCAAACCTGATTATAATCTGGACTTCCCACAGTACCCAAATGAAATGCCCAAAATTGGAACCCCGTTTGGTTTGCTTGTAAACGTCCCTGCCTAAAAGTACCAAAATCGGTAAGGCTAATTCTTGGTGTAGAGTTGATAGAACTGTACAATACTGTTGGTTGTGCAAATGTATCAAGGGTAACAAACAACAACAAAACGAGTGCTGTAGAAATTTTACGCATAATGTTTAATATTAAATTCTAAATAAATAATAGGTTATTGTGGTTGTATAGCAATAACAAACCTATTGGTGGGCATTTCAGGAGATATGGATTTTTTCGTTTTATGTTGCGAAAACGTTATATAAAAATAGTAAAATAATTTTAGAAATAAAAATTATATGAAAAAAGGAGAGCTAAAAGCGTTCTTTTTGTATGTAATTCCTACAAAGAAGCCGTAACATATAATTTTTACATAAAAGCTTTATCTGCTCTTTTATTACAAAAAAGCTAGGATGCTTTTTCATAATAAAAAGCAATAGTTTATACCTTTTGGACTTGTAAAATAGTCCAATTTCATTCTTTGCGCCATTGCTCCTTTGCGAGCCTTGCGTGAAAATAATTGGACTAAATAATAAATAAATTTGGTATTAGTATGCTAATGCTAAATCTGTACAAAAAAGTACGCATAAAAAAAGGGTAAACTTGGCACCCTTTTAATAGTTTGATATTTGGTTATTGAACCATAATTTGTTTCACCGTTTTATCTCCATTGGCAGAAAGGATCAACAATTGATAGTTGCCAGTTGCAGTATTTCTATCCAATTCAATCGAATTAGTTTGCATGTAATTGTTTACTGTTATGGAGCTTCTATAAACTGTTTGTCCCGCACTATTTATCAATTGCACATTGTACAATCCTTTTGCCTGGTTGCCCATTTGCAATTGTATTGTTTTATTTTCTACTGGGTTGGGGATTACTGCTATAAAAGGTTCTTTCACATCTGCCAATATTTTTACAATGGCGCTGTACTGTATTTGACCATTGGTGGAAATTGCTTTTATTCTATAATAATTGTCCTGTGCCAATGGTGCGGCATCTACAAAGTTATATGTGTAATTGCCACCCGTATTGTTAAGCGGGCTTGCAGTACCTATACTTACAAAATTGGTTCCTTTGTCGCTACGTTCTATTTCGTACTGCTGCATATTTATCTCGTTGGCAACTGTCCATTTTACAGCATTCGTTTTATCGGCATTTCTAGTAGCTGCAATATCGATAAATCTTACCGGCAATGGCCCCGCAACAGGCTGCCTAAATACAATCATAAACCTATCGGCCACTCTACTACCCGCATCTGCTGTTATATTAAAATTGTAATTGGTAACAGCTGTTAAACTTACCGGTGTTTCCGTTTGTAAAAATTTATCTTTAAGGAAAGCTGCAAGTTGTAAGTTACCTAGTACCGATGGGTCTATTTCGAAACGGTAAGGGGCAATGCGGGTGTTGGTGAGGCCTAATCTAATGGTATCTGTAATGACTAGGTTTGGTCTTCTTTCCGCTACAAGATTTATTGTGCCGTATTTAATTACAAGATTATCTACAGCGTTTGTTATTTTTTTCACATCCAAATTATCTAAATCACTACTATAACTGTTGTTAAAATTAATCATGGCTGCATCAGCTATGTAATCTACTCCATTAATATCATTGGTATGTATATTAATTTCTAAGGTAGGTATAGTTACACCTGGTCTTCCTTGCTCGTTTTCTCTGCTTACCAAAGCACTTCCAGTTGTTTTATCTGATTCTTTAATAGTAATAGAACCGGCTGATGAAGATTGAATAAAAAATGCTTGTCCGCTTTCTATTGTATTTAATATAGCTCCTGTACCATTTAATTTGAAATCATTGGGTGGGTTCAAATCTTTTACATAGGTTTCATAAGCTCCTACATTATATGAGCCTGCACTACTTGGATTCCAAATGGTGAATGCTTCTGCAATACTTGCATTTGAAACATTCCTAAAATCTATTTGCGATGCAAAAGGATTACCTACCGATTGAAAAGCACCGGCATTTACGCTAAATGTTTGATTACTCGTACGAATTTGACCTCTCATACGAAGGTTTGTTGTGCCTGCTGCTCCATTAACATCCACCCCTCTGTCACCTCTCACAAATACATAATAACCTTCATCGTTTGCTATGGTTTTATTGGCTGCAAGGTCGGCACTGGTAACTTCTACATAGTTGTTAAGCGCCATGCTGTAGCTTTTCATAGAGCCACGCAGGGTATATTCATCTACACCTCCGGGAAAAGCAATGGTACCAGGTCCTGTAACCCTTGTACCATAACCATTGGCAGTAAGTGTTGTACCAGCTTCTCTCCACGAATCGTTGATGGTAGCCGTACCTACTCCGCCAATAATTGGTGTAGCCAAAAAACGCCAAGATTTGAAGGCACGTAAGTAACGCTCTATGGAGAAGCGGCCTGTGCCGTAAGTAATATTTGTATAAGTTGTATTAGTTCCTAAATCTGTTATATATGCCGTTCTGGTAGCAGATGAACGCATATGAATATCACCCGTATTTAAATTTAATTTTGCTGAAGACGATAAATTTAATTCATTTAAAATACCAAAAGCACTATTAACAATTAAGTTAATCGTATTTGTGTTGCTTACATTGTAAAAATCTATTGGGGTTAAACCTGTAACATCACTAAAGGTTTGTGCAGCTGTGCCTTGAAATACAACCCTACTTGCATTGGGATTAAATGTACATGTACCTGCACGAGAGAAATTGCCGTTTATTAATAGATTGGTAGCAGGTGCTGTTTTTGAGCCTGAGCCGCTAAGGGTGAGATTTTGGTAAGCTTGGGTGTTTGTGATGGTTTGGGCTGCACCGTCGTAATTGATGGTGCTACCAGTTACCAATGCAATTGTAGGATTATTGGTATTGTTTATGGCCGTTGTAGCTGTACCGGAAAAGCCATTTGTATTTTTTACATTGAATGTGCCTGTGCTCGTAACAGTAAAAGTAGTACCAGCTTGCATATTTAGCACGCTTGTTGCTCCTGATAGGCCTACATTAGAGCCAGAAATATCAACATTTGCATAAGTAACTGATCCAACATCAGGAGTTAACCTTGTATCTTGTTGTGTACCTGCATTATTAGAAAATTCTATGGTTGATGTAGGAGCTAAAGTATAAGTTCCTCTTGCATCTGGTTTTGTTCCAGTACCTGATTGTATATACCGACTTGTGCCTGTCATGATAACATTTGTACCAAGTCCTCCAATTGAAGAATTACCGGCATCAAATACTGTATTACCAGATATGGTTAAATTATTAGAAATAGATAACGCATTTGCAGCAGTCTTTGTACCTCCACTTGACAAAGTCAAATTTACATATAATGGACTTGTTGTAATAATTTGTGATCCACTGGGTGCTGCATATTCAACTGTGGAAGATACACCAAGAGTTGGGCTTATTCCAGTAAAGGTTGTGCCAGATCCTGTAAAACCTTGTAAACGCTCTGTTATCAATGTTCCATTAATATTTACTAATGGTCCTGTTCCAGTAATTTGAAAAGTTTTCGCATTCAATACACCGTCAACAATTAATGAGGTTGTTGTAGTTACATCATTAGATAAAACAACCGTAGCAGTTGATACTATATTCACTGATACAGGAACTGAGGCGGTTGGCCACTCAATACCCGCAGTAAAAGTAGTTGTACCATTGTAAACCAATGCACCTACTCCAGCATAAGTAATTGTACCTGTCGCACTAATTGTTGCTCCAGTATTAACAGTCAAAGTACCAGTTATGTTTAGTGTTACCCCAGGATCAACTGTGAGTGTAGCACCTGATGCTAAATTTATATTAGCTAAAGTTTGGTTATTAGTAATTCTTAATGTGCCAGTACTATTTACATTAACATTTTGTGTATTTACTAATGCTCCTCCAGCTCGACTTAGTTGTAGGGTTCCTGCATTAATAGTTGTAGTACCCGTGTAAGTATTTGCACCTGTCAAAGTTAAAGTACCAGTACCTTCTTTTGTAAATGATACTGTTCCTGTGCCATTTGATATAGCTCCCGCAAATGATGTAGTAGAATTATCTCCACCAGCAGTAAATAAAGGTGTGCCCCCACCTTGAGTATCTACTGTTCCACCGCTACCAGCTAATGAGCCTACAGTTTCATTAAAACTATTTAAACCAAAAGTACCTCCTGATAAAGTTAAGGCACTTGAGTTGTCAATTCTTTCTGCTGCACCAATTCTTAAAGTACCTGCTATTATAGCAGTCGTACCTGTGTAAGCATTTGAACCATTCAATTGTAAAGTACCGGACCCACTTTTTGTTAACGAGCCATTTGAAGTAGCGGCTGCACCAGTTAAAGTTAATACTGTAGCTGCTGTTGAAACATTTATTGTACTTGTAGTACCATTTGTCAATGTAAAATTTCTATCTGTAGATGATGTCGCACCTGTATATGAAAGTGTTCCACCTCCTAAGACTAAGTTATTTGCTGCAATTGAAGACGCCCCAAGTCTTCCATTTGCTCCACCATTATTTATAGCGCCAATAATTAAAGTTCCTCCATTAATTGTAGTTGGACCTGAGTACGTATTAGTACCTGAAACTGTCATATTTCCTGCTGTCCCATTAGCGTTTGAAGCAAAAGTAATTCCTCCAGTTCCAGAAATTACACCAGAAATTGTATAAGCGGCAGCATTGCCGAATGTAAATATACGTGTTGTTCCTCCCAAAGAAACTGCAGGAAAAATGATATTAGCGGTATTTGAAGCTAAGAGAACATTTGCAGGAATTTCTCCAATTTGTAAATCTCCTCCCATATTTATGCTAGATGAAGCTATAGTTCGATTCCCATTAGCCGCAAGGACTCCTCCATTAAAAGTAGATATTCCAGTACCTAATGCATTTGTACCTCTTATAATAAATGTTCCTGAATTAAGAGTAAAGCCACCCCCATAAGTTGCACCTGTTGTTGCAAAAACACCAGAACCATTTTTAATATATCCGGCTGTAGCCGATGTTGTAATAGCTTGCCCATTAAGATCTAATGTTATTCCTCCAGAAACATCTACTGGCACAATTCCGTTACTAAAATTACTTATAGTACCCCCGGCAGTAGTTATTGTTGCATTTGCTGTTGCATTTATCCCAGCAACAGTAATTGTTCCTCCAGTTATTGCAGTTGTAGTATTTCCAAAGTTTATAATTGCCCCACCGGTTGTATTAAGAGGGGATGTGTAGGGACCTCCTACCGCAGTACTCCAAACATTGCCACTAAGTGTTCCTGTTGTTCCAAAATAATTATTAGTTTGCCCCCACCCCTTCACCCCACACCCCACCAACACCAAAACTATGACAGCAACTTTCAAAAACTCAACAAACTTGCCCTTAGGGCTTGTGTAAATATTTTTCATATATATAAATTCTAAAAAAAATAGCAATGTGTAAACAACATGTTGGTGTTGCTTGGAACATTGCAATTAATTAAAACAAAATTAACTTAATATTTTAAGCAGACATATTATTATTGTGTTAAGCTGCTTGTAGTTGTACACAAATTATAAACCTTGTATGTAGGTTTATCCACAATTGGAGTGTTGTTGGGAAAAGTCCAACTATTCAACTATTTCCAAATACCAACTATCCTTAGCGTTAATACGGCTCCATCTCTGGGGATTCTAAAATGAGTGTTTACTCAATTAAAATAGACTTAGCCTGTTCCAAATTGATAAATACGCATAGGGCCGCACCCACTCTTCGGATAGTAAAGAAAGCCGCCCAAGGAAGTCAAGCCTTTTAAGGAAGTCAAGCCTCAAAAGTTTGGCTTGCTTTGTATATAGGTTTACAGGCTTGACTTCCTTGGGAAGCCTCAAAGTGTATGGCTTGCTTTGTATTATATAGGCTTGACTTCCTTTGCATGTTATGTTTTACTTCCTTTTCTAAGAAGCCTTAGAGGCATTGCTTGCTTTATATATTGGTTTATAAGCTTAACTTCCTTTGCATGCTGGCATAGTGGCTTGGCTTAGTTTGCGTGAGGTAGAATGATTGGATTTTACTACATAAATCGATATATTATTAAAAAATCATTATAATTTATAAATCAATATTTTATACAATAAAATAAACATAGAATTTACTTAAATTTTGTTCATTTTTTTCACTATTAAAGGAGCAAAATTGCCAATATGGCAATACAGAAAGCATTAAAACATATAAAAGTCTTAAATAAATGTAAATCAGTTACTTAGCGCGATATTTTATGCTTCATACTTTCTCCCCAAGAAGGAGAAGGAAGTCAAGCCTTTGAAGTTTCCTTTTCATGCAGGCTTTGCGTGGAGGCTTGACTTCCTTTGGGTACAGACTTCGAGGCTTGACTTCCTTTGGGCACTATCCCCGAGGCTTGACTTCCTTTGGGCACTACCCTCGTGGCTTGACTTCCTCTGGGTACTACCCCCGAGGCTTGACTTCCTCTGGGCACTGCCTTCGCAAGGAAGTCAAGCCGTTGAATTTTCCTTTTCCTGCAGACTTTGCATGGATGCTTGACTTCCTTTGGGCACTACCCTCGAGGCTTGACTTCCTTTGGGTACTGACTTCGAGGCTTTACCTCCTTTGGGTAATTTTGTAGAAAAATATTATCTTCATACTATGCCAGTCAACACAAAATACATAGCTGCTTTTGAAGAAGATTCGTTCTTTCATGTTTATTGCAAAGCTGTAGGAAGGGATGTGCTTTTTAAAAACGATGAAAATAGAATTTACTTTTTAAATAAATATGCCGCATATACAAATGGTTATGTAAAAACTTATGCATATTGTTTATTAGATAACCATGTTCATTGGCTTGTAAAATGCTGCTCACATGCTGATTTGGTTTTACATTTAAGCAAGATTGAAATATTAAATCTTAAAAGTCATCAGCGAAAGTTTTTAAACAATGAAATTAGCTTTGAAGAAGCGTTGGAATTTCAGTTTAAAGATTTTTTTATCACCTACTCTTTGGCTTTTAATAAAAAATACAAGCGATCAGGGGGTTTATTTATTAATCCATTTAAAAGAATAAAAGTAAATTCCGAAGCTTATTTTACACGCTTACTAATATACATCCATGCCAATCCAATAAAACACAAAATTGCTACACATTTTCAATCGTACAAATGGTCATCGTACAATAGTATTATTTCAAATGCACCAACATTAATAATGCGAAATGAAGTATTAGAATGGTTTGGAGGCAAAGACAAATTTATTAAAACACATATTGAAATGAGTGAAAATTATTTTGAAAACCCATTTTCAATTGAATAGGGATAGTGACCATGCTTAGAGGCTCACGCAAAAGGAAGTCAAGCCTGGGAGGCTAAACGCACAAGGAAGTCAAGCCTCGGAGGCTCACACACAAGGAAGTCAAGCCTTTGGAGCTTCCTTTTCATGGGAGCTTCGTCCATAGGCTTGACTTCCTTTGCCACGCAGGCTTTGTGTACAGGCTTGACTTCCTTTGCCCAGAGGCTTGACTTCCTTTGCCACAGAGGCTTTGTGTACAGGCTTGACCTCCTTTGCCCAGAAGAGGCTTTGTGTACAGGCTTGGCTTCCTTTGCCTCAGAGGCTTTGTGTACAGGCTTGACTTCCTTTGCCACAGAGGCTTTGTGTACAAGCTTGACTTCCTTTGCCACAGAGGCTTTGTGTGCAAGCTTGACTTCCTTTGCCCAGAGGCTTGACTTCCTTGTCACAAAAAAAGCCACTCTTTTTACAAGAAGTGGCTCTTTTTACATTAATTGTGCTTATTATCTTACCATGATTGGCAGGGTTGTTTTGTTACCTGCTTCGTTGGTAATCATTACTTGATAAGTGCCCGTTTTTGCAGAACCTATGTTTATAGTGCGCAGTATATTGTTGCCTACTACTTGTATCGTTTCTGATTGTAATACTTGCCCAGCTTTATTGCTTATTTGAATGTTGTACTTTCCTGCTGGTTGGTTTTCCAAGTGTACATTTACCAACCCGCCCGTTACAGGGTTTGGATAAATTGACATGTTAGCTGCACCAGCTACATCTGCTGGCACTTCATTTACCATTGCAATATTGCTATACCTAGCTGCACCAAAAGTATTGTTTGCTTTAACTCTGTACCAGTTTCTTGCTTTGCTGGCAGCAGCATCTACTTGGCTATAAGTAGGGTTTGTACCATTGTTTGCGATTGGTGCTTTTGTAGCTATGCTGGTAAAGTTTGTCCCATCATTGCTTTGCTCCACTGTGTAATTGTTTACATTACTTTCATTTTGGGTACCCCAATTTACCGTTACTGTTTTATCCGCATTTCTTGTAGCAGATATGGTAGTAAAGTTGGTAG
>JANNGD010000036.1:0-44571 GCA_031380515.1 Ferruginibacter sp. | reverse complement strand
GAAAATATGGAAGCAGCTAAAAGCAGCTTTTTATTAAGAGGTGCATTTAAAAAACAAAAAAAGTCAGCAATAGCGGCGGCAAAAAAATTAGAACAAGAAAAAAAGAAAAATCAAAAACTACCTATAAAAAACATTAAAGATAGTTTACCAAAATAAACATAGACTTTTTGCTACATGACTAATTGGTCCATAGATAACAAAGGTTGTATCTGTGGGCCATCCTATTTTCAAAAAACTGTGAATGTTATAACTCTTTAAAGTAATTGTGTAATGAGCCAGCAAAAATAAAGTGCCAACTTTAATAAAAATAGATTTACGCAAAATATGATGTTTTACTAAAATATATGACAGCTTATAAACTGTTGTATTTATAGAAAAACAGGAATTCATCATGACAACTTCAACTAAGATTTTAAAAAGAATAACTAAAATATTCCTATGGATATTGATCTCGTTGTTTTTAATAACAGTTGGCATTTTTTTATTAATTAACACAAATAGTGGTAAAAAAATTGTAAAAAATCAAGTTACTAAATACCTCAAAAGAAAACTGCAAACCAATATCACCATTGGCTCTATAGATTATAGTTTACCCAAATGGATTGAAATAAAAAATATTTACATCGCTGATAGGAAAAATGACACGCTGTTATATGGCGAAGAATTATCTGTTGATTTAAATATGCTCAAATTAATACAAGGCAATACAGATATCAAAAAAATATTTTTGAAGAATATTAACTTACAGGTCTCTCGAGCAGTAACGGATAGCCTATTTAACTACCAGTTTATTTTAGATGCTTTTACCGGAAATAAAAGTACCACTATTAATAAAGATACAGCTGAAATGAAGTTAACATTGGCTACGTTAATTTTTAAAAACGTGAGGTTATCATTTAAGGATAGTTTACTGGGCAATGACTTTTATGCATCCATCCAAAATCTCGAACTTGTTACGAATAAATTTCAACCAGACAGATCGAATTTTGGTATAGACGATTTAAAGGCCAGCCATGTAATTTTTCGCATGCAAAATTATAAAAAGCCGCCTGAGGCTACTACTGCCATGGTGGTGGATAGCATAAAAAGCGCTCCTTATAAATTATTTATCAATGCCAAAAATATCAACTTACAATACATTGATGTATTAATAGACAATAAAAGCAATGGAATGTACTATGCAAATAACATTGCTACACTTTCCGGAAATAATGTACTGTATAGTATATCGCATGCCAAGGCAACGGCCGATAAACTTTTGCTTGATAGTGCTATTATTAGGTTTGTGATGCCAAAGAAAAATAGAAACGATATAGCAGACAGCGCTAAACAAACCAACGCTAATTTGTGGGTTTATGCCGCAAAGCTACTTGACATAAAAAATAGTTTTATAAAATTTGATGATAACAATAAACCTGCTTCAAAGGGTCTGGACTTTGCTCACTTAGATGCGAAGCAAATAAAAGTAAATATAAAAGACTTTCTATATTCTTCAAAAAATACTACTGCAAACATAAGCCAGTTTTCTTTTACAGATAAAAGTGGATTTGGCATAGATACCACACATGCACAAATTTTATTGAGCGATACAGCTTTATCCGTTACTGGATTGTATCTAAAATTACCAAAGTCTTTCATACAATCGGATATACAACTTAGCTATGACAGTATTGCTGGAATTGTGAAAAATCCGATAAATAGCTTTTTGATTGCAAATGTAATACACAGTAAAATTGCATTTGATGACATTTACCTGCTTGCTCCCGCATTAGAAAAACCATTTCCAAAGAAAGAATTTGCAGGAAATTACTTGAACATACACACGCTCGTAAAAGGTAATTTAGATAGATTGTATTTCCCATTTTTACAACTCAGTGGCTTATCTGGTACTTCTATAAATGCAAAAGGCACATTGCTTCAGGTAACAAACCCCCAAAACATTTCTTTCGATTTAGTATTTGGAGCAAGTAAATTATATAAAAAAGATTTATTAAAATTTGTACCGCCAGCTAACGAGCAAGCCCTGGCCAATTTACCGGCTATCATTTCTTTGAAAGGTTCTTTCGTTGGCAACAAAAATAACCTGTTAGCAGATATACAAACCAATGCAAAAGATTTCGTCTTTAACGGTAAAATTGCTTTACAAAATTATAGTGATCCTACCAAGTTGCAATTTAATATTGCGGCCAAGCAGGCTTCGTTTTCTAAAGAATTGATTTTTGGCTTTTTGCCGGCATCCTTGCTACAAAAAATAGAAATCCCAGCACAAATTTCTGCTATAGGAACATTAAACGGTTCCAGCAATAATATCGTCACCAACTTACAGGTAGTATCTAGCTATGGCAAATTGAACGTAAAAGGATTTATAAAAAATATTAAGGCCGCTAACCAAGCCAATTATGACTTACAAGTAGGCACACAAAATTTTGAGATAGGGAAATTAGTAAAGCAAGATTCTGTATTGGGGAAGGTAACGGGTGTTTTTAATGCCAAGGGTACTGGGTTTGACTATAAAAAAATGCAATCGGTTATACAGTCAAAAATAGCTTCCTTCGGATATAACAAATACGACTACAAAAATATTTTAATAGATGCAAGATTAAACAATGGTACAATTAGTAGCAATGGAAATATTAATGATAATAATTTAAAATTACTTTACAATCTTTCTGCAGATGTACGCAATGCTTATCCAACCGTAAATGCAATTATCAGGATAGATACCGCTCAATTAAAACAACTGCATATTACCAAAGACACCTTGAATTTCTCATTAAGTGCAATGATAAATGCTATAAATCTTCAACCTCGAAATTTGCAAGCATCCATTTTGTTGGATAGTTTGAAATTACAGAATGGTATAAATAGGTATCAGTTAGACAGTACTTCGTTGATAGCCACCAGTACAAATGGCATAGATTCGATTGTATTGCTGTCTCCTATTGCAAATGTGCAAGCGGGTGGCGCATTTGATTACGATAAGATTGGTATTTCATTGCTTCAGTACGTAAACAGTTATTATAAAATACCAGGCTACCGACCAATTTATAAAAATACACCGAACCAACAATTTGCTATAAATGGCGTTATTAAGTATGGCCCGCTTATAAAAAGTTTTGTTCCAGCGCTGGTAGGCTTTGATGATATAACGTTTAGAGGAAGTTACACATCTGCAGATACTGACTCTGCGCTGCTGTTTAATGCCATCATACCAACGCTCACTTATGGAAACAAAAGGATAAGCAAAGCGGCCATAAACATATTTGCAAAAAATGCCAAATTAAATTACAATGTTGGCTTTGATACCCTCACAACCGCTAGCAATATTTTTTATGCTACCAATGTAAATGGTGCTGCAGCAAAAGACAGTATTTCCTTTACAGCAATTACAAAAGATATAAAAAATAAAAACTGGTTTGCCATTGGAGCAAATGCATTTGCAAAAGACGATAAGTTTTTCTTTCGTTTACAAGATAGCTTAATGCTTAATTATGAAAAATGGAAAGTAGCTGCCGATAATCTTATAACCTATTCTCCCGATGGCTTGGTAATAAATAATTTTTTAATAAACAGCGATACGGCAAGCATAGCCATAAAGAGCCAACAATTATTTCCGGATAGTCCCATTAATATTGATATCAATAATTTCAATTTAAAAAGCATAAGCTCTTTGGTAAATAAAGATACCGTATTCATTGGCGGAATTTTAGATATGAAAGCTACGGTGAGTGACCTTAAAAAGTCGTTCCCATCCTTCAGTGGAGATGCTACTATTACAGATCTTCAGTTTAAACAAAATCCACTGGGCAATATTGTTCTTAGTGCCCAAAAAACAACAGATAATTCCGTTGCTGCAAAACTTACGCTCATCGGATTTGGAAATGATGTAGCCTTAAAAGGAAATTATTATTTAAACGATGTAGCAAAACAATTTGATGCAGATTTAGAAATCAACAAACTAGCTTTTAAAACCCTCGAAGCTTTTTCTAAAGGCCAATTACAAAATACCGAAGGTGCCATCAAAGGTAATATAAGCCTTACAGGAAAATTCGCAGAGCCTCATTGGAAAGGCGAATTGAATTTTGATACGGTAAAATTTACTTTAACACAATTAGGTACACCCTATAAAATTGACAAACAAAAAATTGTATTTGATTATCCTACCATAACTTTTCCGTCTTTTACCATTACAGATACAGTAAACAACGCATTGGCAATAGATGGAAATATAGTATCTAACAGCATACTGGATTATAATTTGGCGCTGAATATTAAGGCAAAAGATTTTGCCATTGTAAATGCTAAAAAAGCCATTAATAGACAAGTGTACGGTTATGCTGCTGTAGATGTAGATGTTTCTGTAAATGGCAATACTTCCTATCCGAAAATTGAAGGTGAAATAATTTTGAATGACAAAACGGATGTAAAATTGGTTTTGCCACAAAGCGGTTATACAAAGAATGATGGCAAAACGATTGTACGTTTTATAGATATGGATACGTTTAAAATTGAAAAACCAAATACTGGTTTTGAGCCTGCGGTAATTGCTAATGCAGCATTTGCTCAATTTTTAAACTATAACTTAAATGTAGAGCTTACCAAAAAAGCATCTCTAACAATTTTGATTGATCCATCTACGGGTGATGAACTGAAAGTGCAAGGCGATGCTAGATTGAATATTGGTGTAGACCCTGGTGGCAATATAATATTGGCTGGCGTATATGATTTAGACAATGGATATTACGATTTGCATTATCAAATACTTCAAAGAAAATTCAATTTGATAAAAGGCAGTACCATCAGTTTTGCAGGAGCACCTTTAAATGCTACTATCAATATCATTGCAGAATATACTGCCAATACAGCTTCCAAAGATCTATTAAGCAATGAAGTGACTGATGTACCTCCTACCCTATTAAATTCATTTAATCAAAAAATACCGTTTAGGGTAATACTTTATTTAACCGGCCAATTAAATAAACCGATTATAAATTTTGATATCCAATTACCAGAAGAAAGTAGACTAATAAACAACGATTTGCGTACAACCATTGAAAACAAGCTAGCACAGATAAGAAATGATCCAGCATCTGTAAACAAGCAAGTATTTTCTTTATTGCTATTTGGCAGATTTTTAAGCGAACAAAGCAGCGATTTCTTTAAAGGCAACGGTAGCGGATTCAACGATTTGGCTAGGCAAAGTGTGAGTCAGTTTCTATCATCTGCAATAAATGAAATAGCAGCCGATATTTTTAAAGGAATTGATATTGATTTGAATCTAAACTCTTACAACGATTACAGTAATGGAGGAAATGAACAACGTACAGACCTAAATGTAGCCGTAAGTAAAACTTTTGCCAATGATAGGCTAACAGTAAGTGTTGGAAAAAACTTTGGTATTGAAGGGCAAGATGCTGCTGCAAAAGCATCTGGAGCTAATTCAGGTTTTAAGCCAGATATAACCATATCGTACAAACTCTCTGCCGACGGAAAATATATGATTAGGGCATATACAAAAAACCAATTTGAAGTAACCTTGGATGGATATGTAGTAGAAACGGGCGTATCGTTTTTGGTTACAATGGACTATGATAAATTTAAGGAACTGTTTAGGAAAAAGAAAAAGTAATATGAATATTAAACAAGGCGCAACAATTTTTTGTACTATGCTGCTTATTTCATCATGCAGTGTGCGCCGATTTTTGCCTGCTGGAGAGCGTTTGTACAAGGGGTCTACCATTAAAATTGAAAAAGATTCAGCCACTTCTACTAGTATAAAATCATTAAAAAAAACAATTAAACTTGCTGTATCACCCAAAGCCAATAAATTTTTTTTAGGGCAACCTTATAAAGTGTGGTGGTGGTACAAAATAGGCGAACCCAAAAAAGAGAAGGGCCTAAAAGCATTTTTAAGAAAAAGACTTGGCGAACCACCTGTACTGAGTAGCAGGGTAAATGCAAAAGCCACAGCAGAAAACATACAATCCTTGTTAGAAAATATTGGCTTTTTTCATAGCACTGCACAAGGCGACACAAACCATGTAGGGAGTTACTTTATAAAAGCTAGTTATACTGCACAAGTGAAGCCAGCATACACATTAGCAAAAATTGAATGGGTAGATGACAGCAGTGCTTTGTTTAAAATTTTACAAAAGAATAGTAAAAGAAATAGCTTGCTAAAAGTAGGTAACAACTATCGCTTGAGTGATATAAAAACCGAAAGAGACAGGCTTGATTTATTTTTGAAAACAAAAGGGTATTATTTTTTTAATCCCGACTACATAATGGCTTATGCGGATAGCACCGTAGGAAATAGAAAAGTAGCATTGTATCTTAATATAAAAAAAACAACGCCCCCTGAGTCAAAATATGCATACAGCATAAATGATATTACTGTTTATCCAGGTTATTCTCTTACTGGTACCAGTATAGACACTTCCAAATACAATTTTATAGTATATGATAAACTAAAAATAAACGATCGGGAAAAAAAATTTAAACCTAGTTTGTTTGCCACTACCATTACTTTTAGGCCAGGTAGTATGTATAACAGTAAACAACAAAACGGTACACTAAATAGGATGATTGGTTTGGGTGCATTTAAATTCGTAAAAAATCGTTTTGAAGCAGTAAATGATACAGCAAAAATAGACACAGCTCATCTTTTAAATGTGTACTATTATCTTACGCCTAGCAAGAAAAGATTTATACAGGCTCAATTAGATGGCAGCACAAAAGAAAATAATTTTATAGGAACGCAACTTAGTATTAATTGGAAAAACAGAAATACGTATAAAGGAGCAGAACAATTAGGCGTAAAGCTTTATGGAGGTATAGAACGCTCTAGAAATAATGGTATCAATATAAATAACTTAAGGGTTGGTACGGAGGTATCGTTAACCATACCCAAATATGCTATCCCCTTTTTAAAGGTAAAAGAAAATAATTTTTACCCACCAAAAACAACCTTGCTTTTAGGATATGAGTGGTTCAAGAAAGATATTTTCTTTATAAAAAATCTTTTCAGGTTTCAATACGAATTTACTTGGAAACCCAATTTACAAACACAATTTACCGTGGCTCCCATAGCGCTAAGTTATTTACAAGCCGGTAATGTAACCGACTCTTTCCAAAAGCAAATTGCTCTAAATCCATCTCTGCAATTATCGGTATATTCAGAAGCTGTATTAGGCACGTTTGCATCCTACACACATACGTCTAGCGTTAGAGCAAAAAGAAATAAAACCTATTTTAATGCAAGTTTAGACCTTTCGGGAAATATAGCTGGGCTTGCCACAGGGGCCAAAGCTTATAGGTCCAAAAATATTTTTGGAGTACCATTTGCTCAATACGTAAAATTGGATATTGACTACCATTTTACCAGAAAAGTAATAAACAATATAGAATGGGCAAATCGGCTCCAAATAGGTATGGGATTGCCTTACAACAATTCTAGGTTGCTGCCTTTTACAAAATTATATACCATTGGTGGCTCTAACTCTTTGCGTGGTTATCGCACCCGTGCACTCGGGCCTGGCACTCACAAACCTACGCCTGAAGATCAACGCTTTTTTCAAATAATAGGAGGCGACTACAAATTACTGGGTAATACAGAATTGAGGATTCCTTTTACTAAACAACTGAGTGGTGCACTATTTGTAGATGCTGGCAATGTATGGACAAAAGACACAACACTCTTTGGCAAGCAAGGCCAATTGAGCAAAGATTTTGTAAAAGAAATTGCAGTGGCTACCGGATTTGGAATACGGTTTGATGCCACTATCTTGTTAATAAGAGTTGACCTAGGGATGCCGATACGAAAACCATATCTGCCAGATGGTGAAAGATGGGTGTTAGATAAAATTAATTTCGGATCAGGAGCATGGCGTAAAGAAAATTTAATAATAAACATTGCAATTGGATTACCATTTTAATAATAAAACTTGAAAAAGATATTTAAATTTTTGTTTTTATTGATCGTTGTAATCACTGCAGGTGTATTTGTATGGTGGCAATACAATAAAAAAGGAGTTGTAAAAAACCAAATAGAAAACGCAGTGTCTAAAGCAACGGACAGTACTTACTTTATACACTACGACAGTAGCAGTATAGATGAAGTGGCAGGAAATGCTAGCTTTTATAATATTGTACTTCAATCAGACTCATTGCAAAAAATGAGTTATACAAAAGATACCATGGGCTTACCAGCTACTATTTTTAATGTGCGTATAGAAAAATTATCTTTGTTAGGAGCAGACATTCCCTCATTTTTAAATAAGAATACCATAGAAACAAAAAGTATAGAAATTACAAAACCAAATATTACCATTATACAAACTGGCTCTGTAGAAAAAGTAGCACTTACTGCTGCAGATACATTGGCTTTGTATGAAAAATTAATTGGAAAATTTAAAAGCATAAAAGCAGGCGAAATAAAAATAATAGATGCCAATATTAGTTTTACCAATCATAAACAAATACCCAAAACAAATATAGAAGGAATAAATATTTCCTTAAAAAACTTTGCCATAGACAGCACAAAAAATTACGATAACATAATAAGTTACTTTATAAAAGATGTTGTGGCAACTGTAGCAAAAATTGATATAATAAACCAATCCTCTAATAAATTATTGCGGTTTCAACAGACAGAATATAATGCAATTGAAAAGTTTTTAAAGATTGATAAGATAACCCAAAGCGATATTATCTCTAATAAAACGTTGATGCAACTTTCGAAAAATAAAATTGTAGGAATTTCTACCAATGCGTTTATTTTAAATAAACAACTTAAAGCCGATTCGCTCATAACCAATGGAGGCGAATTGGTAATTTATAAAAAGAAAAATGCCAGTAGCAAAAAAGAAACCATAGAAATGGATAATGATTTTTTTGATGAAGCTTCGCTTAAAAATATTGCAATTGGCAGTACAAATATTACTATATACAATTATAATGATAAAAATGAAACGCCATTTATCTTAAAAAATGTGCAATTTAAGGCCACAAACATCGATAATGTATATGCAGGTACCAATATAATGCGCCTCATTAGCAATAGCAATTGGAAAATATCGGGTGATGGTACATCGTTTTTTAGCAAGGATAATATGTACAAAATTAATATTGGCGCATTTTTAGTGGATAATTACAATACAGTTACAACTTGTAAAAGTGTAGAAGTATTGCCGGTACTTTCCGAAACTAAGTTTGCAAAACAATTGCGACTACAAAAAGACAGGTACGACCTTAGGGTTAAGAATATTAGCATCGAAAATCTAGATTTTAAAAAATTGATTGGCGAAAGTTTATTGGTAGCAGATGTTGCATCGCTCTCACCCGTTTTTAATATATACAACGATAAAACTGTAAAAGAAGACCTATCCAGCAAAGTAGGAAAATACCCACAACAGTTGTTGCAGAGACTTACAACCAAGATTTATATAAAAAAAATTATGATAAAAGATGGTTATATTAATTACAAAGAAAAAGGCGAGGTTTCAAAAGATATAGGGGAAGTATATTTTACAGCATTGAATGGCAATGTTTCCAATTTTACCAATATGGCCGAGTACATACAAATAAATAATATATTGAAGGTAGATGTGAGTTGCAAATTTCTAAATGTTGCTCCTGTTTCATCTACATGGCAATTACCGCTCAACAGTAGCAGTGGTTCGTTCACTATATCGGGCAAAGTGGGATCTTTTGACGCAACAAAATTGAATGCCGTTGCAGAGCCACTAGGTTTGGTTTCTGTAAAAAACGGGCAGATAAACAGTTTAACATTTGAAATGAATGGCAATAATTACAAAGCAACTGGAGAAGCAGTGTTGCTTTACGATAACCTACAGCTAACATTGCTTAAAAAAGTGGCAGGAGAAGTTGATTTAAAAAACCAAGGAGCATTAAGCGCTCTAGCAAATGTTTTTATAAAAAATAAAAATCCGACAAATGGCAACACCAGAAAAGGCGATATGGCTTTTAATAGGGTAATCAACAAGTCTTTCTTTAACTTTATTTGGAAAAGCATTTTTGCTGGCGCAAAATCTTCTACGAAATAAAGCTGCTATACTTTTTCGGTGTCGCTATTGTTAAATAATCCTTCTTTGTAAGCCCGTTCTAAATCGGTTTCTTTTACTGCTGGAATATCCTTTACAGTTTTGTTGCTCATCATTTTTTTACCAGTATTGCTTTTGGTATCTGGCATTTTAATTTCTGTTAATTTTTTTTTATTTTTCATGTCGGTAGTTTAATACTTATGCAGCTTAACTGCATTGAAAATATAATATAAAAAGTATCTAAATTGTAAAACTTCAGCTGAACTTAAAAAAATAACTTGCAGATCATTTTCCAAATTATGTACTATTATTCCTAAAGGTTTTTGATAGTTTTAGGCGCTGGCTTAATAATTTTTTTCGGTATTTTAATATTAAACTTTCCAATTGGTGGTTGGTTATCTCCTAATAAAAATCCGAATGGCTTTAACTGATCAATTCTGTCGAAAATTACTTTTATAATAGCAGTAAGTGGTATGGCTAAAAACATACCTGAAATTCCCCACAAAGCACCACCTATCAATACAACTACAATACTAACAAGTGCATTTATTTTTACTTTGCTGGCTACAATTTTTGGCACAATAAAATTATTGTCTATGAACTGAACAATAATATATAAAATAAAAACCCACAAAGCTGTGATGGGGGTTTTAGTAGCAAGCGCCATGAGCATAGGCAAAGCAATAGCAACCAATCCTCCTATATAAGGAATCATATTTAGCAAAGCCCCAATAACCCCAATGAGAATGGCATACTGGACTCCTAACACCAACAACCCAATAGCATTAAGTGCAGCTACTACAGCAGCCTCAAGCAATAATCCAATCAAATAACTTTGTATCAAGGTTTTTGTTTCTGATAATACTTCTGCTACTACCTTTTGCTCATTATTTTTAAATAATTGCGCTATGAATTCCAGCAAAAGTGGTTTATAAAAAAGAATCATAAAGGTATATACTGGCAGCAAAAAAAGCATCACCAGCATTCCACCAAATGTTGTAATAACAGAACCTATAACTGCAGAACTGTTACTCATGCCTTCTGATTTTGTTTTATTAATCCATGCATCAATTTTTGGTTTGCCAATATTTAAATGAGTAGAAAACCAAAGAATACAATCGTTAAACAAACTTGTAAATTTTTGTTTAAACTGTGGCCAGGTTTCACTAAACATGGCTGCTTGAGATACAATAAAATAGGTAACGGAGCTGATAACAAATAATGCCAAAAGGACTGCAATTAAAATTGCAACTACCCTATTACACTTAATTCTAGTTAATAAATTTACAAATGGATTTAATAAAATAGCTATAATAGTAGCAAAAATTATTGGTACAATTATGTCGGTTCCTATAAATAAAATAAAAAAGAAAGCCAATAATCCCATTATTATTTGAGACAGTTTTAAGTACAAGGGTAATTTGTTGGTAGTATTATCCATATTTATTTTTGTATTCTATAAGGCTTATTATTAATACCATAAAGCTGCAATAAACTAATTTACTGCAGCTTTTAGTACGCAAGAAAATCTTGCATTTAATCATATTCTACTTGTTCTACTTCTAAATTAATTATAGAGAAAGCCATTTTTGAAAATTTCGAATCGGTGGTTTTTTCTTTTGATCGTATTTCTGCTAATAAAGACGATGCATCTGTCAAACCAAGTTTCGTGGCAAATTGATGAAGCGCATTGTAGCTTGCAATTTCATAATACGCTACCTTTTGAGATGCTGTTAATATACCTGCATCACGCATGACGCCCTTTTGGCATATTACCATTAATTCTGCTACTTCGCTAATCAATCCATCAATTGCTTGGCATTTTTTTTCAACAACCTCTTGTTCAATAATGACAAATACTCGCTCTAAGCGCTTAAGTTGTTCGTTGGTTTGTTGTAAAAGCGCTTTTAATGCAAAAGACAATTTTAGATTTGTGGCTTTTTTAATCATCTTAGGAATAAACTTTATCAACGCTTTTTCTGCCCAATAAATATCTTTTAACTGATCTTCAAATAATTTCATCAGTTGATAATGTTTAATCTTTGCACTTGCAACAGCCAATCTTCCTTTGCCTGAAGCAAAATTAGTAGCAGCAAATGCCGTGTTTTTTGCAATTAATTTTTCCATGATATTATATTTCTGTAGTTGATATATCTGTATTTACATGTTTATCTCTTGCACCCACTTGTGGTATTGCTGCTACGTCTCCATCTGTGCCTACTTCGGGTGATTGCTCAATTTCAATGACTTTATTTTTATTAGGGTCGGCCAGGTTGGGCGCCTGGTTGTTGAAATCTTGATACGTTTTATTAGCCAGTATTTTAGAATCAGCCGGCATAATAGTAGTTGCCTTTTTTTTCATTGCATGTTGTTGTTTTTTGAATAAAAAGAATTGACTACAAAAATGAAATTCTTTCATCAATAATATATTACAATATTTTAATTAATCATTATATTATTCACGGTTCTGACATAGCGTCCATTGTATACGCATGCAAGCAGTAATAGCTGTATACAAACTCGGTTTTAAAAAATTGTAGTGGCAAATGATATAAATTTTTATATGAATTGTGTAACATTAATTATACAAGTGTGTAGAACTTAGCATTATTAAAATTATAAACTCAAAACCTATCATTATGAATAATGAAACAAATTTGCATGGCCATGAAGCAATAGAGATGGTAAAGAAATTGGTAAAATAAATAAACATTTGTCTTTTTTGTACAAATTTAAAAACGGGCGATGGTGCTACTACTAGACCAATGGCTGCACAAGAAGTAGATGACGAAGGAAACCTTTGGTTTTTTAGTGATAAGGAAAGCGAAAAGAATGAAGAAATAAAAAACGACCATAAAGTTCAATTATTTTTTGCCGACCCAACCAGAAGTGCCTATTTGGTACTAAATGGCGAAGCCGAAATAATAATTGACTATGAAAAAGTAGAAGTACTGTGGTCGCCATTGGTAAAAACATGGTTTAAGGAAGGAAAAGACGATCCAAATATTAGTATTATAAAAGTAAATAGCAAGTCTGCGTATTATTGGGATGCGGAAGGAAACAAAATGATAAATTTTTTTAAAATGATTGCCTCTGTAGCTACTGGAACTACATTGGTAGATGCTAAAGAAGGGTCACTAAAATTATAGTAAAACACAAAGCAGCAAACTAAAAACTACTGCTCCTTTTATGTACTAGCGCAGGCTCTGTCAGAAAAAAATAGCTATGAAACAATTCTTGGTATTGCAAATTTTTTTATTGAATATGTGCAATATAAGTGCGGAAAATATATCGAACAAAAACCACGAAATCAGATATGATATCTTTTCAGATTCTTCCACTGCATATGCATTAATAGCAGGCGGTAGCAAAGGAATAGGCTATGCTATAGCAGAAGCTTTGGCAAAACGACATTACAATTTAATTTTAATAGCTAGAAATGAGGATACTTTAGCAGCAGTAAAAATTAAATTGGAGGCTTTACACCAAATACATGTAGAAATATTGGCAAAAGATTTGAGCAAAGAAACATCTGCAGTTGAAATAGCCAACTGGTGCAATACAAAAAATATACGATTAAAAATACTTTGTAATGTAGCTGGTATTGGAGGTGCCAATGATTTCTTATCATCTACACTTGATAGTTTACAATATATGGTTCGACTAAATATTGAATCGATGATGAGTTTGACTTTAACCCTGCTGCCCCTATTAGAAAAAAATGCCCCATCCTATATTCTTAATGTAGCAAGTATGGCCGCATTTGCTCCAATACCGGAAAAAAATTTATATGCAGCCACTAAATCCGCTGTATTGTATTTTAGTTATGGTTTGCGTTACCAGCTAAAGAATAAACACATCAGTGTGAGTTGCCTTTGCCCAGGGCCAGTATTTACCAAACCATCTATAGAAAAAGATACCAAAGAAAAATTAGGATGGTTTGGAAAACAAATGGCCGTAGCACCAAAAAAAGTAGGGGAAGTATGTGTAAGAAAAATGATTAAGGGCCGAATGATAATCGTACCTGGCACTTTAGCAAAATTGGTATCCATTTTTATTCGTGCCATACCTAAAAGGTGGGCAGCAGCTATTTACCATAAGTTAGGATAGATAAAAAGGAAGTCTATACTTCTTAAAAATAGATTTACGATGAGTTTATATTTGGCTGTTAAATTAATTATTTATAAAAATGAACCGTCTATAGAAACCACTTCATTTTATTAATAGTAAAACCCATTATTTATTGCTACGAAAGCAATAAATAAACTTAGCAAAAAAAAATCCAATTTCTATAAATTTTTAAAAAGCAAATTGAATGTGCGTTCAATAAATGTATGAATAATGTAAATTTTTAATTTGATTGTGTAAGGTAAAAAATTTATAAATGAACAACTTTGTGAAATAGATAATTTTAGTCAAAAAATTATAATGAATACAATTTACATCATTTCTTCTAGTATTAGACCAGACCGAAAAAGTCACAGTGTGGCGGTGTATTTTAAAAATTATTTAGTAGAAAACAAATTGGCATTAGCTGAAATTATCGACCTAAAGGAATATAATTTTCCATTGTTTGATAAAAAATTGAGCGAACAAAGCAATCCACTTCCAAATGTTATTGAATTTGCAGAAAAAATAAAGTCTACTGAAGGAATTAAAATTGATACACCATAATACAAAGGCGGCAATCCAGCCAGTAAAAAAAAAGCCATAGATTTACTATATGATGAATGGAGACACAAACCTATAGGTATCGTAACAGTCTCTTCTGGTCCATTTGCAGGTTCACAAGTTTTAATAGCGCTTCAGTTTACACTCTGGAAAATGAAAGCAAATACAATTACAGCATTTTTTTCAGTACCCAATGTGCAAGATTCTTACAACAAAGATGGAAATCCAATAGATAAAATAGCAACTGATAAAAGGGCTGCAACTTTTACAAAAGAATTACTCCTCTCAATAAAAACTATAAAATAAAAAAAATTAAACATCTAAAAATAAAATGGCCATTCAATCAACCAATCCGACTACAAATAAAGTTTTACAATCTTACGATGAAATGACGGATGAAGTTTTAGATAAACTTATAGAAAAAGCTGATACCGCATTTGCTAGTTGGAAAAAGACGTCCTACCTGGAAAGATCAAATTTACTTCATAAAGTAGCTAATTTGATGCGTGAAAAAAAAGACAGCCTGAGCAAATTAATAACTACAGAAATGGGGAAGCCAATAGCACAAGCATTGGGAGAAATAGAATTAAGTGCTAACATTTTTGATTATTATGCTGACAATGCGGAAAAATTTCTAGCCGACAGAAAGCTAGACCCAATACATGGCGAAGCTTTTGTAAGGCAAAGTCCAATTGGTGTATTACTAGGTGTAGAGCCATGGAATTTTCCTTTTTACCAGGTAGCACGTTTTGCAGCACCCAATATTATGATTGGCAATACTATATTACTTAAACATGCTTCCATTGTACCACAGTGTGCCATTGCTATTGAGGCTCTTTTTACGGAATCTGGCTCCCCTATTGGGTTGTATACAAATTTATTGATAGTAGGCAAGCGAGCATCAGGCTTGGTTTCTGATAAAAGAATCAAAGGAGTTTCATTAACAGGAAGTGATGCTGCTGGAGCAGACTTTGCAGCCAAAGCAGGACAGTATTTAAAGAAATCTGTATTAGAATTAGGCGGCAGCGATGCTTTCATTGTTCTAGAAGACGCCAATATAAATAAAGCCATAGAATGGGCAGTGGTAGGCAGAATGAATAATAATGGAGAATGTTGTATTGCTTCTAAAAGATTTATTGTGTTGGAAGCGGTTGCAGATGAATTTTTAGAAAAACTTAAAACAAAATTTGAAGCGCTCAAAATCGGTGACCCTATGGATAAGGATACAGAACTTGGGCCTATGAGTAGCGAAGATGCAGCTGTGCAAATAGCAAATCAAGTGATGGAAGCAGAAAAGGCAGGTGCTACAATTTTAATGGGAGGAAAAAGAGTTGACCGAATAGGAGCATTTATGCAACCCACCATTATTACTAATATTAAACCAACAAACCCTGTTTACTACCAAGAGTTATTTGGGCCTGTAGCTTGTTTTTATATTGTAAAAGATGAACAAGAAGCCATCGAACTCGCCAATGACTCTCCATATGGATTGGGTTGCTCCATTTTTACAGAAGATATAGAAAGAGGACAACGAATAGCAGATCAAATAGATACTGGTATGGTATTCATTAACCATCCTACTTGGACTCAGGCAGACCTTCCATTTGGTGGCACCAAGGGTTCTGGTTATGGGAGAGAACTTTCGGCACTTGGGATAGAAGAATTTGTAAATAAAAAATTGATTAGAACAAGCGATTTAAATGATCCATTTTAAAAATAAAAATATAAAAATATGACACGTACTGCAAAAGCCCATTGGATAGGAAATTTAAAAGAAGGTAAAGGCACACTTACTACGCAGAGTGGTGTGTTAGAAAATTCAAATTATAGTTTCAAAACTAGGTTTGAGGAAGGAGAAAAAGGAACAAATCCCGAAGAACTTTTAGCCGCTGCACATGCAGGATGTTTTACTATGGCAGTATGTGCAATGCTTACCGAAAAAGGTTTAATAGCTACAAGTCTTGATACAGAAGCTATTTTAAATATGGAAGGTACCAGCATTACAAGTATCCATTTAAATATTACAGCCGCAGTACCGGGCATTAGCTTAGCAGACTTTGTAGCGATAACAAAAAGTGCGGAAAAAAATTGTTTGATATCTAAAGTACTGAGCATACCAATTGGTTCTGAAGCACATTTTTTGCTTGATAAACAAACACCCATAAAAACGAAAGAAATGGATACAGATAAAACCGACGATGTAATAAACCCTATAGAAACAAACTTAGAAAAAAAACCTGTAGAAGATGAATTAAACAACGAAAATAGCTCTACAATAAAAGTACATGGTGGAGACAATAAAGAAGACGCATCAACTTTGGTGCAGAAGCAACCAGAAAAAAAAGATGGAAACAATGAACCCAAAAATGAAAAAATAGAATCTCCCAAACCCGAAATAGAAAATCCAACTATAGAAACCTTAGTAAAAGAAATAGAATGATAACATGCACTCAATAAGGAAGTTTTTATGTCCTTAAAAATGACCCAAGGAAGTGTACAGGAAGCAAAAGTTAAACAATTAAAAATTATATAATGAATAATATATTTAGAGGATTAATAGCAGGCGTTACTGCAAAAAAGTTGGGTGGTGGTTGTTTTAGCACTGTTCTTATTTTTATCATTGTATGGGCTGCATTAAAAAATTGCTAATAATCACTACATGAAAACAAAACAAATTATTTTACAAGCTCGTCCAACTGGCAAGCCTACCACAGATGATTTTAAGGTTGTAGAAATTGACTTGCCCACTTTGCAAAGCGGAGAATTATTGCTAAAGGTTTTATATTATTCTGTAGACCCTTACATGCGTGGAAGAATGAATGATGCTAAATCATATACCCCTCCTTTTAAATTAAATGAAGCTATAAACGGGGGCGCTGTAGCAGCGGTAGTGGAAACAAAATCAGACTTATATCTGGTAGGCGAACTAGTTGTTGGTTTGCTTCCATGGCAAGAAACCTGCGTCATGGTGGATACAGCAATACAAAAAATTGATAAAAATTATCCACATCCTAGTTATTATCTGGGTGCATTGGGCATGCCAGGGCTTACTGCCTATTTTGGTTTATTGGATATAGGAAAACCAATGGCTGGCGAAACAGTGGTGGTGTCGGGGGCAGCAGGAGCGGTAGGAATAATGGTGGGTCAAATAGCAAAGATAAATGGCTGCCGTGTAATAGGAATCGCTGGCACCGACGAAAAAGCAAAAGAACTAGTAGAAACATTTGGGTTTAATGAAGTGATAAATTACAAAACTACAACAGATTTAAATGCAGCTATTTTGGGTACTTGCCCTAAAGGAATTGATGTATATTTTGACAATGTAGGTGGAGAAATATCGGATGCTGTAATTGCAAATATAAATTTTAATGCACGCATCGTTTTGTGCGGTCAAATAGCTTTGTACAACAATACAGAAGTATCTATGGGTCCAAGACTACAACCAATATTGCTTACCAGAAGTGTATTAATGCAAGGTTTTATTGTAAGCAATTATGCAAACAGGTTTGAAGAAGGTACAGCAAAGCTAAAACTTTGGATGGATGAAGGTAAAATAGTATACAAAGAAACAATAGAAAATGGATTTGAAAATTTACCGAAAGCTTTAATAGGTTTATTTGAGGGTAAAAATACGGGCAAAATGATCGTGAAAATTTAATTTTTAGCATATATAACTACATAACACATGAATTTATTTATGATTGCTGTAATATTTTTGGTAGCATTTTATATACTTATTCAAATATATTTTACAATGGCAAAAACGGAAACACAAGCCTATAAACTTATTCGCAAAGAAAGAGATTTTGAAATAAGGTATTATCCCGCTGCTACCATGGCTACCATTATTTCTAGTGCTACTTCTTATAAAGAATTAGGGAATCCAGGTTTTAAAAAACTAGCCAAATATATTTTTGGTGGCAATGATAAAAATACAAAGATTGCTATGACCAGTCCTGTACACATGGAAATAGACAAAGACATATCAATGATGAGTTTTGTTATGCCAGCTGCATACCTAGAGGGCAATTTACCCATTCCGAACGATCATTCGGTAGTAATAAGCATGTCAAAACCGGAGTATGTTGCAGCCATAAAGTTTTCAGGGTTTGCAACGGACGCTATCATTAAATCAAATAGATCAAAATTAGAAAAAGCCTTGAAATTATTTTCGATTCCATTTTACGGCAATTTTAGGTTTTTAGGGTATAACGCCCCGTATCAATTACTGGATAGGAAGAATGAAATAATTGTGAGTATTAACCACACTGAATTATATTAACCAAACACATAAAATATAAACACATGAAAATTCTAATGGTACTTACTTCGCATGATGAATTGGGAAATACAGGAAAAAAAACAGGCTTCTGGATTGAGGAATTTGCATCGCCCTATTACATATTTTTAGATGCAGGTGCAATCATTACTATTGCCTCTCCACAAGGTGGACAACCCCCAATAGACCCGGCGAGCGATACGCCTGAAAACCAAACCCCAGCCACCATTAGGTTTAAGGCTGATACGCTGGTCAACGAAAAACTAGCAGCGTCAAAAGTTTTAGCAAAAATAAATGAAACAGATTTCGATGCCATATTTTATCCAGGTGGACATGGCCCATTGTGGGATTTAACAAACGATACGCATTCTATACAATTGATTGAAGCTTTTTGGAAAAGTAAAAAACCAGTTGTGGCCGTATGCCACGCTCCTTCCGTATTGCTTAGGGTAAAAGATGAAGCCGATGAACCATTGGTAAAAGACAAAAACGTAACTGGTTTCTCCAACAGCGAAGAAGAAGCAGTTCAGCTAACTGAAGTGGTACCTTTTTTATTGGAAAATGAATTGAAAAAATTAGGAGGAACTTATACAAATGAAAAGGATTGGGCACCTTATGTAGTTACAGATGGATTGCTAATTACAGGCCAAAACCCAGCATCATCGGCGCCTGCAGCCGAAGAATTATTAAAACTTTTAAAAGGGTTAAATAAATAACATTGACAATACCGCTTCAAATACAATGGCTATTTTTATTGTCCTTACCCATCGCATGCATTTCATGGACAGTAACACACGAAGAGATTTTTAAAGAAATAAGAGACTATTGCAAAACAAAAAGTGATGGCTGTAAAAATATTTTTGTAAGAAAATTCTTTAATTTATTTACATGCGAATATTGCTTTAGTCACTATATAACCATAATTTTTATTGCACTTACAAATTATAAATTGCTTATGACCAATTGGGCAGCTTATTTAATAGCAGGCTTCGCATTGGTATGGATTGCGAATATGTACATGGGTATTTTTTTATTGCTGCGACAAAGCATTAAAAAAGAAAAAACAGAAATAGCGTGCTTGGAAAAAGAAAAAATAACTTAGTTTTATTTAATATTAATTTCTAAGAAAAAGATTTGCATAAAAAACCCTTTTGTTGAAATTGAAAAAATTGGAGAAATACATTGTTCAACACATTCTTAAATCAAGAAAATCATCTACCAATAAAGGAGATTTTGGCCATGCCTATTTGATAGTGGGCAACAAAGGGAAAATGGGCGCTGCAGTAATTGCATCCAAAGCGTGCATGCGTTCTGGTGTAGGTTTGCTTACAGTGAATGTACCCGAAGAGGAGCACACTATTTTGCAACTAGCATTACCGGAAGCCATGCTAGTTTTAAGAGAAAAAGACAAAAACAATTTTCATTATTTTTCAGCATTGGGGATTGGCCCGGGTATTGGTTTAGAAAAAGAATCTGCACAATTGCTCCATTATATCTTACAAGAATTTAATAAACCAATGCTTTTAGATGCAGATGCGTTAAACTTAATTGCATCCAATAAAGACTTACTCAAGATTTTGCCTAAGCAAACCATCATAACTCCACATGCGAAAGAATTTGATAGATTATTTGGAATGCATGCTACAAACAAATTGCGCATAAAAACGGCCATTGCAAAATCAAAAGAGTATAAAATTGTAATTGTTTTAAAAGGGCCGAAATCACTAATAACCTTCGATGGTAAAAGCTATGAAAATACAACTGGCAATGCAGGTCTTGCAAAGGCTGGTTCTGGCGATGCGCTTTCTGGAATAATTACCGCTTTTCTTGCGCAAGGCTACGATCCATTTGATGCAGCAAAATTGGGTGTTTACATTCATGGCCACGCTGCAGATATTACCCTACAAAATCAAAGTCTAGAAAGTATGCTTATCACTGATGTTATCAATAATTTGGGTGAAGCTTTTAAAACCTTCGCTTGATCTTAAAATATAAGTTTTAAAGGAAAAAATGGTCTTTCCATTGTAATAAATCTTGCCATTAAGAAACGCCTCAGCCATTTCTGAAACTCAGTTAATCTTCCCTCTATTATTGCCTGTGAATCATATAACATAATAAATCTATTGTGTAATGTTTTTTTTTAGCAATCCTCCACCTTTGTTTTATCAATTAATACTAAATATAAAAACTGTATGAAACGAAATAGAAACATAATTGCCATCGCATCTGAATGTGCAAAATCACTTTCAGCCACCGTAAAAATTGCAGAACTCGTAAAACAATTTCAGCAAAAAAATATAGATACCTATTTAAATCAAAATGCCAATTTCCTTACCATGGTAAAAACTGATTTCCAAGGATCATCGCAAACAATGGTAAATGTATAAACTACATTTTTAATTGAACCAGTGTCATTTTAATCCAACTTAAATGATGTGTTCTATTCGAACTTTTTGCAGCACAAGTTGAAAGTGGTATTCAAATTATTAAACTCTGATTGGTTTAACCCACTTTCAACAAATGTTGCGAAAAAATACTTTAGTTGAAAAGAAAATATCTGATTAATAACGTTCACATAAAATATTTTCAATGGAAACAAAAAAGCATATCAACAATAAAATACTTGCCATCACTATGAAAATACAAGATGAATTTCCAGAGTTATCAAAATATATTGCAGAAATGCCTGTAACCATTCCCAATATAGAAGACCCTGCGATAAATATAGACAGCTTAAATGAATACTACAATTCATTAAACGACCTGTTAAGTAAATACACAAAAACGTATACAAAAATAGACGAATAGCAATTTTTAACTTTTAAAAGTTTACAAGATGAAAATATTAAAAAGAATAGGAATCTGCTTAACCCACCAAAGTGCGCATTTAATGGAACTTAGCAGCAACCCAATGGAAACAAAAACGATTGAATCTACATTTACATATGAAACTAAAATAGAAAGCCTTAAGAAAAGTGAGAAATCAATGCATGATAAAGAGGAATATGGAAAAAAGGTATTTTATAAAAAACTGGGTGTAATTATAAGGCATTTTGATGAAGTGTTGCTTTTTGGAGCAACAAAGGCAAAAAATGAATTATATAATCTGCTAAGTAACGATAGTAATTTTGACAAAATAGAAATAGATGTATTGAATTCGGATAAAATGACAAACAAAGAGCAACATAGTTATGTAAGAAGATATTTTTCGCAAAAATTAGAAACAGTAAATTATTGATTTATTATAAAAATAAAAATCATGTTACAATATAAAACGAACAAAAAAGAAAGCAAAGATGAAGGATCTATAGAAAATAATGTATTCCATTTAGGATACCCAACCTACCCTTTTGAGCAAAACGTTGCGCAGAAATTACAGGAAGAAATAAATGTCAATTCTTTAAATGCAATGGCATTTCAAGGATTGGATAAAAACTTAAAAAGTTTTAATGAACAAAACAAATTGGGAGACTATACTGCAAATGATATGGATATACCTGGAACAGAATTGGACGATACAGATGAAGCAATAGGATCTGAAGATGAAGAAAACAATCATTATAGCTTGGGTGGGGATAATCACAACGATTTAGATGAAAATAAATAAAAATCTTTTTAACCGAGTTATCAAACCATTCAATAAAACAGCATGAACAAAATTTTGATAGCATTGGATTATCATCCCACAGCAGAAAAAGTAGCAGAAAGAGGATATGAATTGGCAAAAGCAATGTGTGCCGAGGTAATACTATTGCATGTAATTGGAGAAGAGGCTCTTTACGCATCCAACGATTATGATCCTATAATGGGCTTTACCGGTTTTACTCATATAGATGCTCAAAACATTAATTTCCTAGAAACATTGATTAAAAATTCTCAAGACTTTTTAAATCAAACAAAAAAGCACCTTGCAGATGATACGATTCAAATAGTTGTAAAAAATGGAGATGTAGCAACAGCAATTTTGCAAGCTGCTACAGATGAAAATGCCAATATAATCGTACTAGGCTCACATAGCCAGAAATGGCTAGAGCGTGTATTAATGGGAAGTGTATCTGAAAAAGTACTGAAACAAATAAAGATTCCACTTTATTTTGTACCTACAGGTAACCAGTAGTAGTATAGATTGTAAATAATTTTAGTTGCTTTACTCACCAAATGAAAAAAATACCTACACGTAAATTATTATTAACATTAAAAAAATAAAAAAATGGATAATGAAACAAAATGGTCGGTAGACAAAGCCCATACTGAAATAGCTTTTAAGGTAAGACACTTAATGATATCACATACCAAAGGGTCTTTCAAAAATTTCGACGCCAATATTTATACCACAGGCAAAGACTTTACAACTGCTCAAATAGATTTTTGGATAGATGCCACTTCTATAAATACGGGAGATGAGAAACGTGATGAACATTTAAAAAGTGCAGATTTTTTTGATACAGAAAATCACAAGCAAATAACATTTACCTGTAGCAGCATTGAAAAAGCAACAGACGATAACAACCACGACATGTGGGGCGAGCTAACCATGAAAGGTATAATGAAAGTAATAAAACTTAACGTAGAATTCGGAGGAAAAGCCATTGACCCTTGGGGGAATAACAAAGCTGGCTTTACCATTACAGGCAAAATCAATAGAAAAGATTGGGGATTGGAATGGAATACAATGATAGAAACCGGCGGAATTATGGTAGGGGAAGAAATATCAATTATGTGTGAGCTAGAATTAAACATGATAACAGATACAGATTTAACAATGGTACTTGAACCAGAGGAGACAGCCGTTTTTTAATACCAGTATTCAATGAATCAAATGAGAAACTATAAAAGCTGTATAGCCGATTGTACAGCTTGCGCAAATCATTGTAGACAATGTGCGAGTGCGTGCTTGGAACAAGATGATGCAAAAAAATTAAAAATTTGCATACAACTAAACAATGATTGTGCAGACATTTGTGAACTTGCTGTAAGATTTATGCTAGCCAACAGCCCTTTTGCAAATAAAGTTTGCAACTTGTGTGTAGATGTATGTAATGCCTGTGCAATAGAATGTGAAAAACATGCAAATATGAGCCAATGCGAAGCTGCTGCAAATGCATGCCGAGCCTGTGCAATTGTTTGTTTGGAAATGACAATAAAATAAACAATTAGCAAATAAATATGTTTGCAAATAATATAGACTAGCATAAAAATATTGGAATCATTGAATTATACTGTCGATAATTTTATCCATAAAGTGATTTCAATTTAAGCTAATTTACTAAGAAGGAATTGTATATAAGTAGCTTTTCCTTGAAGTAAATATATAGCGCTTGTTATTGGAAAATTTACATAGGACCTAACTTAATACAAAACATATCAATACCTCAGAACATAAAACATAAGTAAGAAAATGAATTATCCATTTGAAAATTATGCGCCCCAAGGAACATTTAAAACCAACGTAGGAGACTTTGGTTATGTGCCAGTAGATTTGCCCTATTATATTGCTGAGATAAGAAAAGAATATGGCATATCTCATACCAGTAAGAACGCCATTACCATTTATAAAGATTTACTATATAGAGTAGCGCTAATAAAGTTAACTTCAAGCGGTTTTTATAACCACTATAATACCATGGGATCTATTAGCATTGAAGTTTTGCAAGGAGAAATGATCTTTGACACCGCTGTGCAAACAATTGAGTTAAAAATGGGAGAAATACTTTTTTTACAAGAGAGTATTTTTCACAAAATAAAAGCATTGGAGCAAACAACTTTTCATCTGACCATTGGCTGTACAAATAATTTTTAATTTATTTATTGTATGAATTATGCAACTTAAAATTAAAATACAGTAATAATAAACCGTAAAAATATTTTGAACTTTACATTATAAAATAATCATTAAAATAAAAAATATCTATCATGAATACTACAGATTTAAAAGGAAATTGGAACGAGCAAAAAGGAAAACTAAAGCAAAAATTTGCTGCTTTAACTGATAATGATCTATTATTTGCAGAAGGAAAAAGAGAAGAAATGATGGGAAGGCTTCAAATAAAACTAGGCAAATCAAAAGAGCAGTTACACAAGATTATTGCAGAGCTATAAAATCAGTTATTTGGGTTTACACCGTTTGGCAATACATTATTGTTAAACGGTTTTTTTATGTCCCAGTTTTTGCAAATGCCTCAGTATTCTTTTCTGGGGAATATTTTCTCGGTCATCACTTAGTAAAATAGACCAGGGTTTAAGTTGGTCTATTTGAGAAAAAATTACATTTATAATAGCAATGGTTGGAAGCGCCAAAAATATGCCAGCCAAACCAATAAGCGAGCCTCCAATTACAACACCTACAATCGTCATCAATGCATTTATTTTTACACGAGATCCTACAATCTTTGTCATTAAGAAATTGGAATCTAAAAAATGAATAATTTCCAAGCCTACCGCAATCCAAATAATTTGATTTATGCCTGTAGAATTACTGAGCGTAACCAATACAATAAATACCACTCCAGTAAAAAAACCGATGTAGGGTACGATGTTAAGTACCGCAGCGAAAACCCCTAAAAAAATAGCATATTTCACACCTAGAAATAATAACAGGATAGCATTGCAGGTAGCCACAATAAACATCTCCAATACCAAACCCGTCATGTATTTTTGTATGATGTGCTTCGACTCTTGCATTACATGATTTAAACTTTCTTTGTGCTCGGTTTTAAAGACAGCATAAAAGAACCTTTTTATCAAATGCCTATAGCATAAAATCAAAAAAGAATAAATGGATATCAATATTACCATTACAACCGTTTCTGTAACAGTAAAAAAGGTATTTTCAATTATTTGCCCACCGGAGTTTCTTACATTTTCGCTTGCATTATCAATCAACGTTTTTTGTTGTGCACCTGTAAGGTGAAGTTTAACAGCTACCCAATCTTGAAATGTTTGTATATGTGTTAGCAAATGCGATTTTATAGAACCAATATCGTTTAAAAAAATAGCCATTTGAGCAGAAAGAAAATATATAATTGCAGCAATAACAGCCAATGCAGCTATTACAGCAATAAAATTTGCAAGCGTTGCAGGTATGTATATCTTCTCTAAAAAATTGGTAACTGGTAATAATAAAATGGCCAATAAAATGGAGAAATAAATGGGCACCAAAACGGAACGACCTACAATTATAAAGAAACCAATGAGCAAAATCATTAAAAGCTGGTAGCTTAATCGTTGGGCATAAGAGCTTGCATTGGGATATTTCATCTTTCTAGTTAGTTGTATTTTGAAGTATAAAAAAAAAGTCTTAGTGCCAATCACGATAATACTTAGTAAACAATCTACAAAGGTATTATCTGTAACTAGGTGGGTGTTATATGATTCAAATTTTTTGTTGTATAATTACCTTTAAGTTTAATGAACATTACTTACTTAAAATTCCTTTACCCAAAAGTTTTTAACATTTTTTGGACAAATTTTTGTTTTTGAGATTAAATGTATACAAAGTCATTATCAACGATTGTAACTGTAACTTTTTTATTGATTGTAAGTTGTAGCAGAAAACAACTACCACAACAAAACACCAAAACTGCAAGTATCGAAAAAGATACCGTGGCTATTGTAATAACAGCAAAGCCATCGCCACATAAAACAGTAATAAAAAAAATAAGTACGCCAATACCCAAAGTGATTACAGTAAATGATGTGGTGGCAAAAAAAAGTATAGACGGAAGATTGTATTATGACTTAGAGGGTCATAGATATTGGAAAAATTACAACGACGGAAAGTATTACATTTTTAATAAAACGATGTTCACCGACAAAGCATATAAACCACATTAGTTGTTGAATTAGTATCAATTGTTGGCTTACATTCACCGCAGAGAAATGAGTTAAAAGAGACTTCGCAGAGAATCTCTGCGTAATCTCCCTGCTCTCCTTTTCTCTGCGGTGATTTAAAATAAGATAATTTTAAATGCACCCCTTCAATAATATACTCCTCCCGTTTCAATATTTATACGTACCTTGTTGTAAATAATTATAGTCAATTTTTTACTTCCCTATTTGCCCAGGCTTTTCTTCTTTAAAAGCAATATCGAAAGATCAACTATATTTTAAAAAGTATGAATTATGTAAGCTTTTTGCATAACTGTGTAACATATCAGTTTGTAAAGAAATCACCTTTGTTTATACTAAATTATTAAACCAAACATACTTGAAACTCTATATAAAATACATGGTGAGTAACCGCTGTAAAATGGCAGTAAAAGAAGAGTTGAAAAAACTTGGGCTACATTATATTGTAGTAGAATTGGGAGAAGTTGATGTTATGGAAAACATCAACTCATCACAAAGAGAAGCATTAAAAATTGGTTTGTTGGTATCGGGACTAGAATTAATGGATGATAAAAGGGCCGTATTAATAGAAAAAATAAAAACCATTATAATAGAAATGGTTCATTATTCCGAAGACCAAGAACAATTGCAAACAAACTTCTCCGACTTTTTGAGTAAAAAGCTAGAACACAATTACACATATTTAGCCAACCTGTTTTCTGAAGTACAAGGAACAACGATTGAGCAATTTACCATTTCTCACAAAATAGAACGTATAAAAGAATTGATCATTTATGGAGAGTTAAACATAACTGAAATAGCTTGGAAAATGAATTACAGTAGTGTTGCCCATTTATCCAATCAATTCAAAAAAATGACGGGGCTATCCCCTTCTCATTTTAAACAGTTGAAAGATAAAAGGAGAAGCCCTATTGAAGAAATAGGGATGACGGAAGCACAAAAAATAATTGTGCACAACAACGAAATGTAAGTATTAAAAAAATCAAACAACTTTTTATTATAATTTGATGAAGGCAATCAAAGCAATAGAAGAAACGGGTAAGCAACTCATACAATCTCCAAACTTATTCCCAGTAGTGGGTATTGGCGCTTCAGCAGGGGGATTGGAGGCATTTAAAAAATTGCTAAAAGCCATTCCGGAAGATTCGGGAATGGCTTATGTATTGGTACAACACTTAGCTCCGAGCCACGAAAGTATGCTGCCAGCGCTACTACAAAAAGTTACCAATATTCCGGTTTTAGAAATTAGCGACGATATTAAAGTACACCCAAACCATATTTATGTATTACCCAGCAATAAAATAATGGTAGCTACAGATGGTGTATTGTTGCTTGCACCTAGGCCTGAGAAAAATAAGGGCGAACGTAATTTACCTATCGATCTATTCTTTGCATCTTTGGCAGAAGTACACCAAAGCCATGCAATAGGCGTTGTTTTATCTGGTACTGCCACCGATGGCACACTTGGGTTGAAAGCCATAAAAGAACACGGTGGTATTACGTTTGCGCAAGATGAAGCTTCGGCCGCTTTTGATGGCATGCCGCATAGCGCAGCACAAGCAGGTGTAGTAGATTTTATATTACCACCCGAAATGATTCCACAAAAATTATTGGAAGTAGTAAAAATCATCAATGGCAAAGGGGAAAATGATGAAAGTTTTTTAGTACAAGATGCAGATATTTTTAAGCAAATACTCTCCCTATTACGCTTGCGAAAGGGAACTGATTTTACCTATTACAAACAAACTACCATACGCAGAAGAATACTCCGTAGAATGGCCATTAACAAAAATGAAGACCATGCTACTTACCTGAAATTCCTAAAAGCAAACAAAGTAGAACAAGATATACTATACCAAGATTTACTCATACCCGTTACTGCATTTTTTAGAGATACCAAAACATTTGAAAATTTATGTGAATCAATTTTGCCGCTTATCATAAAAAATAAAAGCAACGCACCCATACGCATATGGGTAGCCGGCTGTAGTACAGGCGAAGAAGCTTACTCTATAGCCATTTGCATAAACGATTTATTAGGAAAAGATGAAATGGCATCTACAGATAAAGTTCAAATTTTTGCTACAGATATTAGTGAACCAGCTATAGCAACAGCCAGGGCTGGTATTTATTCAAAAAGCGATGTGGAAGTTTTAGCGCCAGATCAAATAAAGAAAAATTTTACCAAAATCAATGCAGGTTATTTGGTAAATAAATCTATTCGGAATATGTGCGTATTTGCAGTGCACAATTTTTTGAAAGATCCTCCCTTTGGCAAAATGGATTTAATTACTTGCCGCAATGTACTTATTTACATGGAGCCCTACCTCCAAAATAAAGCACTCACTACTTTTCATTATGCATTAAATGAGGAAGGCGTATTGTTATTGGGCAAATCTGAAACAACTGCAGGGGTGCCAACACTTTTTGTGCAAACTCGTTTGAAAGATGGAAAAACGGATAAAATATTTACCCGAAAAAATGTGCCCAGTCGTTTTACACATATTACTTCACAAAGAAGCGAACAAAGTTTAGCTGATACCAATACAAAATCTACTGTGCTACATACTAAAAATGATTTCCAAAAAACAGCAGATGATATTATGCTGCGTAAATATACCCCAGCTGGAGTAGTGGTAAACGAAGCAATGGAAATTGTACATTTTAGGGGTAATACCAGTAACTACTTACAACAAGCAACTGGAAAACCGAGTCATAATTTATTAAAAATGGCCAAAGAAGGTTTGGCTTTTGAACTGCGCAATCTTTTGCACAAAGTGAAAAAAGATGCGAATGCTGTAATGATAGAAGGTATTCCTATTCAAATAAATGGTACCCTGCAAAATATTTCTATAGAGGCATTGTTGTTACCAGATACTATAGAACCACATTATTTGATATTGTTTCATGAAGATAAAAGCAAGCCCAATAAAGAATTAACAAAAAGTAAAAAACAAGCAGATAAAAAAGACGATAGAGATAAACGCATAGAACAATTGGAAAAGGAACTTGCTCAAAGCAGGGAAGACATGCGTAGCATAACAGAAGACCAGGAAGCAGCCAATGAAGAGTTGCAAAGCTCCAATGAAGAACTCTTAAGCAGCAGCGAAGAACTGCAAAGTTTGAATGAAGAACTAGAGACCGGTAAAGAAGAGTTGCAAAGTACCAATGAAGAATTGACAATAATAAACCAAGAAATAATTAGTTTAAATGAGCAAGTAACAGCGGCGAAAGACTATGAGGAAGCAATTATTTTAACCATACGAGAACCATTGTTGGTATTGGATAAAACATTGCGCATAAAAAACGCTAATGAAGCTTTTTATAAAACCTTTAGGGTAAATGAATCTGAAACGGAGGGAAACTTAATTTACGATTTGGGTAACAAACAATGGGACATACCTGCATTGCGTACATTGCTCGAAAAAATTCTTCCAGAAAAATTGCTGTTCAATAATTTTGAAGTAACCCATACTTTTTCATCTATTGGAGAAAGGATAATGTTGCTTAATGCTCGTGAAGTAGTAAATAAAAATAGCTTAGAAAAATTAATATTGCTTTCTATTGAAGATATTACAGACCGAAAAAATGCACAAGAAATAGTAAATAAAAATTTGGCACATTTTAGGGAACTTTTGATGGAATTGCCTGCTGCTGTTTACTCCTGCGATTTGGAAGGGCGTATTAATTTCTACAACAACGCTGCAGAAAAATTATGGGGTCGCAAACCAGTCATAGGAAAAGATCATTGGTACGACTTAAATAAATTGTTATATAAAGACGGCAGCAGCGTGCCAATTGATAAAGCTCCGTTAAGCCAGTTATTTAAAAATGGAGTAATAAATGCTGGCAATGAATTTATGGTAGAAAGGCAAAATGGTTCTCATTTATCCTTACTGGTATATCCTCATTTAGAGTACGATGCAGGCGGAAAAGTAGTGGGTGCAATGAATATGCTATTTGATATTACAGAACAAGTAATGGCCACAAAAAAAATTGAAGAAAGTGAAATAAGATTTAGATCTCTTGCAGATAATATACCCATGAATGTTTTTATTATTGAGCCAGATGAACAAGCAACGGTAAGTTATTTTAATAAATATTGGTTGGATTATACTGGCCAAACATTTGATGAAGCATTGGGAAGGGCTTGGGAAGGCATTATACATCCAGATGACATGCAAGCTATAATGGATATCTACATTCCTGCTCTCAAAAATAGGGAGGCATATGTATTTCCAGCAATTAGAATAAAAAGATTTGATGGCGTATATAGGTGGTTTAAAGTACAAGCAAGCCCCCGATTTTTATCTAATGGAACATTCATGGGATATATTGGTGTAAGCATGGATATTGAGGACCAAAAAAATCACTTGGAAACCTTGGCAAAAAGTGAAGCAAAGTTTAGAGAACTGGCAGATTTAATGCCAGAGAAAGTTTCTAGCTCCGATATACACGGAAACGTAATTTACTACAATAAAGGCTGGTTAGATTTTACAGGATTAAGCTTCGATGAATTAAAAAATGAAGGTTGGGCAAAAGCAATAGACCCGGCAGATGTAGAAGAGCTTGCTAGGCAATGGACACATTCTGTAACTACAGGCGAGGATTTTAAAATGGAATTTCGCTTATTAAGCACAACCGGCGAAAGTGTCTGGCACTACTGCCACTCGGTAGGCATAAAAGATGAGCATGGTAAAGTGCAAAATTGGGTAGGTATTACAACCAACATTCAAAAACACAAAGAACAAAACAATGAATTGAATATTGCTATAGCAAAAAGCACCGAAGATTTACAAAAAGCCAATAAAATACTGGAACAACAACAACAAGAATTGTTTGATACCAAAGAAAAATTATTGAATGAATATGCAAGAAGTTTGATAGAAGCCAGCAGAGACCCCATGTTTGTTATTAGCCCAGAAGGGGAAATAACTGACTTAAATGAAGCAAGTACAAAAATTACAGAAACAGCAAAGGATGCATTAAAAGGAACAGATTTTATCAATTATTTTACCGAGCCAAAAAATGCATATAAGGGTTATAAAAAAGTATTTGCAGATGGCTTTGTGGCCGATTATCCGCTTACCATAAAAGATGGAAAGGAAACCCCCGTGCTGTTTAATGGCTCTGTGTATAAAGATGAAAAGGGAAAAGTACTAGGGGCTGTTGTAGTGGCCAGGGTAGTTACAGAACAAAAGCGTTTTGAAAAAGAACTAATGGAAGCCAGGGTATTTGCAGAAATGGCAACCACATTGGCAGAAGACGCTAAAATAAAAGCTGAAATAGCTACAGAATCTGCGGGAAACGCAGTAAAATCCAAGCAACAGTTTTTATCTAACATGAGTCACGAAATACGAACACCAATGAATGCCATCATTGGATTTACAAAAGTGATATTAAAAACAGAATTATCGGCAAAGCAAAGAGAATATTTATCTGCTATAAAAATAAGTGGCGATGCATTGATTGTACTTATAAATGATATTTTAGATTTGGCAAAAGTAGATGCTGGCAAAATGACTTTTGAAAAAATTCCGTTTAGAATTTCGGCATCCCTATCTGCCATGATGCACATATTTGAATCAAAAGCAAACGAGAAAAATATAGACCTTGTTTTAGATTACGACAATAATATACCTGCAATTTTGGAAGGTGATCCTGTTCGTTTGCATCAAATAATATTGAATTTGATAAGCAATGCAATCAAGTTCACCAACACGGGTAAAATAACAGTAAAGATGCAATTATTAAATAAGGATGAAAATATATCCTCCATTAAATTCTCTGTTATTGATACTGGTATAGGCATAGATGAAGATAAGATTGAATCAATTTTTGAAAATTTTCACCAGGCTTCTAGCAATACAGCCAGATTATATGGTGGCACTGGCCTAGGTTTAGCCATAGTAAAACAATTGGTAGAAGCACAAGGCGGCAACATAGATGTCAAGAGTAAATTAGGAGAAGGTTCAACATTTAGTTTTGCTTTAAATTTCAATAATACGGCAACTACAATAGTACAGGAAATTGAATTAATGGAGGAAGATATTAGCGCAAGGATTATAAAAGTATTGGTGGTGGAAGATATTGCCCTAAACCAGTTATTGCTAAAAACCCTGCTGGATGATTTTGGATTTGATAGAGATATTGCCTCCAATGGCAAGGTAGCAATAGAAAAATTACAAAAAAAATCGTATGACATCATTTTAATGGATTTACAAATGCCAGAAATGAATGGATTTGAAGCTACAGAGTACATCAGAAATACACTTCATTCTAATATTCCTATTATAGCATTAACGGCAGACGTTACAACAATGGATGTAGATAAATGCAGGGCCATAGGCATGAATGATTATATGCCAAAACCTGTAGATGAAAAAATATTATACTCAAAAATAATGGGGTTAGTAAAAAAGCAGGTGCACAATAAAGTCTTAAAATCTAATAACAAAATTGCTGATACACCTAAAACGGACACTTTAAAGCAAGCAACCAAAAAAGCTGTAGACCTAAGTTATTTACAAAAACGAACAAAGTCAAACCCCACACTTATGATGGAAATGATAGGGCTATATCTTGAGCAAACTCCTCCATTGGTAGCCGCCATGAAACAGGGCTTGGCAGATAAAGATTGGGAATTATTGTATGCATCTGTTCACAAAATGATACCATCATTTGCCATAATGGGAATGGATACTGTTTATGAAAGCTTGGCAAAAAAAATACAGGATGATGCACGTTCACAACAAAATATAGAAGAAATGCCAGGCAAAGTATTGCAATTGGAAAAAATCTGTAACCTAGCTTGTAAAGAATTAACGATAGAATATAAATTATTAAAAAAGACAACCCCATGATAAATGAAACAGAGAAAATGAAAACAGCAGAAAATATTATATTGTTTTTGGTAGATGATGATGCCTTATTTTTAAAAAATTTAGAAATAGAATTTTTAGAACACGCAGATTTTACTATTCAAACTTTTGCTACTGGGGAACTGTGCATACAAAATCTTTCACATTATCCGGATGTAATCATTTTAGATTACCATTTAGATGGCATAGACAAAAACGCTATGAATGGCCTTGCTACATTAGATAAAATAAAAGCCATCAATCCAGATATTCCGGTAATAATGCTTTCCTCTCAAGACAAAATAGAGGTAGCTATCGATTGTATGCACCATCGTGCTTTTGACTATGTAGTAAAAAGTGAAACAGCCTTTATGCGCCTGCAACAAATTATTACAACCATTTTTAAATATAAAAAAATGGAAAAAGAATTAAGCTGGTATATGGATAGAATGTAAAAAACTATGAATTGTGTAACAATCTTCTTAAACCATATAACAAAATGTAGATTAAAAATTTAAACTTTGGGGAATGAATAAAATCCGTGTTACAACACCAAAGGCAATATATTAGTATAGCATTGATTAAATTACAACCCAAAATGATAGCTGAACAACTTACCGAGCCCCTACATATTCTGCTTGCCGATGATGACATAGATGATTATTTCTTTTTTACAAAAGCATTGAATGAAATAGATATACACACAAAAGTTACAAGGGTTTTGGATGGAGATCAACTTATGAAATACCTATATGAGAACGCAGAAAATTTACCAGATGTGCTTTTTTTAGACTTGAGTATGCCTCGAAAAACGGGTATTGAATGCCTAGCTGAAATAGAAATAAATAAAGCAACAATAAATCTCCCCATCATAGTACTTACTACTTCATTTACGCAAAGCGAACATGTAGAACAAAATCTTAAAACGACATTACTAAATATGGGTGCAGATAAATTTATGCGAAAGTCGGAGGATTTTAATCAATACAAAGAATCTATACATATTGAATTAATGAAAGTGCTTAAAAAAAAATTATTACTTACTGCTTAACTTAAAATTTTCTAAATAGGTTATTCATAATTTTTTGCTTAATAATGTAATCAAAGAATAAAATAATGGAAAAAGCGATCATAAAAATCTTATTGGCGGATGATGATGATGATGACTGTTATTTTTTTGAACAAGCCTTGAAAGCATTTCCCGCTTCGGTAGAACTTACTGCGGTAAATAATGGGGAGCATTTAATGGATAACCTATACAATACTAAGATTGAGCCACCACAAATCTTATTCCTCGATTTAAATATGCCCCGAAAAAATGGTTTTGAATGCTTGTTAGAAATTAAATCAAATAAACAATTAAGTAATATTCCTGTTGTAATCTTTTCCACTTCATTTGAACAAGAAGTTGTAAACTCTTTATACGATAATGGTGCATATTATTATATCAGAAAACCTGCAGAAATTAATTCTTACAAAAATATTATAAAGCATGCCATTACACTAATAACCACGCCCGAAAAAAACAGTTTTACACAACCAGATAAAATGGATTTTATTCTCAATGTAGAAAATTTACTGCTCCAAGAAGGTACTAAAAAATAAAAGAAAAATGCTATGCAGTTAACCAACACTTATAAAAAAGCTACATGCACAAGTCGGTAAAAGATGTACAATCAGCAGAACTGTTTAATGCAAACTATGCACGTAGTTTAATAGAAGCTAGTTTAGACCCTTTGGTTACCATTAGTGCAGAGGGTAAAATATTGGATGTAAACGAAGCTTCCATAAAAGTAACCGGTGTATCTAGAGAGAAATTAATAGGCACAGATTTTTCAAATTACTTTACAGAACCTACAAAAGCACAAGAAGGCTATCGCCAAGTTTTCGAAAAAGGATTTGTGGCCGATTATCCACTTACCATTAAACACCAAAACAATAAGCTTACAGATGTTTTATACAATGCCTCTGTATATAAAGACGACAAAGGTAATGTACTTGGTGTTTTTGCAGCAGCAAGAGATGTTACCGATGCAAAAGAAGCAGACACTGCACTGCGTAAAAAAACACAAACCCTTGCGGTGGGAAGTGCTGTGGCTGGCTTGGCCATCATAGAAATTGATTACGCAAGCAACTTTGCCCATTTAACAGATGAAGCCGCAAAAATGTATTTTGGGCCCGATGCACAAGCCCAGAGTGTAAGCAGGCAAAGCCTTCATGAAACTTTTCACCCGGATAATTTGGAGACCTTAAAAAACCTGATAGAAAAATCACTTGATCCCAATGGTACTGGTTTGCTGCAAATTGATCATCGGGTAATATGGCCTAATGGTGAAGTTCGATGGTTAAAAGTTTCAAAGCAGGTATTTTTTAACCGATTGGGACTAACTGCTAAACCTGAATATTCCATACTGGCCGCTCAGGATATTACAAACATTAAAGAAGCACAAGAAAAATTGCAGGGCAGTGAAGAGCGCATCCGTTTGGCCACTAAAGCATCAGGAGTAGGTGTTTGGGAATGGAATGTGATTACAAATAAAATTAGGTGGGATGCAGAGATGTTTCGTATTTATGGTATAGCACCAACAGCCGATGGATTAATAGAGTATTCAACCTGGAGCAATGCTGTGGCACCAGAAGACCTTGCAGCTCAAGAAAAAATGTTACAGGATACAGTAAAAAATGTTGGAACCAGCAATCGTTCATTCAAAATTTCCCGAGCAAATGATGGTATACAGTGTTTTATAGAAGCTATAGAAACCGTACGATTAAATGCTGTCGGTCAGGCTGAATGGGTGGTGGGAACTAATTTGGATGTTACCGAACAAAAACAAGCATCGAAGTATGCCCGTAGTTTAATTGAAGCAAGCTTAGATCCGCTTGTTACCATCAGTGTCAGCGGAAAGATTTTAGATGTGAACGAGGCATCGGTAAAAGTTACGGGTGTTCCCCGGGAAAAGTTGATCGACACAGATTTCTCTAATTATTTTACCGAACCTACAAATGCACAGGAAGGTTATCGCCAGGTTTTTGAAAAAGGTTTTGTGGAAGATTATCCACTGACGATAAAACATAAAAATGGTAATCTTACCGATGTGTTATACAATGCTTCCATTTACAAAGATGATAATGGCAATGTGCTCGGAGTTTTTGCAGCAGCAAGGGATGTTACAGAGCAAAAACAATCTTCACAATATGCCCGTAGTTTAATTGAAGCAAGTTTAGACCCGCTTGTTACCATCAGTGCTGCGGGAAAGATATTAGATGTGAATGCGGCATCGGTAAAAGTTACGGGTGTTCCCCGGGAAAAGTTGATAGACACAGATTTCTCCAATTATTTTACTGAACCGCAAAGAGCACAAGAGGGTTATCAGCAGGTCTTCGAAAAAGGTTTTGTGGCTGATTATCCACTGACGATAAAACATAAGAACGGTAATCTTACCGATGTGTTATACAATGCTTCCGTTTACAAAGATGATAAAGGCAATGTGCTTGGAGTTTTTGCAGCAGCCCGGGATGTTACAGAGCAAAAAAAATCTTCACAATATGCCCGTAGTTTAATTGAAGCAAGCTTAGACCCGCTTGTTACCATTAGTGCCGATGGAAAAATTTTAGATGTGAACGAGGCATCCATAAAAGTTACAGGTATTGCCCGGGAAAAACTGATAGATACAGATTTCTCCAATTATTTTACAGAGCCGGTAAAAGCACAGGAAGGTTATCGCCAGGTTTTTGAAAAAGGTTTTGTAGCAGATTACCCACTAACGATAAAACATAAGAACGGTAATCTTACCGATGTGTTATACAATGCTTCCGTTTACAAAGATGATAAAGGCAATGTGCTTGGTGTATTTGCAGCAGCAAGGGATGTAACAGAGCAAACGTGGGCAAAGGATTTACGCATAGCAAACAAAGAATTGGCTTTTCAAAATGAAGAGAAAGAAAAACGTGCACAAGAATTAAGCCTGGCAAATAAGAAACTAGCTTTTGAAAATGAGGAGAAAGAGAAAAGGGCGGCAGAACTAATCATTGCCAATAAAGAACTTGCATTTCAAAATGAGGAGAAAGAAAAAAGAGCTGCAGAGTTAGTAGTAGCCAATAATGAACTTGCTTTTCAAAATGATGAAAAAGAAAAAAGAGCAGCAGAGTTGGTTGTTGCCAATAAGGAATTATTGGCATTTACGTACATATCTAGCCACGATCTGCAGGAGCCATTGCGAAAAATACAAACTTTTGTAACCATTATTTTAGAAAATGAAGCGGCTAATTTATCAGAAAATGGCAAATATAATTTTGAAAGAATGCAATTGGCAGCCAGAAGAATGCAACAGCTTATAGATGACTTATTGGCTTTTTCCAGAATTAACACTACAGAACTTGTTTTTGAAAACATCGCATTAAACAGCATTGTGGATGAAGTAAAAAATGAACTAAAAGATACCATACAAGAAAAAAAGGCAATTGTAGAATACAGTGAACTGGGTTCAGCTAATATTATTGCATTTCAGTTTAGGCAACTCGTATACAACTTAATAAGCAATGCACTTAAATTCTCTTCGCCAGATAGAACACCGCATATTATCATAAAAAATAAAATTGTGTTGGGAAGTAACAGCAACATCGAATCTCTTTCTCCACAAAAAAAATATGCACACATTACTTTTAAGGACAACGGCATTGGATTTGAGACTCAATTTAACGAAAGAATTTTTGAAGTATTTCAAAAACTACATGGTAAAGAAATATATGCTGGTACAGGCATTGGGCTAGCCATTGTAAAAAAAATTATAGAAAACCACGGTGGAACAATTGTAGCTACCAGTGAACTTAATAACAGTGCTCAATTCGATATTTATATTCCTGCATAGTATTGACTTTTAAATTTTGCTAGAAGAAAGCATAGGAATTATACAATCTAATGCTCCAATTATGTAATAACCGATGTTTTATTGAATATAACTTTGGCTGCTTATTTTAAATTGCATACGCTGATTCTAAATACACAGTTATGAAAAAAATTTTGTTAATTGAAGACAACAGTAGTATTCTCGAAAATTTGGCAGAGTTCCTAGATCTAGAAGGCTATGAAATACTGGTTTCAAACTGTGGAAAAGATGGAATAGCGCTTGCAAAAAATGAACATCCAGATTTAATTTTATGCGATGTTTTAATGTATGAAATGAATGGGCACGAAGTATTATCATCACTTTTAAACTGCGCTACTACAAAAAATATTCCCTTTATATTTAGCACGTCGCTCTCCGAAAACATTGACAGACTAGAGACACTAGCACTTGGCGCAGACGATTATATTGTAAAGCCGTATGAAATGGAAACACTTTTGATACTAATAAAATTTTGGCTAAGCAATGGAAGCAAAAGAAGCAATTTAGCAAAAACGGATAGCATAATAATGAATGCTTAGCGGATTGTAAGTAGAAATAGATGCCATTATTTTTTAAATTTCAAATGTATGACTGCAACAAAAAGTATCTCCTCATCATGGAAACTAATAATTTCTATTGCCATTTGCGAAACAGTAGGTATTGTAAGTGCATTGGTTTCTAATAACAATAGTAAAAATTATCAATGGTTTGAAACATTGCTAAAACCAACCTGGAACCCACCAAGTTATTTGTTTGGGCCAGTTTGGTCAATATTATATTTGTTAATGGGTATTTCTTTTTGGCTTGTATGGAAAGCAAATATACCTGATACAATAAAAATAAGGGCTGCCAGTATATTCGTGCTACAATTAATTTTTAATTTTTTTTGGTCGCTTTTATTTTTTAAGTACCACTCCCCCTTTTATGCATTGATAGATATTGTATTAATGATTGTTACCATTACGATTACGATGTTTACTTTTTCTTCTATCAATCGCAAAGCTGTTTATTTACTTATACCCTATATATTATGGGTAAGTTTTGCTGCTTTATTAAATTTCAACATTTGGATATTGAATTGAAGCAAAGTATGGATATTAAATCTTACAAATTTTATTCATAATAGTATAACAACCACGGTTCCATTTGGTTTTAATTTTGTACTAATCAATTCAGTCAAATTAAAATTAAAAAATCATGAAAAACTTTATACTACTATTTATTGGGGTATCATCGGCATACTTTGCCAATGCACAATACCCCACAACAGTTATTACAGCCACGAACTGTACCCCCATCATAAGATTTAATACATCCGATGAAGGATTTAGCTCCGCCAGTATTTACTCAGATGCCAATGACGTATCTTTTAATTGGAATGCAATTTTGGGTGCAGAAATAGAGTCGAGTGGCTTAGGCACGAGGAACGCCAGTCTTATTTCGCCTGTTTATTTAAACCCAGAAAACGGACAAATAAAGTTGGGTTTTAAATACGCAGCACCTGCAGGTACCGAATACAGGGTGAGAATTATTTCGGGAATTATTAGTCCGCCACTTGAAGTGCTTGCAAATACTGCCAATGGATCTGTTTATACAGCCTTACCAAATACAGCAGGAAATTTATGTATTACTTTAGCCGATGCTGATTTAACATTGAGCAAGCCTATTAGGATTGAACTTACTTTTAGAGTGGTTAATCACCCAGGTGAGAATATATTGTTCGATGATTTGGCATTTTCTTCACAAGGAGGTCCGTTGCCGGTTACGTTTAGTGGATTTGTAGCACGTAAGAATATTGACGAAACATTACAACTATTATGGAACGTTGGCCAAGAAGTAAATGTGAAAGGATATCATGTAGAAGCAAGTGTAGACGGCAGAAATTTTACTGACATTGGATACGTTTCGGCTACTGGCAAATATAATTACGCTTTGCCTTATACTGAAAAATTAAATCAAACGATGTATTTTAGAATAAGAAATATAGATTTTGATGGCAGAAGTATTTACACACCTATTATCAAAGTATATGCAAAAGATAATACAGCATCGCAGCTAGAAATTTATCCCAATCCTGCACAAGATGTAGTGAACATACAACATCCAAAATCGACGCAAAGAGCAACGATTACATTGTATACTACCGATGGCAAAATTGTATTGAACAAGCTCGCTCAATTAAATACATTTCAAACCCAACTAAATCTAAGTTTGTTGACAAGCGGAATGTATTATGTAAAATATGATGACGGCGCAGGTAATGTACAAAACAAGTCGTTTTATAAAAATTAATAACAATTTCAGGTTTTCATAGGTAAGGCCGTCTCATAATTATGGGGCGGTCTTTTTTTATGTATAATTTTCAATATTGTAAAAAGAGCTATTTCATATATGAATATTGAAACTAATAGGTAAAATTCTATAACATAATTGAATAAAAAATATCGGAATTTTGTTTTATAAATCATTTAAAATAAAAACATAAAAATGGAAAATGAAAAATCAATTGAAGTATTAAATTCTATCATACAAATAAACAATGATAGAATAGAAGGTTATGAAACAGCATCAAAAGAAACAGAAGATGTAGATTTAAAAACATTGTTTAGTGGCTTTATAAATACAAGCGAACAATGCAAAAAAAGTTTAGAAGCGGGAGTAAGAGAATTAGGCGGTGAAGTAACTGAATCAACCAGGGTTACAGGTAAATTTTTTAGGGTATGGATGGAAGTAAAGGCAGCACTAACGGGCAACGATCGCAAAGCCATATTAAACTCATGCGAATTTGGGGAACAAGCAGCACAAGATGTGTATGAAAAAGTGCTAACAGATGAGTTAGAAAATTTAAATGCCGAACAACAAACCATGCTTGCTGCACAAAAGAATTTATTAAAAGTAGATCAGCATAAAATAATATCCTTAAGAGACGCATTGGTAGAGATCAAATAATTGAAATGCCAATGTTTTTATGCGGAAAAGATTAATTAGTCTTTTCCGCTATTTTGTTTAATGTACCTGTAATTTTATAAATATTTCTAATTGCTATTTATAACTTATATTACGAACCTGATAATCTTATCAAGTGTATAAATAATCATTTAGTAAATAATATAGTTTTATTTTCTACATCGAACAAGTTTAGTGGGTTCATAAATTTAGCTTGCTTAATAAACTACGAAGTATTTATATAAACAAAAATATCAGCAATTAAAAAATAAAACTTAAGTCGTGCGTATAATTATAAAAGATATTGGGAAATTATTAAAACTAACATTTGCAGCTTGGGTAAAAAAAGATCCGTTCAGAGAAAGTGCTATCATTGCATACTATGCTATTTTTAGCATACCAGGATTACTATTACTTATTATTTCTATTACTGGCTATTTTTTTGGAAAAGATGTAGTAAACCAAAATATTATTGGTCAAGTAGCTATTACAATGGGTAATGATACAGCTACGCAAGTAAAAGAAATGTTACTAAATGCTAGCCAGGCAAAATCAACTTTAATTGGCAGTATTATTGGTATAATCATTTTGCTAATAGGAGCCACGGGTGTTTTTGTGGAGTTACAAAAAACCTTAAACAGTATTTGGCAAGTGAAAGTTGTACCTAAGAGTGATATTTTGCAGATTTTAAAAGCAAGGCTTTTTTCTTTTGGGTTAATTTTTGCAATAGCATTCTTGTTATTAATATCATTGGTTGTATCAGCTGCATTGGCTGCCATGAGTAATTGGATAAAGGCGGATACATCTGAAGCGGGTTTGGTATTTTTTCATGTGCTTAATTTTATATTTTCATTGGGTGTTATCTCTACCCTATTTGCATTAATGTTTAAAATTTTACCAGATGCAAAAATAAAATGGGCACATGTTTGGCTTGGTTCAATTGTTACCGGGTTACTATTCACTATTGGTAAAACAGCGCTCGCTTACTATTTTGGAAAAGCAGAGCCAACTTCTATTTATGGAGCGGCAGGCTCGGTAGTACTTATTTTGTTGTGGGTATCTTACTCATCTATGATTATGTTTTTTGGAGCCGAGTTTACTGCTGCATATGCGCACATGTATTCAGGCAAAGTTGCCCCAAGCGATATTGCGAAGGCAGTAACAACCGTTGCAAATTATACTGAAACTACAAAATAAAAATATTATGAAATCCATATATAGCCATACAGAAAGACTTTTTGAAAAGCTAACCGGAATTATAACAAGCATTTTGGGCAATTCCATTACGTTTATGGTAGCGCTTGTTATGGTTTTATTTTGGTGGAGCAACAAAGAATTTTATACCCAGAGCATTCACCAAAGCATTGGCGATATTATTTTTGGTACAACTTTTTTAAGTTTATTTGTTATTCAAAAATCTTTCAACAAATTTTCTAGATCAATACACTTAAAGATAAATGAACTTATAGCATCTAACGAAAGAGCCAGTAATGCCATAATAGGTATAGAAACCAAAACAGAACTCGAGGTTATTGAGCTAAACAAAGAACATGCAGAATTGATAGCAAAAATGGAGGAAAATGAAGCAGAAGAAATCAAAAAATAATTTTGTGATTTTTAAAATAGTATGAAATATGTAATACAAATGCACATTACTGTAACAAAAATATTGGATCAACAGCTCACCTTTGTGTTATAATTAACAAAGCAATTTTTGTTCCTATTTAACCTTAAAACTATTTAAAATGACAACCAAAAAAATCTTCAGCATTGCATCTTTATTTTTGCTAGTGTTTTTTACTTTTCCAGCATTTTCAACTGTAGTGCCTACAGCAGACCCAATTACCAATACCATTCCTGTACCAGCAGAGCCCAACCCGAGAGTAGAAGTACTCGTGAATCGCCTATCAGAGATTAAGGGTATGGACAAATCTGAAATGACAAGATTGGAAAGAAAAGCACTTAGAAAAGAAGTGAGGTCTATTAAGAGAGAAATGAAAGATCTCGATCAAAAAGTATATATTTCTATAGGAGCCATTATAATAGTAATCTTATTATTGATTCTTATTTTGTAATCAATAGAATCGTATAGTTTGTTTTTTAGTGTAGGGTTCGTTTGGCGAACCCTATTTTTTTAAATTAATTACACATATCGCCAAAAAAAATACAGTAAACCATTACAAATAAAAGAATCAAGCAGAGAAGATATTTGTTTGTATAAAAATGTAGATAAGTTCTAAATCATCTTTGCATTAATATAAATCCATCATCAAAAAAAATAAAATGAAAAAAGTTATTTTAATTACAGCCGTACTTTTAGGTTGTTCTACTATGAATAATGCAAGTGCACAAAATGGCCTTACAATAAATATAGGAAGCCAACCGTTATGGGGCCCAACAGGCTATAATCATGTAGAATATTATTACATGCCAGATATAGATGCATACTATTATGTCCCAAGCCGTCAGTTTTATTATGCAAACAATGGAACATGGGTAAATGCTCCATCATTACCACAAAGTTATAATTATGATATCTACAATGGTTATAAAGTAGTAATCAATGACCCATTTCCGTATCGCAGGGCAAATATCTATAGAGTTAAGTATGCAAAATACAAGGGCAAAAAAAATCAATTAATCATTCGTAATAGCAATGAATATAAATATTATCAGATAAAAGATCATCCTGGGCACAGTAAATGGAAAGGCAATAATGGTAATGGCAAAAATGGCGATAACGGATACAAAAATAACGGAAACGGAAACAAAGAAAATGGAAGAGGAAATAAAAAAGGGCACAAAGGGAAACATTAGTTTTTTTAGTTAGCATTTTATCGTCAAAATAAATTTGAAATCGCAATAGGCAATTTTTGATTTATTTTGACGATTTTTAATGACTATCCGTTATTAGGTGTAAGGAATATAAAATCTTAGAAAATTAAATATAAACTGTATAAAAATTCATTCTTCATTTAAAGAATTTACCTCTATAAATTTACCCATATTATCTGTAATCT
>JANNGD010000248.1:0-16745 GCA_031380515.1 Ferruginibacter sp. | reverse complement strand
ATATTACCAGAAGCATCCATAATAGTTATAGGCAAATGCTGTACCGTATAAGTTACAGAAGCTCCACCACCCACGGGCGTTACTGTTATAGTTACTGGTCCATTGCCGGTAATAGGGTTAAAACCAGGGCCCGTAGTAGCCGCAATACCACCTGGCCATGCTATAGTGAAAGGCAGCGTAGTATCTGCTCCTGCTTGCCCACTTACAACTCCACCTACACCATAACCTGCAGCAAAAACATCTATCACATCATCCACATTCAATATACCCGCTTCTTTAGGGTCGTAAGTAGTTTCTATATTGCCTACGGCTAATTGTTTTAGCGTATTTACTTTTATATTGGTAAACTTTACCGCTGCTTTTACACCCAGCAACCAAGGTATTTTTACTGTACCTGTACCGGTAAAGTTTGTGCTACCGCTTATGGTCAATATTTTTACTTTAAAATCGCCCGCTAGTATGGTATCGCCTACGGCCATGGTAGCCAGGTATGTTTGTGCTACACTATTGGGTATGGCACTGCTATCGCCACAGTTGGCTATTACCGGTACGGCTGCTGCTCCAGTGGTAAAGCTTAGCAAGTTGCTGTAATTAAAACTTTCTTCTTCGCAGCTTGCTCCTACTCGGTATTCATAAATTTTGCTAAAATTAAGATCGTTTATCACTACAGTAGGTTCCATGGTGCTTATCGTAAACCACTCGGCACTGGCATTGTCTTTTTCCCTGTATTGTACTTTGTAGCTAAGGTATATGGGCTGTGCCTGCCAAGTAATGGTTACCCTACTACCTTGTACAACTGCATTTATATTTAGTGGTGCATTGCAATTGTTTTTATAATCAAACCAAAAAACTTCGCTGTAGCCCAAGTTTCTAAACATTGCTAGGTTATCTAAGCCCTGCTTAGCTTTGGCTTGTACCCGCCATGCGTAGCGCTTGCCTGCTATGAGTTGTGGCTTGCTTATACCATAGTTGTACATGGTAGCTTGTGTGCTATCTGTGTAAAGCGCTTGGTGGCTCGTAAAAGCACTTTCGGGGCTAAAATCGTTTGCTTGCACTTCGGTAATCGTAAATACATAGTCGGTACTAAAGCCGGCAGTAGGGCTAGCAGTATGCCTCGGTGTCCATTGAAAAATAATATTCTGCGGGTTTGTTGGCGTTACTGTTTCTGCTTTGGCAGGTATGTTTAAGAATGGCGGGTCACTCATGGTCATCCATGCAAATGCACAGCCTTTATTGCTCACGGTAAGCCCAGTGGCCGGTTCTACGGTTTCAAAACAAAAAGTATAAAAGCCTTCTGGCAACTTGCCTGTAGTAGTATATTGCTCTTGGCTTATGCCACTAAAAATTAAATTATTGGGGTTAAAATAAGTAGCCAATTCTGCAGGGCTCACATAATAGGGTGTACCACTTATAAGCGTTACTGTAGGCCATGTTACATCTTCTCTGGTAGCAATGCGCACACCTTGGCTTTCTATAACCATTCGCAAGCGCACATTGATGGTACTACGCAAAAAATCTCTGTTTAGCAAAATCAAATTTAGCTTTTGTCCACCACTAGCCGTAGGGCTATAGTAGTCGCTCACCTGCAAACTATAGGGTGGTAGCAATTGCGCATTTACCTGTATGGGTGTTTGCGCTTGTGCCTTAAAAAAGATAAAAGCTGCTAGTACTAATAAGATTTTTCTCATTGTGGGTTCTATTTATTCGTTTGTTCTTTTCTCGTTTCTCGTTTCTCGATGTTTGGTGTTTGGTGTTATTTGTTTGGTGTTTGGTGCTTGGTGTTATTTGTTTGGTGTTGGTTTGTAAAGTGCGAACTGCTTTTTGCTCCCGCAATTCTGCGGGACCAACTGCTTTTTGCCAACTGCCTTTTGCCAACTGCCCATTGCCAACTGCCCACTACCAACTGCCACCTGCCTTCCAACCCTACGCCTTTATCAACTTAAATATAAAATTCCCTTTGGCTGTTTCTATTACTATGATATAAGTTGTATTGGTTATGCCTGTTACGTTGTATGGTATCGTATAAGAATATTGCCCTTCTTTCACCTGATCAAACACGGTAAAGTTTGTAAGTGTATTTACCATGCGTATTCTTGCTTTGGTAATGCCATTAAATACCAGCTCTACTGTAAATGCGCCAGAGGTAGGATTGGGGTAAACCCTAAATAGTTTTAAGAAAGCATTGGCTTGGTTGCCAAGGTTATTAAACGTATTATTAGTGGTTACATTTATATTTTTGTTTTTTGTATAAACACAGCCAGATGGGTAATAGTTGTTAATGGCTACATTGTACCTTCCCGTGTCTGCAAACTTTAATTCGCAAAAACTACGGCTTTGGCTAATGATCGTAGCACCTGCGGGCACTATCCACTTTACACTATCTGGTAGAGGATTGCTGAGGTTTGCAAGCAATACATTTTCGCCCACATATGCCTGTGTAGATACAATAAACTCTGGTACTGCAGAGGTAGCATTGTAGGTAACTACCAGTGTATCCCTTTTTATACAGCCTGTAGTATTGGTAGCACTTAAAAAGTACGTACCAGCCCTAAGCGTATTTACTATTTTTAATGTAGAAGTGGCAAAACCTGCTGGTCCTAGCCACTGGTACGTAAGTACAGGTGGTATTACTGAAGCACTATCCAATAAAACGGTAGCGGTAAGCGGTATGGTTTGCGATGGACACACTACCCTGTCTGGCCCTGCCGTTATGCTATATTTTACAGGATTCACTATATCTAAAGTATCTGTTTTGGTACAGTTACTATTGTCTTTTGTACGCAGCCAATACCTGCCCGTAGCGAGGTTTTGAATGTTGTTTACATTTACTGCACCAGTACTCCATGTATATTGATATGGTGCTGTACCACCGCTAGGCACTACGGTTATTGCGCCATTGGTTTCGTTGTTACATTTTACAGGCAGCAGGGTAATATTGGTTTGCATATCTATTGGCGATGTTATAGATACCTGTTTGGTAGCTTCGCAGCCCAACGAATCTGTTACCAATAAAAAGTAAGTACCGCCTGGCACACTGTCCATTAGCGGGGTTAAGTCGCTATTGCTCCATTGGTAACGATAAGGTAAAGTACCCCCCGTGGCAGTACCCAAAGCGGTGCCATCGGCATTGCTAAAACAGGATGATTGGGTTGTAGTTGCATTGGCTACCAACAGAGCTGGTTCGGTAAGCGTGTATGTGATAGAAGCTTTAAAATTGTTGTTTTTGTCTTTCACTTCTACTTTATACTGGCCTATACCAACATCAGAAAGCAAACTATCTGTAGAGGCTTGTTGCACAAATGAGCCAGCTACCATTTTAAACCATTTGTAATTATAGCCCAAAGAATCTACCACGCCACCCGTAGCTGCGGCTCGTAGCACAGCATCCGTTCTGTCTTTACAGCTTATTGGTTTTTGTTTTATAATATTTACCAGTAGTGGATCTGGCCTTTTTAAAACAACTTTTACGAATACACGACAACCCTGATAGTTATAGTTTGTATCGAGGCTATAATACCTATCTACTGCTTCAAAATAATAAGTACCACCCGGTAAGTTACTTATTTTCGTATCAAATTTACCAGCAGTAGTATCGAGTGTAAAATTGGTAATAATGGCGTTGGTAGCAGAGTCTCTCCAATGATGCAAATACTTATTTACAATTACAGATATCGGTTCACCTACTCTAGGTGTGCCACCCCTTACTTTTACCCTGATGGATCCATTCAATGAATCGTATGCTGTAATTTGGTTTACTTCCAATAGTTCGACCCTTAGTTCTTCGGCGGGCTCTGTAACATCAAAGAATTTTATCACTTCGTTACCAGTGCTATCTCTTAATATACAATTATTGGCATCTCTTATTTTTATATAATATCTACCCTTACTAAGCCCATTTATAGTTTCTGTTTTGTGTATGGCAGCCGTACCAATACCCAAATCAGAAAAATTTTTCCACGTAAAATTAGATTGCGATTCGTGGCGCAAAGCATATTTATAATTGCCCACGCCTCCTCTTGCAAGCACCATTGCTATGCCCGTATTTCCGCCTTTGCACAATACATTATTTATGATGGTGGTTTGAAAGCCTTGAAGAGGGGGTTCTGTTAATTTTACATATTTGAAGTGGGTAAGGCTGCCACTGTATGTATTAATTCCATTAAACTTTCCTATTAACGAAATATGAAAAGTACTTGCAGGTAATTCTGATGTCCAGTGATAGGTAGGAACCTGTATAACATGAAGTTGATTTACTAATACATAATATGGCCAATATGGTACAGATGTCCATTCATATGTATAAACGGAGTCTAATGAAGTGGTAAAATTAGATGCATTTAAGTTTAGAGCAGAATAATCAGCTTCAGTAGCTGTGTCCTTTAAGAAAATATTTAGCTTTTCATTTGCAAGTAATGTTCTGTCAAACTTAATTTTTATTTCGCCATTAGACTCTCCGAAACAGCCTAAATTAACTGGAGTAACTTGGAGTATATGAGGAGAAGATAATCTGACAGTAAAAGGTGCTATAAAAGTAGCAGTATTATAGGTGTTAGATGAAGTGTAAATTGCTTTTATATTAACAGTTTCGCCAAGATGATTTACATAATCATTGCCGAATAAATCATAAGCAGACGGGTTTAAACTCAGAGAATTTGTTGAACCTGGTATAATAATCCAATTGCTAGTTGCGCCAATACTATATTGCCAAACAATATTGTTAAGGTAACCTGGTGGTGCGTCTATAGTTAAAAAGATCCTATCATGTGTTGGTAAGTTATAGGAAACATCGGGATTTGGAAAAGTTTTAATTTTTAATCCTCCTACAATAGTATCTTGAAATGGATATTGCAAAGCAATAGTTTCGTTCGCATATACATCGTCATAATTATAATATTCGTCATAATATTGATATCCATCATAACCACATCCATAACACGCAACTGTATAAGAAGCATTTGCATATCTATGAACATATACAGGCGCAAATTCTTGCTGTAAAATTATTGCGGTATCATATTGGGTTACAGCATTGCTGGTAGAATTTGAAAGGGAAACGCCAATAGGTGTACCGCTTGCATTTGTAAATGTCAGATTATCTGAAAATGATTCATTGAATGTATTTGGCGGATAATTAGGCGGAGGTATTACAGAACGTTCAATAGCGATAAAAGATTGAACAGGCTTTATATTAAATTGTTGTGATTTACTTGAATAATTAAATGCAAATAAAATCAAGACGAGAATAGAATGCTTTAACATAATTGGTAATTTTAATAATTAGTCTTTTTTATTTTTATTTCCGATGTTTTACCATCTTCAAATATTACTCTGACACCATACTGATATTTAGTATTAATTTTTAAATCATTGTCAATATAATTCACCTCATTAGCTTCTAAAACTTTGTACAGATTTAATTTTTCCTTATCCGTTCCCCTATATAATTCCAATTGGCTTATAGCTTGTTTGGTTACGATACTCCAAGAAACAGTTATGTTCCTTTTATCCCTATCCACTTCCACCTCCAGCTTTTTTACTGCAGATTTATCAAAAGCTTTCGGAATTTGTACCGTTAATGGCAAAGCAGGAGTAGATGATAAGTTAGAACTATCTATGCTAATTAGCGTGTAAGCATAACTATCTCCGCCTTTACAAGTTTTGTCTATATAATTACTTACTTTGTTTTTATCAAATTGTTTTACCAGTTCCCAATCATTGGCAACATCTGATAGATTTTTTTTCAATAGTTTGGTGTACATCAAATCAGCGTCTGCACTGTTTATCCAATTTACAATGACTGCAGTGTCTTCAAAAACAAATTCTTTAAAAACAGGCTGTGTAGGTGGTACAAAGTCTGGCTTTTTTACAACTAAAATGGGGGCATACTCCGATTGGTTATATCGCTTATCTATTGCTTTAATAGAATAATAAATTTTGTTATTCAAATTTTTTATTTGTACCGTGTCACTAAAATTATTTGTGTAACAAATGGTATCTATCATGGGAGTTAGCTCTTGGTCTTTCACATTAGATTTATACAATTTGTAACCCCTAATATCCTTGTCCGTATTGTTGAGCCAACTTAGTTTTACAACTCCGTTACTGTCAATTGTGCCCGTTAAACCCTGCGGTATGGCTGGCGGTATAGAATCTTCTGCCTGCAATAGATATGGCATAGAGACTTTGTTTTCACCCTCTTTTGCTACCGCCGTAAGGGTTAAATAAGCAGCATCAGAAGATACACTATCCAGCACAACCGAACGCTCAGTAGTTGGTATATTGGTTTTTACAACCCGGTATGGCCCTTCGGCTATAGAAGCCGTATTTAATTCAAAGTATTTAAAATATTTTACTACAGAATCTTCCACTTGCCATTCCAAAATACCTTTTCCGTCGGTTACATTTTTTGCACCTGTTATATGTGGGGCTGTTTCTATTTTTGCGACGCCTTTTACGGTAACTATGTCTGAATAAGGTCCCACTTCATCAAAAATAGTAACACCCGCAATTCTATATTTAAACTCCGTTGTATTATCGGTTAGGGTATCTGAATAAAACATACTTCCATTGGCATTGCTTTCACTTGTGCTTGTCAGTTTGGTAGATGGACGTTCATCTATCCTATGAAAACTTTTGCCTCCATCGTCAGACCTTTCCACATAATAAGAACCATAATATTCTTTTAAATTATCAAACTCCCAAGCTAAGTTTACATTTTTATCTCCCGGCTCGGGCAATATCTCAGCAGGTTTGGGTAATGGCCTTTTGTCATCTAAGCCAATAAATACTTTTGCAGTATCAATTACTAATTCATTTGAAGGAACAGTTGAATAAACTCTATATAAATATTTTTCATTCTTCTTTGCATTATTATCATGCCAAGCTAATCCAGCCATTCGTGCTGCCATAAAACTATGGTCTGCAGCATACATGGCCATGGCAAAACGTTGCCTTTTTTCGGTACTGGTACCAACAAGAGATTTTACACTACCTTTATCCTTATCCTGCATAATCATTTCTAATCTTTCTCCATATAATGTTTGAGCAATTACAGCAGCATAATCATCTTTTATAAGGATGGTGGTATCCCATTGCGATAAGGGTAATGGCTTAATTGCTCCTTTTATAGTTCTTTTTTCCGGTTTTTGTAAAAACTTATTATCCCTGGTTACGGTATACCTTTCTACAACATATCCATATTTATTTAATGTTAACCAAGCTTGTTCAGAGTTTGGAGCCCACCTAAGAGATATACCATTTTTCACAACAGCGGCTACTGCAAATATTTTTGCTTTCTCTACATTATTAGCTGGCACAGGGCGTTTTGCAACGACAGGTTTTTTAACCTGTGCTTGCAGCAAATTTGTACAAAAAGAAACAAGAAATAAAAATATATAAAAAAGGTATTTCATGGATTCTATTCAATTGGGTTGTTAAAAATATATTCTCCGAAACTGCCAGGCACATTGTCTATCCCAACAAATTGAACCTTTATCTTATAATTGCCAGTGGGCATAAAAGGAAAAGGACTCATTACCAAACTTTGAAAAATAGTAGGAATTGTTGCATTAGTAGTTGTAGTGATATCAGGAATAAATACACAATCATTATACCCGTACACTTCATTAAATGGATTATAAGGATTGTTATTATTTGGGTCAGGATTTTCATTTACCCATGTGCAAACCCACGAGCCTGGTACAGTTGTTGAGCCAGTACCTTGTAAATAATGATTGATAACCTGCGTTCTTAAATCCTGAAAATCTTTGTAATAGTAAAAAGGTAGATTATAAATAAATGGCAATCTGATTCTTGAATAATTACCGTAATAACCGTTCAAACTATTCAGATAATAACTAGATACATTTATTGCCTTAAGAGGCGGAATACCTAATACAGATGTGTTTCTATTGGTAATATTGAAACTAACTGTTCCGGCACTATCTGCAAGTGGTATACTCCTGTAAATTAAAGGTTGCAAAATATTGTAATAATTATCTGGAATAAGTGCAATAGACTTAATTAAAGGTTGATAGCCTGTATATGCGCTACCCACTAATTCTGCTGATTCGAAACCTTCATACTCCTGCACTTTACTTTGCAAGTTTATAATATCAGAAGATACCCGTCCGACTATATTTTGGGTAACCTGTAATGCTTGAATCTTTTGAGACAAGGTGCTATAGTTACTTGTTTTGAACAAATAAGTTAAAGCTGGTTTTGAGCTATCCAAACTACCAGAAACAAAAGTAGATTTTGTTATCTCTAGCCTATAATTTGTGGCTACACTTAAATTGGAAGGGATACCAAATGCAATTTTATTAGTACTATTAGCAGTCGTATAAGTTGCAGTTGTAAAGCCAGCTTCTACACCAGTCTGCACATTTATAAATCTAGCTTTCCAAGCTGGGGCTTGGTTAAAAATGGAACTTACACCTACATTTAATTCAACTGAACCAACTGTTGTTTCGTTTGGATATAAGAACTTTTGACCTGCAAACGGGTACATCCTAGTGCAATTATCTAGCGGTATGGAATCGACACCGGCACCAGTAGTAAACAATACGTCATTAATTTCTTCCACTGGCACTCCATTGTTAGTTAAGGTAACCCAACTGTATTGATTTCCTCTTTTTACTTCAAAACTAAGTTTGGTCATTACTTTATAATTGCTGTTTGGATTTAGCGATTCATATAATTTCAATGTAAGTAAATCACCATCTGCATTATATACTTTCTGTGTAGGCACTTCAACACCGGCAGCAGTTACTATTTTACAATAAACCAAAGTAGGGCGATAAAAATCTGGAGGCCCATCCGGATTATCAGCACTAATTATTTGCCCAGGCTTAATTTTGAAATTTATTTGTGGCCGTAAAAATAGACTCTTGTTGGTTGAATTATTTTCTGGCGTAATTGTGTTTATAGCTTTGATTTCTTCATCATAAGGGTTTCCTTCACTTCCTGGTGCTCCGTTATTGGCGAAAGTGCACAAACTACCTGCCGTAAATTTAAATCCAACATTAATACGAATGATACCTAATATTGTAACGTTTACTCCTACAGTAGCTCTGAACCAAGTAGGGTTTGGTATTTTTGCTTCTACCAGTGCTGCTGCACTTCCTCTTATTATGGTTATATTTCTTCTAAAGGGACCAATTTTAATCCTTATCCCTAATTCCCCCGATAAATAAGCATAGGCTTGCCCTTGTGCCCACCATCCTTTTATACCAATCTGTTGCCCAGTTTCGGCGCAAATAGTATTGTCTGGAAACTTAGTAAGCATTACATCAAAACCTAAGCCCGCAGAGAAACGTGCATAGAGCATTAAAAACCGCAAGTCACCTGTAGTAAAATCTATGCTTGCACCAAATGCTACACCAGTACCGCTAGATACTTCACCCATTGTAGGTGGTACATAGTTAAGCCCCGCTTGGTTAAGAATACTTACTACGATGGCTGGTGGTGCGGGGAAAGGAGGCATGTTTTGACCTAGCATAAAATAGGCTCCCGTATTTATTCTTATTGGGCCTAAGCCGATAGAAACACCAATCTTATCTGTAGGAGTACCTACATGGAAATACCAAAGTTGAGGGCTTACATGAAGAACCGCCCAACCGGCTCTATTGTTTGTGCCTCTTCCTACAATTAATCCACCTGCGGTATTTACGTACATATCAAAAGTGGCATGTAGTGTACTTGCGTTAAAATCGTATTGTATGCCAAGATAAGCTTCTAAACCAGCCGTGCCAGGCGTATTGCTAGAAGCATAATTTTTTTCAGCTGCTTTTGTTGCTTGAAATTGTTTTTCATCGTCTAGCTGTGCTTGTGAGAGATTTCTTGCCGCTTCTTTTAATTCGCTGTTCTTAAAATTATTGCCCACAAAATCAGTAATGCTACTTACCCCTGGTATTTCTGCCATTACCCTTACATAACCAAATATGCCCAAGTACCTTAGTCCTCCACCCCTATTAAATGAAATTTCAAACGAGGCTTCACCATTAGCCAGATTCTTTTTAATAACGTTAAAAAATACTGCGGCTTTCAAGCCAAGGCCTGCGGTAGAATCAGGCAAATAATTTACACCTGTAGTATTTGAAGCAGGTATTCCAAATCCATTTTTCTTCATACGGTAATAGGCGCCACCTCCAAAACCATTAATAGTTAAGAATGGACCACAAGGTATTCCTGTATTGCCAAAAGATACCTTCCCGTCTATATACCAATACCTAAAACTAGTTCTTCCAAATATGGCATTAACAGCTACCTCAGCTTCTAATCCTTTTCTTAAAGTTAAAGCAATTCCACCTTTCCAACCATTCCCGTATACAGGATCGTTGTCCATAAAGTTTACATAGCCGTCTAACTTAAATGATCCTTTTATATCTGCATGGATGGTTACCGAATCAATGCGCAAGCGGTCATATTTCCAACTCCTTATTCCTTGCACTTCATCCATATTACCTATAATGGTCACGCCAGTACTTCCGGTAAATTCCCCATCTTGTAACGTAATCTTTACATTGAAACCAATGCCAACTTCAGTAGAAGAAATAGGTTGAAACGCAATATTTTCCACTGACAATGGAAAATTAGCAAGTTTTAATTCCCCTTGATATCCCATGAAGGTAGCCGACACATAAGGTTGTACCGATTTTAAACACAATCCCTGAAAAGTAATACCCTTAAATTCTGCAATGGCCGGTTTATTCGGATTAGCGGAATCTCCTGCGGCAGTAGTGCCTGTTACATAAATGCCCATAGAACCATGCAACATTGCCTCCGCTTTAAATTCATTGCTTTCATATTTTAATTGTACATATGAGTTTGGCAGAATAACCGCTTTGGCTTTAAAAATATCGAAACTCAAACTATCAAGTGTAGCAACATTTAAAACATAATCGCCATTGTACGCTATGGATGCGCCGTAAGAGAGGTATTTCTTTTTATTGAGTGTATCAGACGTACTGGCATCTTTGGCAATCGGAATTCCAATCTTACCACCAAAGCCTGCACGCATTAGGTTATTGGCCTCCAAAGCTATTCTGATACTATCTACAGAAAATTTCCAACCGCCAGCGCTACCTTTTCGAATGGGTAAAATATTATCAGCAAAAAATATCCCGGTAAATCCATTGTTATCTATGATCATGTCGTTCACCCCAAAGGATACACGAGTACTTGTTGTCTTGTCTTTAAATCCTCTTGGAAGAGCTACCGTTAAATTTTTTACATATACGCCTCGCCACAGATCTGGATTATTGGCATTTAAATATTTTTGTTGATACCCTACAGGATATACGATATCCGTACTATTCCTAAAATCACTAAAATCAAAAGCGGCTGTTGTAACTGTGAAATTTATATCTTTTAATCCTTTTACTTGAAAAGGCGTAAGGCTAAAACTCGCCAAAATATCATTCCAATTAGATACAAATGTGTTAAAAGATCCTTTCACCCTTACTGTATCACTAGCAATAACGTCGCCAGTTGCAGGATTAACCGGTAGCAACATGCTTCTTGGAAATTCTACATCGGCATCTATCCTAAGGTTCTTAAATCCGTTACAATCGATTGTTATAAATGTCTTATCTATTCCTTGTCCAGTGTTGATATCAAATCCCCCTTTTAATTTTAATGCTGCATTTCTACCGTTAATAGGTATTGCTAAATCACCTAGCAAAGTAAGTTTTGCATCGCCTATAATGCCTCCGTTATAAGACAGCTTAAGGCCTTTTACCCCAAAGAAGATTTTACCAGGGGATTGGGGAACTGTTATTCTGGCAAATATGGTAAGCTCGGCATATTTAGGTGTGAATATGATACTACTAATGGCTATAGTAACTTTTTGGCCACCTATTTGTTTTGTAAATCCTATTGGTAATTTTTTACCTAAATCGCTTGGCGCTAAAAACTCAATAAAACTGCCTAACTTTTCCAATTCATCTATCACCACCCTAGCGGTATCTCTATAATTGTCTATTCCGGCTGTAGTCGTATTATTGAAATCTTCAAAATACTTACTGGAAAAACCTGTCGCTTCATTTTTTTGAAACAAATTTTTCTTTTCTAATACCTTATCTAAATCTGCTAAACTGTTTAATATCGCATTTTGACTATTCCCAATATTATCAAAAGATGCATTTTTTATTTTATAATTGCCTGTTGTATCACCGAAAATTGATGCAGAGCTTGTATTTACTGTAACAAAAGAAAAAATTACCAGTACAAAATTTTTTACAAGTTGGATAAAATTTTTTGACATATTAGACAGTTATGGTATAAAAAATATTAATTGTTTTGTTTTATAAATTATTCAAAAGAACTTTCCTACGAGCCTATTCACTCCCAAATCCCAATTAGCTTAATGCGTTATTCGCAATTTTATCGATGTTCATTTTTTAATATCCTGCAATCTAATTCGATATTTTATGGTTGTTTCTTTAAACCTAATTAGTAATGATTTAATAACCATTCATAAATTTTAACTACAACTTACCCTTTTAAGAATTAATGCATTTCACCACTTATATTTGGCTTAAATGCTACTTCCAAAACCAATTCGCCATATAAAGCACTGGGCGAATTATAACCAATATTTAATCCACTTCAATTACTCGCAGTAGCCGCACTATTAACTGTTACAGTTTTGGCGCTATTGTAGCTAACAAAAGCACATTAGCTGGGGCATCTGCTGAACTGCACCACTTAATCCATTTTTTTGTCACGATATCCGGACACTTTACCTAACTAGTCACTGTTTGCATTGTTGCAATAGTACCATCAATCCCTATCACTGTAAATACATAGCTAGCTCAAACAGTCAATATTTCTGTGCAAAAAATCTACAGAAAAAATAATTTTCTCCTATAGTTTTTTTTAGTTGATATTTCTTTATTTACTCATTAATAAATGCCATTTGCGATTCCTTGTATCGATAGAAAATAATTGCAGCATATCATGGTATGAGATTTTACCTCGCAAGTACTGCATCTTATACTGCTACCGAATATGTATACCTGTTTTTCGTGTTACTCTATCATTTTAAAATCGATTTTCAAATTTTTGGGATACCGTACCAATTTCCGTAGTTACTATTGGATGCGGCTAAGGGTAATACTAATCTTGCTAATCTCAATGATACAGTATTGTTATTCAATAGCCTATTCAAGTAAAAAGAAAATCTTCTATTCTTGGTTTTAAATTCTAAATATTTCCTTATTTTTTCCAAATGTATATACTAAAGAACTACAAATGTGTATTTGTAGTTATAATACTACAAAGTTTTTTTATTGCTTTTTTACAACGCACAGTGGTCATCGTTTGCCTAGTTGTAAAAATATTTTTTATTTGCTTTCCCTTGTTAAGGTAGCCCCGTAATTAAACAAATAAAATTCATCCTATTACATTTTTCCATGGTTAAAAAAACTTTTGCAGAAGAAAAATACCCTCTTTTATAGGTAAAAAACATACAAGCACCATCACGCTAAAATATTCTTATTCAAAACTGTTCAGCAAAATGCTTTCTATGTTTTTACTTTCCAATTATAAAAATATATAATTATTGATACCAATTTTCACCTATTTCACAACTGTGCATTCTTGGCAATAAACGTGCATATATTGACTATATGCGTGTGCAGGAACAATCACAATTGAACTAAAATGCGCAGATTTAATCTTAAAGTCCATTATTTCAATTTCATTATCGGTAGTTAATTAAAGCCCATTTTTCATTTTGTGGGCCAAAAACTTTAAACTCCCACTTTATATAAAAAAATTGATAATAAAAAAATATTAAGCCAACAATTATCACTCGCCGGTATAATAATGGTCAGGTTATTTCTTTGGTTGCTGAATATTTTTGTCGATAAAAAAAATGTAAATTCCCTTTACAAAACATCCATCTCTTAAATACACTTTATTACAATTCCAAGCAACTATTCTTCTATTTCGCCGAGTGCCACAACAAGCGAAATTAATAATTGCGTAAATCATGTAGCGGCGAAGTGCGAAGCGAGTGCCATTCATTGGTACGACGGCTCTCAGGAAGAATACAATAACATGTGCCATATGTTGGTAAAAAAAGGAACTTTTATACAGTTAAATTCAGACAAACGTCCTAACAGCTATGCTTGCTTTAGCTACCCCAGCGATGTAGCCCATGTAGAAAACAAGACCTTTATTTGTAGCCGCCCCTCCGCCTGCGTTTGTCACATGCAACATTGATAGTGCCCATCGCCACTATCGTAAGACGCCGAGGCTTGGTCTTCGACTAGCCGACCCAATTTAATAAGTTGTCCAACCTAACTTTAGCATCAATAGTAATAAATTAACCAAAAAATAAACCCGTAAATCAAAGAAATTTTACAATTAGAACGCTTAAACACGCTCATATTTATGCACAAAATCAATCCTTCACTTTAGTTTCACTCTCCTATACCTTGGTCGGCTGGTCGAAGACCAAGCCTCGGGACTAACAAGTGGGTGCTATGGCTTACCAACGGGTGCGAAGAGATTTTACAGATTATACAGGAAAAATCTGAGTAAATTTGAAAAATCTGTGAGCCGAAAATCTACCCCATCAACTCCAAACTACTACTTATAAATTGAGTAAGGCTTTTGTTTTCAACCTTGGAACACAAAATTTTCAAACTGATTTATAATCGCATAAATGAAATTTCAATTACTAAAAACCATGACCATGTTTACTCAAGTCTCAGTGCCGCCATTTTTTCTGGGTCTCCCAACGCTGAAAACAAGAAGTAAAATAAAAATAAAAAAAAAGGCATCATAGATATTGTAATCTATGATGCCTCTTAAGTGGAGCCGACCGGACTCGAACCGGTGTCCAAACATATTCGCCGCAAGCTTTCTACATGTTTATTTGCGCATTGGTTTTCGAAAAAATACCGGAGCGCAACAAACCAATATTTTTCTTAGATGAATGATCTTAAACAACAGTCACATCATTCTGTTGTAGCATATCACTTTTTTTTGATGTCGGCGGCGGAACTTGGCAGTAATAAAACCTGCTCGGCGGCCCTAATGGTTACTAGTCTATCGACTAAGCAGCCATGGCATACTGAGTATTGCCATTTAAAGTTTTCGTTTTCAGATTAAAGTGCTAATGACGCAACGCACTACATGCTTACACCTGCAAAGATCTATGCTGTCAAAACCAAAACGGCCCCGTTTTAGATGTTAGACCTGTCTGCCGACAGGCAGGTTTAAGATTTAAGACCAATCTACCGACAGGCAGGTTTAAGACTAAAACCAAAACAGCCGTGTAAAAATACGAAAACTAATTTGTAGTAACTTGTTAAGTTTATATTGTACTACAAAAAAGCTGTATTTAAAATTTTCGCACTCAAAAGTAGATAATAGCTTAAAAAAATAACCACAGAGAAAAGGGGGAGCAGAGAGATTACACAACGATTCTCTGCGAAGTCTCTTTTAACTCATTTCTCTGCGGTGAACTAATAAGGGACAATTTTAAATGTACCCATACAAATAAACCAGTAATTAAGAATGAATTATTATATTTATATTCCAAAAAATAAATCTTGTAGAAAAATATCCTTTCCTTGATGAAATCAATTTCTATTTACATATTGATCTTTTTCATTTTTATTATCCATAATGCTTTTAGCCAAATACCAAACCTTTCATTCAATCATTTAACGGTTAACGATGGTTTATCTGTAGGCGTAAGCAATTGCATACTAAAAGACAGCAAGGGATATATTTGGATTTCTACCTTCGATGGACTAAATAGATTTGATGGAATTGAATGTGAAAGTTATAAAAATACACCCAATGATCCAAACTCTATAAGTGGAACAGTATTTTACAATATTTTTGAAGACTCAAAAAGAAATTTATGGATAGGCAGTAACGATGGCTTAAATTTTTATGACAGGAAATTAAACCAATTTAAGCACTATTACAACCCTTCCAACAATCCAAATAATAAAACATATTCCCCTTTTTATATCGATGCTGATTCAAATATATGGCTGCAGTCTGCACAAAAAATTATTCTTTTCAATACTGCCAAAAAACGATTTACAGAACTATATGAATTTTCGGGTGCCGGCAATTTAATAGTGAATACGTACCCCAATACATTGTATCAAAAATTGTCGGAGATGGTTGTTTCTATAAAAGGAACTGATCAAATATACCGCTCCACTATAAATAAATCTGCATTAAATTTTAAACCTGTACTAGTATTTCCTGCAAACGACGATATAAAAATATCTTCCCTTTGCAACAACGAAAATACACAATGGATAGGCACCAATAAAGGTTTATACAAACTTATAAACAATCAATTGTCATTTGTTCCTGTAACTGATAAAAATAAAATAGTACCAAATATTCTAGCAATACATGAAGATAAAAAGCATCAACTATGGGTAGGCACTCAATTAGATGGATTGTTTTTATTGAATAACCAAATCAAAAGTCAATACAAAAATGTTGGTTATTACCCAAATTCATTGGCCGGTAATCAAGTGCAATTTATTTATACCGATGACAATGCAAACTTATGGGTTTCGCTTTGGGGAAAAGGGATAGATTATGTAAATCTAGAAAGATTCCGATTTCAACATCACTTAAATAAATTAGAAACAAGCAAAGTAGGTATCGATAATTTTATACGCTCAATTGTAGAGGTAAAACCAAATAGATTTTGGTGTGCTACCCTTTTAAATGGCATAATAGTTTTAGATAGCAAT
>JANNGD010000242.1:0-17821 GCA_031380515.1 Ferruginibacter sp. | reverse complement strand
AACTTTCGGCTCGGGCATCTAAACGTTTGTCTCCAGTCATACCTTTAAAATTTGCCATAAAACTTAATGGCGATATATTAACTTCCATTTTTTTTCAAATATCCTATTTTAAAACTAAATAACTTGTGTGTACAGGGTAGCGGCATGCAGGGGGAGCGATGTATATGGGTGTATGCGTGCCGCTGGGGCGGCTTACGCATACACTCATATACGGAACAGCCCCGCCTTTGGCGGGGTAAACTGCTAAGACCGGACCAATGATGCTACAAGCTCCTATGTTCACAGCGCATAATTTTTGACCTCACTTTTGTTTGCTACTGGTATATGGCACTAATCTTCTAAATCTTCCAATGCTCCTTGTAGTTCATTGTAACTATGGTTATCTTTTACCGCTTTGGCCTCAAGCATTCCTTTGTTATAAATGCTTATAGCTTCCCTTATTTCATTGGCTCTTTCCAATAATTTGCCCAAATGATAATAAGAACCTACATAGCTAGGTTCTCTTTGCAAAATTGCTTCAAAAAGCATTTTAGCTTCCCCATCTTTCCCTTCCTTTATATATTCCAAAGCCAGTGCATGTTGCAAAAAGCTGTCATTTGGCGCAGCTTGTAGGAATTCCTTTAATTTATCTATTCTGTTCATTAAATATTTTTTTTTCACATTAAAACATATAGTTTCTTGGCTTATATTTGCATTTTAGTTGCATAAACAACTTTTTTAAAACCTAAGCACAATTAAGTACAATGAAGATACTTGTTTGCATCAGCAAAACGCCTGATACCACATCAAAAATAGCCTTCGCAGATAACAATACGAAATTTGCTACAGAAGGGGTACAATTTATTATTAATCCTTACGACGAATGGTACGCTTTGGTAAGAGCCATTGAACTCAAGGAAGCCGACCCAACAACCGTATTACACCTAATAAATATTGGTGGCGTAGAAGCAGAACCAATTATTCGTAAAGCACTTGCATTGGGTGGCGATGAAGCCATTCGTGTAAATACAGACAATGCAGATAGTTTTTTTATAGCATCGCAAATTGCGGCTATTGCAAAAGACGGCGCATATGATTTGATATTTACCGGTAAAGAAACCATTGATTACAATGGCTCTTCTATTGGAGGTATGGTGGCAGAATTATTAGACCTGCCCTACATTTCGCATGCAATAAAATTTGATGTAGCTGCTGGTAGCGCAACAGTAGTAAGAGAAATAGATGGTGGCGAAGAAACCGATAAAGCATCTTTACCATTGGTAGTTAGTTGCCAAAAAGGTATGGCAGAACAACGTATTCCAAACATGAAAGGCATTATGGGTGCAAGAACAAAGCCTTTGAAAGTAGTAGAAGCCACAGCAGCAGAAAGCTATACCTCCATAGCGTCATTTGATTTACCTCCTGCTAAGTCAGGCGTAAAATTGGTAAGTGCAGATAATCCGGAGGAATTGGTGCGTTTGTTACATGAAGAAGCGAAAGTCTTTTAACGTAAAATAGCATAATGGATAATGGATAATTTTTTAACTTTAAAGTCCATTATTATCATTAAAAACATGTTATTTATGAAAGAAAATATCTTGAAGGAAAAAAGTTTCCAATTTGCAATTAGAATCATAAATCTTTATAAATTTCTAAAGAAAGAACATAAGGAATTTGTATTATCACAGCAAATTATTAAAAGTGGAACGTCAGTTGGAGCGATTGTTAGAGAATCAGAACATGCAGAAAGTTTAAAAGATTTCATTCATAAATTAAGTATAGGATTAAAAGAAATCAATGAAACAGATTATTGGTGGATTTATTGTTTTCAACTGGATTTATAAGTGAAAAAATGTATAATTCCTTAAAAATAGATTGTATAGAATTGTTGAAATTATTAACAGCAAGTGTAAAAACAAGCAAACAACGAATTAAATAAATTATAAATTATCCATTATTAAATTATCCATTATTATGGTATTAGTATTTATAGACCAACAAGATGGTCACATAAAAAAGAGTTCATTTGAAGCGGCATCTTATGGCGCAGCAGTGGCTAAGCTTTTAAACACAACTGCCGAAGGTATTTTACTAGGTACAGTTGCAAATGAAGTTTCTTCTCTAGGTAACTATGGTATTACCAAAGTACATACCGTAGCAGATGCTGCACTGAATAAATTTGATGCACAAGTTTTTGCAAAAGTAATTGCACAGGCTGCTGAAAATGCAGACGTAGTAGTGTTTTCAAACAATACGAGCGGAAAGGCAATTGCTCCAAGGTTGAGTGTACGTTTGAAAGCTGGGTTGGTTTCGGGTGCAGCTGCATTGCCAGATCTAACCAATGGATTTACAGTAAAGAAAACGGTATTTAGCGGGAAAGCTTTTGCCAACATAAATGTAACAACTGCAAAAAAAATAATTGCATTAAATCCAAATTCATTTAGCATCATTGCAACAGATGCCACTGCAGAAGTGGTGCCTTTTGCAGTAACATTGGATGCAGCAAAAGTAGAAGTAGTGAGTACGGATCTTGTAAAAGGTGAAATACCATTGGGAGAGGCAGATATTGTAGTAAGCGGTGGCCGTGGATTGAAAGGCCCAGAAAATTGGGGAATGATAACCGACCTAGCACATTTATTGGGAGCAGCCACAGCTTGTAGCCGCCCCGTAGCCGATATCAACTGGCGCCCACATCATGAGCATGTAGGACAAACAGGGCTGGCTATTGCACCAAATTTATATATAGCGGTGGGCATTTCTGGGGCTATACAGCATTTGGCAGGCGTAAACCGTAGCAAAACGATTGTAGTTATAAACAAAGATCCCGAAGCACCCTTCTTTAAAGCAGCAGATTATGGCATTGTAGGCGATGCTTTTGAAGTAATGCCAAAGATTATTGCTGCCGTTAAAAAATTAAAAGAGGCCTAAATCCTTCTATTTTATTAATATTTTTTATAAAGCCGCAACAAATAAAATCGTTGCGGCTTATTTTTTGGGGAGTTCAAATAATTATTTTACCAACATGTATTTTAATCATAAATAATTTTACCAAAATACCTTAGTTTCGTACCTAGTTATGAAGAAAATAGAATTAGAAATAGTAGCCCTATCGCACAGCATTACACAGACCCAATCTTATGCGGTTGTACTAGGCGAAATAAATGGTCTTAGAAGGTTACCCATCGTAATTGGAGGGTTTGAAGCGCAAGCCATTGCCGTAGCTTTGGAGCGTATGAGCCCAAGCCGACCGCTTACACACGACCTTATGAAAAATTTTATGATGGCCTTTAATGTAACCATGCACGAAATTGTAATAAACGATTTGCAAGAAGGCATTTTCTACTCTAAACTGGTTTGTAGCTCCGAAAATGATACTGTGGAAATAGATTCTCGTACTTCTGATGCACTGGCACTGGCCGTGAGATTTGGTTGTCCCATATATACTTACGACAACATCCTTGACCAAGCCGGAGTAATGATGGATGAAGAAATGAATCCAAAACAAGAAATAAGTGCCACTGCACCTGCCGAAACAATATCAAGCAGTAACGAAAACTTACGCTCAATGAGCCTCGAAGATTTGAATACCTTGCTTACAGAAGTATTAGAAAGCGAAGATTACATTAGAGCAATTGCCATTAGAGATGAAATAAAGAGTAGAGGTAAAAATTAGATATTAGACACTAGATATTGGATAACGATACTTAGTAGTCTACTTATATACTTGTACATTTTAAAATACCATGGTTCTTTTTCCAAACTGCAAAATAAATATTGGTCTTAATATTACTGGTAAAAGAGCTGATGGGTACCACAATCTTGAAACAGTATTTTACCCAATTGGTATTAAAGATGCCTTGGAAATTATTGAGGCAAAGGATGGCCAAGAAAAAGACATCGTTTTTACATCTACAGGCAATGATATTAAAGTAAATGAAGAAGACAATCTTTGTGTAAAGGCAGTTCGCTTACTAAAAAAAGAGTTCCCCCATATTCCTGCTATCAAAATGCATTTACACAAAAATATTCCCATGGGCGCTGGCATGGGTGGCGGTTCGGCAGATGCTTCGGCCGTTTTAATGTTGTTAAACACAAAATTTAATTTACAAATACCTACTACCAAATTAATAGAATATGCCTTATTGCTTGGCAGTGATTGTCCTTTTTTTATAACAAATAAACCTTGCTTTGCAAAAGGTAGAGGAGAAATATTGTCAGAAATTCCACTTGATCTATCTCTATATAAGTTCCTTATTGTAAATCCGGGTATACATATAAATACTGCAGAAGCATTTTCTACATTGGACAAAAATAATTTTTCTGTCGAAGGCGTATTGGAAAAAGCCATTACAGCTGATATTGCCCAATGGAAAAACATCATCCATAACGATTTTGAAAAACCTGTATTTAAACTGTATCCATCCATAACATCTATAAAAGATACGTTGTACGATAATGGGGCCATTTACAGTGCTATGAGCGGTAGTGGTAGCAGTGTGTATGGAATTTTTTCAAAAGAAACAGTACTAAATATAAAATTTCCTTCACATTACTTTAGCCAAGTAGTTTAAAGCCGTATCTTTGAATTATTACAACAAGTACTACCATACCACTTTTCCTCAATAGCAATTTAGATTTGCTCAATCATCGAGGATAATTAAGCTTCACCTTCCACATTTTTGGGAGGACAAACCCATATTTACATTCTTTTATAAACAACAAAATTCATTTACCATGAATGATTTAATTCATGCATCTACAGCAGCCCAACATTTTATAGAACTCGAAGATAAATACGGTGCACACAATTATCATCCCTTACCCGTAGTATTAAAAAAAGGACAAGGTGTAAATCTTTGGGATGTAGATGATAAACATTATTTCGACTTTTTAAGTGGTTATTCTGCGGTAAACCAAGGACATTGCCATCCCAAAATTATAGATGCGCTTACCCAACAAGCAGAAACACTCACGCTTACCTCTAGGGCATTTTACAACGACCAACTTGGTGAATATGAAAAGTACATAACCCAATATTTTGGATATGACAAGGTATTGCCCATGAATACGGGTGTAGAAGCAGTAGAGACAGCAATGAAGCTTAGTCGCAAATGGGGTTACGAAGTAAAAGGCATTCCAAAAGATTGTGCAAAAATCATTGTTTGTTCCGATAATTTTCACGGTCGTACGCTCAGTGTTATTTCTTATAGCAGCGACCCTACAGCCACAAAAAGTTTTGGTCCATTTACCCCAGGTTTTGAAGTAGTACCGTTTAACGATATCATTGCTTTAGAAAAAGCATTTCAAGATAAAAATGTAGCCGCATTCCTATTTGAACCTATACAAGGTGAAGCGGGTGTTGTAGTTCCAGATAGTGGGTATTACAGCAAAGTAAGAAGGCTTTGTACAGAATACAATGTATTGATGGTAGCCGATGAAATTCAAACGGGGCTTTGCCGCACGGGTCATTTATTGGCCATTTGTTCGGAGGGGGTAAAAGCAGATATATTAATCTTAGGCAAAGCATTGAGTGGCGGAACAATCCCAATAAGTGCAGTATTGTGCAACGATGAAATAATGATGACCATACAACCAGGGCAACATGGAAGTACGTATGGCGGTAACCCACTTGCTTGCAAAGTAGCCATTGCGGCACTGCAGGTTCTAAAAGAGGAGCATATGGCCGAAAATGCTGCAAAAATGGGAGAACTTTTTAGAAATGAATTGCAGAAAATAAATTCTTCTTTTATAATCACTATTAGAGGAAAAGGACTTTTAAACGCCATAGTTATAAAACATGAAGACAAAGACGCAGCTTGGAATCTATGTATTGAAATGATGAACAATGGGCTTTTGGCAAAACCCACTCATGGAGACAAAATAAGGTTTGCACCTCCATTGGTAATAAATGAAGAGCAAATACTGCAGGCTGTGGAAATTATTAAAAAGAGTTTATTAATTTTAGAATAGTATTGATTTATAAATAATATTGTATGAAAAATAACGGTACAATAAAACTTAAAAATATCTTTATGCAAAAATTGTCTTTCTTTTTTTTTCTATTTATTTCTATTTCAATATCTGCACAAGTTAAATCAGATACTTTAACTGGAATGGCTGCTCAAGACCTGATTGAATCATTAAAAATTGATAATACTATATATTTAAAATCTTCAAGAGACCAAGCTTGCAAATGTGTAGATAAAATAAAAACAAAGAAAAAAAGTAGCGATAAAATTGCTGCTGAAATAAAAAAATGTATAGATAATGAGGTTACATCTTATCAACTTATGCAGAAATTGATGGGTTCTATGAAATCTACAAACTCCGATAAAGGCCAAACAATTACAATTAATACCAATAAGTCTTCAGAAGATTATATAAAATTTTATTACGAAATAGAAAGAGAATTAAGGGATAGTTGCGAATCGTTAAAAGTGCTACTAGTAAGCAATGATGCAGAGACTAAAAACTCAATTTCAAAAAATGATGATGCCAAGGCATATTATTCCATTGGGCAAGACGCCCTAAAAGCTGAGAATTATGAAGATGCAGTAAAATATTTTACTAAGGCAGTAAAGAAAGATCCAAAATTTGCATTTGCATGGGACAACTTAGGTGTATCTTATCGTAAAATGGAAAAATACGAGGAGGCAATTGAATCTTATACTAAATCCTTGGAAATAGATCCAAAAGGCACAACAGCCTTGCAAAATATACCATTGGTTTATCAATATTTAAAAGATTATGAAAAAGCAATAGAAAGTTATAAAAAATTTATTGTTGTATATCCTGAAAACCCTGAAGGCTATTATGGTGTTGGGCAATCATACATAAATTTAAAAGAATATGAAAAAGCACTTGACTATTTGTGCAAAGCTTACAATCTTTATGTAAAAATGGGTTCTCCTTATAGAACCGATGCAGAAAATATCATTCAATTGCTTTACACAGAATTAAAAAAACAAGGAAAAGAAGAAAGCTTCAATAAGATTTTACAAGACAATAATATTAAGCCAACAAATAAATAATTAACGAATCATGGATACTCACTTACACCACGAAGACGAACACAATGAAACCCACCTTACCAGTTCTGCTTTTTTAAGAGATGTGGTAATTGGTATGAGTGATGGCCTTACCGTACCTTTTGCACTTGCTGCAGGGCTTAGTGGTGCCGTAGATAAAAGTAGCATTATTGTAATTGCTGGTATAGCAGAAATAGCCGCTGGTAGCATTGCCATGGGATTGGGTGGTTATTTATCAGGCAAAACAGAACAAGATCATTATAAAAACGAAGAAAAAAGAGAACATTTCGAAGTAGAAAATTTACGCCACAAAGAAATTGAAGAAACAAAAGATTTCTTCGCAAATATTGGCTTAAGCAAAGAAATACAAGAAAGAGCAACGGAAGAAATTTCGCAGGATAAAGATCGTTGGGTAGATTTTATGATGAAGTACGAACTTGGCTTGGAACGACCCGATCCAAAGCGTGCTACAAAAAGTGCGTTAAATATTGGTATCTCATACATAGCCGGCGGCATCATCCCATTGAGCCCCTATTTTTTTATAGATAATTCTGTAGAAGCCTTAAAATATTCTGTAGTAGCTACACTCATCTGCTTGTTTATTTTTGGATATTTTAAAAGTAAAATGACAGGCGTAAATCCACTGTGGGGAGCCATAAGGGTTATGCTTATTGGAGCCGTAGCTGCATCTGCTGCGTTTGGAATAGCAAAATTGTTTGAGCATTAATACCAGAAATTGAAATTATGTTCACAAGATGTATTTTCCTTTAAAAAAAAATGCGCTCAGATTTTACAGATTAGACAGAAAAAATCTGAGTAAATCTGAAAAATCCGTGAGCCAAAAATCTAGGGTGTTCAAACTGTGAAAACAGAAAATGCTCTTAGATTTTACAGATTAGGCAGAAAAAATCTGAGTAAATCTGAAAAATCTGTGAGCCAAAAATCTAGGGTGTTTTCACTGGAGCTACTACAACTGGTTTACATGCAGGCGGCAAACTCTTCACTGCACTTTCCTCCGCAGTAACATCATCGGCATCAAAACCAGCATTGGCAATAGCCGTTTTTATTTGTTCTATATCAGTTCTATCTGTAATCCATGTTACCGTAGTGGTTTTCTTTTTTACGTCTGCTTTTACAAAAGTAACGCCATACATTTTAAAAAGTATGCGCTCTACCCTGTCTTTACAAGCTTCGGCAATTAAGCCGGGCGTTTTTATTATGGCTTTACCGGTTGGTTTTACCTGTGCAGCCGCAGAAAATGAAATGGCAAATAATGCAATGCACAAAAGTTTAAATATTTTCATAGAATAAGAATTTAGAAATTAAAATTATTTTATTTACCCCACTCTGCAGGGTTTTCTCGCCATTTTAACAAAGAATTTAATTGCGCTTCGTTCAACTCCCCCTTTGCTTCTACTAATTTAATGAGGGCCTCATAATTACTCAATGAAATTAATTTTATTCCTGCATTGGCAAAAGCCTCAGTAGCATGAGGAAATCCATAATTAAAAATAGAAATCATGCCTTCAATAATGAGTCCTTCCTTTTGCAAAACTTCACACACTTGCAAACTACTTTTTCCGGTAGATATCAAATCTTCAACAACAATTACCCGTTGTCCTTTTTCATACATACCTTCTATTTGATTTCCCATACCATGTTCTTTTGGCTTTGGACGCACATACATAAAAGGAAGTTTCAATTGGTCTGCAGCCATTGCACCCCACGAAATACCTGCAGTAGCCACACCTGCTACCGTTTCTGCTTCTGCAAAATGTTCAAATATGGTTGCTGCAAGTTCACTTTTTATAAAGTCACGTATATATGGGTAACCCAAGGCCTTGCGATTATCACAATATATGGGACTCTTCCACCCGCTAGCCCATGTGTATGGGTTTTCTATATTAAGTTTTACTGCCTTTATCTGCAAAAGCTTTTCTGCAATTGACTGCGCTGCTGATGTCATATTTTTATCACTTTTTTAATACAATCCTAAATGTTGTTCCCTTTCCCAATTCACTTTGTTTCACAAATAAATTTCCTTTGTGGTATATATCAATAATACGTTTGCTCAGCGATAATCCAAGCCCCCAGCCCCTCTGCTTTGTAGTAAAACCAGGTTTAAACACATTGGCAATATTATTTTTACTGATACCTTTTCCATTATCTTTTACATCAATTATAATCTCCGCTATTTCATTTTTAATATTTATTTCTATACTGCCTTTTCCTCCCATTGCATCCAACGCATTTTTAAGTAAATTCTCAATTACCCAATCAAACAAAGGCGGATTTATCATGGCAGTTATATCACTGTCGCCGTTATAATTTATAGCAAAACTAACCTTATCGGGGGCACGGCGTTTTATATAATTTACCATATTCTCAATTTGCCCATTCAAATTGGTTTCTTCTAGTTTTGGTGTGCTGCCTATTTTTCCAAAACGATCACTAACCAATTTAAGCCGCTCCACATCTTTACTCATTTCTGTGGCTATTTTTTGGGTGCTTTCATTTTCTTTCAGCATTTCCATCCAGCCTTCTAACGACGATATGGGTGTACCAAGTTGGTGGGCTGTTTCCTTGGCCATGCCCGCCCATACTTGGTTTTGTGTGCTTTTACTTTTGGTAGAAACTGCTATTACCACAATGATGATAAACAACATGGCTACCACCAATTGTACTATCGGAAAATACCTAATCTGAATAAGCAAATCAGATTCTCCATAGTAGGTAAAATTTTGTTCAGCCCCATTTAAAGGGTTTTTCCAAATGATAGGAGGGTTTATTTTTTTAAGCTCCGCTAATTTATTTTGCAGAAATGATTTGTCTTTTAAAACTTTTGCGGAGTCATAATTAAAAAAGATGATACTATCTTTTTCATTTGTTTCTATTAATGGTATATCCTTGCTATTTTCTACAATAATTTTTGTAGCAAGTTTTGTATCTAAATTACTGATATTGTTTAAATCGTTTACCGCCTCTACATACTGCCCCACTTTTCTTTTTTCTTCTGCAGCAATTTTTTTTGCCAAGTAGTTACTAAAGAAAATACTTCCAGTAATAAAGGCAATGGCTATAAGGCCCAACATATTTCTTAAGTTGAAAAAACGCTCAAACATGGTTAAAAATAATAAATATTGGAATGAAAGCGCATTTAAATTTTACAAATGAATTATGTTTGTGCAGTTATGAATGGCATAAACGAGGTACAAAAATATACAATTAATGAAAACTTACCGCTGGTTGCCGTGGTAATATTAAATTGGAATGGCAAACATTATTTAGAAAAATTCCTTCCATCTGTACTAGCTTCTACCTACCAAAATTGTAAAATAATTGTAGCAGATAATGCTTCTACCGATCATTCTATTTCATTTTTACAAGCACATTTTCCTACTGTAGAAATAATTATAAACGAAACCAACGAAGGTTTTGCAAAGGGCTACAATACAGCATTAGCGCAGGTAACAGCAGATTATTTTATATTGCTAAACAGCGATGTAGAAGTAACAGCTGGTTGGATAGAACCGATTATTACGCTCATGGAAAATGATAAAACCATTGCCGCATGCCAACCCAAAATATTAGATTACAAAAACAAAACATATTTTGAATATGCTGGTGCATGTGGAGGTTTTATAGATTCCCTTGGCTATCCATTTGCCAGAGGCCGTGTTTTATACGATACAGAACAAGACAAAGGGCAATATGACGATGCCATACCCTGTTTTTGGGCTACGGGAGCTAGCTTATTTGTACAAGCAAGTGTATACAAAGAGTTGGGTGGGTTAGATGAATATTTCTTTGCACACCAAGAAGAAATAGACCTTTGCTGGCGCATGCAATTGAGTGGGTACAAAGTGTATGTAGAGCCCGCATCGGTAGTGTATCATGTAGGTGGGGGTACTTTGCCAACAGGAAACAGTAAAAAAACCTATCTGAATTTTCGCAACAACCTTATCATGATTTTTAAAAATACTGCTACTAATAAACTTATTTTAAAATTACCGTTGCGCCTTGGGCTAGATGCCTTAGCTGCCTACAAAGGATTATTAAGTGGCGATGCAGGCTATTTTGTAGCCATCATAAAGGCACATGTTCATTTTGTAAAATGGATGCTTTTTTATAGAACAAAATCATTGACAGCAAAACGGGTAGGTAGAACTTTACTAGGCGTTTATGCAAAAAGCTTGCTATGGGACTATTATATAAAAAAGAAAAGAAAGTTTTCCGAAATTGTTGATGCCAAATAATTATTATTAAAAATAAGCCCTTATTTTTGCAGCAGAAAATTAATTGAAATGGAACCAGAAATAATAGATAACAAAGAAAAAGATTTCGCTCATAGTTGGGTATCTTCTTCTCGTTTTATATGGTATTGCCAAATATTTGTAGTTGTAGCCATCATTTTATCAGCATGTGTTGCCCAATACAACCATCGTTACAAAGGTAAGCCAGCAGTAAATGTGCCTGAAAACACTTTATACAACCCAACTTACAAATAAAATTTTGTAGTTACGTTACAATCCTTATTTTTGCAATCCGAAAAACAAATTCAAAAAATTTGAATTCCGGCAGAGTTCTTTTTAAATACAAGCGGAAGTAGCTCATTTGGTAGAGCGCGACCTTGCCAAGGTCGAGGTGGCCGGTTCGAGCCCGGTCTTCCGCTCACATAAACTCCCGCCCGAGACGGGAGTTTTTTTATACCTTACCCTCTCTATTTTATGGAGAGGGCAAGGGAGAGGATCTTGCCCCGGTGGTGAAATTGGTAGACACGCAGGACTTAAAATCCTGTTTACAGCAATGTAAGTAACGGTTCAACTCCGTTCCGGGGCACTTTATAGAATGGCTACAAATCAATGCAGTATTGAGTTGTAGCCATTTTTAATTTATCCTTACTGACAGTATTACTGACAGTTTTTAATAATAATCACTTAATTTATAGGTTCAAATATTGATTTATGTTTTCAGCATGAAATGACACTATCAATATCAACTCAAAACCGTTTCAAATCGGTTATACGGTAACTATTAGTAAATTATCAGTAAATTTGCTGTAACCATATCGGTTAATAATCAGTAAATAAATTCCCATGAAATGCGTATGTACTGTGTGCGGGACTGAATTCCCGTATTACAAAGGAAAATTGTACTGCTCCAATAGCTGCAAAACAAAAGGTCATAAACTCAAAAAGGAGGGTGTAGAATTACGGCAACCAATCTCGGGCTTCAATCAAGAAAGAACAACTTTTTACCTTTCAGATTATGAAAATTTTAATGAAAAATCTTTATGCAGTTTTATACAATATTGTTTTTTGATAAAAAATTTTTCTGAGAGTGAGAACATAGACTTTATGAATGATTATGTAGAAACGATTATTAGGAGTAATGAGTTTGAACAGGATTTAAAAAACCATAAAGCACCAATGAAGAGAAAGTTATTGGAGTTTGAAGAAATTTATCATAGTGGACGATACGAAATAAAAGATAGTAGAACACTAAAAAATCCCGAATAATTCGGGATTTTTTATTACAGCTTATCGTAACGTTTATTTTTTAGAGGAAAAGTTTTTTTATTTAATGGATGCTTAGGAAAATATTTTATTAAAATCTGTATTGTTTCAAAATTACTTTGCGCCAATTTTTTTTTCTTAATACCAAGTTTTGAAATAATTTCAAAAGCTCCTTTCATTTTATCTGCATTATTATCTACTAATTCCGAAAATGAATTTTCTTCATGTTCTAAAAATATATTTTCAGAAATATCAAAATCATTAAATGCCTTTGAAAGCTCGTAACGAAAAATTTGAAATTTATAAAAATGTATTTCATCTGCAAACTCGTTCCTTCTAAAAAAACTTTGATTTTTCGATAAGGTTTTTACATTCTCTTTTGTTTCCAAATCTTGTAAAAACTCAATACCATTTTCTTCCATTTTTGAAAGTTTTTCTTTGTACAAATCGTACTGTTTTTTTGTAATTTTCATAATAAAATTTTATAAAATTTAGTAATAAAAAAATAGGGGTGTCGCCTTATATAGAAAAACGAGCGTCCTTTGCGTCCTAATCGTTGTAACTTATTAATAAACAATAGTATTAGTTAGGACGCTCCCCTTCAATTCGAGCGTCCTTTTTGGCAATCGAGCGTCCTTTTTACATTTTGAGCGTCCTAAAATAAAAGGACGCATAGGACGCTGGTAGGACGCTCGAATGAAAATCGAGCGTCCTAATGAAACTCAATACTGTATAAGCTTATATTTTTTTAGGACGCTAGGACGCTCAAAAAGGTAAAATAAGGGTGTACCCCTATTTTTTTACAATCTCTAGTGTAAAATACCTTTTGTCGCCACTTTTGCGGTCTTTAAACTCATCCAAAAAACGTGGGTCGTATTTTACAAATTTTTTCATCCATGTTGTAAAAGTTTCAAGCCTTCCACGGTATTTATCTGTACGTAATTCGCTGTACTCATTTAGGAATAAATTATGAAAATCCTGCTTGCACATTTCTAATCCTGGCATAAGAAATTTAGAGGCTAATTTTTCATTCATAAACTCCAAAAATGAGGGATGCGTTTGGTCTAATAATTTTCTTTGATTTAGATTTTTATTTTGTGGCTCTATTATACCACAACGTAAAAAAACGCAAATACAAAACATCATAAAATTATCAAATTGTTGCCATTCCTTTTTATTCCAATCCGAAAAAAAACGCTGCTTAAATTCATCTTCGGGGCTAAACTTTTCGCTGTAGTGGTCTGAAAACTCAAATTCAATACACCTATCTTTTGAACTGCCGCCCTCGATAGTAATCGTTTTATTTGTAGTGATGCACATTTTAGTTTTTAAGGTAAACGGATTTTTATTTTTTTTCTCAACCGTTATACCTTCGGTAATATCATTGTATAAAACTTCAAACTTAAAATGACTCCTTACATCGTTTAACAAAATAATTTGAGTATCTAAATTTGCAGATTGGTATTTATTTTTATTTCCTGGGTCAAAGTCCTTACCATTTATTTGTGTAAGTCTTTTTATATGCTGAAAAGAACTACCAAATAAGGATTTTCCTGTACGTCCATTTGCTTCCTCACTAATACGGCTATCTGTCAAAATAATGGCTTTTAACTTAACATCTGTATAACCGTGCAACAAGTAACCAATAAGGCTGCAAAGGCTGTCAAAATTATCTTTATGCTTTGCGCTTACATTAAACAGAAATTGAGCGTAAACGCTCATTTCTTTGATTGTATCACTTTCAATATTCAAATAGACAAAATCCCTGTCTATAATTTGTGTATCCCAAATAAAGCCCTGTAGTGTGTTGTAGTTCTTTAATTCGTAACCGTCCTTTGTACATTTCACAAATCCATTTTTATAATAAATGAAACATTCGTTTTTGGTATCTTCATTAAAAATAAAAGGTTCGTTATTTTTTAGCAAAGACAAACGATTATCACAAAAAAAGTTTTGAGGATTATTAAACATCTTTTCTTTTAAAACTTTTTTAGTAATACCGTTGCTCAATTCATTTGGCAATGTTTCAAGGTATTCAAAAAAACAGTCTTGTATTTTCAATTTTGTAACCTGAGTAATAACATTTGATTGAAGCTTTACATAAATAAAATCTGTATCAATATCAAAACGCCTGTAACCAAAGGAGTAAATTAGTTCGGTAAATTTTACGTAGTTAATCTTTATATCCTTTAAAACTTGGTTGCCTTCATCGTCTGTTTTAAAAATTGGATTGTAAAAAACTATTTCATTACTCTTAACTTTTTCTTTTCCCTTTACTTTCAATATTTCTTTTTGCGCTCCATCATACACAAGCACATTGCAGTTTTTAGCAATAGAAAACAAAGTATTTATATTTGTGCCTGCCTTACGTGCCTTGCAGCATTCTGCGTATTGATTTTTGCACGATGTAGCATCGTAAGAAGCTGCAAAGCTGCTTAGGCGCTGGTAATAATTCTCTCCAGTAATACCAAACTCACTAGCAAGTGCAAAACCAATATTTAACCATTGTTTATAATCCCCTGTTATGTCTGTTTTTTGGGCTTCAATCTTTTTTACTAATAATTCTACCTCTTTTTGTTTATCATTGATTTTTGCTAACTTACAATGGCCAGTAACATAATTTTTGTTGGTGTGATCCTGATGCTGCAGCACCGATGCTTCAAATGGTATGCTTTGTGAGTTATGAAATAAATCTTCATCATAACTTACAAACATGGCTCTGCCAACGTTTGAGCAACTAGTATCTAATTGAAGGTTATAATTTGTCTTGTAATAATGCTCTAGTTCTTTGTAAACGTCTTTTTCTTGTGATGGCTCTATACGTACCAGTAATTTTATACCTGTACCTGTAGGGCTTAAAAATGACGCAAAAGTATATTTGTCTTTCTGTAAAGCTGCGTTTGCTGTTTGTAGATTTTCTACACTATCAAAATCAATTTGCTTTAATCCACTATGTGTAATAATTGAAGCGTCTTTACGCTCATTAAAAATACCACTTGCAGTAATATTTGGCAATTGCTTTTTTAAATCTGTTTGCAGTTTTTTACTTTCAGTATTACGCAAAGCTTCAATTTGCTTTTTGTACTTACCTGTTTTTATACCTTTCAAATAAGCATCAATATTTATGACAGTCTTATTGGTCGTATCTGCAATGTTTTTATAAAATGAAACTTTGTGATTATACATAAAGCTAGTTAGATTGTCCTAATGATAAATGTGTAAAAGATTTTTGTATAAAATGATTATCCCAAATAATTCTCATTTTATTATTCAAACGAATTTCTAAAACTGAATATGCAACTAATACACTTGGATGTTCTATTGCTTTTTTCATTTCATCTTTATTAACCAAAAAAGTTATAACATTTGGAGAGGTTTGAAGTCTGATAAAATTTTTCATATACAGGTTATTACAAACGAAATGAGGAGCGTAATATTTACGCTCCTATATTAAATAATTATTGATTTGGTAATTGGGAAGCCTTGTGTATATCATAAAGAATTGATAGTGTTTTAATCAATTCTTTACTAAGCCCAACAGTATTTCTAAAATCTATATCGTTATTTTTACTATCTACAGTACACTCTACCATTTGAAGTATGTAGTAAGGAATATCAACAAAATTGTGAGAGTAATATTCAAATAAAACGCCTAATTGCCTATTCAAACAGAACGCTTGTAAGTCTTCTATTTTTAATAAAATTTTACCACTATGCTTATCAATGATAGTAGTTTCTTGCGCAGATAATTGCTCGGTAAAAAAAAGTTCATTGGCAGTAATTAATGCCTTACTTTCAGCCAGTTCTTTCTCTAGCTGTTTGATTCTAGCATTGCGTTGCGCAACTGTAAGCGGTTTTTTTGTAGATGCCTGTTTCGTTGGCGGTACGTTAAGCGGTGCAGTAACCTGTACTAGACGGCTTAAAGTTTTTTTTGTTGTTCGCATTTTTAATAAAATATGTAAGGAGCTGCGAACAACAATACCAAATAGGCGTGTAGTTTAGGGACGTTACCGTTACCCAACTCCTTACAGTATTGTGAAAATAAAATTTTTGAAAAATGTTCATTTGGTATTCGTGTTGTTCGCAGTTCAAAAGTGAATAATAATTTTGATATAGAAAAATTTATTTTATTTTTGTATTGTCGAAGACGCTTCGGACGATTAGAGAAGGGGGTACTTTTTTATTTAGTACAGCATTTACTCGTTGACATTTTAAACAATCCTCAAAACTTTTTTATAAAATTTGCCTGTGTAGAAACACAGGCATTTTTGACAGAGTAGTCATATTCATTGTGATGAAATAAAATTTAAAATAAGCCTGCAACTACTACATTACAGGCTTATTGCAAATAACAGATTAATTGTAAAAACTTTCATCTATTTTGACATTACGAATTACCTTTGACTTTTCGTTACCAGTTTGTGCCAGTACCTTTACATCTACAGTTTCTTCTTTCTTAATGCCACGTTTTTTCAAAACTTCTGCTTGTTGAAAAGCAGCTTCTTTGGTTTCAAACGTTTCTGCATAACCTTTACTTTTTACTTCGTACGTAGTAGCTGGTGCAGGTGATTCAGATTTTGCGCTTTGCTTACGCTTTTGTGAATTTTGAGGGGTTTGTAGCCCTTCATTGTTCATTGTGTTGTCACTCATAAAATTATTTTTTTGAGTATGATATTTGGTAGGTGCTTACCATGATGTTGTTAGTATTGCCATAGCACCATAGCAATTATATTATGCTGTAGCGGTTGCTACTGAATTACCTTTTTTATGTACAGTTAGGTTCATTAATTCTTTACGGCTGTAAAAAATTTTCTTACCTACTTTATTAAATGGAATTTTATTTTTATCTCTCCAGAGTTGAAGAGTTGTAGTACTAATATTAAATAGTTTCATTACTTGATCTGAACTAATGAAGGTATCTTCTTGAATATTTTTTTCTTGTATAACCTTTCTTACAGTTGCTTCTATTGTAGAAACAAATTCTTCTAGTGGTATTGTTATTAATATACTTTGCTCCATTTGTCTAATTTCAACAAAGAAATAAAAGAACAAATTGTACTAATAACTAAAATACCCCAATATCTTTATTGGGGTATTTTGCAGGGACAAAAAAAAACTACTAAGATGTAGGCATTTTATTTACTTTTTCAGAGAGCGTTTTTAAGAAATCTAAAATATTTTGTTGTTCTGTGTAGCTAAAATCGTGAGTGCCTAAATTTTTGCGCATATTTTCGTTATTGAAACCAACTAATGTTTGAATTGCAATTGCATTTTGTGATGCTATCTTATTCGTAATAA
>JANNGD010000240.1:0-11763 GCA_031380515.1 Ferruginibacter sp. | reverse complement strand
CCATTTTTTTTCAAATATCCTATTTTAAAACTAAATAACTTGTGTGTACAGGGTAGCTGACGGCAGACAGGAAAAGATATATCGCCTAAGAGCGGCGGTGGACCGAGCGATGTGCGTAGCCTTGGGTATGGGACGAAGGAGCATATACCCATGGCTACGTACGGAACAGTGAGGGAGACCGAACAACTGCTGCTCATTGATAAAATGCTAACCGCACTAAATATTTTATTAAAATTTTGCTCCTACACTCACAAAAAAAGTTCTTCCATCTGCAGGCAATGCACCAGGCCCAGGGTAGCCACTAGCACGGCGTGTAAAATAGGCTTTATCGAAAGCATTGTTTATGCCTGCTTTTATTTTTATGCCTTTTGCCAATTTGTATGCGGCTGTAATATCTGTAACTGCATAAGAAGGTATTAAACCGTTTTGTGCATTGGCCGTTGCTGTTTCCGTATTGTTGGCATCGCTGTAAGTGTCACTTACACTGCTTAGCTGGGTAGTAAATAAAAAATCTTTGTAGCCCAATGTTATACCTCCTCTAAAAATATTTTGTGGTGCATTTTCTACACGCTTTCCCTTGGTAGCAGCATCTTTATGATTGCCACTGTATGTTGCATTGGTGTAGCCATAAGAACCAAAAACAATCAAATCAATTTTATTGTTTTTTACCAAGGCTTTTATAGGATTAATTTCTACGTAACCTTCAAAACCCTTGCTGCTGCTTGCTCCTACATTTGTAATAAGTCTTGCTGTAGTTCCTGTTGGTGTAATGATTCCTATTCGGTTATTGTATTGTAAGTAAAAACTACTCACATCAAACTGTAAATAATTCTTTAGTTTTCCCCTATAACCCAAATCTATATTGTATCCTTTTGCATCTTTCAGATCTTGGTCTACTACATCGGTGGTGGGTGGTGCTTGTAAATTTGCAAATTGTATGGGACGATAGGCTTGCGACGCATTGGCATATACTTCTGTATTTTTTGTTACATGATATTCGGCACCAATACCTGCTAGTAGAAAACTTCGGCTGCGTGTTATATTTTGTAAAATTATTTCTTGCCCTGTATTGGTAAAACCATTGCGCCCACTTGCCGAACCTTCTAGCCATTCGTATCTTATACCGGGTATCAATAATATTTTTTTGCCTACTCTAAAAATATTTTCTACAAACGCTGCTACATTTTTAGAATTAAATTGTACGTCTCTGGGATAAACAGCTAGCGTAGTTATATCATAATTTGTTCCGGCAGTGCCCTTTCCATCTGCTCTACGGGATGTTCTACCCGTGTATAAACGTATACCTCCAGCAATAGTATTTTTCATTTTGCCTAAATTATAATCGGTGAGTATCCTGCTTTCTAAACCATAGTTTCTGTAGTTATCAATATTTACTACCCTATTGTTGTAAGCAAGTGTGGTAGCATTTATATTATCTGCAACAGTAATAGGTTGTAAAAAACCAACACTGTTTCTATCGCCAATGGTACCATACAATTTTGTGTTCCAAGTAGCTTTGTTGTTTATTTTATAATTGGCAATAAGGGCTGGTGTGGTCCATGTAATATCAAACCAATTTCGGCTGCGAAAACTTTGTTGCGCATCGGCTTGCACTTGCGCATCGGTGAGGCCACCTGGCTGCTGGCTACGTATATGTGAGCGCATTACTTCTGCTGTAAGCGAAAATTTTTCTGTAAAGCGATACGTTACGGTACCATAACCTGCATTGGTAAAATAGCTACTATTTGCTCTCCATCCTTTGCCATTTCTATGATCGAAAAAACTATAATAATTTACTTTCCCTTTTTTTCCACCAATGGCATTGTAGCTATTAAACAAGCCATTGCTGCCTAGGGTTTGTTGTGTTTCAAATTCTAAGGGTTTGTTTATTTCGCTGCCATTGCGCAAAATATAATTTACCATACCTCCAAACTGTGGCCCATATTGCAAAGCACCTTGCCCCCTTACAATTTCTACACGCTGCACGGCTTGTAATTGTGGGTTGTAGTAAGCTTCTGGATATCCAAAAGGATCGGCAGCAATATCATACCCATTTTGCCGTACATTAAATTCCCAACTTCTATTTGGACTTAGGCCACGGGCCGCTATACCAATTTGTATGCCACTAGGATCGCTCTCCCAAATATGAATGCCCGGTACTTTTGCTAGCACTTGCCTCATATTATTGGTAACCACATTGCCTTGCACATTGTCCATTACAATCAAGGAACTTTTTTTACCTGCATAAATATTTACACCAACAATTTCGGGCATTTGTTGGTAATCAGTTTTACTGTTTCGGCCTACTATTGTTATATCTTGTAAATATTTTATGTGGCTACTATCTTCTGTTTTTGTAGTTTCTTTTACCTGTGCTACACAAATTTCATTTTGTAAAAGCAAAACACAAATTGCTATCCCTATTTTTTTATACATCCTTTTTTCTTTTGGGTGCAAAAGTCTTTACATATTGTTCTAAATATTATCGCTATCGGGAAAACGGTTTTCACATTTGGGAAAAATATTTTAATATTAAAGAAAATTATGTTTTATTTCACGTTAACGCAAAAATCGCTGTAAACAAAATATATTATCATTAAAAAAATATAATACTAATATAAACAATGGTAAAACTATAATCAAATTAGAGGATACCTAATTTGTTTTACCTATTTATATTTAAACTAATTTCTATACTTCCTAATTTTTGCAGTAAGCCTAGCACCTGTAAATATTTTAAAAAGAAATATTTTTTTCAAGTATTACAAGAAATTTTTTGGCATTTATGTATTGATTATGCTGAAAAATTATTTCAAAGTCTGCATTTAAAAAAGTAATTGTCGGATAGGTTATTTTTTTATCAATCATAGCAAGCTGGTCTGCTAATTGATGTGTACCAGTATTGTTGCCTGTTGGTTTGTACACAAAATTTTTTCCATTAAAATAAATATTCCGGTTTTCTTCTGCATTAAAACATATGAAGTAAAAATTATTATTGAGATGTGCTATTATTTTTTTGTCTTTAAAGCTGGTGCTTTTCATAGCCTGACAATACTTGCACCAATCTGTATATGTGAAAACGACCACCGTTTTTTTTGCTACTTTTTGCAAACTATCTATTTGCTCAAACTGAACTATTTTAAGTTGTGCATATAAAAATGTGGGGAGTAAAATACACCCAACAAATAAGATAGTGAAAAGCGTTGGTTTTATCATTTTAAATTAATTCTAACGCCTACAAATGCTCTTGCTCCTTGTGTGGGAGCATATATATATGTGGGGTCGAAGGTTAACCCATAAGGATTAGTTGCGGTAGCTAATACATTACCACCTGTATCAAATTGTACATTTTTATCAAAAGGATCCCTACTGCCTGCAATAATAAAAGGGTTATTTTCTTTAAACGGTGTCCAGTTTAAAAGATTTTTTACCCCAGCATAAATTTCTATATTTTTAAATTTACTATACAGCAATTGTATATTTTGAATACTCCACCAAGGCGATGTTGTTTTACGGGGGTCAAGGCCGCCAAGTGTCGGTAATTTCATTGAGCTGTACACATTGCCTGTGTAATCGAAGGCTAAATGTAATTTTTTAATATAATAAGATACTGCCCAAGTGCCCGTAAATTTTTCAGTTAATAATTGTTGCGATGTTACACCGCCTTGTGTAAGTGTATTTTCCATAAACGTACCACCTGTAATAATTTTTATACCATTACTAAAAGCAATATCCATATTTAAAGTAATCCCTTTACTTACCGCATATCCGTTTAGGTTATCATAAATAATTTTGTTTGGGTCTGTTAAAAAATCTCCCACAATTCTGTTATTAAAGTACGTGTAAAATACAGAACCATCTAACCCAATAAATGTTCCATTATTTGAGTATATTTTTTTGATATAATTAATATTGGCATTGTAAGATTTTTCAGGTTTTAGTGCACTTTTTATATATACCGTTCTTGCACCAGTAAGTGCGGCGTGGTCTTCGGTAAATAAGTTTACTACTCTAAAACCTGAACCAGCATTTATACGAATAATGTTTTTGTCATTTATTGTGTATTTGTATGCAATTCGTGGTGTGAAAATTTTTCCATGAATAGAATTGTTATCTAAACGAACACCCAATAATAATTTCTGATTTTTTGCAAGGGTAATTTCATTCTGCAAAAAAATACCCGGCAACCAAATTTTCTGTGGTTGATTTTTTTGAATTATACTATCTGCTGTTGCTGTTGCAGGTGTGTTATCATCATAATAAGTATAACGAAGAGCTGCACCAAATAGTAAATCGTTTTTACCAATGGTTTTGTCCCAAGTAAGTTGTGTAAAACCTATATTTTGTTTGGCTATGTATGATGTTGTGCCATACCTGCTATCTTGGTTGTGGCTATTTAACGAAAAAGAAAGCATTAATTTTTCTTTGGTTGGCAATTGATAATTACCTAAAAGCTCATACCTGCTTGTGTAAATACTTTCTCCATAAATACTATCGCCACCTCTAAACGTTTTATTCCAACCAATATCACCACCCCAGCGGTCTTCATACATAAATCTGCCTGCAAGGCTAAACAAACGATTGTCTTTTCTATCAAAATTCCACTTTTGAAAAATAGAAAGTCTATTTTGCAAAGTCATATCGGTAAAATTATCATTGTTCTTATCTACTCTATTTTGAAAATTAAAATAGTTTATACCTGTTAACGCACTTGCTTTTTTTCCTGCTTTATGTTTGAAACCCAAATCTACATTCACTTCATTCCATGATGTGGTAAAAATATCTGCCGATAATAATGGCGCATTTTGTGGTTTTTTTGTAATGATATTTATTAAGCCACCAACAGCTTCACTACCATATAAAGACGAAGCAGGGCCTTTTACAATTTCAATTCTTTCTACCAATGAGTTTGGTATGCCCGATAAACCATATACGGTGGAAAGACTGCTTACAATTGGCATTCCATCTATAAGAACCATTGTGTATGGGCCTTCTAATCCATTTATATGAATGTCGCCGGTGTTGCAAACATTACAATTTAATTGTGGTCTTACGCCATTTACATTTTGCAATGCTTCATAAATATTGGGTGTAGGATTTTTCTTAAAATAATTTGGCGAATATACCTCTACGTTTACAGGACTTTCCAATCTCCTTGTAGCTTTTTGTGTACCCGTTACTACTACTTCGTTTAAGCTGTTATCTACACTATAAAGTTCAACATTTATTACCAATGTATCTGCAGCTTTTACAATAATACTTTTTTCAATTTTGCTGTAACCTATGCTGCTTACTTTTAGTTTATAATTTCCTGCGGGCACATTTTTTAAAACAAAATTTCCCACACTGTCAGAAATACTACCAAAGGAAGTGCCTTGCAAAATTACATTGGCTAATTGTACCCCACTTTCTTGAGCGCTTACATTACCTACAACCGTTGCTGTTTGTGCATTTCCCAAATTTGTAATGGCTACTAAAACGGCCAATAATATTGCCCTCATTATACATATATTTTTTATTTGTATGCAAATATATAAATGTTAGACTTATCTAACAAATTTATTTTATTTATAAAACTTACACCTCCATAAATTTATTTATTTCTATTTCAGAGACATGGCGATTATCTCAAATGCACATTATACATGCATAACTTGACATACCATATTAATCAGTTAAAAAAACAAGGCAACTATTTTAAATAAAATGATTCTCTAAATTGTTGAAGCCGTATTTTTGAGGCATGAAAATAAAAAATAGCTACTTCATTATTCTAATATCCTCATTAGCCATTTTTATTTCTTGCTCGCCCATCAATGCGTTTAAGAAAGACAAACCAGCTTTTGATGCCGCTGCTGTTATTACAAAATACAAAGCCATTGGAGATTTAAACGATTCCTATTTCACTATCAGAGAAAATAACTTTTTTGAATTTTATATGAAATTATTTGATAGTGTAAAAAACACTGCTTACCCAGGTAGGTATACAAAAAATGGCGATACGTTGTTTCTTAATTTTTATAATAAGACAGCTGAAGCTTTTTTGGGTAGCAAAGCGCTCATCAATACACAAAAAAAAGAAATTGTTTTCTTTGATAAATTATTGGGGGTGAAGCGGAAATTAATTTTTAATTAGAAATTTCATATTATCTATTTCTACTAGCCCTTGCAGAAAAGTCTGTTCCATGAACTAAAACAAACTCTTCCACTGCTTTGTCATTTAATTTACCATCTACTATTAAATTATTTTTTACAATATTTTTTGCCACTTTTTCTTCTTTCATATACAAATATTCTATCTCTGCTTTAGATTTAGAGTCTAAAAAAATATATTCATAATATCTTACAATGCCTTCAGGATTGGAGGCTTTTCTTTCCATGGGAGATTTAAACTCTTTATAATTTATTCTAATTACTTTATTACCATCATTATCAAACACATCAAAATGGCAATCAGGCATACCCCACCCACAGCCACTTCTTTCTATTTTAAAACTATTTACTCCATCTATTGTAACTTGATTTGTTTTATCACCGAGTTTTACTTTCTGGGCAAATAGCGCAATAGGAAGCATCAAAATAATTACTACAATAACTCGTTTCATAATCGGTTTTACTGGGTTTTGTTATGAGCAAATTTAATAAAAAATACATTTTTATATTAGGCATCATCCTTTTGTACACGATTGGCAATATATACACCGCTTAAAATTATGGCCAAGCAAGCCACCTGTTTCCAACCAATTTTTTCTCCTAAAATAAGCCCCCACAATACAGCTACTGAAGGTATGACATAGGTAACCATGGAGGCGAAAATCATTCCGGCTCTTTTCATAAGCATATAAAAAATAACAGAAGCTACAGCGGTACCCAATACACCTAATATAAAAGTGTAACCAGTAGCAATAAGCATAGGCGTTGTAAAAATATCTTGCGAAAAATATCCTGTAAAATACAATACAATTAAAGCCGGAATTGCATTGAGTGATAATGCAATGGATGCAATATGCAACGATGGAATACCCTCCAAATATTTACCAACCATATTTACATTTATCCCATATAATAGGGTCGCAAGCACAACAAATAGTACAAAAAGCCAATTGCTATCCACCGCAAAGGTTGGTTGTGCAAAAAACAATAAAATACTCCCTATAAACGAAATTAAAATACCCAAAACCTTGTGAAAAGACACCTTGCTATTAAAAAAAATTGCTCCCATAACTATAACAAATACAGGCGTTAATGCATTTAAAGACCCTGCAAGGGCACTGTCAATTTTTGTTTCGGCAATACAAAATAAATAGGCTGGCAATAAGCTTCCCTGAAAACCAGACAGGAAAATAAAAAAAAGCTTGTTTTTGGGTATAGATTTTATATGCCTCAAGGCAATTGGCAATAGCACAATACCAGAAAAAATTATACGTAAAGATGCTACTTGATAGGCAGTTAGGCTTTCTAAGCCTTTGACCATTAATATAAAACTACTACCCCAAATGAGCGAAAGTGAAATAAAAATGAACCAATTGATAAGTTTATTGCTCAAAAGCGGATTTTTTTTTTGCAAAGGTGCATAATTAAAATTTAAGTGGGTTTTTTCTTGAATAATAAAAAATCCTTTTCTTTGTGTCTAATCTAAACATTTTAACAAACCCTTTTAAACTTAAAACATTATGGGATTCATTAAAGAATTTAAAGAATTTGCTGCCAGCGGTAGCTTAGTCGATTTAGCAGCAGCCGTTATAATGGGCGCAGCAATTGGTAAAGTAATAACTGCATTTATTGATGGTATGGTTTTACCATTAATTGGTATGGTTTCTGGAAAAGATTTTAGTAACATGTATATCGGATTAAATGATGCTACAAAAGCTGCCGCCGCAACCGGTACAACTTCTTTAGCTGATGCGCAAAAACTCGGGCCAGTATTTGCACATGGCAACTTCATTTCTTCAGTGGTAAATTTTCTTTTAATTGCCCTAGTTGTTTTTATTGCAATAAAAGGTATTAATAAAATGAAGAAAGCAAAAGTAGAAGAACCTGCTGCGCCTCCAGCAGACATTACGTTGCTGACTGAAATTCGTGATGCATTGAGGAAGTAATTATTTTAATATTTTAAAAAAGCAGCAAATATTTTATTTGCTGCTTTTTTATTTTTACGGCAACCTTTTAAACCAAAAAACGTCTTAAAAAAAATGTAATACATTAATCAAAACAGTACACATGAAAACAAAAATCTATTTATTAGCAGCAATTCTATTTTCAGCTACAATATTAAATGCTCAAACAACAGCAGAATCAAAAAAAGCGGCCGATGCAGCTGCAGGAAAACTAACAACCACCAAGGCAGAAATGAAAGAAGGTTGGGCAAAAGCGGGCACCCTCAATCTTTCTGTAAACGAAGCGGGAATAAACAACGAGTGGTTTAAAGTAAATGGCGGAGATGTAAACTTTTTAGGTATAAAAGGAATTGTAGATTATAATTTTGATAGAAAAAAAGGCAAAACAACCTGGTTAAACTCTTTTAGAGGTAGATATGGTGTGGCAAAAACTACTTCTACTGCAAATAAATTTGTAAAAAATGATGATTATTTAAACTTCAACTCCATATACGGTAAAGAATTTCGTAAAAACTGGAGTTATGCTGGCTATTTTGGATTGGAATCGCAGTTTGAAAATGCTTTTATGACTCCTGGATATATAAAATTTGGGCCTGGTATTTTATATAAGCCAAATGCACATTTTTCTGTGTTAATGTCTCCTTTAATGGCTGAGGTAACTACAAAGCTAAAAAAGAGTTTAAAACCGATAAAAGCATTTGGCGTAGATTCAGGAAAAGTAGCTTCTTTTGGCTTAGGCGCTTTTGTACAAGCCAATGCAAACTTTGATTTAGCTAAAGGCATCAATTATAAGTCTACCACTACATTATACTCGAATTACCTCAACAACCCAGGCAATATTGTATTTGATATGAACAACTTATTTACGTTTACAGTAAATAAGTACATTGGTGCTACACTGTTATTAAATGCCCGCTACAATGATATAGAAATAGGTGGAATGCAAGTACAACATGCTATTGGGCTTGGGTTGAACTATAAATTGTAAATGCATTAAGTCAAATTGAAAATTCTTTCAAAAATCTGTAAGGTTTTATTAGAAACATCAAATGACTATCAGTTATTGGGTGCAAAAGAATTTTATGTATGAAATACACAATTTATGATTTTTAAAGGGGTAGATTAAAATGATATTTCTGTTCTTTTCTGTGAATCTGTGGCAATATTTTAGCCACAGATTCACAGAAAAGCTGTTTTGTATATGATCTTTTAACTATTACAAAAATAGATTACAGATAATATGAGTAAATTTATAGAGGTCAATTCTTTAAATGAAGAATGAATTTTTATACAGTTTATATTTAATTTTCTACAATTTTATATTCCTTGCACCTAACAGCGGATAGCTATTAAACATCATTTATGTAGAACCTTTGCTAGACCTTATAGGTTTTCACATTTAGCTTGCAATCAAAAAGGGATTATAATCAGATTTTCTAAAAACTTAATAAATTGATACATTTGCGTCCCGTCTACTTTAGTTTAGACGGGACTTTTTATTAAAAATACATTTTGCCGTGAGTAACAACGAATCTTACCAAATAAAGCTAGACGAATTTGAAGGCCCATTTGACCTTTTACTATTTTTTATAGAAAGAGACGAGTTGGATATTTACAATATTCCAATTACTAAAATCACCAATGAATTCTTAGATCATATTCACAAAAGTGAAAAATTGAATATAGAACTAGGCAGTGAATTTATTTTATTCATAAGCACATTGATGCGCATAAAAGCAAAGATGTTGTTGCCACGCAAAGAAATAGACGCTCAAGGAAATGAAATAGATCCTCGCCAAGAACTGATAGACAAAATTCTTGAATACAAAAAATTCAAAGAAGCATCTGCTCAAATGGCCGAAATGGAAGCCATTCGTATGTTGATGATAAAACGTGGCAATTTACAAAGAGAGCTTTCTAGTATTGGGGAAGAAGCGGGAGAAGGAACAGAAATACAAACGGTTACACTTTTCAAGCTAATGAAAGCGTTTGAAAAAGTGGCCCAACGCTTACATGAACGCAACAACAAGCCAGTGCATACCGTTGTGCAATATGGCTATACTATGGAAGGTGTGAGAGAGCACATGTTGTACATAAGTAAAAAGCATAAAACACTCGCTTTCGAAAAAATATTTAATGAATGTGAGAGTCGCATACATGCCATTTTTATTTTCTTAAACATGCTAGAACTGGTTCAGCAAAAATATCTACATATTCTTATTGGAGAAGGGCGCAACAATTTCATTATTGAATACAACGAAGAACGAGAAGAAGACCAAAGTACGGTGCTTACAGCAGATGATTTTAACCATTTAAATTAACCCATTCTCTCTCCCATTAGGCTTACGACTTTTAGCGATTTACTTTTAGATACTTTTTAAATGGCTTGGACAAAAATAAATTTTGTCCAAGCCAAAGAACAGCTTTGGTCATTATCGTGGTGCCATCGCCAATTTTTCGGTATCACTCACTTCATCTGAATACCTCCTTTCGTCTTTTATTATGCAATAGATTATGTCATGTTTTAAAACTAAATTTATGTCATCTTTGCATAGTTTATCTATTGGTATAATTATTGATGTTTAAACATTGATTAATAGTTGATTTATTTTAAACTACGTTATTGGATTTCTCAAGGAGGAATTTAGGCGATAAATAAATATAAAAAAATGAAACAAACAATTACAAGAGCAACCGAAAGAGGCACGGCAAACCATGGTTGGTTAAAGCCTGCGCATTATTTTAGTTTTGGGGGATGGCAAAATCCAGAGAAAGTACATTTTGGTGCTTTGAGGGTTTTAAACGACGATTGGATAGCTGGAGGAGGAGCTTTCCCAACACACCCGCATGACAATATGGAAATTGTAACCATCCCATTTACAGGTGCGCTCAAACACAAGGATAGCACAGGTGGCGAAGGTGTTATACAAGCTGGAGATGTACAAATAATGAGTGCGGGCACGGGTGTGCAACACAGCGAGGCAAACGAATCTGCAACAGAAGAAGTAACCCTTTTTCAAACATGGATTTTTCCTAAAAAAAGAAATATAACGCCCCGCTACGACCAACGAACTTTTGATATAAAAGAAAGATATGGCCAGTGGCAAGTAGTTGTTTCCCCTAGAGAAGAGGACAATGCTTTGTGGATAAACCAAGACGCTCGGTTTTCTTTGGCAAATATAAAAGCTGGAGAAAAAATTATTTACGAAAATGCTTTTGTTCGTAATGGTATTTATTTGGTTGTAATAAATGGCTCTATAGAAGTTGATGGTATAAAATTTAATAAGAGAGATGCGGTTGGCATTTCGGAAGCGGATAGTTTTGAAATAAATGTTTTGGAAGATGCTGAATTATTAGCAGTAGAAATTCCAATGGAAAGCCCCCTCTAACTCCCCCGAAGGGGGAGAACTAATAATATATCCAAAGCACTACAGGCTTGTCTGCCTTATCAATATACTTTTTTAGTACTGACAAAAAAGATGGGCTTACCGTGGGGCAACCAAGGCTTGTGCAAATAGGAAAAGGATCTACATCTTGCATGGGCACACATGAGTGCCCATGCAAAACAACATATCTTTCAAAAGCTTTGCTGTTGCTGCCTTCTAGCCCATGCAATTTGAAAGCCATGCCAAACTTACCGCTGTAT
>JANNGD010000230.1:0-23911 GCA_031380515.1 Ferruginibacter sp. | reverse complement strand
TGATTATATGTTTTATTTTAACACAAACCATTTTAATAAAAGCAACTAGCTGGCTCCAATTTCTTTACCTCGGCATCGGGATTCTTGTAATCCTTATGGCGTATCAACTAAAAGGCAAATGGGCAGTTTGATATTTATATTTTTTTAAAATGTGATAATGAATAGAAGAAAATTTGTAGCTATTGCAGGAACCACCATTGTTATTGCTGGAGTAACATATTATTTATCTAGCGATACAAATAATTTTGTGCGGGCAGATTATAAACCTATTGAAAACAATACAATTCCATTCAAGCAAGATGAAAGAGAGATATTGTTTTTAGCATCTCTTGCCCCCAGTGGGCATAATACCCAACCTTGGTTTGTAAAATATCTAGAACCATATCATTGGATTATAGGAAACGATAAGGCTAAATGGCTTCCCGCAGTAGATCCTTCTCAAAGGGAAACTATTTTATCTATTGGTGCATTTTTGCAAAATTTAGAATATGCTGCCAATAACCTTGGCTATAATTGCCAGTTCAATTTATTGGCTACTACCAACCAAGATGAAAATGTGGTGGATGTACATTTAGTAAAATCTTCCCTATTTATTAAATTTGATCCTCAAAAGATTAAGCAAAGAAGAACAGTAAGGTCCAATTACCTAAGTGATGTAATAAATAAAGAAGATTTAAATTATATAATGAGCAGCGAAACAGATTTTCTTCATTACATAAACAATATTTCGCCGGCGCATATTTGGCTTAATGAAAATACCATTGAGGCAAACAAAATTCAATCATACAGAGATGCTGCCCAAGAGGAGTTGGCGAATTGGATCAGGTTTTCTAGCAAGGATGCAAAGGAACACGCCGATGGGCTTACCACTGCCAGTATGGAAATAGATGGAGTGCCTGGTTGGATATTACGTAATTTTTATACAAAATCCAGCGTGCTGAAAAAGGATTTTAGAGATCAGGGTATTGATAAAGTTAGAAAACAAGTAGCACAATCTGCGGGGTGGCTATTGATAACGAGCAAGGATAATAGTGTTTTAACGCTACTAGAATCAGGCAAAAGAATGCAAAGATTATTCTTAAGGATTAGGGATAAAAATATTGCTATTCATCCGATGACACAAATTTTAGAAGAACCTGCTACGAATAAATTAGTGAATAAATCGATTGGTATTACAGATAATATCCAGTTTATTTTGCGAACTGGTTATCTAAAGAATTATCCCAATCCTGTTTCATTAAGACGAGCGGTGGAAACTTTTGTAAGGGTATAAGTAATGTGTAGAAGGCGATTATTTGCTTATTTTTTTAATAAATATTATTATGCTAAAATACATATTTGCATTTTTTATTTTGTTTCATGGTATTATTCATCTAATGGGTTTTGCAAAAGCTTTTGCATTTGGTGATATTAGCCAGAGTAGCAAAAATATAACTAAACCTTTTGGCTTAATATGGCTATGTGTGGCATGCTTGTTTGTAATTACGCTCTATTTATTTTTCTATAAAAGTGAGCACTGGCCTGTCTTTGCTATTATTGCAGCCATCATTTCTCAATTACTCATACTCACCTTGTGGAAAGATGCCAAGTATGGAACAATAGCTAATATCATTATTGTGGTTGTAGCTATTTTATCATGGGGTTCTCATCATTTTGAAATGCAGTTTAAAAATGATGTAGAAAATCATTTGGCCAAAACAAAAATTTCTAATAATGATCTGCTTACCGAAGCAGATATTGAGTCGTTGCCAGCTCCTGTACAAAAATATATCCGATATGCCGGTGCCCTCCATAAACCCAAAGTAAACAATGTAAGGATAGAAATGCAAGGAGAAATGCGCAGCAAAAAAAAGGACTGGTTTCCTTTTTCAGTAGTTCAATATAATTTTTTTAATGAGCCAACGAGATTATTTTTTATGAAAGCCAAAATGTTTGGTATAACGGTACCAGGCTACCACGATTATCAAGACGCTACTGCTAGTATGAATGTGAAACTGTTTGGTATGTTTTCGGTTGTGCATGCCAGCGGCAAAGTTATGAATAGGGCTGAGACTGTTACCGTGTTTAACGATATGTGCATGATGGTACCGGCTACGCTTATCGACAAAAGAATTGAATGGATACCAATTGACAGATTATCGGCTAAAGCTAGTTTTACAAATGGTACAAATAAAATAGCGGCTATGCTTTATTTTAATGAGCTGGGGCAATTGGTAAATTTTATTTCCGATGATAGGAGCGATATCAATGTAATGAAACAATACCGGTTTTCTACCCCTGCAAAAGAGTATATGCAAATGAATGGCAATAATGTAATGAAGTATGGAGAAGCGGTTTGGCACTATCCCGAAGGTGAATTTGTGTATGGAAAATTTAATTTAAAAAGTATAGAATACAATGTAAAGGAATATAAACCTTAAGCAATGAAACTCAATAAAGAATGGCATGTAGCGAATCGCATGCCTGCAAAAGCTACATTGGAACAACGCATTGCTTGGCATGTAGAGCATAAAAAGAATTGTAGCTGTAGGGATATGCCAGAAAAAATGAAACTGGAGATAAAAAGGAGAGCAATTAAATATTAATTTTTATATGTCTTACTTATAAAGTTGTTTTTGCTGAATAATAAATTAAACATGCATAATAGCATTAATAAAATTGGTTTTCGAGCTGGCATTATTGCTTTTATAGCTACACTTGCGTTTTATCTAGTGCAGATGCTGCAGGTGTTAGGCATGCTGAGCTATCCATGGGATGAAATATTGATATACGGATTCTCCCTTTGTATTACCATACCTTTTATGATTGAAATGCTGGCATTGCATCATATCGTTCCTGCAGCGAAAAAATTCTGGAGTCATGGGGCACTACTTTGTACGGTAGTTTATGTGGTATTTGTTACAGCTAACTATATTGTTCAATTGGCTACTGTAATTCCCATGACACTAAAGGGTGAAGCTGATAAAATTCACATGCTGCAACAAACCCCTCATTCACTTTTTTGGGATTTTGATGCAATAGGATATATTTTTATGGGAATGGCAACGCTTTTGGCGATACCCGTTTTTGCAAAAGCAGGATTTCAAAAATGGGTAAGGTATGCTCTTTTAGCCCATACACTCGTTACCCCATTAATTGCTTTTGTTTATTTCTACCCCAATTTTTCCAATGATTTATTGTTGGTTGCAACCCCATGGGCAATTACGGCTCCATTGTTCATGGTATTGTTGGCGTTATTTTTCAAGAAAGGGATTAATGTAAATATCAGCAAAACGATAAACAAGGATTAATCTATAAAAACTTATAGTATGAAAAAGGGACCCTTATTTCCATTAACCCTAACATTTGCACTTAGTGCAGTATGGGACACAATAGCAGGAATACTGTATTTGTTTTTTATTGGAACTGGCAGAATAATTGACAACCCACCATTGGACCCTTTTTTTGCGGTTTTTTTAGGCTCTTTCTTTTTATGTTTTGCATACATACAGGTTATGTCGGCCTTCAATATCAAGCGGTATGCTTTTAATGTTGGTTGCCTTTTACTTGGCAGGGCTTTTTACGTTGTGCAGCTTTATACCTATATGATTTTTGTAAATGGATTTCCATCTACATTTTGGTTTACGGGAATTATTGATAGTATATTTATAATGTTGTATATCATTTTTGCCATAAGGGGAGGATTGAGTATTCGGGATATTTTTTTACCTGTAAGGGAAATTAAGACATAGCGCTTTGCATACTAAAATATTAAAAAAAATCCTACATGAAAAAATTAAAATTATGGACATGCCCCAAGTGCAACCGGCAGTTCGTCAGGCAAAATCAAAGTCATTTATGCAAAATATTCCTATTTGAAAATCATTTTGTAGGCAAAGCCAAAGGGAAACTGTTATACGAAAAATTGATAGGTCGGCTAACAAAGCAGCTTGGTTCCTTTAAGGTGCAGTCATCGGCATGTTGCATCCATTTAGATAAATATTCCACATTTGCTGCTGTAAAAATATTCCCAAGTAAGATTCTAGTTGAATGCAGTTTGGGTTACGAATTAACCAGCAGTAGAATAGCAAAGATTGTTCAGCTATCCGCCAACCAATACCTGCATCATATCAATATTAACAGTGCTGCAGAAATAGATAATGAACTAATGGAGTGGTTAGAGGAGGCGTATAGCAACAAAGATGAAAAATTTCTCCTAAGGTTAAAAAATAGCCAATCTATGAAAGTGGAAACAAAATGAAAAAGCCTTTTAAAACCATAAAAAAAATGATTGCGATACTGTTTACAACTTTACTGGTACTAGTATTAATGCTGTTCAGTATTTTACTGATATACAGTCCCGGTAAGCCTACAGCTTTCTTGGATGAAAACGGCAAGCCAATACCCGGAAGTATTTCAGAAAAAATTTTTGTTGATATAAATGGTATGAAACAGGGGATGATTATCAAGACCAAAGATTCAACGCATCCTGTATTGCTATACCTTCATGGAGGGCTACCCGATTATTTCCTTTCCAAAAAATACCCAACTGGGCTAGAGGATTATTTTACTGTAGTATGGTGGGAACGACGAGGTTCAGGACTTTCTTACGATGCCGACATCCCACTAGAAGCCATTACGCTAGAGCAATTGTTATCCGATACAAAGGAGCTTACGAATTACCTGCGCAAGCGTTTTGGGAAGGAAAAAATTTACCTCATGGGACGTTCGGGAGGAACTTTCATTGGCATACAAGCGGCTGCACGTACGCCTGAGTTGTATCATGCCTATATTGCCGTGGCGCAAATGACGGATCAACTAAAATCTGAAACACTCGCATACGAGTACATGCTTGAGCAATTAAAAGAAAAGGGTAATAGAAAAATGCTCCGAAAACTTGAGGCAGCACCAGTCTCTATTGGAGTAGGCATACCGGATGCCTACCTTGCATTGCGTGACGATGCCATGCACAGCCTTGGTATTGGTACTACACATGACATGCATTCCATCATCGCCGGTATGTTTTTGCCATCACTTACCTGCCGTGCGTACACGATAAATGAAAAGCTGAATTTGTGGCGTGCCAAATCCCGCTCAGGTGTTAGCATACTTTGGGATACAATACTCGCAACGGATCTTGCAAAGGAAATACCCCAAGTTGATATTCCAATTTATTTTTTTCATGGCATTTATGATTACACGGTATCTTACCCTTTGGCAAAGGAATATTTTATGCAGATAAAAGCACCTGTGAAAGGATTTTACACTTTTAACAATTCAGCCCATAGTCCAATATTTGAAGAACCTGCATTGGTGAGAAAAATTATTGAAACAGATGTGTTCAATAGCTCGAATAGTTTATCAGATAAGGAACAATGAATTAAAATTATAAATACTGATTAAGTGATGAACCGGATAAGACAATTTATAAAATACACATTTATCTTTTATGCACTAATTGCAATGCTTTATTGGGTTTTTATTCGCCCGGCACATATTAGCTGGGGCGCCACTGCTGTAGAACAACAAATGAAAATGCCTGCAGATGAATTAATTTCTGCTAACAGGATTGTTTCCACCCGTGCCATCAGCATTGATGCATCGAAAGAAAAGATTTGGCCGTGGATTGCACAAACGGGGCAGAACCGAGGTGGCTTTAACAGTTACTATTGGCTAGAAAATTTATTTGCTGCTCGAATGAATAATGCCGATTCGATTGTTCTGAAATGGCAAAGCCCTCAACCAAGAGATACGGTTTATTATGGCGGGGGAGAAGGCTATGAGTTGATATCATTTGTAAAACTTAATCACTATTATTCGCTTGGTGGATGGACATTATATCTTGATTCGATTAATGCTAATCATACAAGATTGATTGTTCGTTATCCCTCTATGGAAGTAAAACAAAGTAATTTCGCAAAACTTTATTATTACGGTTTATTTGAGCCATTGCATTTTATCATGGAGTCGGGGATGATGATGGGTATTAAACAAAAAGCGGAGGAAAAATAAAACAGGTGATAATGAATAGAACCATTTCAAATAAAACAGCAGCATGTAGCGGAGCCATAATTGCAGTGGCAGCTGTGTTTGCTTACTCCTTTTTTGTAATGTTGTATGCAATCATTCGTTCTTCAGTAAGCATCAGCAGTATTATGCCTTCTACAGAACGGAGTACAATTTTATGGGCCAATGGTTTTTCTATGGCTTATGCTGTTGCGGTATTTTCTTTATTAATGGCCGTTATTTCATCAATAGCAGGAGCAATGGTAGGAATAGTATTGACAAAAGTATTGAGGTGGTGCAATCCATATTTTTATTTTAATAAGGCAGTTTTGATAAGCAGCATAACTGCGTTGGTTTCATTATTGCTACTATATCTTTTACTATACTTACTTTTGAAAGAAAGAATTACATTTCAATATGCAGAAACATTTTTATTTTGGTATGCAATTCCAGCGCTTATTTTTTTTATTGTTGTTGTAATAAGTGGAGTAAAAGTTACTAAACAAATGCAGGCAAAGAAAATATAAGAACAATGAAAAAAATCGGTTTAGTATTGTCGGGTGGAGGAGCTAGAGGCTTTGCACACTTGGGGGTTTTAAAATTATTAGAGGAATTAAATCTAAAACCTTACGCCATTGCAGGAGCAAGCGCCGGCGCAATTGTGGGTGCTTTGTATGCAGCAGGTATACCCGCAGATGAGATTCACGCACGCATGAAAAAGAATTCTTATTTCGGATGGAGCAATATCGCTTGGCGAAAAAAAGGTTTTTTTACAGTGGATGCATTGCATAATTTATTAAAAAATAATATTGAAAAAAATGATTTTAATTTTTTAAAAACCAAATTATACGTAGCCGCTACCGATTTAGTAGAAGGCAAATCGCTCATCTTTTCCAAAGGGAATTTGTTTGAAGCTGTAATTGCTTCAGCATCTATACCAATCGTTTTTGAACCTGTGAAGATGGATGAAAAGCTATTGGTTGATGGGGGTGTAATGAATAATTTTCCCATAGAGCCACTTACAAAGCATTGCGATATCATTATTGGTTCACATGTAAACAAGTTAGATGACAATATTGGAAATAGTGTAGAATTAAAGAACGCTGGTATTATTGATAGATGTTTTCATTTGGCTATATCTAACTCAGTATATTCCAAAGTAAATAAATGCGATCTGTTTATTGACTCTCCTTTGCAGCACTACTCCATGTTTGATGTAAAACAGGCAGATAAGATTTTTGAGATCGGGTATGATACGGCAAAGCAATTTACAGAAAAATTGAAAGGGCTGCTAGCATGATATTTTACCCACTATTAAGTATTTACCAGAATATTTATTTTCTCCCAAAATCCGGTGTGTAATAAAATAAGCAGCATAGTGTATTGTTTTCATCATATTGAAAGCCGGTTGGCTTTTGCTGGTTCACATGCATGTAGCCAAAATCAAAATTCAAATCCTTCGTTTAAGTTTTTTTTCATTTAAAAAATCAATTGGGTTTATGCAAAAGCCAATATCAATAACTCTGCAGCCACAATTCTCAAAATCATGGTGAGTGGATATACTGTTGCATAGGTAGCAGATGGGATATCGTTTCCTGCCATTTTTAATGCAAAGGCAAGTGCGGGTGGGTCGGTAGAAGCACCTGCCAATAAACCACAGATTTCAAAATATGTTTTTCTAAAATATTTATGTGCAATAATGCCTACTATTAGCAAAGGCAGCATGGTAATAACAGCACCCATTAATATCCAATACCAACCACTACCATTTACAAAAGCTTGAGCCAAATTGCCCCCACTGTGTAGCCCCACACTGGCTAAGAATAAAGTAATGCCCAGTTCTCTTATCATTAAATTTGCGCCGTTGGTCGTATAAGTGTTTAAATAAACTACGCCACCAAAACGACTTAGCAAAAGCGCAACAATTAGCGGGCCACCGGCCATACCTATTTTTACAGCAACAGGCATATTGGGGAAATGAATAGGGATACTGCCTACAATTATCCCAAGTACAATGCCCATAAAAATGGGGGCAAGGTCTGGCACCTCTAAGCGCTTCAAAGAATTGCCAATAACGTTTGCTATTTTGTTTACACCTTCTTCGGATCCTACTACTTTTATGGTGTCTCCTAATTGCAGGTACAAGTTTCCATGTGGTACCATTTCTACTCCTGCTCTGTTTAGCCGGGTCAGGGTAAAATCATGTTGATGCATTTCGGGAATATCGCCTAACCTTTTATGTGTAACATCTTTATTGGTTACTACAATATTTCTAGATATCAATCCGCCTTTGATTTCTGTTTTTAAGTTTATATTACTTTCAGATCCTATAAGCAGCTTTACGTGCGGCAGCGTTTGCTTTGGTACAACTACCAATAGTACATCATCTTCATGAAAAATAACATCAGGTGTAGGTGTAATAATTTCGCCTTTGTGGTACATTCTAGAAATAACAATAGGGTCTTTTAATAATTCAAATACGGTACGCAGCGGCTGCCCTACCAATTGTTTGTTATCTAAATTTAAATGGATAGATACAGGGCGGTTGGACCTGAATACATTTAGCTTACGGTGAAGTTCTCTTTCATTAACCAAATTGGTTTTAAACAATCTTTTAAGAATGAGCAGCGAAAAGATAATACCAAATACGCCAAATGGATAAGCAATTGCGTATGCCAATGTAATCATTGAATTATCTGCATTTGCAATATTTAATTCTTTTACGGCAGACTGTGCAGCCGCAAGTCCGGGAGTGTTTGTTACGGCGCCGCTCATTAGACCGGTCATTTCAGAAATACTATTGCCCGAAATAAATTTGAAAACAAGGGTGATAATAACACCGATTACTACAACAGCGCAGGCTAGTAAATTATTGCCTAGTGCATTTTTTTTCAATGATGCAAAAAAACCAGGGCCTACCTGCAACCCAATAGAATATACAAAAAGTATCAATCCGAAATCTCGTAAAAAGTCTTCTGTTTCTTTATTTACAACTATGCCTACGTATGAAGCAAGTAAACCCATAAATAAAACCCATGTTACACCTAGTGAAATGCCAAATATTTTTAGTTTGCCCAGCCATATACCAACAGCTATTACCAAACTATAAATAAGAATAGCATGTGCTACTGTTTGTTCGGTGAAAAGCTGTGTTATCCAATCCATCTTGAAAATATCGATTAAAAATAAAGGGTGTTAATTGTTCATAACACCCTTTTTTAGTTTAATGTTCTTCAGATTGCATACCAAAATGTTCGGGAGAACGCCAAAGCGCAGACAATAATAATTCTTTCATAAAAATAAATTCTTTTGGAAGTTTATCATAGAAACGAGCAAACAATTCTTCATGCGATAGCAATTCTTTTTTCCAAGATTCTCTATCTACGCTCATAATTTTTTCAAAATCTGCTTTTGTAAAATCTTCTAAGCCTGTCCAATCCAAATCCTCATATCTCGGCATCCATCCTATGGGGCTTTCGATAGAGGAAGAATTACCATTAATTCTCTCTACAATCCATTTTAGCACCCTAGTATTTTCGCCAAAGCCAGGCCATAAGAATTTACCATTTTCATCTTTTCTAAACCAGTTTACCCCAAAAATACGAGGTGCATTTGGAAGCGACCTGCCAAATTGTAACCAATGGTTTACATAATCACCTACATGGTATCCCATAAAAGGCAACATAGCAAAGGGATCATGTCGTACTTTACCTACTTCGCCAAAAGCTGCTGCAGTTGTTTCGCTACCCATGGTAGTTGCCAAATAAACGCCAAAATTCCAATTAAATGATTGGTAAACCAATGGGACCGTTGTGCTTCTTCTTCCTCCAAAAATAAACCCTCCAATGGGAACACCATTTGGGTTATCCCATTGATCATCTATTGCAGGGTTTTGTTGTGCAGGTGCTGTAAATCTTGAGTTAGGATGGGCCGCAGGCTTTCCACTTGTTGCATCAAAAGGAACGCCGTGCCAATCCGTTAATCCCGCTGGTACTTCTTTGGTCATGCCTTCCCACCATACATCTTTATCGGCTGTAATGGCCACATTGGTAAAAATAGTATTGGCATTAATAGATTCCATCGCATTGGGGTTGGTATGGTAGTTTGTACCTGGTGCTACACCAAAATAGCCCGATTCTGGATTTATCGCATAAAGTCCTCCATCATCGCCACGGTGTATCCATGCAATATCATCGCCTACAGTTGTTATTTTCCATCCATCTAAATCCTTTGGTGGAATAAGCATGGCAAAATTGGTTTTGCCACATGCACTCGGAAATGCAGATGCTAAATATGTTTTTTTGCCATTAGGATCTTTTACACCCATAATAAGCATGTGTTCTGCCAACCATCCTTCCTCTCGGCCCATTTCGGAAGCTATACGCAGCGCAAAACATTTTTTGCCCATCAATGCATTACCGCCGTAGCCACTTCCGTATGAAATAATCAGCCTGTCATCTGGAAAATGAGAAATATATTTTACAGTGGGGTTACATGGCCAACTTACATCTTTTGCGCCATTTGCCAACGGAGCGCCTACAGTGTGGAGGCATTTTACATATTTTCTTGGGTCTATGTACGGTAAAACTTTTTCTCCCATGCGAGTCATTATTTTCATATTTACCACTACGTATTCCGAGTCGGTAATTTCTACACCATACCTAGATAATGGAGACCCAAGCGGTCCCATGCAAAAAGGAATTACATAAAGTGTTCGCCCTTTCATAGATCCATTGAGTAAATCATTTAAAGTAGATTTCATTTTATCTGGATCCATCCAATTATTTGTGGGCCCAGCATTTTCTTTAAGGCGGCTACAAATAAAAGTTTTATCCTCTACTCGAGCCACATCACTAGGGTCACTAAAGCATGCATAACTATTGGGTCGTTTTACGGGGTTTAATTCTATGAAAGTGCCTTTTTTTACCAACATATGGCACATGTTATTGTATTCTTCTTGTGAACCATCACACCAATGAATGGCACTCGCTTCGCACTGCGCTGCTACATGGTTTACCCAATTATTTATTTCGCTGGTTGTAGCACTTGGCGAAATAGAAGAATAGTTACTTGGAATTGACATAAAGTGTAATTTAGTGGTTTATGTAATTTATTTTTTTTCGCCGTAAAAATATTGCAGAATCAATGAATGCGAGTGACCATTGTTATATCCTGTTATGATTTTAATTAGCTGTCTTATTAATTAGTAAATTTATTGAATACAAATTGTATTAAAAAGCGATGAAGTGATTTTTTTTGTTTTATTTGAAGATATAATGAAAGTCTAGGAAGCGCTTTCGCAAATGTAAACGCTAACAAAAAATTGCTACGAAACTCCAAGGTGTATGAAACCTTAATTCTGTAAAAACCAACACCACACTTTATGATAGGTACTTTGCCCTTTATGGCTAATGGCTTTCCTTAAGAGACATCACCTCCTTGCCTAATGGTAGATTACTTCTCTTTTACAATCATTCTTATGGATGATGTTTATCATTACTTACCTAGAATGGTAATACTAATTTTGTTGCTTAAATATTTTGCTATGAAAGGTAAAACTGATAAGCAATTTCTTTTTGAAGTAGCCCTGCAGTGGCAGAATAGCAACACTGGTGTACTTTCTGCTACAGACGCATCGGGAACAATAGATATAGCAACAGCACCTGAGTTTGGGGGTGTAGAAAAATCATGGTCGCCTGAGCATCTTTTTCTAAGTGCCATAAATGGTTGTTATATGACAACATATTTGGCCTATGCTAAAAAACTTCAGTTCGCAATCTCCAATTTTCAATGCAATGCAATAGGGCAGATAGAAATTGTGGAGGGTAAATACAAGTTCACCATTGTTAATATATACCCCAAAATTTTTATTGCCGATGAATCGTTGAGGGAAAAAGCAAATACGGCTTTACAAAAAACGCATAAGAATTGCCTTATTTTCAATTCAATTAATGCTGCTATTTTTTTTCATTCGAGCATTCTTTTAAAAGAGGAAATAAATTCCAATACCGAATGATTTGCAACAATATAAAAATGCAAATACTCTATACAATTGCAATGCTGTATTAATAATGCTTTTTTGTTACTTAATTCATTTATTATACAACAAGCAATTGAAGCAATTGTGCAGGTATGCGATGTATTTTCAGTTGGTAGTTAAATCACCCGATAAATAGATAGGGGAGATACAATCGAACTTCCATGCTTTTTTAAGCAAGCATTTTGCTCTTGCAACAATTTTGAGGCGTAATTTATAAAAAAGCGTAAGTAGGGTTATATTACTTAATTCACCGCTTCCAAAATTTCATCCATATTTATAGCGTTATGGCTTTCGTCATAGATACATATGCCATTTTTTATGACTAATATTTGGGGAGATGCATGGATAACATCAAAGTCATTTGCAATTTTTGCAGATATATTCCTGTAAGATATTAAATCCAGGAAATTAAAATCTATTCCTACGGGTTGCTCAGCCCTTTCTAGCCTATTTTTAGCCATGGTGCTTATAGAGCATCTCGTACTGTGTTTAAAAATGACTTGTGGTTGTAATGCAGATTTTATTTTAATTTCTTCCAAAGCAACCTCGTCCTTAAATTCTTTCCAATTCATTTACTTGTTTATTTTATAATTCCTTCAGTACCCTTGCATCCAGTTTTTCGGCTTGCACCACAACTGCTAACGAGTGCTGTAAACGTAAGTAAAATGATGGCAGCTAAAAGCATTTTTTTCATGATATAATAAATTTGATTTTACAAATATAAATTAAACTATTGCTTTAACGAAAAAAAGGCAAAATTATTAGTATTCGTTTAAGATTTATCAAAGATGTATATTGCATGTTCAAATCCTAATACTAACCTTTATAATCAAAAAATATGTTGCAACTTTCTCGACCAATAGCTTTTATTGACTTAGAAACGACGGGTGTGAATTTATCGAAAGACAGAATTGTAGAACTAGCAATTGTAAAAATAATGCCAGATGGTTCTAGAGTAACCAAACGAAAGCTCATCAATCCGCAAATGCCAATACCACAAGCATCTAGCGATATACATGGCATTACAGATGAAATGGTAAAAGATGCACCAACTTTTAAAAATGTATCCAACGAAGTAAAACAATTTTTAGAAAATTGTGACTTAGGAGGTTATAACAGTAACAGGTTTGATATCCCGATTTTAATGGAGGAGTTTTTAAGGGCAGAGATAGATTTAGACTTGAGTACACGAAGAATGGTAGATGTGCAGCATATATTTTATTCAATGCAGCCAAGAACTTTGTCTGCAGCTTACGAGTTTTTTTGTAATAAAGGACTAGAAGACGCCCATAGTGCAGAAGTAGATATTAACGCTACAATTGAGGTTTTTGAGGCACAATTGGCTAAATATGAAAAACTAGGGACAACAATTGATAGCATATTGGGCTGCATTGGGGAAGAAAAAATTGTGGATTATGCCCGTAGATTTAGTTTTAATGAAAAAGGGGAAGAGGTTTTTAACTTTGGAAAATTTAAAGGAATGACTACGACAGAAGTATTTAAAAAAGAGCCACAATATTATGATTGGATGATGAAAGGCGATTTTCCAATGCATACTAAAAAGAAAGTGACCGAACTATTTAACCGAACATTGCTTAAAAAATGACATTTTTAAAAAATTAACGTAGTAGTTATTTTTATTATTTTATTTTTGTAACAAACACCTATAACAACATTGGATAAAATTGTAATTATACCTACTTACAACGAGCGAGAAAATATTGAGGCAATCATAGAAAAGGTCTTAAGCTTACCTGACAGATTTGATGTACTCATCATTGACGATGGTTCGCCAGATGGTACTGCTACCATAGTAAAGTCATTGTTTAGTAAATTTCCCAGTCAATTATTTTTGGAAGAGCGAAAGGGTAAACTTGGACTGGGTACAGCCTACATCCACGGATTTAAATGGGCTCTCAAACGAGGGTATGAATATATTTTTGAAATGGATGCAGATTTTTCTCATGATCCGGCTGATCTTATAAGACTACATGAAGCATGCACAAATGGAGCTGATATTGCAATTGGTTCTCGTTACGTAAAAGGTGGGGCAGTAGAAAATTGGCCAACCAATCGTATAGCTTTATCTAAAGGTGCTTCCTTATACACCCGGCTCATTACGTTTATGCCCGTAAAAGATCCTACTGCCGGTTTTGTTTGCTATAAAGCAAGTGTTTTACAAACCATAAATCTAGATACTATCAGTTTTGTAGGCTACGCTTTTCAAATAGAAATGAAATTTGCCACTTGGAAGCTTGGCTTTAAAATAAAAGAAGTTCCTATTACTTTTAGAGATAGAAAATTGGGTGCAAGTAAAATGAACAAGGGTATTATAAAAGAAGGTATTTTTGGTGTGTTGCAACTTAAATGGCAAAGTATCTATAAGAATTACCGCAGGCGTTTAGGAAAAAAAGAAGTTGTGCAACCAAATGTTATTCCCCAACATGATATTGCATCTGAAACCACTTAATATTTATGCAGCCATCTTTACAATGAAGAATGCAGTAGCAACTATTTGAATGCGGGATGAAACTGGTGCAAAGTGGTTCTCAAAAACTCCCTGTCCAAATGAGTGTATATTTCTGTAGTGGTAATACTTTCGTGTCCAAGCATCTCTTGCACAGCTCTTAAATCTGCCCCACCTTCTACCAAATGAGTTGCAAATGAATGCCGAAAAGTATGGGGCGAAATTTTTTTTGTAATACCTGCTTTTGTAGCCAAATCTTTCAATATCAAAAAAATCATAACCCTGGTAAGCCTTGCTCCACGGCGGTTTAAGAAAAGAATATCTTCCTCTCCTTTTTTTATGTTGATGTGATTGCGAATATTGTTTTTGTAAATGCCAATATATTTTATAGCATCAGTTCCTATTGGTATCAATCTTTCCTTATCGCCTTTTCCCGTAACCCTTATGTAGCCCACATCGAGATGCAGATGGCTTATCTTTAAATTTACCAGCTCGCTCACCCGTAAACCGCAACTGTATAACGTTTCTATAATGGCTTTGTTTCGCTCTCCTTCGGGTTTACTTAAGTCTATTGCAGCTATTATTTGTTCTATTTCTTCAAAGGATAAGGTGTCGGGTAATTTGCGTTGGCTTTTTGGAGCTTCCAATAATGCGGCTGGATCTATCGTTATAATTTCTTCAATTAAGCAATACTTAAAAAAGCTACGAAGGCCAGAAATCATTCTTGCTTGAGATGCATTTGTCATCCCTAATTCATTTATCCATTTGGTAAATTTCTCTAGGTCTTTTAATACAATGGCATCAGGTTTTTTGAGGTCTTTTGTTATTTGTAAAAAATCGGTGAGTCGCTCTACGTCATGTAAATAAGCGGCTACAGAATTATCCGATAAAGACTTCTCTAGCCGCAACCAAGCTTTGTATCCTTTTTTATAAGCTTCCCACATAACTAATTTACAATAGATTTTCTAAACTATGATTGTACAATATAATTAAAGATTATTTTCGCACCGAATAAATTTTCATACCCTCAATAAAAACTATGCTGCCGGTAAATTTCAGGTCGTTCAAAAGAAACTTAACTATTAAAAGAAAATCCTTTAGAAGATTTTTAAATAAAATGGAAAAAGCGCCCATAAAAGGGATAGATAAATTAACAGCAGTTTTAGATGAAGAAGTTTGGAAAGAAGTGGATTGCTTGAGTTGTGCAAATTGTTGCAAAAAAATGACACCCACATTTACGCCTAAAGATTTAAAAAGGGTATCTGCTCATTTTGGACAAACGGTGCAAGAATTTAAAACCCAGTGGCTCGAAAAAGTACGCAACGGCGATTGGGTAAACACCACACAACCTTGCCAGTTCTTAAGTTTGAAAGACAATAAATGCAGCATTTACGCCGTTCGCCCAGAAGATTGTGCAGGGTTTCCTCATTTGAAAAAGAAAAAGTTTGTGGAGTATGCTCACGTGCACAAACAAAATATAGATTATTGCCCGGCAACTTTTAAAATGGTAGAAAAAATGATTGGTAGGGTAGAGGGGTTGAAGATCGTTGTTAGTTGATTGTTGTTAGTTGTTTGGTGTAAGTTGTTTGGTGTTTGGTGTTTGGTGTTTGGTGTTTGGTGTTTGGTGTTTGGTAATTTGATTTGTGCAAGTTCTGTTATTAATTTAAAATTATATCAGGCTAGTCTCAATACTAAATACTAAGTACTCAATACTTTCACTCATACACATCCTCAATTAAAAAATATTCAATTTCCTTTTTTGGGAGCATTGTTATAGAAAGTACATCAAATTGAATTCGATGCCATTGAGGGTTTTGGTAAAGATATTCTTCCGATGCATTGATGAGATTTCTAATCTTTTTTTTACTTATTTTATCTTCTGGTTGTCCATATTGTAAAGTAGTTACGGCTTTTACTTCTATAAAATGTAACATGTTGTTTTTGGATGCAATGATATCAACTTCCAGATTTTTGTGCCGCCAGTTTTCGTGAAGTATATTATAGCCTTTAGCTGCAAACCAAATGGCAGCAAGTTCTTCTCCTTTCTTACCTGTATCGTTGTGTTTTGCCATTTGTTTTTATATTTAATACCAAAGTGTTTTAATATTTCACACAGCGAAACAACGATAACAATGAACACAACGAATTTTGTGAACTTATTTTATTTTTACATTGGTATTATTTGGGGCTGTCTGCTTTTTTAATTTATTCAGTATTTGATAGGGTTTTACGCTTCTATCCCTCACGTGTCCCGTACATGCATGTCGGGAGCCCATCTGCGGCAAAACTTTTTTCATCTTTTATCTCAGCGTAAAAAAGCCCTATAAGTATCGTTAGATATTTTCATATTCTGCATCTACTAATAAGTTTTTTCCATCCGCAGCAGCAGTAGCCAATTCATCGCAACGGTTGTTGTAAGGATTATCTGCATGCCCTTTTACCCATACAATATTTATCGTAAAATGTTTTGCCAGGGCATGGTATTGTCTCCACAAATCAGGATTTTTTTTGCCGCCTTTAAAATTGGTTTTCATCCAAGTTTCTAACCATCCTTTGTTTATGGAATTTACCACATATTGGCTATCGCTGTAAATAGTAACAGGTATTTCTCTTTTTGTAATAGCTTCCAACCCTGCAATAATGGCCCACAACTCCATCCTATTATTGGTAGTATGTTTAAAACCTTGCGACAATTCTTTTTTGTGATTGCCATACATCAATACCACCCCGTAACCGCCTGGGCCTGGATTGCCACGGGCGGCTCCGTCTGTGTATAAAGTTATTTTGCTCAATTTTAATTTATTATTTTAAGATTCAAATGTATAAATAATTCAATTTTAATTTGTTATTTGAAACGAGATAAAAATTCTAATTTTCTCCGAGAGGCAACTTCTATATTGGTTTCATCTTCGAGTATAATGTAGCCACCCCTTCCTTTATGGTATTTTTTTATAAAATTTAAGTTAACTATATGGGAATTATGTATCCTAAAAAAAACATCAGTATTTAAAATATCTTCAAAGTCTTTGATGCTTTTGGATGCCAATAATTTCGACTTATCCTTTAGGATGATCTCCGTATAATTTCCTTTAGCTTCTAATCTTATTACCTCCTCTTCTTTTACAAGCTCAAAACCATCTAAAGTTTGAATGGCTATTTTTTGCTTTCCGTTACTTGCCGAATTTATATTGTGTAATAAAGACTTCACCTGTAAATTAACATTTTTTGAATAACTGTTATTTTTTGCCTTTGACACTGCATTTTGTAAATCCACTATACTCACTGGCTTTAGCAAATAATCAAGGGCGCTATATTTAAAAGCTTTTAACGAATAACTTTCAAAAGCAGTTATAAAAATAATTTCAAAAGATATGGGCATTAATTTGTCTAGCAAATCAAATGCATTGCCATTTGGAATTTCAATATCTAGAAATACAATATCTGGCTTTAACTTGCTAATAAGTTCAAATGCAGTATTGGCATCGCCAGCACTTCCAATTATATTTATACCTATACAAAAATCAGTTAAAAGCCTGTTTAAAATCCTTACATTCTTGGGTTCATCGTCAACAATTATTGTTCGCATATTTGTATTATTTAATCGGAATAGATATGGTAACCTTTGTGCCTAATTCTGGCAAGGCCACGTCATCTATTTTAATTACAATTTCATTTCCAATATTTCTATTAAGTAATTTTATTCTTTTTGCAGTTAGCTCCATTCCTTTCGACTGGTATTCGATATTTGTTTTGCCTTTTAAAGCCTGAGAAGCATTTCTTCCTATGCCATTGTCAATAACTTCACATATCAAATTATTGTTTTGCTTTAAAATATTTATTTGTATTAACCCAACCCCTTCTTTTTTATTTTTTATACCATGTCTTAGAGCATTTTCTATATAAGGTTGTAATAGCATAGGTGGTATATTATTCTCTTGTAAATCTATATTGGTATCGTAATTAATGTTGAATAAAAATTTATTTTCAAAGCGATATTGTTCTATCGTTAAATAATTAGTGAGGTATTTTATTTCATCTTCAACCGAAATTGTTTTTTTAGCCGAATTATCTAATGTACTTCTAATTAATTTTGAGAAATCAGAAATGTACTTATTTGCACCTTCTACATCACTGTTTATTACATATTCTTGGATAGAATTCAAACAATTAAAAATAAAATGCGGATTCATTTGGGCTTTTAATGCCATTTGCTCCAATTCATTAAATTTTTCAGTTATTTTATCATTTTCAATAGCTAGTTGCTTTATTTTTTTTATTCTTCTTTTACCATAAAAATAAATTAATCCTGCTGCAAAGAATGCCAGCAATAATTTAAACCAATTTTTTTCAAGAAGAGCCTGTTCTATTTCAAAATCAACTTTAATGATGTTACTTTTTAAACCAAATTTATTGGTAGCTTGTATTTCCAATGTATATATTCCAGAGGGCAAAGTTGGATAAGCTAAGAAATTTTCCTTGGTTTTTTTCCAATTATTATCTAATCCTATCAATCTATAGTAATAGGTTATATCACCAGCAGACTTAAAGGAAAGTGCTACAAAATCAAACCTTATATTATTATCTTTATGACTTAAAGTTATCTTGCTATTATCCCATTGTATTTCTTTTCCTGAAATAGTTAAACCCAAAATTCGCAAATCGCATCTAGAATCGTTTATGATTTTTGATTCATCAAAAAAGGTCAAACCTTCGGGGGAGCCTACATATACCATATTACTGTCAGTGTAAACCGCATTTATCATATTGCTGGCTAATCCATCTGCAGTTGTATAGTTAATTAAGATTTTATAAGGTGGTTTGCTGATGTCTATTTTATTTAGTCCCTTATCTGTACCTACCCACAAGTAATTACCGTTTGCAAAAAGAGTGCGACAAATATTACTCGTTAGCCCATTATTGTCATTAAAAGACTGCAGTACTTTTCCATCTTTATATGCAGCAACACCCGCATCGTATGTGCCTACCCAAATGGTTCCGTCGGCACCCTGTTTTATTGCAGAAATTCTTCTCTCTAAAATTTTGTCAACGGAAGATAAACAATAATTGCTATTATCTTTTTTTACTACATACAACCCATTTAAACTTCCTACAAAAACAGAATCTATTGCATAAAGTACTGATGTAGCTCGCTCAGCCCAAATAACATTTGCAGTATCAAGAATAAAGGATTTGTAATTAAAAAAAACGGCATTTGAAGAAGTTGCAGAAATTAAAATGGAATCGTTAATTATATTTACTGATTTTATGCTGCCACCTAAACTGATTTTCTTTTTTTTATAGTAAACTAATTCTGGTGTAATATAAATTTTATCGTAATTTTTTATGTGTATTAAATCTATTAATTTTTTGAAGTTAATATTTTTATCTTGTAAACTAATTTTTCGGAACGATTTAAAGTTATTGTTCGATACAAATATTTCGCCTTCACTGTTTGCAATATGCAGGAAATTATTGTCTTTTTTTATAAAATTGATATCATATTGTGTATTGCTATTTTTTTTGAAATTGTACATCCTTTTGGACGCTAGTTTAAATATACCATGCCCAGTGCTCAAAAACCACAATCCCCCCTCATTATCCTTTATAACTTTTGCTATAGATATTCCATGTAAAAATGTATCTGGAACATTATTTAAATTATTTAAATTATGCATAATACATCCATCGTTCTTGTTGATAAATAGTAAACTATCGTCAATAATATTATGGCTATTGAACTTGTGATTGCTTTTTATACTATCCCAATTTTTATTTTTGATATTGAATATGTATTTGTTTTCACTTTTTGAAAATTCATTGTCTCCATCTACAACAAAATATTTATTGGATAAAGTATAGCTATTCTGTCCGGCTCCTATTGTTTTAAGGATAATTTCCGAATTGCTGCTGTTATTAAAAAGCACAAATTTGTTATTATAGTGCATATGGATACCTCCGTTGGCTACACCCATCATTTCGGAAATACCTGAGATTTTTTCATGGTTTAGTGAGTCATAGTCTGTAATTTTAAATTCTTTTGAAATTACTGTTAATCTATTTCGTTGGTTAAGGTAAATATTGCCCTCAATATCTTCACAAATGCCAATTACGGAGTTCTGTAATACCAAAGGTTTTAAAAAGGAACTGTTATCTTGGTTGTATATTTTTCCTTTAAAATAATAACAGATAGATTTTCTAAATGGTGCAAACCAAACCCTGCCTTTGCTATCGCAAAACATTTTTATAATCTCATTATCTGCCAAGCCATCATTAATGGTGTAATTCTTAAAATGCGTACCATCAAACCTGCTTAGTCCCGTTTCGGTACCAAACCATAAGAATCCTTCTTTATCCTGTGTGGCACAATACACATTATTGCCAGCAAGCCCTTCTTTTATAGTAAAGTTGGAATACGTATAGAATATATTTTGCGCTAACATAGTGTTTGTTAGTAAAACGAATACGATCGTTATTTTTCCGATATTTCTTATCAAAACAGATTATCTTTTATAAAAAATGTATGTCTCTAAATAGTAACACTCAAATTTAATATTTATGCACTATAGTATAGTTACATTTATTCAGCATATTTAAATAATTTATTAGGATGTATTAATTGATTTTATTCTGTTAGAAAAAAAGCTGTCTCAATTATCGAGACAGCTTTTTTAGTTATCTAAAAGCTATTTATTCTTTTATCATTTTTTTAGTTTCAATCAATTTTCCATCTACATATAAGCTATACGTATAAATGCCCTTTGCTACTAAATTTGCCGATATGCTAATTTGTCCTTTGCCCGCATTATTAAGTTGTACTGTTTTAATTACCGCTCCATTAGAAGCGTTAAACACAATAATTGCTTTAGAAAAACCAGGCACAATTGCATAACCTATGCTCGTTGTTTCTGTAAACGGATTTGGAACGTTTTGTTCTAAAATATTTTTTCGATATTCTAATGTAATTTCAGTTTTATTTAGCTGCGTTTTTAATGCTACATTTTCATTTTTAACAGCTTTCAATTCCATTTCCAATTTGTCAAGTCTTTCTAAAATGCTAGTAATTTGATCCTTTTTGCCTTGTAGTCCGACACAACATGTATTTACCCAAATTACATCACCATCTTCGTCTAACGAAAGCACACCATTGTACCTATTGTCTATTGGATCTGATTTTGCTGTTAGATCTGTAAATCTCAATCCACTGGTAGAAGGATTTGGAGAGATATATGCATTTTCTGCTTTTAAACCCACCGAACTAATCTCTAATCTTGCAAATAAATCCTTGCAAATATCTACACTGGAAGAGCTAGCACCCATATACAATTTACCTCTTTTGGCCGAGTTAAAATAAAGATTAAAATCATTCATATTTATTTCCCTGTGGCTTTTAAAGTTACCGGAGCCTTTGCCGCAATAGTCTCCTAACAACACCGTAGAACCTTCCAATGTTACTCCTTGGTCAGCATTTGTAACTGTACCTCCTCCAGTAGGCAAGTTTTGCCAAGTGCCATTGCCACTTAAATATTGGTTTGTGGCACCCGGGAGCAGAGATTTCAATTCACCTGAATTGTTAGCAAAAACCAGTTTATCATTCAGGGCAGCTGCTGGTAAATTTCTTACTGCAGCCTCTCCATTTACATCCAATAGTTTAGCTGGTGTGGCTGTATTTAAACCAATATTACCCAATGCCGAAACCACCATGCGTTGTGTATTATTTGTTCTTATCTTAAAGTCTGCGTTGTTAATGGAACCTATAAAATAGTTTGGTTTTACATTTAAATTACCCGTTAGGCCCCAACTACACGAATCTTCGCAATGGCAGTTGTTTACGGTAACTGTTACTGTATCGTAGCCTATGCATCCAGCGGCACTTGTAAGGGTAACAATGTAGGTGGTAGTTACATTTGGCCACACCAATGGATTGGATATAGTTGTATTGTTTATGTTTATGACAGGCGTCCAAACATAGCTATAGCCTAGTGGGGCATTTAGCTGAATGGTATCTCCAAGGCACAAAGATGTATCTAGTATATTGGAAACTGGTGTAGGATTCACAATTACATTAATATTATCTCTATAGGTACAATTTGTAACAGTATTTGTTACAGTTACTGTATAGGTTGTATTGGTAGTTACGTTGCATATAGGAGATTGTGTTGTTGTAGAACTTAGGCCAGTACTAGGGCTCCAAGCATAAGTAGAACCAGCTCTAGCATTTAGTTGTATTGATTGATTGGCACATTTGGTTACTGAATAAGTCGTATCGCTTGGGCAAGGTATAGGTGTGCCACATATTAATCCTATTGTAACAATGGGAACAACGATGTTCGGATTTGCGATAATTGTTGCATTTGTAATTGCTACTGAATTTGAAGCATCTGGAACGGCGGTAGGTCCAGCAGGATTGGCTGTTAGTGTAACCGGTGAATTAATTACGCCGCATAGATTTGCCCCTGCAAGTGGTAGAGTAATGGGGGCTTTTAGTATATAGCCCGCATTTACATTGGTGCCCACCATACTAAAATTCCCGCTAAAAATATCTATATCGCCTAATGGCCCTTGAGAGTTTGTGATTTGTCTATCATATAGTAAATTGGTATTTTGATACCGTGCAAAGTAAGTGCTTAATACCCCTCCATTTGTTACCCTTTCTCCCACCAAAAAATCATTAGTTCCTATTTGACTAAACGTAAAACTATTGGCTGAAGTAGTACCAGTATGATAAAAGAACACACCATTCATTGTATTTGCGGTTGTATTATAATTAAAAATACAATTAACCGAATTAGCAGATCCCCAGTCAGTTGTAGCACCAGCACCAATTGTAATGCTATTATTTACCGGATCTGCTATCGATTTGTAAGGCCACAACGAATTAATATTGTTATTATAGGCACCGTTGTTTGTTGCAATGGTGAATGTCCTAAATGCGGGGGCTGGATTAGCTCCTGTAATTTCATTAAATGTACCTACACAAATATTTTTTCTTGTATTTCCATCAGTCATACCAATTGTGTATATATTATTGTTCAATTGATGTAATGATGTAAAAATATCATTACTGCCAGGAGTTTGTGCATGCTCCCTACACCATTGTTCTTGCCCATTATTGTTCAGCAATAGAATAACACCTTTGGTAAATCCCCCAACATTGTTATTCCAATCTCTGGCTCCAGCTATGGCAATATTGCCAGCTGTAGTTTCTATTACATCGTTGAAAACTTGGCCTAAAGCAATGTTAACTATCGTATAGTTAGTAACTCTAGCCCAAGTTAATAAGCCCGTAACGCTATTAAATCTGCATACAATACCCCGTATATTGCCGTTGCTAATATAATTTCCTACAGCTACATAATCTCCATTGTTACATATTATTACTTTATTGAAAACTTCATTTGCCCTAGGTGCAGCAAAATTTT
>JANNGD010000207.1:0-28916 GCA_031380515.1 Ferruginibacter sp. | reverse complement strand
CCCTGCCGTGCCATAGCCTGCATAGGTTGTGCCTTGGCAAATGGATTGGTTTATTGTAGAAAAAGAATTTGTATTTACCGTAAGAATAAGCGTTCGAACGCTATCGCAACCATTGGCAGCCACAAAGGTATTTATGTACGTACCAGCTGTTGTGTAGCCTTCAAAACTTTGCCCTTGGCAGATAGCCTGTATCAAAGTTTTAAACGATTTTGGTTTTACGATAAGAATCAATGTTCTTACACTATCACATCCATTGGCTGCCACAAATGTGTTTACAAAAGTTCCTGAAACAGTATAACCTTCAAAACTCTGCCCTTCGCAAATGGTTTGATTGATTGTTTTGAAAGATTTTGGTTTTACTATAAGGTTCAATGTTCTTACACTATCGCAACCATTGGCAGCCACAAATGTGTTTACAAAAGTTCCTGAAACAGTGTAACCTTCAAAACTCTGGCCCTCGCAAATGGTTTGATTGATTGTTTTGAAGGATTTTGGTTTTACAATAAGGTTCAATGTTCTCAGACTATCGCAACCATTGGCAGCTACAAAAGTATTTAGGAAAGTGCCCGATGTGCTGTAACCTTCAAAACTTTGACCTTGGCAAATGGATTGGTTTATTGTAGAAAAAGAATTGGGTTTCACTGTAAGAATAAGCGTTCGAACGCTGTCGCAACCATTGGCAGCCACAAAGGTATTTATGTACGTTCCAGCTGTTGTGTAGCCTTCAAAACTTTGCCCTTGGCAGATAGCCTGTATCAAAGTTTTAAACGATTTTGGTTTTACGATAAGTATCAATGTCCTTACACTATCGCAACCATTGGCAGCCACAAATGTGTTTATAAAAGTTCCTGAAACAGTATAACCTTCAAAACTCTGTCCCTCGCAAATGGTTTGATTGATTGTTTTGAAAGATTTTGGTTTTACAATAAGGTTCAATGTTCTTACACTATCGCAACCATTGGCAGCCACAAAAGTATTTAGGAAAGTGCCCGATGTGGTATAGCCTTCAAAACTTTGGCCCTGGCAAATAGTTTGGTTTATTGTTGTGAAGGATTTTGGTTTTATGGTAAGGTTAAGTGTACGGGTACTATCGCATCCATTGCTACCTGTAAAAACATCTACATATTGCCCTGCCGTGCCATAGCCTGCAAAGGTTGTGCCCTGGCAAATGGATTGGTTTATTGTAGAAAAAGTTTTTGGCAAAACTGTAATATTTATACTATCCTTGTACGTACCACAGCTTGGCACCGTTACCGTTGCCACATAATAACCAGAAATTGGTAAGCTAACATTATTAATTATGGGGTTTTGGCTGCTAGAAGAATATCCATTTGGTCCCGACCAACTATAAATTGCAGATGGAATTGTTTCTACATTAAGGGTTAGGTTTGAGCCAACACAGGGCTTTATATTAGTTGCAGAAACAGTTGCTCTTACGGTATTAAAATCACTAAAATATCCAAAACTGAGACCAGACAATACACCACCTTGCATAAATCCGAATTGAAATATGCTAGAGGTATTATCAATTCTTACTGTTGACCCATTGGGGTATGAAGCTATAGGCAAATTTATTTTAGCAAAATACCACAATCCTCCTGTGCCTGGTACAACGGAGAATTGAGTTGCAATAATTATTCCAGGAGTATTGTTTATTAAAAAATTCCCTTGGTTACCATTTTTAACTAAAAGTGTAATTATTAATCCCTCTGGAGAACTGCGAGTGATAGAAACTGTATTATTACCAGAACAATCAATTTTAGGAAGAATTGCAGATGCCATTTCGCATCCAGCACCAGCCAATTGATAGGCATAAGCAGGAGAAGAAGTTTGAATATAAGTGGATAGGTTTGATACCGAAACAGGAGTACTTTGTCCAGCATTTAATGTTGCAATTATAATCCCATCTTGCTTAACAGTAGTGCCAGCTTGAGTTGCTGTTATAAATACTTTATCATAAGGGGCATTCAATTGACTTCGTATGGCGATATACTCTGTACCCAAGGAAGATATGGGTACAGTTTGGTCGCCTGCTAAATCTTGACAAAGTCCTCCATAGTAAGGACCGCCGTTTAATAAATCGTCTTCGAGCGTAATGGCAATAGGTTTGGTAGATGTTACATAAGAACCGTCTAAATGCTGGCTTGCTAATTGAGAAGATGCCTCTGCCGCATAGGTTTGGCCTTTGTTTAAAGTTATTGTAAAAGGAATATTTGCAGCATGCCCAGTTATATTACTAGACGGTGTTATTGTTACTAATGTATTATCTTCTGATGCGACAATATTAAATGAAGAGTATGGGTTGATCTCTCCAGGATAAAAATTATTATTAAGAATATTTTGTGATGAAATATAAAATTGAGTACCTAAAGCGTTTCTTCCTTTTAAAGAAAATATTTCGGGGTTTGGGGCGCCTTCATTCACTTCGTAATACACTGCTATTTTATTAGTAGCTGTAACCTTTAGGCCTCTATTTTGAATTACATTCCCTGGTTTACATTCAACAATACTAAGTTGAGGTGTCAAATCAATAGACTGGGTGGAAAACGGCGACAAAGTAATTGTTTGACTAATAAATGCTGGGTTAGCTGGTTGAGTTACTGTAACAGTACTCGACAATTGATAGGATGAAAATCTCAATTTAATCGGGCGGTCAAGATTTCCAATTTCATCAACATCGGGTGCTGCAAACCAAAAAGCCGTATCAGTTTGAGCAAATGACTTTAGACCAAAAAATAAACAAATTACCAATAAAAATTTTCTCATAATGCTATTCCTTTATCATCATATACGCAAGATCATAAAAAGTTATTTTTGGCTTATAGCCTAGAGATTCAATTAGTGAATTATCTGAAACCAACTTTCTATAAGATGGTACGAAATTAGGATTTACAATTACATAATCATTATAATCTTTATTAATAATTTCATAACATTGTTCTATCCATTCTTTGATTGAATGCCCTTCCCCACTACTTATATTTGCTTCAAAAACATTATTCTGATTTACCAACAACCAAATGCCCTTTACGATATCTCCAGCAAACGACCATTCTTTTATAACCGACATATCACCAATTTCCAATTTTTCGTTGCTGCCTGCTGCTATTCTTTTTGCCGCTTCACTTATTTTTTTTGTTACATGTCTTTCGCTGCGCAATGGGCTATCATGGTTAAAAAAATACCCTACATACGTTTTTATACCAAGGCTTCTATAATACCTGGCAGCAAATACACTTTGAATTCTGCTAATGGAATATGCATCATTAGCTGCAAATGGGTCTGATTCTTTTATTGGATTTCCTGTGTTTATAAATTGTAATCCACTGCCAGAAATAAAAACTTTAGTATGAGGCGAAAATTGTTTTACCGCTTCCAAAATATTAAGTGTACCTGTAGCAATGCTTTGATGGTTTTCGAAAAGTGCATCGTGTTTCGTTGTGGAATTTGCTGCTAAATGAAAAATATAATCCGGTTGAGAATTTTGAACAAGCAAACTGACTTCAGTAAAACTAGCAATATCTGTTTGTATAAAATTTTTGCTTCTACTTACAGCAATTACTTCAATATTTAACGATTGCAATAGTTTTGTAAGATAAAACCCATCTTGCCCGCTTGCTCCGAATATTATTACTTTCATACTTAAACAATTTGAAATTGGATGAAACTATGAACCTTTATTTGTCCAATATTCAATAATATTTTTTAGGCTTGTATTCAAATCTATTCTTGGACTCCAGCCTGTTTCTATTGATAATTTTTTATTGGATCCAATCATAATTTTATTATCATCGGGCCTTATTAGGTCTTTATCAACTTTGATGGTTACAGGTAATGAAAGAATTTCCATCATTTTTTTTAATATTTCATCCAAAGAATGTCCTTTACCCGAACAAATATTATATACATTCCCTTTTTTGCCTTTTTCAAGTAACAAATAATATGCTTTTACCACATCTCTTACGTCTACAAAATCTCTTATTAAAGCTATATTTCCCACCACAATACTTTTAGAATTAACAAGTCCCTTCTTTATATCTGTAAGTTTTTTTGCAAAAGAAGAAATTACGAAAATATCTTTTTGCCCTGGCCCAATATGATTGAAAGATCTTGTCATAACAATATCTACATCGTAATTATTGGCGTAAATTACTGACATCATTTCTTGAGAAACCCTTGCCACTGCATAAGGACTATTAGGTCTAGTAACAGTCAACTCTGTAATGGGAATTTGATTTTCTGTAATATTTCCATATTCTTCAGAAGAGCCTACAGATAAAATTCTTGATTTTAAATTAAGCAACCTTACTTGATCTACAAGATTTAAAAAGATATTAGAATTATTAGCGAAAGCTTCTACAGGGTATTTCCAACTATATGCCACACTACTATAAGAAGCAAGATGAAGTATATAATCTGGTTTAAAACTCGAAAGCATGTTATATACAGCCTCCTTATCTAGCAAGTTTAATTTTTGAAAACTACATTGTACATATTCAAATTCTGATATAATTTCTGGCTCATTTATATCTACACCTAAAATAATTACAGGCTGTTGGTTTGATTCGAGAAGATTCAAAAAATGTTGCGATACAAAACCACTAAAGCCAGTAATTAAATATTTTTTCACTAAGAAAAATTTGTGGTGATAGTTTTAAATATATTGGCATATTCATCGGCGCATCTTTGCCAAGAAAAAGTATCCGCCCTTTTTAAGCCTGCAATTTCATACTTTTTTCTTATTGTTTCATCCTTATATAATACACTCATAACATTGCAAAGCTCATCAACATTATCTGGTGGTAATTGTATACCTCCTTCTCCAACAACTTCGGGCAAAGAAGTGGTATTAGATGCAACAACAGGAACGCCACATTGCATTGCTTCTAAAGCTGGCAAACCAAATCCTTCATAAAGAGACATAAAGAAAAAAGCCATTGCATTTGAATAAAGTACCGCAAGGTCTTTAGAATCTATAAACGTAAGTGGAGTATAAATTCTATCACATACCATTTTGGGAATTTCTAATTCATCTAACATTGTACGATTGTGTGTACAATTTCCTGTAAGCACTAGGTATAAATCTTGCGGTTTTTCTTGTAAAAAAAATTCACTAAAGCATTTTATAATATGTGCTATATTTTTTCGTTTATCATTTCCTGCAACACAAAGGAAATAATTATCTGGGAGTTGATATTTATTCTTTACTAATTCCCAATCGGATTCATTCTTATTTTGATAAAACAATTCTTTAGAAGCCGCTAATGGTGCTACAAATATATTTTCTTGTTTAGCTCTTTTATCATAATTAAGTAAATCCTGTTTAGAATATTCAGAAATAGATATTCCGAAATTAGACACCACACTATCGACTACATCTTTCGTTCTTTTTACCAACACCTCAGGATAGCCAGCTCTCTTTAAAGGGATAATATCTAAAAAGGTAATGGAGCGATTAATTTTATTTTTTGATATTGAACTTGAGAATGGGTAATAGAATGAATGAAAAATATCACAAGCATCTATCTCTTTATAATAAGGGCTTATTGGTAATTTAGCTAATTTGGTTCTATAAAGCCCTTTCCATTTTAGTAAATTGGTTAGGAAAGGAGTCCTTTTTGAAATAATATTATTATAGTTTTGAGGATAATGATCCTTAACAAACTTTTTTAAAAGCTTATCATATTTTTCAATGTACAATGTATTAGCGAAATTGATTTCTAGTTCGCTATTTAACACAAGCCTATCTGTAATATCTTCTGTTAGACGCATCATACCATCTCTGTTTGCTCCCTGCATTTCACATTCAGAAAATAGTGTGCCATCTAACACAACTTTTATTGCCATTACGAATTAGTTTTTGGGCGTAAAAAATGCCCATTCCATAAAAATATTTTGATACAAACCTCCCCTGTGTTCGTATACAGCAAAGGCTCTTTCCGCTGGTGTAATATTTTCCAATCCTTCAAGCTTCGAATAATCCATATTACTATTATTAATTACTTGCACATTATGAGAAGAACTAAATCGTTCTATCAGTGTTGTAGAAATTAGCGGATTAAAAATATCATGCATTTCCACAAGTACATCTGTATGCTTTAATGCCGAAATTACATCGTTTGTAAAAAGCTCCATTTCGTATCCTTCACAGTCGCAAAAAATTAACGACTTATCACCATAATCAAAATTAATTAAAGTAGTTGGCGAACAAAAATTATTATACGTTAAATTACCAACGTTATTTAAGCTAGCCATCTCTTTACAAAATTGTAAATCTTTTTCATTTACATCAAAACAATGTACTTTACTATTAGGCAAATGCATAGCAAATCCCACGGCATAATATCCTTCAGCACAACCTATATCTATGATATTATTATAGGGTATTTTATTTATTTCATTTATTAAGGGAACAAGATGCCCTTCGTAACTTCCCGTAATTTTGGGAACAAGTGTTAATTCTGTAATATCAATTGATGGATATTTCATTCCTTTAAATGGTCCATTCAAAATTGTAAAGTCAGGCGATATTTTATTAATAATAGCTTTCCCCTTATTTATTATTGGAATTTGTGCATCTACTGGTGTTACAGTTCTTGTAATGGTATAGCCAAATTTTTTAAAAAGTTTAAATATTAGTTTTTTCATTTTTTATAATAACAAATTAGAAATGTGTTTTATCAGCAAAAATTGTATTTAAACCTGTATCAGCATAAGGGAAATAGCCTTTACTATTCATAAATGTTATGATATCCTCGTTTTTTGTTTTTTTATGAGACAGTGTAAAGTTTACAGTTTCTACACAAATTGCAATTGGGCGATAAATAGTAAAATCAATTGTCTTTAATATTTCTAAATCTAGGCCTTCTACGTCAATAGAAATTAAATCTGGAGCCTTTGTAGGAAAATATTGAGAAAGAACTTTATTAATTGATGTTACTGGTATTTTTTTTATTTCTCCGATTTTAATATGAGTAGTATTTTGAACATGCTCAGCTTCAGACTTTGAAAAAGTACTCAACCCCTTTTCAGAATCTGACTCATCAAAAATGTAAAAATCAAGTTCCCCTTCTTCACCATCTGGAGATATTCCAATGTTAAGGCAAACATCTTTAGGCCTATGCTTTTTTATTTTGGCAATCAATGATGGATTAGGTTCTACGCAAACACCTCTGCTTCCTTCTACATAAAAATAATAGGTATTGTTAATATCAATTGGGTTATTGGTACCAATTTCAAGATAAGTAATTCTATCTATTCCCATTGACCTAAAAAGAAATTTCAAAACCCTATCCTCGCCAGCTTGTGCGAAGCTTAAATACTCTTTATAATTTTTAGATTTCCCAATAAAAGACATCACTTTTATAAATTGAGATAGCTTTTTTATTTTGCCCATTGAATTTGTTATTTCGTTAATATCTCAATTTTCGGTACCGGAAAAATAAACCTTGTTCCCTTATCCAACGCCTCTTTTTCCCTCACTACAAATTCATCTTTAAAATGCCATGGCAACACCAAATAATAATCGGGGTTCATGGCACGGCTTTCTGCTTCGCTAACGATAGGAATATTTGTACCCAATGTAAAGGCGCCGTACTTATCTTCGTTACGCTCGGCTGCATATTCTACCAAGGTATGGTCTATATTACACCATTGTAAAATGGTATTTCCTTTTGTAGATGCTCCATATATATGCACTTTTTTACCTTCGGCTTTTAGCTTTACAAGTAAGTCGTATAACTCATGTTTCAACACTTCTATTCTATTCTGGAATGCTACATACGGCTTATCAGTATCCAATTCTAAATCGAATTCTTTGTGCCTTGTTTCATTTATTAGGGTGTAATTTTCTAAACTATCATGTTTACTATTTTCTTTGTGGGTTGCATAACACCTAATACTACCACCATTTATTTCATTAAAAGAAATTTTAAAAATCTTCATTCCACCAAATGAAAGTATTTTTTCCAGCACTGCCAGGCTGTAAAATTCCAGATGCTCATGGCAAATGGTATCATAACTATCTAGCTCGAGCATGCGAGGCATGTAACTCATTTCAAAAACCCATACACCTGTAGACGATAAAAAACGTTTAATCCCTTTTACGAATTCTACGGGATTCTCCAAATCATAAAACATAGCAATGGAAGTAATGACATCCAATTTTTTACCTTCCAAAACTTTAAACAATTCTTCTGATGGAAAAATATCTTGCACAACGGTTGCATCTTTTACTTCTTGCGCTACATCGCTTGGGTCGCAACCATATTTAATAAAATTTGATGGATAATAGCCCAATAAAGTACCATCGTTACAACCAATATCCAACACATTGGGGAATTTTGTATCGCCTACCGTACTTACTACACTTTCTACAATATCTTTTAAATGATTGCGCATGGTATCGTTTGTTCCACTTCTATACCAATACGCTGCGTACAATATTTCTGGCGGCACGGAATGTTCCATTTGCAATAATCCACAAGCATTTTCATCTTCTTCGGGGTTGCATCGTACTAGTGTACAATCAATCTTACGAAGGCTAGGCATTTCTTTTCCTGGCTTTATAAAACTACCTTGTAAGTATTGTGGACCAAGGTCAATAACTTTTTTTAAAGAAGGGGAGCCGCAAACACGACAGGTGTTTCTTTTACGAATATGCATAGTGATTTTTTTTACGTAGGCATCAGAAATTCAGATGACGTACAAAAGTGTTTATTGTTATTTATTTTGTTTCAAAATATCTATAAACCGCTCATTTATAGCATCTATACAGTTATTTCTTTCCAAATTAAGCAAAGCCAGTTGTTTCACAACAATATCTTTCTCCTCTGGTTTTACCTTTTCAAATTCATACACTTTTTCTTGCTCATGCCACAATTTGCAATTTACGTCGGCAAGTTGATAAAACACTTCGCCAATATGGCCCTTTACTTCTGCAACGGCATTTCCTTCTTTTTTAAAAACCTTATTAGACGCAAAAGTCAATTTTTCAGGTAAAATATTTCCAGCAATGGCATCTACCACATACTGATCAATCTCCTGCTGTAGCTGTATAGATTGAATAGAAAGACTCTTCAGCTTTGATTTATCTTCTGTATGATATTGCTTTAACTTTACAATTGTCAATTTATCGCAAAGCATACCGAGTGTTTCTGCCATTAATTATTATGTTACTGGTAAATTTTGCAAAAATAAGGATACAAATTGATATTTTATCATAGCTTATCTTAATACAATAAGTAATGAATGCTTGCAATTTGAATTATACAAGATTTTATTGCTCAAAAAGTATATTTTCGTACCATCATTTAGACAAACCCAGTAATTTTCATTTAAAGCATGGCAGATATAAGAAGACAAGGCATAAAAGGAACGATTTGGGTATATGTTGGCTTTTTCTTAGGTGCTATTACTACTTATTTTTTTACATACAAGCAATGGTTTACACCAGAGCAATATGGACTCACAAGGACATTGCTGGATATTGGTATTTTGGTATATGCTTTTTCTACAATAGGCACCACTTTTTATTTGTACAAATTTTTCCCATATTATGAAGACAATTTAGAAAAAAAAGACAACGACTTACTAGGCCTAGCATTAAAAATCTCCCTTATTGGTTTTGCTATTACTGTTACTGCTTTATTTTTTTTAAAGCCAATAATTGTTAAAAAATTTAGTACCAATTCTGGACTATTGGTTGAGTACTTTTATATGGTAATTCCCATCGGTTTTTTCCTTTTATTGTATACCATTTTAGAATCTTATGCATATGGTTTTTCGAAAGCTAGTACAACCATTTTTTTGAAAGAAACCGTCCTGAAATTATTTACGCTTCTAGTTACGCTATTGAAAATATTGGGATTTATCAATTTTAAGACATTTATTTATATTTTTTCCCTTCAATATGCTGTTATTGCCATTATTCTTGTTGTTATTTTAAAAAGAGAAAATAAACTTTGGCTCAATTTTAAAACAAGTACGGTAACTAAAAAATATAGAAAGAAAATAATAAGTATTCTCGCTCTCACTTTTCTTACAGTCATTGTAGCTGTTCTTCGCACAAGTATTGAAGTCATCGTATTGGCTGCAAGGCAAAATTTGGAGAAAGTTGCCATTTTTGGATTTGCCAATTATCTGGTAATGACAATGGGTGCACCAAGTAGGAGTTTAATTGCCATTACAATTCCAATATTATCTAGATTATGGAAAGAAAAAAACCTTAAAGAAATAGAGCGCATTTATAAAAGAACCTCTATAAACTTACTTAGCTTTTCTCTTTTCATATTTTTCCTCATTCTATTAAATTTTACTCCAGCCATACAATATTTTAACCTCAACGGAAGTTATTTAGAAGGTAAATATGTTTTTATCTTACTGGGCATTGTTACAATTATTGAGCTTGGTACTGGCGTAAATGGTCAAATAATAGGTACATCTAGCTTTTTTAGGTTTGAATTATGGACAAGTATCTTGTTGACCGTTCTAATTATTCCGCTGAGTTATTTTCTTACTGTAAAATATGGTCTAATTGGCCCCGCTATTGCAAATTTGATTTCATTTTCTATTTATAATGCTGTTAGGTATTTATTTTTGTTGAAAAAGTTTAATATGCAACCCTTTTCTCAAAAAACATTGGAAGTGCTAATAATAGCTGTAACGGCATTTGGTAGTTTATATTTTTTATTTGACGAGAAAGAAGGACTTCTTTTTATGTTTACAAGGTCTATACTTTATTGTATTATTTTTATTGGATTAGTTTACAAAAGAAATATATCTCCCGATGTAAAACCTATATTGTATTCTGTGAAGGCTAGGTTCAATAGGCTATTGAAAAAATAGGTTTTAAGTAAGTTTATTCAAGTACAAAGACAATCCTTTTCTTTTTTTATCATCCAAAGTAAAACCAATGTTCTCCGTATAATACCTTTCAAGATCGTACGCTTCACAAGGGTTAGCGGCAATTATCTCTTGCAAATATTGTAAACCAAAACCTGTAGCTTTATTGAAATTTTCAATGAATTCCGCTTCCAATTTTTTATTGGCTACCCAAGCTGCAAATACAAATGGTAAGTCCGTCATTGCTGTCCACGCTGCCCCAAGGTCATAGATATACCTATTTTTTTTCCTTTGCAAAAAAGCCCTGTCACCAATGACCAACCCTGCAGTTGTACCTATAATATTGTGCTCATATCCCTCAGATGCGAATGTAAGTTCTGGCGCTATTTTCCAATGATCTTTCAATAAAATTTTGATTAAACCAACAGAACTTCTACTTTGATAATCCAACAAAATTGTTTTGATATCTTTCAAGGGTACATCGCTAAATAAACAAACGCTGGCTACTTCGCCTTCTGTTCCTATACAATAATCGGTAATAATATGTGGCGTCTGTAACAATGGGATAGTCGCCACAGGCACAAGCGCAATATCTACTTCATCGTTTATGAGCATATTGGCAATATTTGCAGGAAAATCTGTTATTAACTCAATTTCATCCTTCATCATCCCATGTTCGAACCCATAAATGAGCGGTTTTGTATTGAGATAACTTACTGCGGCAACCCTTATTTTTCTTTCCAACTTGTTTCGGTTAATTTCGTGCAAAATTACTTCAAACAATTTTCAAATATGCAACTTTCTCCACTTACAGCTATTTCACCTATCGATGGACGCTATAATAAAGCCACCCAACAACTTGCTGGGTATTTTTCTGAATATGCTTTAATAAAATACCGTGTAAAAGTGGAAGTGGAATATTTTATAGCATTGGGCGAAAAAAAGTTTTTTAAGCTAGATGCCAAGCAAAAAAATGCGCTTAGGGCAATTGTTGAAAATTTTACAGAAGAAGACGCAATGGTAATAAAGAAAACCGAAAACATTACCAACCACGATGTAAAAGCAGTAGAATATTTTTTAAAAGAAAAGCTTGATGTACTTGGTATAAGTGAATTGAAAGAATGGATACATTTTGGGCTCACATCGCAAGACATAAATAATACCGCTGTTCCCATGCTTTGGAAAGACGCAGTAGAACAAGAATATTTACCAGCTGTAATAAACCTGCAACAGCATTTAAAAAAACTGGCCAATGACTGGAAAGCCATACCCATGCTCGCACGTACACATGGACAAGCTGCAAGCCCAACTATACTTGGCAAAGAAATAATGGTTTTTGTAGAGCGGTTGGAAAATCAAATACAATTATTCAGCCATATTCCTTTTTCTGGAAAATTTGGTGGGGCTACGGGTAATTTCAATGCACATGCCATTGCATATCCAAAATACAATTGGGTAAAATTTGCCAATGCGTTTTTAGAAAATAAACTTGCGTTGCAACGCCAGCAATACACAACACAAATAGAACATTACGATACACTAGCTGCACATTTTGATGCTATTAAACGCATCAACAATATTTTAATAGACTTGTGCAGGGATATGTGGAGTTATATAAGTGCAGATTATTTTAAACAACAAACTAAAAAAGGCGAAATAGGTAGCAGCGCTATGCCACATAAAGTAAATCCCATAGACTTTGAAAATGCAGAAGGCAATTTTGGCTTCGCCAATGCCCTATTGGAGCACCTTTCGGCCAAGTTGCCCATTAGTCGTTTGCAAAGAGATTTAACGGATAGCACGGTGCTTAGAAATATTGGTGTACCTATTGCCCATACAATTATCTCCCTAAAATCTTTAGAAAAAGGGTTGGGCAAATTGATTTTAAATGAACCAAAATTAAAATCAGATTTGGATAATAATTGGGCGGTAGTGGCCGAAGCCATACAAACCATTTTACGAAGAGAAAATTATCCGGCTCCATATGAGGCATTAAAAGAATTGACTAGGGGTAAGGAGATAAACAAGGTATCAGTTCATAATTTTATAAATGGCTTAAAAATTTCTGCTGGTTTAAAGAAAGAATTGAAAGCCATTAGCCCACATAATTATACAGGTATTTAATGTATTAAATAACAAACAATGGTTACCAAAAATATCTTCTAGTTATTAAATTACACCTTATTTATCTCACTCGTAAAATGAAAAGTAATATCGGGATTATTGGTAATCTCTGTATTTAAAAACCATTCGCTTTGGGCAAGGTAAACCACATTACCGTCTTTATCTTCGGCAATATTGGCTTGCTTGTATTTTGTAAAATCTTCTAACTTTTTTGGGTCTTTTGCTGTAAGCCAACAAGCCTTATAAAATGGTAAAGAGTTCATTTGAACAGATGCACCGTACTCTTGCAACAAACGATATTGAATTACCTCAAATTGCAATTCACCTACACAGCCAATAATTTTTTTATTCCCACCAAACTGGGTAAACAATTGTGCCACTCCTTCATCTGTAAGCTGGTTTAAGCCTTTTTCCAATTGCTTTGTTTTCATCGGATCTTTGTTTACCACTTCTTTAAATATCTCTGGCGAAAAACTTGGAATACCGGTAAAATAAAAATTTTCTCCCTCTGTAAGGGTATCTCCAATTTTAAAATTTCCCGTATCAAATAATCCAACAACATCGCCAGGGTATGCTTCCTCTATCACATCTTTTTGGCGAGCTAAGAAACTATATGGATTGGTAAAACGCATGTCTTTTTCTAGTCGTACGTGGTTGTAATATGTATGCCTTGCAAACCTGCCACTGCACACACGCAAGAAAGCAATTCTATCTCTATGCTTGGGATCGAGGTTTGCATGAATCTTAAAAATAAACCCACTAAACTTTTCTTCTTCTGGTAAAATATCCCTTGTTGTAGTGTGGCGTGCACGTGGGGTGGGTGCTATACGTACGAAGGTATCTAGCATTTCTTTTACACCAAAATTATTTACCGCACTACCAAAAAATACGGGTGCTACATTTCCACTTAAGTAATCTTCGTTGCTCAATTCGCCATACACACCATCTATCAGCTCCACATCTTCTCTAAGAATTTTGGCATCCTTCTCTCCTATTTTTGCATCTAAGATTTTATCGTTAATATCTTTTATTTCTACAACTGCTTCGTCATTGGCCTTGGTACCTGCGGTAAACAAAACCAAACTTTTTTTATGTAAATCGTACACACCTTTAAAATCTTTGCCGCTGTTTATGGGCACAGTCATAGGATGCAATTGAATTTTTAATTCATTTTCTATTTCTTCCAATAAATCGAAACGGTTTTTACCATCTCTATCCATTTTATTTATAAAAACAATTACCGGTGTTTTGCGCATGGCTATTACCTCCATGAGCCTTCTTGTTTGTGGCTCTACACCATTTACAGAATCTATAACCAGTACAACACTATCTACAGCAGTAAGTGTACGAAAAGTATCTTCCGCAAAATCCTTGTGCCCCGGGGTATCCAATAAATTTATGAGGTGACCATCATATTCAAACGTCATAACAGAAGTAGCTACAGAAATACCACGCTGGCGCTCTATCTCCATAAAATCGGATGTAGCATGTTTTTTTATTTTATTGCTCTTTACGGCTCCAGCTGTTTGTATGGCTCCTCCAAATAAGAGAAATTTCTCTGTAAGGGTCGTTTTACCAGCATCGGGGTGAGATATGATGGCAAATGTTTTTCTTCTATTTATTTCCGAAATATACTTCATGGCATGTTTTTGCGTGGGCAAAGGTAAGATTTGAAGGGCAAAGAATAATAAAACCACAAAAACACAAGCATACTAAGATGTAAGAATGAAGGACCTGTAAAAAAACTAGTAAATATCTATTGCATAATTTAAAAATGCAAAAAGTTATTATGCCACATAAAGTCATATTACAGTGTATAATTTCTAAAGCTTTGTTACACTCCTTCTTGATTTTAGCAAAAATATAGATGTTTTAGCCTCAAAATAGTATGAACGGCATTTAAAGCCCTCCTCTGGCTAATGAACTTTTCATTTTATAGTTAACTTTGTACCATGGCAAAAATGCTTAGCATATTATCAAATTCATTAAAGCTTACACTGCAAGAGCTAAAAGTAAACAAAACAAGGACCGCACTAAGTCTTACTGGTGTGGCTTTTGGTATATTTTGTATTATTGGTGTGTTGGCTACTGTAAATAGTTTGGAGCGAAACATTCAAGATGAAGTGAATAGCCTAGGTAGCAATACCATATATATAGACAAATGGGACTATAGCGGTGGCCCAAATAAACCATGGTGGAAAATGAGGGCTAGACCTGTTATGAAATATCAAGAACAGGATATGATAAAAGAAAGATCTGAACTTACCAAGGATATTACTTTCTTGATGCAAACGGGTGGTAGTTTGTCTTATAAAAATGATGTGTTGCAAAGCATTTCGGTGTATGGCATCAACGAAGCGCAGATATCAATACAGCCATTGGAATTCTTAAGTGGTAGGTACTTTTCTAATTCGGAATTTTCTAATGCCAGCAATGTTTGTTTAATTGGATTTGAGAATGCAGAAAAATTATTTGGTTCTGCAGAACGAGCCGAAGGAAAGCAAGTAGAAATAAAAGGAAAAATATTAACCATTGTGGGGGTTATGAAAAAAGAGGGGAAAAATTTTATAGGATGGGATTATGATAATTGTATAATGATGCCCTACCAATTTTGTAAACGAATCTTTGATGAAAAACTTTCGAATCCTATATTAATTGCCAATGGTAAAGCGGGCGTATCTACAGATGCTTTGTACCAGGAACTACGTGGTATTATGAGGCAGATAAGAAGATTAAGCCCTAGAGAAGAAGATAATTTTTCGTTGAATAGTGTAGAAGCATTTAGCAAAGCCATATCTGGTTTCTTTGGTACACTCAATGTTGTAGGCGGATTTATTGGAGGAATAAGTCTTATTGTAGGTTTATTTGGAATAGCAAATATTATGTTTGTAACTGTAAAAGAGAGAACATCCATCATTGGATTAAAAAAAGCAATAGGTGCAAAAAGTTCATCCATATTGTTAGAGTTTTTAATGGAGGCAGCATTGATGTGTATTTTTGGAGGTGCTATCGGATTATTTTTTGTGTGGATACTCACCTTGGTTTTGTCAGGCCCATTAAATTTTCCTGTATTTGTGTCGCTCCCATTAATGTTTGCAACGGTTATCATTTGTATTTTAGTGGGCATCTTGGCTGGTATTATCCCTGCTAGGCAAGCATCTAAAATGGATCCTGTTGTGGCAATTAGAAGTTAATGAGAAAATGTGCAAATATGCAAATGGGATAGTGTGCAAATGTGCAAATAAGCAAATGGGAAAATGTGCAAATGTGCAAATTTATTAAACTCGATACATAGCTTTAAATTGCAAAGCCTAAACAACAAACAACAAACAACAAACAACAAACAACAAACAACTAACAACAAACAACTAACATACAACCTCCCCTAACCATACTAGCCATAGAATCTTCTTGCGATGAAACAGCCGCTGCGGTATGCCGAGGTGGAAAAATATTGAGCAATATAATAGCCACACAAAAAATACATGAGCAATATGGAGGCGTAGTTCCTGAGCTAGCTAGCAGGGCTCATTTGGAAAATATTGTACCAGTTGTAGACGCTGCACTCAAAAAAGCAGCATGTACTTTACCCGAAATAGATGCCATTGCATTTACACAAGCACCCGGTCTTATTGGCGCATTGTTGGTTGGCTCACAATTTGCAAAATCGCTTTCGTTGGCATTAGACAAACCGTTGATAGCAGTACATCATATGCAAGCGCATGTGTTGGCAAATTTGTTGCAACACCCTGCTCCAACTTTTCCTTTTTTATGTTTAACAGTTAGTGGCGGTCATACACAAATTGTTTTATGCTCCTCGCCTATAGATATGAAAGTAATAGGCCAAACCATTGATGATGCAGCAGGAGAAGCATTTGACAAGACTGCAAAATTATTGGGACTTCCTTACCCCGGTGGACCATTAATAGACAAATACGCCAAAGAAGGAAAAGCCATTTATAAATTCCCAGAACCAAGAATTGAAGGATTGAATTTTAGTTTTTCTGGTTTAAAAACATCTATACTTTATTTTTTAAACAATGCTGGCACTGCCAATGTTTATAAAGTAGAACTTACTGCAACACTAGAAGACAGAAAAAGATTTATCGATGAAAACCTTGTAGATATATGCGCATCTGTACAAGAAAGAATCATAAGCATATTATTGAATAAATTAATAAAAGCCGTAGAACAAACTGGTATTACGAGGGTTTGCATTGCCGGAGGAGTAAGTGCCAATAGCAGTTTGCGACAAGGATTAAAAGAAACGGGCGAAAAACTCGGTTGGCAAACTTTTATTCCTGCTTTTGAATACTGTACAGACAATGCTGCCATGATTGCCATTACGGGGCATTATAAATATTTGGCGAATGAATTTGTAGGAATGGAAGTGGCACCTACCGCTAGTAGTGCATTTTAGGTATGGAAGATTTGAGATTTAAGATTTAAGATATTTTTAAATCGAATTTTCTTTTAAAAACCAATCCTCTTAATAAATTGAATATATGATTTGTAGAATTTTCCTACCTATACTTTAGTCAACTAACTCAGAAAACCGCAACGCATTCTTGAGATTTGTAAAAATATATGAATACTTTTTTCCAATTTAAACAATTCACCATTCATCAGGAAAAATGTGCCATGAAAGTGTGTACAGATGCCTGTTTATTTGGTGCATGGGTTGCCGAAAAAATAGAGAAAAAAGAAATCAATCCAACAAAAATATTAGATATTGGTACTGGTACAGGATTACTAAGTTTAATGCTTGCGCAAAAATCCGATTGTGCCATAGATGCGGTAGAATTAAACAAAGATGCTTTTGAACAAGCAAAAGAAAATATGGAGCAATCTCCTTGGAGCAAAAAAGTAAAGTTTTTTAATGAAGACATTACATGCTTTAAGGCAAAAGAAAAATACGACTTTATTATTTGTAACCCCCCTTTTTTTGAGAATCAATTAAAAACGGATAATGAAAATAGAAACGCTGCCATGCACGCAACAACCCTTTCATTTGAAGCCCTTTTAAAAGCGATTAAAAATAATTTGGCAGAGAATGGAACTGCGGCACTGCTTCTACCTTATGATAAAATAACTTTCTTCGAAAAAAAAATAGGCTCTATTCCTTTTTTTATCGAACAAAGATTAAATGTAAAGCATGCTCCAACACATCCGCTTTTTAGAAGTATGATAATTATTTCTGCTAATGAGAAGCCAGTAAAAGAAAACGAACTATCAATCAAAAATAACGATGGCTCATACAGCAATGAATTTATAAAACTACTAGAGGCTTATTATTTACATTTCTAAAATATGACTTGTCAGATAATTGTAAAAATACTCAAAAAGCACCCTTTTTACATTCAAATGACAAAACTAAATTAGCATAGATAGACCTTTGTGCTCTTAAAATTAAGATATGCAAAAAGTTTCACTTTACTTTACCATTTTCACTTTCCTCTTTTTTTCAAACACCAGCTCTGCACAAGATACTACTACTACAAAATTATTAAATGAGGTGGTAGTAACTGGTCAATACAAACCTCAATCGCTTAAAAGTTCTGTATACCAACTAAAGGTGGTGAATGCAGAAAGAATAAAACTAAGTGGTGCTACCAATGTACAACAAGTACTAAACAACCAACTTGGTTTACGCTTTTCTAGCGATAACATAACCGGTACAGATGTAAAACTGAATGGGGTAAGCGGAAGAAACGTAAAAATATTATTGGATGGCGTACCGCTGCTAGATAGATTTGATGAAAGAGTAAGTTTGAGCCAGATAGACATAAATACCGTTGAACGAATAGAAATTGTAGATGGCCCTATGTCAGTTTCTTTTGGCACAGATGCTATGGGCGGTGTGATAAACATCATTACAAAAAAAATGTCTCAAAACACTTTTTCAATAACGGCTAGGGTGCAAGAAGAAACCGCTGGCAAAGAGTACAACGCCTTTAACTACAAAGGCAATCACTTACAAAATATACTTATTTCTACTAAAAAAAATAATTGGTATTTGTCAGCAGGGGGAACCCGCAACGACTTCAATGGTTTTGGTGGCGATGCATTTGGAAGGGATAAAGTTTGGTTGCCAAAAGAACAAATATTGGGCAACGCCAAAATTGGTTATAAAAATAATAAATTAGACATCTATTATCGTATTGATGGAATGAATGAAAAGATTATAGACAGGAATGGAATAAATTATGGTACTGCTAAGGCACTAGATCAAAAATTTATAACGGACCGCATCTTACAGCAAGTTCAAAGCAATTACAAATTCGATGATAAATTTTCCCTTAGTTCATTTATAGCTTACACAAATCTTAAAAGAAGCACCCAAACATCTTACCATGATTTTGTGAAAAACACTGACAGCATAGGAACGGGAAATGCGCAACAAGATGTATCTAAGCTAAACAGTATTTCATTTAAAAACAGCTTGCAATATACTGTTTCACCAAAGTTATCTTTACAACCTGGTATAGATATCAATCATGAAGGTATGAGCGGCGACAGGGTTTTAGGTTCACCAACAATAAGTGACTATGCATTTTTTGTGTCGGCAGAATATAAACCAACGAGTAAAATAAATATCCGACCAGGTTTTCGTATTATAAAAAACACCCAATTTGATGCTCCACCAATTTTACCATCTATAAACACAAAATTTGTAATTACAAAAGACATCGACTTAAGACTTTCCTATGGCCTAGGATTTAGAGCACCTGTGTTGAGGGAATTGTTTTTCGAATTTGTAGATGTAAATCACAATATAGTGGGTAACCCAAATTTGAAAGCAGAAACTTCCAACAGCTTTAACGGATCTTTATCTTGGACAGCACCCAACCTAAAAGCGATAAATTTCACTTCTACATTGAATGGTTTTTACAATGCATTTAACAATCAAATTGAGCTTATACAAAGTGCGGGTGTAACCCCTATTCAATACAGCTATTTCAACATCAGCAAAACAAAATCAAAAGGAATATCGTTGGACAATAAGGTAAATATAAAAAACTTAGAGCTAAGCGTTGGCTTACTTTATTATGCAAATCAAAGAGAATTTAACAGCACAGATACCAAGACTATTACATCTGATTTCTTCTGGACACCAGAAGTTAACTCCAATATAACTTATAAAATACAAAAACTAAAAACATCACTTGGATTATTTTACAAATTTGTAGGTGTAGAGCCAAACTTAAGCAACGACCCTACTGGCAGAGAGCCTGGTCTTTTCTCTACAAGAACAAGTTCATATAACTTAGCAGATTTTACCATTACCACAAACGCACATAAAAATATTACAGTAAATGCAGGAGTTAAAAATTTATTTGATGTAACAACTGTAAATAGCAATACAGTAATTTCATCCAATTTATCGCACAACAACTCCAATGCATTGTTAGTAAATTATGGTCGTTCTTATTTTCTAGGTCTAACATTTCAATTAAACAAAAAATAAAAAATATGCAATTAATCAATAAGATATTATTAATAACTACTGTGATCCTTTCTGTAATTTCTTGCAAAAAAGATACAGACCCAATCCTTACTATATCTACGGGTAGCGAAAAAATACAATTAAATGGATTGGCAGAGAATGAGCTTCCAAATGCTGCTCCGTCTAAAGCCGTTTACTTAGATTTTAGTACAGAAAAAACTACCCCTGTACTAAGGACTAGTTGGGATATAGGTTTATATAATGGCGCAGATTTTAGGGCCATTTTAAATATAACTGCAGTAGCTGGTGCAAAAGTTACAAACAAGTTTGATTTAAATTTGGTAGGTGCCGCCGATACTGTTGGGCTTTCGCTTACCACCAGTCAATTTAATCCATTGCCAATTGATCTTTCTTATTTTGACAATGTAAATGGAGATTTGACCAAAACAGTTATTCCTGCAATATCTGCAACGCCTAGCTTGAACCCAGTAATAATAGTAAACAGAGGAACGGGTGGAAATATTGCACCACGTGCTTGGGTAAAGATGCGTATACAAAGAACGACAAATGGTTACTCCGTTCAATATGCTGGCATACAAGAAACCACCTACAAAACAATTAATGTAACAAAAAACGATGCTTATAATTTCCAATTTATATCGTTCGATAACGGGATCGTTTCTGTAGAACCAGAAAAACTTGCGTGGGATATTATGTGGTCTTATTCTATGTACCAAGCTAATTTTGGTGCTGGGCTTGTTCCTTATAATTTTTCGGATATGATTTCGGTAAATTATTTGGCAGGTGTACAGGTTTTAGAAAAGAAATACCTTGATGCAACAACCGCTACCAATGCTTTCAATAATTTCAATAAAGACAGTGTTGCAACAAACCCTACATTAGTTGGTCGTTGGACGATAGCCAGTAATTGGAGAAGTACACAACCTGCCATAGGCGCTAGGCAAGACAGATTTTATTTATTGAAGGATCCAAGTGGCAACTATTACAAATTAAAATGCCTTGCCATGGGTGTAGGTGCAGACGGCGGTACAAGAGGCAAGCCAGAATTTAAATATGCTTTGATACCATAAATTTATATTACAAAAAAAGGGAGCCAACATGTAAAAGTTAGCTCCCTTTTTTTTGTTTACAATTCTTATTAACTTCCTCCCATTCCACCAGCTGCTTGTGTACGCTTGCGCTCTTCCTCTGCTCCATCTTTACGCTGTCTAGCTGCTTTCACTTGGTTGTTCCCAAAACGGTAAGAGAAATTTAATTTTAACTGACGACTCTCCCATCTTCCAGAGGCTGTATTCGTTTGTCCACTAAATTCTGAAGTACCACTCCACTTCATTAATCGAAAAATATCACTCAACGAAGTTTTTAAATTTCCTTTTCCTTTAAACAATGTTTTTTGCAATCCCGCATCTACGCTATACATGGCAATAGATTTAAAAACACCCTGCCATATGGTAGGTGAATTATAAAACCCCGAAAGCTCCGCTGTGTATCCTTTTCCAAGTTTAAAAGAATTTTGTACAAATATCGATACCGTTACAACATCCAAACTAATATTGCGATTGCCTCCACCAAAATTTGCTTGGTATTTAGAATAATATGAATTTACATTGGTAAACAAACTATACCACTTTTTAGAAAACGGATAACTTACATTTAAGTTAACAATATCTTGCGTAGCCAAATTTTTAGGACTCAAAAATGATTTTGATTTTTCTGTAGTATCTGGCAATTGTGTGAATATATCTTTTACGTGACTGTAGTTTAATTGTGTTGTCAATTTGTATTTATATGTGTGGGTTAGCCCAACACTATTGGTGTACTGTGGCCTAAGTTGGGTATTACCCTTCCTAAAAGTGTAATCGTTTATTTTAAATTCGAATGGATTTAAATCCTGGTAAGCAGGCCTATCTATTCTTCTGCTATACGACAAGCCTATTTGGCTCTTTGGGTTTTTGTTAAATGTTATAGCCGCACTCGGAAAAAGATCGAAATAATTTCTATTTACAGATGAATCATACGCATCGTATGTAGAAGTAACGGTATTATACTTCAATCCGGTAGATCTTCCTTTAGACACCGTATTTTCTCCTCGCACACCCACCTGCAATACGAAGCCCTTAAAGCTTCTATTGTAGTTTGCATACACTGCATTGATGTTTTCCTTGTACGAAAAAGTATTGCTTCTATCTTTATCAAATACATCTGTAGCACCTAAAACATCATATCTTTTAAAATCATTGTTGGTACCTACGTATCCAATCTTTCCACCAATACCCAATTTCCCTTTCTTCAAATTCTGCTCATAATCTACTTTAAAAGAAAAGATATCAATATCCGAAGGAGATATCATTCTATATACATTACTATAAAGCGGCGTATTTGTAATTACGTCAAAATAATTGTTTGGTTGAAATTGATTGCTTCTTATTTTAAAAAATCCATAATCTGCATCCAAATTTAATTCCTTTCCTGTAGGCAATGCATATCTATAATTGAGGTTAAAGTTTACATTCTTTCTATCATTAATATTTTCGTTGGTAGCATATAATATTTTGCTAAGCTTGTTTGTAGGCGAATAAATTATATTCATTGGCCCTGCAGTTTTCATAACCACATCGGAAACATTTCCGTTTATCATTACTCCAATGGTACTTTTTTTGTCAATGAAATAATCTAACCCTGTTTTAAAATTATGGCTACCATTATTGTAGTTTTTCATTTCATTTTTTTGGCTAAAGAAAGTATCTGCCTGATTTCTTTCTAATACAAAAGTATTTAGGTTTAATCCTCTGTTGTAATTATAGGTACCAAATACATTTGTTTTTGCATTTCTATTGTTTAATGAAAGGCCTCCATTGTATTTTCCATAAACACCTACTGCATACCCTGCATTTACACTCCCATTTGTACCTAGGTTCTTGTTTTTCTTAAATTTAATATTGATGATACCAGCATTACCAGCAGCTTCATATTTTGCAGATGGGTTTGTAATGAGCTCAATGGATTCTATTTGTGTAGCCTGTATAGATTTTAAGTAGCTAGCCAAATCTGCTCCACTCAATGGACTAGGCTTTCCATCTATATAAACTTGCACACCATTCTTGCCTGCCAAACTCAAATTATCATCTTTGTCTACAATAACACCTGGTGCCTTTCTTAATAATTCCAATGCATCATTACCAGCCGCATTGATGGTACCTTCTACATTCAAAATTGTTTTATCTGCCCTTACTTCTACAATGGGTCTTTTTGAAGTAACACTCACGGCGGCCAAATCAGCACTGGTTTTTGCCAATATAATTTCAGTAACGGCGATATCTGTTCCTGCTACATTCAATTCGCTGGTTCTCTTGGTAGCATTTCCAACATGTGTAACGGTTAAAAAATATTTACCCGCTGCAATGTTTTCCATTGTGTAAATACCGGCCTTGCTGGTAACTGCATACTTTACCGCTACAGAATCTTTTAATCTATTTAATGTAATGTTGGCAGCACTTAACAACTTGCCATCTTCATCTTTTACAATCCCCGAAATTTTTTGTGCATTTGCTAAAAATGCAACCAATAAAACCCCCACTAACAACAATATTTTTTTCATTTTCTAATTTTTATGAGCACAAAAATATTGGCATTTTACAAAACCATGACAAATAAAAGGCTGAACGGGGAGAATAAGCGGACGAGTGGTTAATGGCTATTTATACATTTAAATTAAAAATGATTCTCAACTTGTTAAAAGTCATTGGAATTATACAAGAAAAATATTTCGCCAAAACTATTCCACACTTGTTAGTAAAGATAAATTCAATTGCAAATTAAAAACTGTTCCTTACATGAAAATAACCAATTAAATATGAAAAAACGAGACATCTACTTTTGTAAAAGGATTTTTTTATTGGCATTCTTCTTTATAGCACTGGCGGCTAAAGCACAAGTTATCATAACGAGTACTGCAACGACCTACACCCAAAACTTTAATACAATTTTAGCTACCGTTGGTACATCCTCCACTCTTCCTGCGGGTTGGAAATTATTAGAAACTGGTACAAGCGCCAATACCAGCTATGCAAGCGATGCAGGTAGCACAGCTACTGGCAACACTTACAGCTATGGAACAGGCACTAGCACAGATAGGGCTTTTGGCACTTTACTTTCTGGCTCCCTTAGTCCTATTATTGGTGTACAAATTCTTAATAGTACTTCACAAACCATTACATCCATTACAATTTCCTATACAGGTGAGCAATGGAGATGCGGTACTGCTGGTCGTTCAGATAAATTGGATTTTCAATACAGCACTTCTGCCACATCGCTTTCTACAGGTACTTGGGTAGACGCAAATGTGCTGGATTTTTTATCAACTAGCACTACAACTACCGGTGCAAAAGACGGTAATGCTACCGCAAATAGATCCTTAAAAACAACAACTATCACTGGGTTGAACATAGCAAGTAATGCCCGCTTTTGGTTAAGATGGGTAGATGCAGATGCCACTGGTGCCGACGATGGATTATCTATTGATGATTTTTCATTACAATTAGCAGGAGGTGATGTAACGCCACCAACACTATCTACTTTAAACCCCAGTAATAGCTCAACTAACATTGCATTGAATGGAAACTTAGTAATCAGTTTCTCTGAAAATATACAAAAAGGTGCTACAGGGAATATTGTAATAAAAAAATTAAGTGATGGAACCATCGTAAATAATACAGCAGTAACAGTTGCTGCTGTTACTGTAAGTGGTATTACTGCTACCATTCCTTTTACGGGATTAACATATAGTACTGCTTATTATGTAGAAATACCAAGTGCTACTTTTAAAGATATTGCAGGAAATAATTTTGCCGGTATTGCTGGCGCTACTACTTGGAGTTTCACTACCATACCACAACCTTCGGCTACTGTTACTGTAAATCCAACTTCGTTGAGTTTTGGTTTTGTTGCTTCTGGTTCTAATTCAACAAACCAAAGTTTTGCATTTACAACTACCAGTATCACTTCAAGCTTAACCTTAACAGCACCTACAGGGTTTCTAATTTCAAGAGATGCGCTATCATTTGCCAGTTCAGCGCTATACAGCTTAGCTGAAGCGCAAGCAGGTCAAACTGTATTTGTAAGATTTGCACCTACAACAGCTAATACCAATTATAGCGGGTTGATCAATTTTAACAGCACAGGTTTAACAGACAATAAAGTACAACTAGCAGGCAACTCAAATGTGGTTGTAAACGGCCCACTCAATTTCTATTATGGTAATTTGCATTCTCATAGCAGTTATTCGGATGGTAATGCAGATAACACTACAAAAATACCTGCAGACGATTATGCCTATGCGAAAACAGCCTTGTGTTTTGATTTTTTAGGTATTAGTGAACATAACCATGTGGCTGCAGGTATGCACTTAGCAGATTGGGCTCCTGGTATTGCACAAGCTACAGCTGCTACAACCTCCAATTTTGTTGCGTTGCACGGAATGGAGTGGGGTGTAATAAGTGGTGGTGGGCATGTAATCGTTTATGGTATGGATTCCCTTGTAGGCTGGGATGCAGGGAATAACCAAATATTTGTTCCAAAAAGTTTATACACAGGCACCGGTGGTTTGTTTGATATCATTAACCGCCATGGATCCAATGCGCTTGCCTATTTAGCACATCCTAACACTACAGATTACAATGGGTTACTAAATGGGGCTTATGACCTAGCCGCTGATAATGCAGTGGTAGGTACTACAGTAGAAAGCGGTCCAGCATTTTCTGTAAACACAACATATACCGATCCTGCTACTTCCATGTCCTATCTTTCTTATTACAGAAATATGTTGGCAGCTGGTTACCATGTAGGTCCCACCATAGACCATGATAACCACAATTTCACTTTTGGACATACAGCAAAAACAAGATTGGTTGTATTAGCTTCATCATTGAGTGAAAATAATTTATTGGACGGCATGAGAAAAATGCGGTTCTATGCATCGGAAGATTGTGGAGCAAGAATTAATTATACCATCAATACAGATCCAATTGGTAGCATCGTAACGAAAGCAGGTGCACCTACTATTTCTGTTGGCTCAATAACTACAAATCCCATATCCACAGTTAATATTATGTACGGTGTACCAGGCAGTCGTACTGCTGCTACCTTGCTCACCACTAGCACCAGTGGCACATTCAGTTTTACAGATAACACGCTTACAAATTTATCGCAGCGCTATTATTATCTAGATATTACAGAAACAGATGGCTCGAGAATAATTACAGCGCCTGTTTGGTATACTAGAAATGATGCTGCATTGTTTGCTAAGGAAGCTACTGCGCTTACTTCTTTCTTTGCCATAAATGAAAAAGATAGGGTGATGCTAAAATGGACTACAGATAACGAAGCCATGAATCAAACTTTTATTATTGAGAAATCAATTGACGGAGGTAAAACATATTCAACCATGGGAACAATAAATGGTAAAGGGACAAATGATATTTTTAACAGCTATGGTATACAAGATATGCAACCATACAATGGCATTGCTTATTATCGTTTGCTACAAAAAAGCAAAACAGGCATTGCATTTGCAGATATTAAAGTTGTGGACAGGAGCAACATAACTGAATCCTATTATACCATTTATCCAAACCCAGTACATGGAATCTTGAACATCAATTTGATGTCGGTAACATCTGAAAAAACTACCGTAGAAATATATGATATTGCTGGCAGAAAAATGTTGCTGAAAGAAATACCATTATCAAAAGGATTGCAAAACATTTCACTTGATATGAGCAAATTACAGAATGGTAGTTATATATTGAAATTGATGTTGGATGGAAAAATGAAAACACAGATAGTGAATAAGTTTTAGGATTCACATTTCTTATAAATAAAAACCCCGGCAAAATTGTCGGGGTTTTTGTTTGATACAATTTTGTTACTAGCCCCTGCTGGCATTCCAAATATACTTAAATCTTCTGTTGTAATTGGTTGCTCTATTTTAACGTCGCCGTTGTTGGTATGCAGCATAGCTTATGCAGCAGTGCGTACCAACAACACTTGCTTAGGCTACAGGTATTGTGAAATAAAAAAAATTATCGCTATGTATTGAGCCGCAGAGATACCCTGCCGCACTTAGTTGGGATGCATATCTGCTAGTATGAGCCAGTATGAGGCAAAAAATATTACTCAATCACTTTTCTTATTCTAGCTTCTTCTCTAAACCAGGGATTTAATTTATCTTTATTTTTTCTTATAAAAGAAATAACTTCTGGTTGAAGAGGATTTATTTCTCTAGAATTAATTTGTTCCTTATTTATAAATAAAATAAAATTAGTATCATCTCTAAAATAAATTAAACTATCAGCACTTCCTTTATAAAAAGCGCTTGTCTTAACCGGTGTCCACCTAAAAACAGTATTTACATTACATTTAATTGAATCGTTGTAATAGTAATCCATTTTAATTTCTATTGTATCATGGTGAAATTCCAAATTCGTAAACTTCAAATTCGTAAATCCATAAAATGAAGAATCCTTTATTTTCACTAACTCAGATAAAACATATTTTTTATCACAACTTAAGCAATATAACAGCCATTTAGTTTTGTTATAATGCGCTTCCAATTTATTGTAAGATATTTCTGCTGGGTAGCCATTAATATTCGTTTTTGTTTTATTTGAATGACAACATGTAAAAATAAAAAGTAGGATATAAAGCAAATTTTTCATTTTATGGAATATTTAGCCCTTGTTGGCATTCCAAATATACTTAAATTCTCTGCAGTAATTGGTTGCTCTATTGTAGCGTCGCCGTTGTTGGTATGCAGCATAGCTTATGCAGTTGTGCGTACCAACAACACTTGCTTAGGCTACAGGTAATGTAAAATAAAAAAAAATATCGTTATGTATTGCACCGCAGAGATACCCTACTGCATTTAGCTGGGATGCATATATTCGCTAGGTTTCTAGTAATTGGTAGCTTACTTAATTGCGCCAGTATGAGAGTATAAGTTTTATTAATCTATGCATTCACCATTTTCATAATGGTAATGTTCTTGTAAAGCTGAAGTAAATCCACTAATAAAATCAGGAGACCTATGCTGCTCTGTCTTTATAACAAAAAAATCATTCTCAATCGCCCACTCAAATATTCCTTTATCTAAAGGATATAAAGTTAACACACCTGTAAGAAGATTTTTCTTAATCCACTTTTCGGCAATTATTTTATCTGAAAACACTCCTCCACTAAATCTTGACTTATTTGGGTTATTAAAAACATATACTTTGTCTTGCATAATTTAGCCCTTATTGGCCTTCCAAATATAATTAAATTCTCTGTTGTAATTGGTTGCTCGATTTTAGCGTCGCCGTTGTTGGTATGCATCAAAGCTTAAGCAGCCATGCGTAACAACAACACTTGCTTAGGCTACAGGAATTGTGAAATAAAAAAATTATCGTTATGTATTGCGCCGCACAGATACCTTAACGCACATAGT